>CAKTUI010000017.1 GCA_934621385.1 uncultured Kiritimatiellota bacterium
AATGAGTGCACAGTATTTGGCAAACCAAAAACCACCCAGCTACTTACAGGGTGCACTTTCTATTTGACAAACTGGGATGGATGTTAAGGCAAAAGGATCAATTATCGGGCGTAGAGAATGTCGGGCGGTGGCTCTGCGGCAAATCGCAGACGACGACCCGTCCTCGGGTGCGGGAGCTCAAGTTCCACCGCATGCAGAAGCGGACGCATCGGATGTGAGGCGAGATGCCGATCCGCCGCGACATTTCCGTAGAGGGGATCACCCACGACCGGATGTCCCAGATGGGCCGCATGGACGCGAATCTGGTGCATCCGTCCCGTTTCAATGACGAATTCCACCAGGGCAAGCGGCCCATGGCGAGAAAGAACCGTCCAGTGCGAAATGGCCCGCTTGCCGTCCGGCACACCGACCGCCATGCGTTTCGGATCCCACGGCTTTCGGCCAATCGGCGCATCAATCGTTCCCTGCTTCTCACGCGGCGCACCCCGCAGGACGGCGAGATAGGTCTTACGAATCGTCGTATGGGATTCGAATGCCTCCCTCAATTTCAGGTAAGCCTGCCGCGTCTTGGCGAACACCATCACACCGCTTGTGCCGACATCTAACCGGTGCACAACACCCGGACGCTCCCGGCTACCGACCGATGCCATTTGCGGACAGTGGGCCACGAGCGCATCCGTCAGCGTCCCCGTCGTATGTCCTGGGGCCGGATGCACGATGATTCCCGCCGGCTTGTTGACGACAAGGATATCTTCGTCCTCATAAATGATTTCAATTCCCGACATCCGCCCTCACCTCCATGTGCCGCGTCCATGCGACGACATGGCCCTTTCCTTCCGCCGAAGCAACACGATGATAGGTTCGCCCGCTCGTCTCGTCCTTGCCGACATCGACCGCAATCCGCTCACCTGCAAAGGTCTCGGACCTAAAGACAATCTCCATTTCAGCGGGGCACGCGGCACCCGACCGCTCCGACGCGAAGCACGGTTCAAGCATCCATTCGATGTAATGGACATTGTTCACGTGTCCATTGAGGTCGATGTCCAGGTTCTTTGCAACGAACGCACGGTTCGCATTCACCTGAACGGACACAGGGAACCGCAGGCGCGGCGTAAATGGATCAAGCCCAAGAACGGCTTCATTGACCCGTTCCGAGGCCTCGAAGACAGTGTCGGGAATCGAGACAATTCGCCGCGAGGAAAGGTCAATCATCATCCATTCGCTGGTGGCGAGCCCCAGCACCTCCCCCTTCTCCGTCTTCACCGAGAAATCGCGCCAGGCGACAATCTTGCGTCCACCTCGCGGGAACGTGACCACTTCAACGCGCTCGTTCCACTTGGGATAGCGGAACATCTTGACGCGAAGCCGTGTCAGAACCCAGGTGATGTTCTCGCCCTGCGAGGCGAAATCCACCCGTGAGAACGCCAAAGCCTCCGCATGGAGCGAAGCCGATTCCTGCAAGTAGTTGCAAATCGTCGGGAGCGTGGCCAGTCCATCGCTTCCGCATTCGTACGAGCGAACCTGAAACCAGTAGTGTCCAAAAACGTCCTTCAAGGGTCTACTCCTTCTAAGGCGTGACATGCGCCTCGCCCGCAAAGACGCTCACATCCCCGACAAGAAGCGTCCCGTCCTTCTGAATGCCCTTGCAAATCCCGACAATTGGCTCGGGATCCGCGTCGGTCTGACGGACTGAAATGAAGCGTCCCTTCAAGTAGTCAACTTCGGCAAACTCCGGCTGAAGGGATGCAAAACCGCCGCGCAACCACTGCCGATGCCGCGTCCGAATGGAATCGAGCACCATCTGCAGAACCTGCTCGCGGTCAATCGGATGCCCCGACTGCCGAGCAAGCGAGGTCGCCCGTGCTGAAATCTCGGGCGGAAAGACCGTCTGGTTCACGTTGATGCCAACGCCCGCGATGACATTCTCCCCATTGCGTTCGCACAGGATGCCGCACACCTTGCGTCCGTCGACAAAGACATCATTCGGCCACTTGAGGGCTATATGCCCATTCTCGTCCCCGTCGAGGATGCGCCCGATGGCTCCGACCAGCGCAAGACCGACAACCAGCGGAAGCGTCGCAACTTCCGCCGCAGACGCATCACCTGTCGACAAGACGGTGGAGAAGGTCAGATTCTCCCCCCGAACGGAATGCCACTTGTGATCCAGTCGCCCACGCCCGGCCGTCTGGAATTCCGCCACGAACACGTCGCCGGGCAAGCCGACGCGGGCGTCCAGGTTCGTTGATGCCGTAACTTCCTTACGAAAGATTCTCATGCCAGCAACTCCACGGAAAACGGTCCGTCATTCAGCAACCGCACATCCATCTGCGCACCGAACACACCCGTCCCGACGCGCTCCGAACCGAGGCGCGTCCGCAAGCCGTCCACGACGCGCTCATAAAGTGGACGCGCAATCTCCGGACGCGCCGCGGCCGAGAAACCGGGCCGACGGCCGTGCGCCGTATCCGCATAAAGCGTAAACTGAGAAACGACAAGGACGCTACCGCCAACATCCTCCAAGGAGCGATTGATCAGTCCCTTCTCGTCCTCGAAGAGACGAAGGACGGGAATGCGCTCCGCCAACTTGTCCGCTGCCGCCTCCGTATCCGTATGCGTCACACCCAGAAAAACCAGATAGCCCTGCCCGATGGAGGAGACGACCCGACCATCAACGGTAACCGAAGCCTCTCGGACACGCTGGAGCCACGCCTTCACTGCCGTTCACTTCCCCAGTGCAAGAAAGGCACTGACATCCGCCATCATGCGATCCGTCAAAGCCGTCAGGCACCAGCTCTGGATGTAATTCGGTTCGGTCTTATCGTAAGAGGCGATGCCGAAGAGCGGAATCGGCGAGAACATCGTCGCTCCGTAGTCCTGGCTGTAGTCGTGATGGAAGACAAGCTTACCCGTGCGATTGTCATAAATCTTGAGTTTTGCGCACCAAGTCTGAGCGTAGCTGTCGCAGGTAAACGCCGAGGCAACCCACCACAACAGGCGAATGGCCTCACCATTCGAATCAGAAACAGGACCCGAGAACTTGGCTTCGACAATGTAGTCCGCCGGATTCGCCATCACATTGAAGCCGTTTTCCTCCAGAAGGTTCTTGGCCCGCTCAAGGAACATATCCGACTGCCTGACTTGGGGAATTTCCGTCGTCGTCCGCACCGTCTCAAAGCCACCCGGATGATAGTGGTGCCGACCGTAGCCTCCTGGGATGTAGACCGTTTCATACCCCGTCACAAGAACCGTCTCAGTGAAGGTCGCCTCAAACCCGCGCACGGTAACCGTGCAATTTGTGGCCGCCGCAGACAGTTGCGACAACTTGACGGACGGATAGTCCGTCTCATCCAACGTAAAGCACCCCGACACAAGCCCCGCCAGCAAGAGGGCCGACACCCAAAGAATCCGTCTCTTCATGACTCGTCTCCTTGACTTTTCGCTCATCCGCCGCGCACCACGGGGGACTCACGCCCTGTAAGGCCGAACCTCGACAGGGCGCGGCAGTTCCGTCACTTGAGTTCCCGCAGTTTCTTCAGCACGGCGTTGTCCTCCGTAATAACGCCGGCACTCAAGAGGCCGTTGTAGTAGAAGCTGAGATTCCAGTGGTCAATGCCCAATGCATTGACTTCATCGCGACGCGTCATGTCCTTGACGGCCGCAAGATAGTCCGCCTCAAGTTTCTGGACGCGGGCCAGTCGTTCGGGCGTGGCCGCATAACTGGCCACGCGCCACGCCTCGACCATCTTGCGCCCGAGTTTCTCCTGTCCCCACTTCGCGTCGAACTCGGCATCCAGCTTGTCCGCCGTTGCGCGGCGCAGCTCCATCACCTTGTCCTCCTTCGCATAGTAGGTGCCGTGCGTCACGTTATCCTCCGGACGCGGCAGTTCGCGAATCCAGACATTGCGATAGTGCACGGGATTGCCATGGTCCTGAAAGGCAATCGGCATCTTCTCTTCGCGCTTCAGCCCCGTATCCGCCGTCGTCCGCGCATAGGTCGCACGGTTGCGCCAGCCCGTCGGACCGTCAAACAGCCAATGATCCTGAACGACAACACCATTGAAGAGCACCGTGACCGTCGCGGGGCGCACGACGCCGCCCTGCGCATCAAGGATCGGCGCGTGGAAGATGATGTCGTAGGAATTGAACTCACCCGGTGCACGGCAGGGATTCACCAGCGGCGGATTCTGTCCGTAAACCGCCCCAGCCTGACCATCCGAATAGTTCGGATTCTTGTTGCCACCGGGCGCGTCCGGATCCGTCTCGTACGAATCAAGCACCTGAATCTCGTAATTGCCCATTAGGAAGACGCCCGAATTGCCGCGCCCCTGGTTCATGCCCTCGACCTTCTTCGGCGAGGCCCATTCGACATGCAGCTGAAAATCGGCGAACTTATCCTTCGTGAAGATGTAGCCCGCGCCACGGACGGAAATAAGCTCCCCCCGCTCGTCTATCGTCCACCGCGTCGGCTTGCCGCTCGCATCGCACCAGTTTCTTTCGATGGACTCAGCCGAACCGTCAAAGAGAACCTTCGCATCAGACGGGACACCCCCCGGCAACGCCGTAATCTTCTTCACTCCGGGACGATTGTCGTCGTGCACAGCCCACGCATGCCGCGCATCCGGCGGCGCACCGAACGGATCCGCAAGAAGCCCGCCCCCGCAGACACCCATCACAACCGCCAAACCTATCTTCAGTTGTTCCTTCATCGCATCATCCTTTCTTCTGCCTTTGCATTGGCACAATTATACCATAAATAACGCCGCGAGAACTCTCCCATTGCGACTTGGCGGAGGGGGGGGGATTCGAACCCCCGGTGGACTTGCGCCCACACAACCTTTCCAAGGTTGCACCATCGACCACTCGGACACCCCTCCAAGTCGCCTCGCTCGTTCGGACTGGTGCCAGAGGAGGGACTCGAACCCTCACGTACTTGCGTACGGCAGATTTTGAGTCTGCTGCGGCTGCCATTACGCCACTCTGGCGCGATTGGAGCGGGCGAAGGGAATCGAACCCTCGTAGCCAGCTTGGAAGGCTGGAGCTCTGCCATTGAGCTACGCCCGCTTTTCCAAACGAACGGCGGAAAGTATACCATTTTTTTCATTCCCGTTCAACCGGGAAGATGAGATTTTCCGCCTTTCTGTGCGAAATCAGGGATTTGCGTATGATTCCCGAAGACTTGTCACGCTGAATGCGCGGCGGAAGGACTCGATTTCAACGCCCTCCTTCGCCCGGAAACGCAGGTGCCGGGGGTGCCCGGGGAGCAGGGTCAGTGAGTTGTCGGTAAATTCGCCTCGAATGCCACGGGCGTTCATCCAAACGAAAAAGGCCGGACGATCCGTCGTCAGAGTGACCGCGAACTCAGACGGATTGTCGCTCGGCTCAATCGTCGCCGCTATCTTCGCCGCGTCCAAATCATAGTTCTTGTAGGGTCCGAAGAACCAGTCGTTCACAAAACGCCCGCCCTTCGGCGACTCCAGCGTCATGACGAGAAAGGCGTTCTCGCGCACAGGGTACTCCCCAACCGCCTGAACGGAGTCAGGGGCGATTTCCGCCGCGACCTTCCGCGTTTCCAGAACCTTGCCCGAGAAATCCCAGTACTCCACCGTAACCGTTGCCGCGACCTTCTCGTTGAGATCGCTGATTGCAACCACCTTGACGCCACCATTCGCCCCAGGCACGCCAACGACCGCCAATGGCGCGAAGAACCGCCGCGCCTGATACTGCAGGGGCTTCCATTTCCCGCCGTACTCGATTGAACTCCAGCTGGCGACCGGCCAATTGTCATTCAGTTGCCAGAAGAGCGTACCCATACACCGGGGACGCTGCGCCCGCCAGCCCTCGACCGCCGTCTTGATGGCCATTGCCTGCTGAACCTGCGAGAGGTAGAGGACGGCATCCACATCCTTGGGCGTACGGAAATAGCGCGTCATCGTCTCCACGATGCGCGCATTTCCCCCGGAATTCTTCTGATGCCACGCAAAGTCGGGTGCCGCCGGATTCACGTCCTCGGGGCGGCAGAATGTCTCGGCGACCTCGCGCGAAGGGAAACTCTGGTAGCCGAACTCACTGCAGAAGCGCGGCCGATACAGGTAGTAGTTGTCGAAACTCTTGTTCCCATGCCACACGGTCCAGTTGTGCATATCGCCCTTGGAGTCGTCGTGCCACGCGTCCGAATAGTCCCCCGGACCCGCACAGGGTGAACTCGGCCAAAATGTCCGCGTCGGATCGTATCGAGCGACGGCGGCCGCCGTCAGGGCCTGACGCTTTTCGAGATTGCGCCTGTTCACTTCCACAGCCTCAGGTGAATCGCCAAACCACGAAAGTGCGCCGACGCACTCGTTGTCACCGCACCAGAGGGCGATTGACGCATGGTCGCGCAAGCGGCGGAACTGGTGGGCGTACTCCCGCTCCACATCCGCGAGGAACGCGTCGTCACTGGGGTAGATTGCGCAGGAGAACATCTGGTCATGCCAAATCAGCAAGCCGAGCCGGTCGCAGAGATTGTAGAACTCGTCACGCTCGTACTGCCCGCCACCCCAGACGCGAATCATGTTCATGTTGGCCGCCGCCGCGCTTTCCAGCAGATCGCGATACCGCGCCTCGGTCTGCTCGTTCTCAAAGGCCGAACAGGGAATCCAATTCGCCCCCTTCATGAACAGGTCACGGTTATTCACTCGAAAGGTCATTGCGCCGTCCTTCGTCACGACCTCCAGCTTGCGGAGTCCGATGGAACGCGTCACCTTCTGGCCGCGAATCTCCACCGTGTAGGTGTAGAACCGCTGCTCGCCCGTCCCATTGGGCCACCAGAGCGGCGGATTCTCAATCTCAATCGTTCGCCTCTCCTGCGTACCGTCCTCCATATCCGCCACGACTTCCAGTGTGCAGTGGGAGAGGTCGTCCTTCCATTTCTGGGTCGTGTAAACATAGTCGATGCGGTCGTTGTCGGACGCAATCAGCTTCACCGGCCCGCAGAAGCCCGTAATCATCTGTGCAAGCCCCCAGTCCCATCCGGCATGGCAGGCCGGCTTGCGAATCAGTGCCTGGTTCTTGCACCACGGCACATTAGACATATGACACTTGCCGACCTGAGTCTTCGCCTTCTCGTCCGCAACGCGCCAGGCGCTCGCAAAGACACCGCGAATGACATTCCGCCCAGCCTTCAGGTAGGGCTTGACATCAAAGTCCCAGCGGCAGAAGCGGTCGCTCGTCACCCCAACCTTCTGCCCGTTAACGTAAACCGTGCAAAACGTGTCGCAGTCCTCAAGACGGAGAATGACGGACGCGTGGGACAACAGGTCGGGGGACACGATGAACTTGCGCTCGATGACCCAATCCTCCTTCGCCACCCACTGCGTCTCAAGCTCGTTCCTCCCCCAAAAGGGATTCTTCATCAGCCCAGACTTCAGAAGAGCCGTATGCACACCGCCCGGCACGTCGATGATACAGGTCTGCTCGTCGTTCGTCGCATTCGAGAGACGCCAAACGCCAGACAGGTCGCACTCGACGACCGCCGCCCGACCGGCCAGCAGTCCCATCCCGCAAAGGGCGAGACTGGCAACGACTATCCGCCCGAGCTTTTTGACATTCTCCATTTGCTTTCTTCTCCTCTCTTTATAGGGGCACCCGTCAGAACTCGCTTGAGTCGCAGACGAGTGAATCCATGATGTAGTCCTTGCGTTCGGGCGTATTCGCCCCCATGTAGAACTTGATTGTCTTCTCGACATCCACGTCATCCGCACAGGTGACCGGCGTGAGTCGCATCTCAGGCCCGATGAAGTCCTTGAACTCCTTCGCGTTCAGTTCGCCAAGGCCCTTGAAGCGGGTGATTTCGCATCCCCTTCCGCAGGCTTTGATTGCCCGCTCGCGTTCCTCGTCCGAGAAGCAGTAGTACTGCTCTTTCTTGTTGCGGACGCGGAAAAGCGGCGTTTCAAGGATGAAGACCCGTCCATCCGTAATCAGCTGCCGGTAGAAGCGCATGAAGAATGTCGTCAGCAGCATCCGAATATGCAGACCATCGACATCGGCATCGGTGGCGAAGATGATCTTCCCATAGCGCAGATGGTCAAGCGTATCCTCAATGTCCAGCGTCTTGATGAGGTTGAAGAACTCCTCGTTCTTGTACAGCACGTCCTTGTTCAACCCGCAGGTATTCAGGCACTTGCCGCGCAGGAAGAAGACAGCCTGATTCATGGCATCCCGGGCATTCCCCAGCGTACCACCGGCCGACTTACCCTCCGTGAGGAAGATCATCGTCCCCTCGCCCTCCGGCTTGCCCGTTTTCTTGTCAATCTTGTCGAGCTTCAGGTGATTCTTGCAGTCCTTCAGCTGGGGAACGCGCACCTGAACGGCCTGAGACCGTTCCCGCGCCTGCTTCTTGATTGTGTTCAGTTGCGAGCGGATCTTGCCCGTCTCCTCAATCTTGGCAATCAGCTTCTCCGTCTCCGAAGGTGAACGGTGAAGCGCGACCTCAATTTCCTTCTTCATCTCCGCGACAAGATCGGCGCGGATGTCGTTCATCACGAACTTAATCTTCGTCTGCCCTTCGAAGACCGGATTCATGATGCGCAGGGACACGGCCCCCACAAGACCGTCGCGGATGTCGTCCCCGTCAAACTTCTTCTTGGCATCCCAGTCATTCAGAGCCTTTGTCAACGCCTCCTTGAACGCCGTCAGATGCGTGCCGCCATCCGTCGTGTACTGCCCGTTGACGAAGGAGTGGTATTCCTCGCCAAAGCGGTTCGTATGCGTAAAGATAATCTCAAGATTCTTCGTTTTGACGTGAAACGGCGTATAGAGTTTCTCGAACTGGGCCTCATCCGCAATGAGATCGGCAAGCCCGTGCTCGGAGCAGATGGACTGCCCGTTCAGGTTGATCGTCAGCCCCGCATTCACATAGCAGTACATTCGCATGCGGCGCAAGACATGCTCTTCGCGGACCTTGAAGTTCTTGAGCACCTTCACGTCCGGCCGATAATGGATAAACGTCCCATTCGGTTCCCGCGTCTTGCACATGCCGCGGCGCTTCGACTGCAGACGGCCCTCCTTGAAAAGTGCCTCGGAGTATTCGCCATTGCGGAACGACCGCACCTCAAAGAACTCCGAAAGCGCATTCACGGCCTTCGTGCCGACACCGTTCATACCGGCCGAAAACTGGAAATTGTCGGAATCGAACTTGCCGCCCGTATTCATCTGGCTGACGCAGTCCACCACCTTCTCAAGCGGAATGCCGCGCCCGTAGTCCCGGACGCTCGTCTCCCCCGTGTCGTAGTTGACCGTCACGTCAATCTTCTTGCCGCATCCCATCACGAACTCGTCGACCGAGTTGTCGATGACCTCCTTCATGAGAATGTAGATGCAGTCGTGGTACATTGCACCCGTACCGGGTTCACCCACATACATGCCCGGACGCATCCGAATGTGCGTCACCGGATCGAGGGTCTTGATACTTTCTGCACTGTAGTCGTTCTTCGCCATAGATTCCCTATTATAGCATATTCATCAGTGGAGAGACCCATCGACATGGTTGGAGACAGGCAGGATGACGGGAAAGCACCTTAGTCCTTTGCACAAACCACTAAGGTGCTTTGATCAAACCACCTTAGTCCTTTCCCTTTAGGTTGCGCATCCCAGACGCTTCCCTTGCCCACGCCAACCCATTCCCTTCAGGCACGATGGGCCGGGGCTCCTGCGTTTCCCGTCGACGCGTGGATGACGATTCGCGAGGTCATCCCGGGCAGGACCGTCTCGTACATGAGAACGCCCTACAATCACCCCGGCAGGCGGCGGAGGCCGGCAGAACGGGTCCTCGGGGCGGAGACCTACTACACGCGGACCTACGACTCCTATGTGGATTCCACGACCCTATCGGGCCATCGGAACGGTCTTCGCTCCATAAAGCTGCTGTGAAATCAGCGCATTGAAGCCGTTAATCCATCCTGGCACTCTCCGGTGAATCTTCACGCCACTCTGCTTCAGGTTGGTCGACGTCGGAACATCCGGCACAAGTTGCCCATTCTCAATGCGGTAGCAGACGCACAAGTAATGCCGCCGAACGGTCATGCCGACCCGAATCCACCGATTGCCGGGATCGCGGCCCTCGGGATACCACAGTCCGGCAATATGCACCTCGGAACTGGTCGCGGCGATCGCCCGCTCAACGGCATCCAGGACCTGGGCATCCGTAAAACCCGTCGGAATCTCAACCGCCCGGACGCCGGGAATCCGATTGAGCCGCTCTCCATCCGAACCGATTGGACGCGTATCCCCTCGGAAAAGGCCACACCCGACAAGGCCAAAGGAAAGCAAAACCGCCGCGAACGCGGCAAAAACAAAGCTCATACTCTTTCTCATGATGCCAAGATTCTACCACAGCACCCGCCACGCCGTCAAACGCCCGCACGGACAAAAGCTGTACAACGAAGTCTGCTTCCAATCGGAACGGCAAACCATCGCGGCGGCGGTTGCCATGCTAACGACATCAGACGCGACCGATGAGAACGCTCGCGTTACTGCCGCCAAAGGCGAAGGAATTACTGAGGGCAATGCGTACCGCGCACCGATTCCCAATTCCCGGAACCGGGAACGGCGCGAGTTCCCGATCAATCGGAATCACCACATGCGGCGGAAGTCCCGTCCCCTGCCGAAGGGCAATCCAGCAGAGTGCCGTCTCAAGCGCACCGGCCGCACCCAACGTATGGCCAATGAGCGGTTTCGTCGACGAACACGCCACACGGTCCCCAAACACGCGCCGAACCGCCGCGCACTCCATGGCATCGTTGTAGACCGTCCCCGTTCCGTGCAGGTTGATGTAGTCCACCGTCTCCGGGGCCAAATGCGCATCCGCCAAGGCTCCGCGCATGGCCGCCTCAGCCCCGCGCCCCTCTGGATCGGGTGCCGTCAGGTGATGGGCATCTGAACTCTCGCCAACACCGAGAAGCGAGACATCCGACGATTCCGCCTTCCTTCGCCGCAGGATGAAAACCGCCGCGCCCTCGCCGAGGTTGATGCCGTCCCGATCGGCGGCCAACGGACGCGTCAGACGCGGCGAAATCGCCTCCAGCGAATAGAAGCCGTTCAGGACAACACGCGTAAAGGCATCCGCGCCGCCAACCAGGACGGCATCGCAAAGGCCGTCCGCAATCAGCTGCCGGGCGGACGCGAACACCTTCGCGCTCGACGAACAGGCCGTGGACACGACCCAGGCCGGACCGCCAACGTCCCACTCCGTGCGGAGCCGCTGCGACGGATACGCCATGTCGATGCGATCGGGATTCGACGTGAACTCCTCCATCGTCGAATTGCTCGTCCCAATCACCGCCCCGATTCGGGAGGACGGAACCTCGCGGCGAAGTCGCTCCAATGCCGGCTTCAGTTGCTCAAGGGCGGCGTCCAGCAGAGCCGCCACACGCGTCGGTGCCGCCGCGAACGCCGCCTCGGGGAGAGCGGCAAACCCAAAGACCGTCTCGTCATTCCCCGGCAAAGCCCCCTTCAGGAGCTTCATGCCGGACGTGTCGCCTATCGCCATTCGGCGGGCCGTCTCCTCGACACCCACGCCAAGGGCCGAGACGATTCCAAGATCCGTCAACACATCGCTCATGATTCGCTTTCCTTCCACCGATACCACTGATCCGGCCATTTCGCGACGAGTCCCGCCAACTGCCCCGCATAGGCCTCAGCCATGGACTTCACGTCCGTCGGCAAATGGCGGATAATCGCACGATACCGTCCCCTGCCGCAGGCAAGGCACGCCACAAAATAAATGGGATGCTCCAACGCATGGGCAAAACGGTAGACGCCTTCGGGAAGGACCATCGAGCGTCCGTCGTTAAGCACAACCGTCCGCATCCGCCCGAAGCCACGATCGCCCGCCATCACAAGGCAGTCACCCGCATCGAGCGCATCGCCCGCCTCGAAGACGGTCTCCGGCCCAAATTCGGAAATGGGATGGATGACGACCTTGCGCCGTCGGGCGTGACGCAGGTAGAATCGGTTGAAGACCCCCGTCCGCGTGAATTCCATCCAGGCGTGGAACGTCACCTCGCACGAACCGAGCGCGGCCAAGACCTCAATCGTTCCGCAATGGGAGCAAAGGACAAAAACGCCGCGCCGGGACGCGATGTCCGACAGAAAATCCCGCGCATCCGCCGAGCCATCCGTCTCGACCTGCGGCAGATGCCGCCCCTCGGCCATGACGACCAGCTTGTCGGACAACGAGACGGTAAAGTTGACGACCTTGCGCACGGATCCTGATGTGCGGCGAACGGCAGGCGAGCAGGTCCACACGACGACTCCAACCAATCCCGAAAGGAAGTGAAGGACGCGAAGCCCCAGCAGGCGATAGAACAACCAGAGAATCTCAAGCCCCAGCGGCGAGGCCCCGTGTTCCGTACGGTTCCCCTGCGGACGCAGGGCGAGCGCCGCGAGGAAGGCGACCGGCAGCCCCACGCCAAGCGTCAAGCCGAACGCCCGCACAATCGGGAACGAGACGAAGGCGAGGGCTCCGAAACCGGCGAGACTCGTCAGAAGCGAACACAGCGTCGGACGCACCGACCCACGGCCCGAATGCAGGAAGACGGTGTAATCGATGCTCATGCCCGCAAGCAGGAACCCCGCGAGCAGGTGAAAGAGATTCACGCGTTCCCCGAGAAGGCCCAGCAACCCGGCGACGACGGCCATGGCGAAGGCCGAGGGAGCCATGATGACCACCGCCCGCAGGCGGAAGACGCACAGGAGAATGAGCAGCATCAGGACGAGTGCCACACCCAGCCGCCGACACGTCTCCTCCGACCAGGCGGAAAGGATGTCGCCAATCATCTGTCGCGGCTGCCAGAACGAAACACCCGTCGGCAAGTCGCCCGAAGGTCGCGGCACGGAGGGCACGACAAGCGAATGCCCATGGAAGAACGGACTGAAGGCCGTCGGCAGGCGTTCCCACTGCCAAGGTTGCGGCTCGGAGGGCGGCAAAAGTTCCGAAAAGCCCAGCAGCGACTTCTGCCGCGCACCGCATTCCGCGTAGAGACGGGCGACGAGATCGGCCGCTTCCTTCCGCCGCGAGAGGGACGGCATCAGACGCGAAAGATGCGACACCTCCACCGGCAGGCCCAACGACTCCTCGCGTGCCAGCAGCTCGTCCAGGCTGTCCGAGCCCTCAATGACGAGAGTGCCCCGCGACGAATCCGCCGCGCCGCTCAACTCGGCGAGCAGCCGTTCCGCCTCGGCCAGTCGTGGCGCGGGGTTGTAGAGGGCGGTCGGCTCCGTCCCAAAACGCACGTGGAAAAGTCCCCATCCCGCACAGGCGGCCAAGACCAGCAGAAGAATGCGAAGACCCACGAACCCGCCGAACCGTGACGGGGACTCCCCTTCCGGCGACCCCGCCGGCGGCGGGTAGGCGCAGAGGACGAAAGCAAACGCCCCAAGAAGACCAATTCCGAGGAAGACGGCCGACTGGCGCAAGACGGGCAGTGTCGCAATCATCAGCGGAATCAGGCTGACTTCCGTCGTCACAAACGAAATGGCCAGACTGCGCAGGACGGCGGCCTTCCTCCCCCGTCCCTGAAGAAGCCAGTGGAACGAATAGTCGATGACGAGACCGAGCAAAGTCGTCCCGAAGACGATGGTCATCAGGTGAACGGAACGGAAGCAAAGCACCAGCGCAACACCGCCCGCCAGCGCGGCAACGCCGAGCGACAGGGCGAGGAGAGGGATCCAGCGAACCGAGCGGAAGACGAACACCGCAAGAATGCAGATGAAGGCGAACGAGAAGACCGTCAGCCAGCCGATTTCGGACTTGCAGCGCGCCGCCGTCAGGGCCGTGTGGATCGGTACGCCGCAAGGCGCAAGCCGCACATCGTCACCTGGAACGGCGGCAAGAGCCGCGTCCAACCGCCCCTTGAACGCAATGAGCGCATCCGCATCCCCCACCTGTTCGGGCTTAAGGCGCAGGACAATCAGCACATGCGTCCAACCGTCCCGCTGGGCCTGCAGAACGCCGCCACGCGGCGTCCAGCCGGAGACGGTGGCGGGACGCGAGGTCACGAAGCCGTCCAGGAGGCCGAATGGATCCTCTTCCGGCGGAAAGAGCGGCGGCACGGGGGAGGAATAAAAGCGCCGCGCCGCCGACTTGGCGATTCGTTCCCGTCCGACCCGGGTCTCCAAATCCGCCCGGACGGATTCGGAAACAAGACCGGCACACGCCGCCCGATAGAAGTCCAGCACATCACCAAGCCCCGCTCCATCGACACGGAAGCGAATCTCCGCGCAGTCGTTGGTCGGCAACTGACGAAAGAGCGTCTCCGCCGCACGGACGGCGTGTTCAGCGTTCGTGGACGAGACGACGATGGGGACGAGGTCGGCCGACTGGGTGCGCACGGCCTCGGGAATCAGCCGTCCCGCATTCCCCACCAAATCATAGAGAGAGGTCTTAATCTCAAGGGGCCGCATCCACTGGACGACGGCCAGCACCCCGCCCAGAATAGCCGGTATCAGAAACCGCGCCAACAGCCGACCACGACCACGGTTCACGGCACGGAATCCTTCCAGAGGAGATGCCCACCCCGCGACAGCTCACGAAAGCGGATGGTCGATGTTCCGCCGTCCCCCGATTTCAGGACAACATTGGTCAGCGTCTCGGCCCCCGACAGCTCGATGCTGGCGAAAAGCCGACGCATGGCCCGAACTTCCGGCACCAGGCGAATCCGCCATCCGTCGACCGCCTGCGCTTCCGCCTCCAGTTCAAACACCCCGTCGAAGGCCTTCTCGTCCCCAGCGACGAATGCATCCGTCAGGGCGCGAATCTCGGCATAATGCGGCAAGTCGTCCAGCGTCTTCTCGCGCCGTCCGTCCTCGTCCACAAAAATCATGGCGTTCGTCGTCATCTGCACGACGGAGGGAAACGGTGCGCGCACATCCCAGACGATGCCACGCCCGGCGGCGCAGGAGACAAGTCCCGTTGAGACAAGCGTCCGCTCGGACCCCGCCAGGCGGCGCTCAAGCGTCCACGCGGCATCCGCGTCCAGTGCCCGACGGAAGGCCTCCACACAGCGTACGGGCAATGTCTCCGCACAGGCGGAGGCGACGGACAGCCCAACAACGGCCAGAAGAAACAAGAACCGCTTCATCGGCACGTCTCCTCAATCAGTCCCGAGGCGCATGGGCCATGCTCCCCCACAAGAGCAAAGGAGAAGCCCCCTTCCGAACGCCGCGCCACGGTCAGGCGGATAACATCCGCCGGAAAGACGACCTTCTGAAACTTCAGCCGCCGATAGGTCTGCGTCATGGGGAAGTCGTGGAAGACCTGCCGCGCAAAATGGCAGACGTAGAAGAGCTGGGCCACCCCCGGCAGAATCGGAAAGCCGGGGAAATGTCCGCGAAAGCACTTGGAATCGGGCGGAAAGACGAGGTTGGTCGAAAGTTCACCCGGCGCAAGCGTCCAGTCGAAGACGACCGGCTCCTGCCAATTCGCCGAAAGGATCGCCCGAACATCCCCCGCCGCCGTCTTGCCGCGCTCATTGACGGGCAATTCGCGCACAAAACGGAATCGCCGCGGAACGGCAATCCCCGGCAAGGTTGCAAACAAGTCGCGGCGGATTTGGCCGCTCAACTCGGCGTAGGTCGACCGCCTGAGGACATTCACGCCCCGTTCCGTCAGGACGAGAACGGCCCCCAGCCGAGGAACATCCGCGCCATAGGCCTCAACACGCGCCTGCGCCACGAGCGGCAACGCCTCCAACGCCGCCTCAACCGCCGGGAGCGAGACGAACTCCTCCAGAATCTTGACGCGCCGATCGAGCCGTCCCCGCAGGCGAAAGCGGTTGGTCGCCGTAAATTCAACACCATCGGACATCACGTACGGGCGGCTCATCGCGAACGGCGAATCAACCTCAAGTCCGCCCCCGTCCGCCAATCGTGCCGACACGCCTTCGACGAGCGTCCACTCGTCCCCTTCCGTCCGCCGCCGCCAGGCCACGGTCCCCGTCTCGGTGCTCCCGAAAATCTCCAGCGGGCACACCCCAACCACATCGGCAACGGCCAAGGCCGTCCCTTCGCGGAGTTCACTGCCAGCCGTGACAATGGCCGTCAGCCGTCCCCTTAAATGTGCAAAATCCGGATGAAGCAACGCTTTTTCAAGAAAGGAGGGCGTCGTCACGAAAACGGCCCGATCCACCCCACGGCAGGCTTCCATCAGTTCCTCGACCGAGAGCAATACGGCAGGATTGACCCGACACCCCGCAACGAACGGGGCGCGGACGCGCCAAAGTGCCCCGTACATATGATTGGTCGGGACGGACGAGACGACCTCGGGAGTTCCCGCCCAGACATCCGGAAACGCCTTGACGAGCGACCTTGCATCCGACAGGAGCGACTCCTCGCTACGGACGATTTCCTTCGCCGCCCCCGTGGAGCCGGACGTTTTGAATATGACATCAGACACGATGAACCTTTCGCCGATACAGCCGCTCGCCAAGAAGAAGCGACCCCATCAGGACATAGGAGAGAAAACCGTTATAAAACACCCAAATCTCACGCGAGAGAAAAACGGTGGCTACCGTCACAACCAGGTGAACGGAAAGGAAAGCAACCCATACCCGCGTCACCTTTCGGCAATACAAGACGCCCTTCGCGTCCAATGTCTCACCCATCTTGCGGGCAAAGACCTCCACAAGCGGCGTGCGAAAGAGCGAAACGGAAAAAAGAACGAGGGCAAGGGCAACCATGACCGCCGGATAGAGGCGAAACCAGACCCTTGCCTTCAGGAAGTAAAGCGCCCAGACGACCAGAAGAGCCGGCAGGACTCGCTTCATCACTTCCCCTGCTCAATCATCAGTTTCTCAATGACTCCGGCGACATCGCCCAACGTGCGAATCGACTTGAAGTCCTCGGCCTTGACCTTCAGCTTCGTCTGATTCTGAAGCCTGACAATCAGGTCGACCGCGTCGATGCTGTCGAGGTCAAGATCCTCATAAAGCCGCGCCTCGGGCACGAGCGACGCGAGATCACACTCGAATTCACTGACCAAAACGCCCTTAATCGCTTCCAAAATCTCTTCTTTTGTCTTCATTTTCAGTCCTCAATGGCGATACCGGCATTCGCGGCGATAAAGTCCGCCAACGAGGCAATCGTCCTGAAATGGACGCGATTCTCGCTGGAATTCGCCTTAAACTTGACCTGATACTTCTTACGGAGCGCGGCACCGATTTCCAGTGCATCAATGCTATCCAAGCCGATTCCGTCCCCAAAGAGCGGTTGATCGGCCGCCAGATCCGCCGCAGTCAGTCCGTCAACCTCTACGGAAGACAGAATGACCTGCCGAATCTCCTCCTCCAATTCACTTCGTTTCATGGGTCGTATTATACCAAAAATATGCGCGTGAGAGGTATCCAACCTTCCTGGCGGGGGACACTGCCCCGTCTAATGGGCATTGGAGTACTTTCCTTCGGGCATTGGAATTTCGTCCGATGGGCATTAGAATTCCGCCGCGAGGGGATAGGTTCGCCCCAAGAGGGGATACTTGGCCCCAGCCGCCGCGTTATAGGGCAGCCACTCGACGGGCGAGTCCCCTATCAGGGCCTCCAGTGCGGCACGGTCGGCCGACGCATCGTTTACCCCCGGAATCAGCGGCACGCGGATGCAGTAGGCGATGCCGCTCGTCCTCAGCCAGGCGAGGTTCTCCAAGACGACCCCAAGGTCGCCCCCCGTCCATTTCCGAAAGTCCGCCACCGAATGGTGCTTCAGATCCTGATAGACGAAGTCCAGCCGCGAAACAACCGCCGCGTAGGTCGACTGAGGGCAGTAGCCGCTCGTCTCGACCGCTAGTCCAATGCCCTTCGACTCCGGGCGCGACCGAATCGCGTCGATGAGCGAAAGGAGAAATTTGGCCTGCATCAGGGGTTCGCCACCTGAAAAGGTGATGCCGCCGCCCGAGGCGGACATGATGTCCGCATTCCGCAGGAGTTCGGTGGCCAGGGCTTCCGCCGTCCAATCCTCCCCGCACCGAACCTTTTCCCCCGAGGGACGCGTCATGAACTCGACCTCGGAGGACTGCCCTTCCGGATTGTGGCACCAGGCGCACCTCAGCGGACAGCCCTTGAAAAAGACGGTCGTACGGATACCCGGCCCGTCCTGG
Organism: uncultured Kiritimatiellota bacterium; assembly: GCA_934621385.1. Taxonomy (GTDB): domain Bacteria; phylum Verrucomicrobiota; class Kiritimatiellia; order RFP12; family UBA1067; genus UBA1067. The sequence goes on from CAKTUI010000017.1 coordinate 18,122, forward strand.
AGGGTGAACTCTCGAATCTCGAAGACCCGTCCCGTCATGAGGCGGCGAGTTCCACGCGCTTGATGATCTGGTCCTGGAAGCACTTGTCGAGTTCCACGAAGTACCCCGACCATCCCCAGACGCGCACAATCAGGTGACGATGGCGTTCGGGATGCGCCTGCGCATCGAGCAGGGTCTCCCGGTTGATCGTGTTGATCTGCATCTGGTGTCCCCCGCGATCCACGAAGAACTCCACGAGATGCGCCACTTTCTCGACACCGTCCGGGAAGGCAAACGCCGAGTCGTGAATCTCGATGGTCAGCGGACCGCCGTTGCAGACGGGCATGAGATCTGGCTCCGTAAAACTGCGAATGACGCTAATCGGCCCCTTGACCGACGCGTCAAGCGACGGCGCATAGTTCGCCGAAAGCGGCTCACCCCTGAGCCGTCCGTCGGCACTCGCCGGGACTTCACGCGCATGCCAAATGTAGTACATCGCGCTCCCCGTTCCCGGACGGAAGATACCGCCGCGATCGTTGCGCTTGCCGTCAAAGGCATGTCCCCAGAAGGCCAGCAGGCGTTTTGCAATGTCATCCACACGCGAATCGGCATTTCCCATCTTCGGCGCGGCCTTTGCCGCCGCGAGCACGTCGGGCCGACCGGCGAAGTCGGCATCCATCAGACGGACGAGTTCGGCCAATGTCACCAGCTTCCGCTCGAAGACGAGTTCACGAACGGAGGCGAGCGAATCGACCGCCACGGCGATACCTGTACCGTGAATGCCAAAGTTGTTGTACTTCGCACCCTTGCAAATGTCGCGGGCGCGGTCGATGCAACCGGTCGAAATGACCGAGACGAACGGCCCAGGCAGAATCTCCACATGGCGATATTTCTCGACCAGGGCATCCGCCCGACGCTGGATTTCGACGAAGAAGGCCTTCTCGACCTCCTCGTATGTCGCACAGGGCGTGCGCAGGGCCGCATCGAGGCTACCGACGAACGAAACGGCGTCAATGTTGTCGATGTCGAGTCCACAACCGGGAATCAGGAACTCCCAGCACGCGGCAACCGAATAGTCCCGCGCATCCTCCAGCTCGTACCCCCACCGGACGAGTGCGGGAATGACCACGTCATCGTTCGCGTACTGGGGGAAGCCGAGGCCTTCCTTCGTCAGCTTCGTCCCCTCCTCATAGATTTCGAGCGGTGTCGTCTTGCTGACGCGCAGGTTGATCTTCGGATCGACCAGTTTCAGTTCGCCGCAGGCCCGCATGAAGAGGCGCGAGAGGTCGTTAAAGGCATCCTGCCCCGACCGCGTCATGCCACCGAGCATGATGGACTGACCGTTGTCGCCCTGCTGAACACCGATGTAGAGGTCACTGTCGCGGTTGCAGGCGATGAAGAACTCCTCAATGTATTCGAGGGCCTCATCCGTCGTCAGGCGACCATTGGCAAGATCGTCCGTGTAGTAGGGCAGCAGGTACTGGTCGAGCCGGCCAAGTCCGCAATGGTACTCGCCTTCGCACCACATCGAATAGTGGAGAACGCGCAGAACCTGCAGGGCCTCGGGGAACGTCTTCGCCCCCCGGTGGACGGCCTCCAACCAGTCGACTGAGCCTCCCGGCAAAGCCGCCCGGTAACGGTCCACCAAATCCAGCACGGCCTTGACCGAAAGTGCCGCGTTCGAGAGGAAAGAGATGCCCTCCGCATCCTTCTCGGCCTGCGCACGAACAAGGCGAGACTCAATCTCCGCAAGCCGCCGGTCGAGTCCATCCCGAATCGTCGGGCCGAAGTCCGCCGTCAGGTTGAAGACGACCCCTTTCTCGCCAAATGCCGTCCCGGCGGCCTTTCGGGCCTCCATTTCAGCCGTCGTGTGGAGATCGGGAATCTGCTTGACGGTTCTCAGGAAGTGAATCTTCTCCCCTTCCATAAACGCCGGGGTTTCCGCCCGCAGCATCTCCTCCAATCCAATGCGCGCACGCGACTCGTCATCGACATTTTCGGCGACGAAATGGTCGAGAAGCGGCTTCCAGTCGACATCGCGGCGGAACTTGCGCTGCTCCTTGTCGAACGTGCGATCCAATAGACTCTTAATTCGTGGTGTCATTCTTTAGAATCCCAATCTCTTTTCAATGTCCTCGGTCGTACCGCCCTTCGTCTCCGGCATGAAGAACGTCGCCCAGACGAACTGGCAGACCATCATCAGTGCAAAAAAGCCGAACGTCGCCGAACCCGCCCGCTCAGCCGCCCAGGGGAAGGCCCAGCTGATCAGCGTGCAGAGGAACCAGTGGATGAAGCATCCGAACGCCTGCCCCTTTGCACGGACGGCATTCGGAAAGACCTCGGAGATGTAGACCCAGAGGCAGGCACCCGACGACAGCGCAAAGAACGCCATGAAGCCAAAGATGCCGCAGACGGCAATCGCCGCATTGGGCTGGGCGAGCGAAAGCTGCCACGCAACGAGGCCGTGCATCAGGATCATGGCCACCGAACCCGTCAGAATCAGGACGCGCCGCCCGACCCGATCGATGACGGCGAAGGCAATTGCCGTAAAAATCAGGTTGACGGTCCCCATTCCCATCGTGCCGACAAGCGAAACGAGAGACGAACCTTCGCCGAAAATCATCCCGAAGATGCGCGGCGCATAGTAGTTGATTGCGTTGATGCCGCTCGTCTGGTTGAAAAAGGCGATGAAGAACGCGAGCAGAATCGGCTTGAGATACTTGCGCTGGAAGAGCGGCACGTCACGACCGCCCTGCGCCGCCGCCAGCGTCGTACGAATCTCGCCCACCGTCACCGCCGCATCCGCGACACCCGTCCGCCGCAGGATGTCCTGCGCCTCGTCCATGCGTCCCGCACGAACCAGCCAGCGCGGCGACTCGGGAATCGTCACCAGAAGTGCCATGAACACCACAATGGGCAGGCACTCGACGCCCAGCATCACGCGCCAGACAATCCGAGGGTCGACCTGCGGCATGTACTTGGCGACGAGATAGTTCGTGATGTAGCTCGCCAGAATGCCGAAGACGACATTGAACTGGTTCAGCCCGACGAGCAGTCCACGGCGATTGCCGGGAGCAATTTCGACGATGTAGAGCGGAACGACTACGCTCACGCCGCCGATGGCAAGTCCGCCGATGAAACGGAACCAGCCCAGCAGGTGCGGCCCGAGTTTCGCATCCATCGGTGTAAAGGCGCACCCGACCGCCGAAATGAGGAAGAGAATGGCCATCGCCCACAGCACGGGGCGACGTCCCCAACGGTCGCTCGGTCGCCCGGCCGTGAAGACACCGATAATCGTGCCAATGAGCGCACCCGAAATAATGAGACCATGCCAAAAGGAGCTGAGCGCGAACTCATTCTGAATCGCCCCTTCCGCGCCCGAGATGACGCCCGAGTCAAAACCGAAGAGAAAGCCGCCAAGCGAGGCGACGACCGAGACGTACAGCAGGAACTTATTCATGGATGAACTCCTTGAACTCTTTCAGTTGGTCGAATGTGAAGATGCGCGCACCCGTCCCCTGGGACTCGATTTCAGACGCATCGTCATTGTGAATCTGGTCAAGCCGATCGGGATAGCGGTAAATGAGTCCTTCCGTCGGGCGGCCGTGGAAGCGGCAGACCGACTCGTTCTTGGCTTCCCAGCGGTTGCCATCCATCGTCAGGTTCGCCCGCCAGTCATTGAACAGGCGGAAGAGCGTGTCGGCCGAGCGCGAGAAGACGTTTCCGCGCACGACGAAGTTCGTCGTCTGCGCCGTCGTATCGTAGAACATCAGGTGGGCGGCGTTCGGATTCCACCGCTGGCGATGTCCCCATCCCGAACCGGCGTTGCGGAAGACATTGCCCTCGACGAGGACATTCTCGGTCCGCGACCCCTCGCCCTGCTGCCAGTATTCATAGGAATACTCGCAGTTCCAGACCTCATTGCCGCGATAGGTGATGTTCCGCTGGGTGACATTGTCGGCATTGGACTGGTTGGTCAGCCCGGCATCCCAGACCTGCCAAATGCGGTTCGACTCAACGAGCACGTCCTCCGCCGCGCTCCAGAACTCGATGCCATTGCCATAGCGAACGCCATTGCCGAGCTTGTCGTAGTAGAGGTAGCCGCCCCCAATCCACGAAATGTCGCAATCACGCACGACGATGCGCTTCACGCCGTTGCCGCCGATGCCGTGCGCGGCAGAATAGCGCAGGCTCAGCTCCTCATAGACGACGTCATGCATCTCGGCCTCGTCGATGCAATGGACCTTCTCCGCAAGTTCAACCGACTTCCAGCGCGTCGCCGGATTCGCCTGCGACTTGAAATGAACGACAAATGTCGTCGGGTCGCACCAGAAGTCGAGATCCCGCGTCAGTTCGGCCCGTGCGCCGCGCTTGAAGGCGCACCCAGCCGTACCGTGGTCGAGGATGATGTTCCCGATGTCGGCCGCCGCGCCCGTTCGCGTCGACCAGATGCCATCACCCTCGTCCGTCCAGTCCTCGGCCCGACTGCGGTCATAGCTCGGCTCAATCACCGGCTTCGGCCCATTCCCATAGGCTCCGTAGGTCACCGGATGACCCGGCTTACCGCTCCGGGGCTGGAGCTGCCCACGCCACACGCCACCGCGCTTGAACAAGATCTTGGACCCCGGCGGCACCACCATTGCGTTGACTTCCTCCAGCGTCTTCGACTCGTCCACGCGAATCTCAAGGGCCTGCGCCGTGCGTCCATACGCCGCCGCCGACTCGGCCTTCGCCTCCGCCGGTGAACGGCCGACCTTGAACTTGCGAATGCCGGCCTCTTCGACCCAGGTGCCCTTCACGCTCGCCACCGTGACGGAATGGCTGTTCGTAAAATCGAACGTCGCCGTCTGCAACCGCCCGTCCTTCACCGCCTTCCAGACGGTCGGGTACGTCCGCTCCCAGCGGTCGGCAGGATAAGGATTCTCGTACCGTCCCGCGTCCGCCAGCGCACGCTTCACGAGCGGCATCCGTTCTGCCGACAGGGTCGAGAACCGATCCGAGAGCAGCAGGGAGCCGCCGACGAAGGCAACCGCCTCGGCCCACAGCTCAACCTCGTTCTTCGTCAGTTCGGTCGAGTCGTCGCGCACAATCAGCGTGTCGGGATCGTTGATCCACACGCGATTGTTCATGTAGGAGTGATTGATGATGTTGCGGCAGACGTTCGGCACGTTCGGGGCTTCCGCATACTGGTGGTTCTTCCCCTGCCAGTAGGGCGTAATGTCCGTCGAGGTGCGCATCGCGTCCGCCAGACCGACAAGCGGTCCGAACGGCACCGTGCACCCCATGATGAATCCATCGTCGCCAAATCCCTCGCGAATCGCCTCGAAGCCCCGACGCAGGGCCTGCGCCCGCGTTGCCGTGCGGTCGTGGTAGACGGCCCCCTTCACCGACGAGGCAATCATGCAGAAGTCGAGCTTCACGTACGCGATGCCGTAGCCACGCAAGGTCCTGAAGAGGTTGCGCAGGTGTTCCTGCACCGCCGGATGCGTCCCGTCGAGAACGTAGACCTTGTGATTGCCGCGCCAGCCGAGCGGCGAGGCGGGCTGTCCGTCCGCGCCCTTCACAAGCCAATCCGGGTGTTCCTTCGCGAGCACCGCGTTCTCCTCGACCATGAACGGCCCGACCCAAACGGCGGGCACGAAGCCACGCGCCTTCACCTCTTCGGCGTACCGCTTCAGTCCGCCGGGGAACTTCTCGTTCGCGCTCAGCCAGTCGCCGAGAGCCGTCTGATAGCCGTCGTCGAGCTGAATAACCTTCACGCGCCCGAATTCCTGCGACCGCCGTGCAACCAGCCAGTCCATGTTCTCAATGACATCTGCCAGCGTCACCTTGCTGAAATAGTAGTACCAGCTGCACCAGCCAATCGGTGTCTCGACCTTCGCCCGCCGCCCCGAGGCATCCGCCCAGCGGTCGGCAAACGCCGCGAACAGCCGTTCGGTATCGTCGCCCTCCATCTCGACAAGCGTCTCGGACTGGATGCGCCCGCCGGGATTCAGCTCGGCGCGGTCGCAGGCACTGAGGGCAAAGAGTTCCCTTACGCCCGCCGCATCCAGTTGCATCCGGAAGTGGCCGAAGCGGTCCGCCCCCGTCGTAAACCCGAAAAGCCGCAACCGTCCGTCGGGCCGACGGAAACAGCACATGTAGTCGGCGAGGAAGCGTCCCCTCTCGCCCGGATGGAAGTCGCTCGGCGTTGACACGCAATTGTGCAGATAGCCAGGCGAATAGTCGAACGGTTCGTCGTCCCAGTTCCGAACGCCGCAGGGACTCGCCATCTGCCATCCCTCAAGGTAGACCTTCAGTCCCTTCTCGTCAAAGTCATCCCGCCCGACCTTGCGCCAGCCGAGTTCCTCGGGGCGGACCGTTGCACCGCTCCGATTCTCAAGCGTCACGCGGCGGCCCTCGGGCAGAATCTGCTCCGTCACAATCAGGCCACGCGTCTTCGCGGCCGACGCATCTAACCAGACGCCATCCACCTGAACGCCCGGCTCAAGCGTCGCCGCCGCAACTGTCGAAAAGGCCAATGCCACAACCGAACCAATCATCATTCCCTTCATTTCGTCTCCTTCTCCTTGGTTTCGTCCGCCTTGATCTGCGTCAGTTCAAGCAGAATGCGCTCCTGCGGCGGCAGGTCAAACGGGACTCCCTGCGCAAGTTCCGCCACCGTGAATGTGCCCAACACGCGCTTCGTCACTGGGTTGTACACGCGATAGGCCACGCCCGCCGGCTCGTCGAGGTAAAGCTTGAGGCTAATCTGCCGCACCTGCCGCCCGGCCATGTCGACGAGGCAGACGAGCTTGAAGTCACCCCGATCGCAAATCTGCACGTCGGCGGCGGCAATCGGCGCATCGAGTCCATCGGTCGGCGCGATCGCGGCATACCGCTTGACGTTCTTCTCCACCAGGACAGCCAATGCCTCGTTGACGCTCTTCACGCGCCGCATCGGCACGTCAGCACGGAGCGGCTTGCCCCACGCATCGAACGAAAGCGCATCCTCCACCGCAATGAGAAGCCCTCCACGCGCCGCGTAGACGCGGAGTTTCCCAACGACATCCGGCAGGACATACTGCGAGTCCGGCAGAATAAGCACCGCCGTATCGAGTCCATCGAGGTCTTCCTCGAAGACGACCTTGACCGGATAAAGCGCATGGAGGAAGGAGACATACCAGACCCCTGCGCGGTCGGGCTGATCCTGCCAGAGCGGGCGCGTCGGATCGACGGGGGGCAGACGGTCACGCTGAATCTGCGTTGGCTTCGAGAGCAGGACGGCGACCGTCGCCGGCTTCACACGCGGAAACGGCAACACCTTCTCCTTGTAGGGCGCAAGCTCGTCCTGAAACTCCTTGAACGCGGCAAGATCCTCGGGCTTCACGTTGTACGGATTCAACAGCGACGAGGACTTGTAGCTCGGCTTCTCCACATTCTTCAATGCCCCGGCGGCATCCTTGTATTCCCAGGCGCGCTTGTCCCAGACATAGGTGAAGTTCGCCGAGACCCCGTGCATCACCTCAAGCCAAAGGGCCGTAATGTAGTCCGACCGCTTGGAAGGCACGCGCCTGCCGTTCTCAAGGCGCATGCAGTAGTGCTCGTCGTTGACGATAACCTTCTTGCCCTTGGCCAGCGCCTGGTAGAAGTCGCAGTTGTAGAAGTGCCGCGAGCCACGCGAGGCGACGACGGCCTCCATCGCGCTCTTCGCCTGATAGTCCGTATTGCCGCCGAACTGCCAACCGCCCTCAATGGCAAGCGCGTCAAGCGCATCGGCCCCGCGCAAGTCCATGCCACGATGCACGGGCGGATGCCCCGCCGCCTGCTCCGTAAAGTAGACGCGATCCCGCTTGTCGGTCGACTCAATGACGGCCCGATACTTCGCAAGAATCTCGTTGTACCGCGCCGCCGAGAAGACGCACCAGTCGTACCAGGCAGCCGGATTCGACATGAAGGAATCGACGGCCACAATCTCGTCCGTCGTCGCATACGCCGTCCCCCAGTGGGCGTTGAGTGCCGCGAGCGAACCGTGGCGCTTCAGCATCCGCGCCACGAAGTCGCGGCGGTTGTAGACGCACTCGCAGTTGTAGGCCGACTCGTTGAAAAGTTCCCAGAGGAACACGTTCGCGCCCGCACGAAGTGCCCCTTTCGTGCCGCCGAGGAAGAAGTCGCGGTAGTACGCGTCGCCTTCGGGGTCCTCGGGACAGAGCGGAATGAAGTTGTGCCAGTCGAACCGACGCTGGTCGAGCGCGATGCGCACGGGTTTCGGGTAGATGTTGTCGTAGCCGAAGGCAAAGTCCACGACGAACGGCATGTCGCCGAAGCCCCGGTAGAACTCAAGCATCTCGCGCTCGAACTCGTCCACGTCGCGGCGCGGACGCGCCCCATGCAGGATGCGCCCGATGTCGGCGTTTGCACACGAGAGCTGGGACGAGTTGAAGCCCAGTTGCGGAAAGTTGTTCGTCCCGGGCCGCTCGGTGTAGGCGATGTGGTCAATCTTGAGCGGATTCGACCCCTTGCCCCACTCGCGGACACGGTTGTAGAGCCACACGCCGAGATAGTACTCGGGCTTGCCGTTCACATACCAGGTGCCATTCCGGATTTCGGGCCGCTTCTCAAGATTCCCGTCGTCCGTCACGGGCGGCTGCTCCTCATAACTCCTCTTGTAGGCCTGCTCGCGGGGCGTGAGCGGCTGCTGGGGATAGCGGTAGTTCGAATAGTCCGTCCGAACGCCGGCGGCAAACGGATCGAAGCGCCTGAAGCCGATGCGCATGGCCCGCGCATCCGGGCGCACGCGGAAGTTGCCCGCATCGGGATCGGTCAGGAGCGCATCGCACTCAATCGCGCCCGCATCGCCGCCCGCACGCTGCCAGTCGGCCAAGGTCAGCCCCCTGAAGCGCACCGTGCCATCCCCCTCGCGGCAGCAGAACTGGTTGTTCGTGAAGCTCAGTTTCGCCGCGCCCTCCGGCACACGGCCGAGAAAGTCGCCTTCGCCCCAGTAGAAGATGTTGCAACGAGCCGCCAGTTCCCCGCCGTCCGAAACGCCCAGGGGCGACGCGCTCTTGTGCGAAAGGATGTTGTTCTCAAGGCGAACGCCCGTACCGCCGATCTGGCGGTAGGCTGCGCCGTCCGTCCCATAGACGAGGTTGGAGGCGAGAAGCGTCTCGCCGACCGGCTCCACAAGAAAGATGCCAACGCCGCTGTCCCGTCCGCCCGGAATGTTGAAGACCGTGTTGGCGCAGCAGGTGTTCGGTCCGCCCGAAAGCCCAATCCCCGTCGCCTCGCGACCCTTCGAGCCGAGATCATGGACCAAATTCCCCTCAATGAGGTTCTGAACCGACGCGTCCACGCTGATGCCCACGCCAAATGCACCCGAAATGTCGTTGTGGACGAGGCGGTTGCCGCCGGACGTGCGGCCGATCCAAACGCCCGCCCCGCCCGGCCGACCGTGCTGGACGATGGTGGTGTCGACAATCTCATTGGCCGCCGACGCGGCGGAAGCGGCCGACGATGCGCCCCCACCCAGGCGGATGCCGCCCGGTCCGGCAATCTCGCAATACCGCACCACATTCGACTGCGCCCCGTCCTGGAACCAAATCGCCCAGTCCGAATTCCCCGCCAGTCGGCAGTTCTGAAAGACAACACCCTTCGCCGAAACGACCACGACTGACACATTGGAGAAGGCGATGTTCTCGAAGCGGACACCGTCCGCACCGTCAATTTCCAGTTGCCGGGGTCCGTCGGCCGCCCACCGCGTCGAACCGTCGGCCGCCCCCACGAACTGCCGCCCGGCATCCGCCGCCGTCAGGCGGGACGGAAACGAGACCTCCGCCGAAACCGAAAGGAACCCCACCACGCCGAGTGAAACCGCCAAGCCAAACCGTCCTGCTCTCATCGTCATCCTTCTTACGCTGATTCAACAACCATCACTTGTCCGTGCACCCCACGACCCGCCGCCACCAGGACGACTTCGCCGCCGTCTTCTCAATTACGAGAATAAGCCGCTCCTGTGGCGGAAGCGCCACGGGGACACCCTTCGCGAGCGTCGTACGCGTCCAGTCGCCCAGGTGCTCGCCCGTCACGCCGTTCGTCACCTTCCACGGGCCTTCGCCCGACAGGTTCGTCAGCGAGAGGAGTCCTGTGCGCACGGCGCGCTCCTTCATCGCCACGAGGCAGACGAGCTTGAAGTCGCCACGGTCGCAGATCTGGACGTCGCCGCCGGTGAGCGCACCCTTGCCGTCCGTCGCCTTCCAGTCGGCATAGCGCGGCACATCGAGCCGACCGAGTTCCGACAGCATCGTCTCAATCGAATCGACGCGGACGAAGGCACCCTTGGCCGCCGTTGTCTCCTTCATGTACTCGTCGTAGGCAAACGCCGACGCATCCGCAATCACCTTACCCCCACGGTCGACAAAGGACTTGAGATCCGAGACGACCGACACCTTCTCGGCCTCCGCCTCGGGCACGACGACCACCTTCACCTCGGGGCCCAGCGTCGCCAGGTCCCGCGCAAAGACGACCTTCACGGGATAAAACGCGTGCAGAATCGAGAGATACCACGCCGCCGTCTTCGTGCGGTGCCCGGCCCGCCACTTCGGCTGCGTCGGGTCGAACGGCGGGAACGCGTCCCGATGAATCTCCCGCGTCCGGGAATAGAAGACGGCGACCGTCGCCGGCTTCACACGCGGAAACGGCAGCACCTTCTCCGCATAGGGCGCAAGCTCGGCCTTAAACCGCTTCGACGCATCCAGGTTCTCGGGCGGACAGTTGAACGGATTCAGGAAGGAGTAGCTCTTGTAGCTCGGCTCCTCCACATTCCGCCGCGCCCCCTCAAGGTCCCGATAGTCCCACGAACGCTTGTCCCAGCTGTAGAAATAGGTCGCCGACACGCCGTGCATCAGTTCCAGCCAAAGAGAAGTGATGTAGTCCTCGCGCTTTGACGGGACGCGCTTGCCGTCCTCGAAGCGTCCGCAGTAGTGCTCGTCGTTGACGACCGGGACGCGTCCCCGCGCCGCCGCCGCGTACCAGTCGCAGTTGTAGAAGTGCTTCGTCGTATCCTGGGCGACGACGGCATCCGTGCCGCCCCTCGCCTCGTAGTCGCGTCCGCCGCCATACCGCCAGCCGCCCTCAATCGCCAACGCATCCAGCGTATCCGAGAGCTTGATGACGTCCTCGCCCCGATGCACGGGCGGCGTACCCGCCGCCTGCTCGGTGAAGAAGATGCCGCCGCGCTGGTCCACACTGCGAATCGCCGCCATGCCATCCTTCAATATCTCGACATAGCGGTCGGAGAGGAAGTCGTACCAGTCGTAGCGCAAGCCGTCGTACTGCTCCGGCTCCGTCTGAATCGCCACGTCCCAGAAGGAGAGAAACGCCGTCCCCCAGACCGCGTTCGCCTCGGCGATCTTGCCGTACTTCAACTTCATCCGCCGCGCAAACTCCCGCAGATTGTACTTGCAGCCACAGGCGTAGGCCGACTCGTTGAAAAGCTCGTACATGTAGACGTTCAGCCCGTGGCGCAGGGCCGCCCGGGTTCCGCCGAGGAAGTAGTCGCGATAGTACCGCCGTCCCTCGGGACACTCAGGGCACAGCGGAAAGAACTCATGCCAGACCTGCCCCATCTTCTTCTGGTCCGCACGACGCTGAATCGCCTTCGGCAGGGCCGGATTGAACCCAAAGGCAAAGTCCAGCACAAGCGGCTTCGCCTGGAAGTCGGCGCAGTATTTCGCGAAGTCGGCCTCCTGCGCGGCGAAATCGGGTTCCCAGGGCTTGCGCCCGACATCAATCTCAAGCCCCCTCAGGAGGGCACCATACCGATTCGGCGCGGCGGAAATCTGCGCCGAGTCGAACCCAGCGTAGGCGAATGCCTCGGGCGAACCCGAGTCGGTGTAGCAGACGTTCGTGATGTTGAGCGGATTCCCCCGGTCGATGCGGTTCAGAATCCACGGACCGGTAAAGAAGACGGGCTTGCCGTTCAGGTACCAGGTGCCGTTGCGAATCTCGGGGCGCACGAACGAATCGGACTTCGTCGGCGGCTGATCGCGGTAGGACGCACGGTGGGCGGCCATGGCGGGCGTGTCATTCGTCGGCACCAGTTCCGTAAATTCGTGCTCGACGAAGGCCGAGGGCGGCAGCCCCTTCGGACGCGGCAATTCTGCGGCATCCGCCGTCAAGATGACATCCCTGAACCAGGCCTCACCCGTCTGACCCCAGCCGTTCGCACAGTCGAACGCAACGGTCAGGCCGTCCGCATCCTCCGGAAGCCGAAGCGAGAGCCGCAGGTCCATCCAGGGCGTCGGGCCAATCGTCCCCGTGCCGATGCGAACCTGCGGACCCTTGCGCCCATAGGCCCGCCGCGCCCAGAGCGTGAAGCCGATGCCCCTCGCCGTACTGGTGCGCACCTGCTGAACCTGTCCCTGCAGGTGGACGACCTTGCCGCGCAGGGCGAAGACGTCCTCGCGGCTCACCCAGTAGGCCACGTTCGAGTTGTTCGAGCCGTGGTCGTCATCGACCAAGTGAAGGGCCGGCTGCCCCTTCACCCCCGGCTCGGAGGGAAGCAGGTTGCCGGCCCACGCGGAAGCGACCGCCGCAAACGCCACGCAGAAGCCCAGTGTACGGCTCGTCTTCACGGCGGTCATCGCAATCGTCGTCAGCGGATGATGATGTGGAAGGCGTTCTCCCGGCGCATGCGCAGGTAGAGGCCCGTATCCTTCACGACCTTCTCAATCTGGACCTGACCCCACTTGCCGATGGGGACGACCGTCCAGTCATTGAAGACCGACTCGCCCTTCTCGTTCGTCGGCGCACCGCCCGCGTAGGTCGTGATGACGGGATATTCCGTCCACTCCGACGGATACGCCGCATGCGCCGCCGTCGTGTCATTGCGCACATAGACCGTACCCTTGGCGGCAATGTCGGCAAGACGGCAGTTCGTCTCGCACCGCGCCGGGTTCACGTCCTCCGCACCAAAGTCGAACGGCATCGTCCACTCGCTGTCATAGACATGGACGAAGAAGCGCGACTGGCGATTCTGCTTCGCCAGAATCTTCTTCGGAAGGTTGGCTGGGCTGGCACCATGCGCGGAAATCGCATCGTCGCCCATGTCGTTCGTAATACCACTAAAGTCAAGATACTCGGCCTGATTGACGACATGCGTCTCAGCACGGTATTCGCAAGTCAACTTAGTTCCATAATAAGGACCATGAGTGCCGACGAACATGACATTCATCATCGGCGAGACATAGTAGAGCGAATCAAAGTTACCATGGTCTCCAATCTCGACATTACCAAGTCCCTTATCAAAGGCGGGGAGCGTCGTAGCACCAACCTTGTAGTCCCACCCAGTATCCGCAAACAAGCCCAGTGCACGATAACCATATCCGCTGCTGGAACGCGAGGAAATCTTAACCGTGTTATTTCCATAAACAATTAACTGTGAACCGCCACGGCGCGCTTTGCCCGTCTCGGAACTCAGGAACGAATCCAAGTTTCCACCCACACCGCCATTGGTGGCGAGTTCGCCAATGGTCAAGACATTTCCTCCTTCATTCTGAGGATTGAACCAAAGATACTGCGCAGTCGTCGAACCAAGGAGATATTGATTGGACGTACGGAAATCCATTGAGACCTTGGCTATTGAGGATTCCGCCTCGGTGGAGTAAATTCTGATGTTCTGTCCAAACTGAACGGAATTCAATTCAATGTGTCCATCAAAGACAAGCGGGCCATAGAAATTGATTGGTGTGCCAAAGTTAGCGACGGAGATCTTACCAGAACCCGTCACGGCACCATAGAAATTCGGCCCATAGCCATCTCCCGCAAGGAACTTGCCATTGAGTTCAACATCCGCCTGAATCGTGGAATCCTTGTCGGACGACAGCGTGAACGAGGTGCCGTCCTCGCTCTTCGTCACCGTACTCGTGTAGAAGAGCGCCGTGGCGGTCTCGGGGACCGTGAGTTTCTGACCGGCCGTGGCGAAACTCTCGCCCACATAGGCAAGACGCGTGCAGGCACTCCAGTCGTAGGTGAGGTCGGCGGGCAGCGCATCGAGCACGACCGCGCCGTTCAGCTTGACGACCGACCCGGCGGGAACGCTGAGCGACGCCCAGTCGATGTAGTCGTAGTTCGCCTCGGCGTTCTCTCGCGTCGGATCCGCCGTTGACGTGCTCGTCCCCAGCGTGTAGACATTCTTCCCGTCTACGACCGTCGGTTCGGGTAGCGTACCCACCACTCCGCCAAAGGCCCCGGTTGCCGCCAGTGCAAAAGGCAATGCGGCAGCCCAAACACGCGTTCGCGACATCTTACCAACCGAATCAGACGATACCTTCATGGCGTTTTTCTTCACAAGGTTTTTCCAACTGTGGATATTTTACCTCAATCATCCCGTTTTGGCACAACTGGCTCAACCACTTTTGATTGCGAAAAAATTGTAAAACCGAATGGGTCAGCAAAAGCAGAAAGGACGATAACAGGAAAGAAAGAGTGGAAGACGGTGCGAAACCACCCTCCAAGCGGCGAGGAACGAATCCGCCGGACAGGGTCCGCGCATTTCCCTGCGGCCCTTCGCAAGAAATCACGCCCTCGCAGCGAAGATGTGGCGGTGCCTGCACCCGAGGGGCGCGGCGGAATTTCCGTGCGCCCGGGCGAGAAAGCCAACAAAAGCGCGAGATTCCATTCATATTTAGGCACGAAATTGGAATAAACGCCATCCGCCCCGAAACCTTTGGTCTGTCGCCAGGATTCCGATGCCCGGCAGCGGCAGACTTACTGCGCAGTAAACCAAAACTTACTGGGCAGTAAGTCTAAAGTTACTGGGCAGTAAGTTTTCCTCCGATGGGCACGGGAACTTCACGAGATGCGCACGGGACGCATCCCGCCTGCGCACGACAGAAAACCCGGATGCGCACGGGAGGCCCTTCCCGTGCGCAAGGGATAGCCCATCCAAAGGCACACGACGGGCCGCCAATAGGCTCATCCTCTGAGTCTTCTGATTATTCCGCCGCGACGCGTCGGTCAGGGCGTCGCCACCAGTTGCCCGACGGCCCGGACATAGTCCGCATAAATCCGCCGCGCATTGAGTTCCTCGTGCGCCAGCCGCCTCGCGGCGGCCTGCGCCGAAGCGAGGCGCGGCACAAGCGAGTCTACCGCCGCCGCGAGCGAGTGAGCATCCCCCCAGCGGTAGACGGCTCCTGCGCCATACCGCGCCAGGAGTCCCTCGGTCTCGCCCCCGAGCGAACTGACGATGGCCAGTCCCGCCGCCGCGTAGTCGGCGAACTTGTAGGGCACGCCCACGAAGCTCTCGCTCGCCATGGGGACGACCCCGATGTCGGCCCGGCTGAGGAGGTCGGCCATGTCAGCCGCCTTCAGGTAGCCGTGGTAGCGGACGCGATCCGCCAGGCCCCGTTCCTGGATGAGCCGCACGACCGTCCCGGCCTGAGCACCCGCACCGGCGAGGTCCAGCGTGGCCGTCGGCAAAAGTTCCATCGCCTGCACGAGCGTCTGCAGGTCGTACGTGGTGCCCATGTTCCCGATGTAGACGAGGGCAACGCCCGCCCGCCGTCCCTCGACCCGAGCGGGGGCGGCCGCACAGTCGATGCCGTGGTAGAAGCGCCGGTACGAGGCCGCCCCCTTGGAACGGGCAATCGCCCCGTAGCGGTCGGCGACGCCCGTCACGAGATCCGCCGCCCGGTAAAGCCGCCGCGCCGCCGCGTCGGCGGACGCGAACAGCATCCGCCCAAGCAGCGGGGCCGCGAAGGACGGCAGGAGCCGGTAGAAGGTCTCGGGCCAGGCATCCATCACGTCCACGACAAGCCGCGCCCCAAACCGCCGCGCCAGGCGAATCGCCACGTCCCCCGTCGCGAGCGGCGGCGTGGAGACGATGATGGCGTCCGGAGCGGACAAATCCGTCGCGCCGGCTGCCGCCTCCCAGGCCCGCGCATAGGCGCGGTGACTGCGAATCCGCGCCAGGCTGACGTTCGTTCGGTAGGGCGGCGTTGGTACGAGCCGCACGGCCACGCCCTCGTCCGTGAACGCCATCGGCAAATTCCGCCGCGCCTTCGCCGTATGGCTGAAGTCGCTCGTCCAGTAGACCACCCGATGCCCCGCCTGCACGAAGGCCCGGGCCATCAGCCAAAACCGAAGCGGGCGCGACCCCTCACGCGGCAGGTTGTCGAACGGGTTCTCGATCCAGACGGTCATCGCTCAGTAAAGCGTCTCGTATTCGCCCTTCTGGACCTTCTTCAGGCACTTGAACCCGGCGCGCTTGGCCCGGTAGTGGAGGTCGGTCTTGGAATGGGTCAGCCCCGGAGCCTGGATGACGCGGTAAATCTCCGCCCCGCACGCGGGGCATTTCGTGAGGTGCGGTTCCTTCAAGGACTGCGTCACCTCGAATCCGTCGCGGCACTTTGCACAGCCCTTCGCGGGCTCCTTCGCCTCATAGACATAAAGCGGCATGGTCTTACGCCCTCCCCTGCGTGTCGACGAGGTAGCGCAGGGCATCCGCATACGACGCGAACCCGCGCCCGGAGCACGTCTTTTCCGCAACCATTCCCACGTAGGAGACGCGGCGGAACGGCTCTCGCGCCTTCGGCTCGGTCAGGTGCACCTCAACCGTGCGAATCGCCACCGCCTTCAGTGCGTCGAGAATGGCGACGGAGGTGTGGGTGTAGGCGGCGGCGTTGAGGACGATTCCGTCGAAGATGCCCCGGGCAGACTGAATCCAGTCCACGAGCACGCCCTCATGGTTCGACTGGCGCACCTCCACGGTCACGTCCCGACCGAGGCCGGCGGCCGTGTCGGCAATGAAGCGCTCCAGGTCCGCATAGGTACGGTTGCCGTAGAGCGCCGGTTCGCGAATGCCGAGCAGGTTCAGGTTCGGCCCATTGAGTACGAGTATTTTCACAGGCTGTCAATCAGTTTAGAGAGGTTCATGGAATGGGAAGCCTTCAGGAGCACCAGGTCACCGGACGAGACCAGCGAACGGAACTCGGCCGTCAGGTCCGCCCGCGTTGGATACGCCCGGTCGCAGGCACAACGGGCGGACTGCGTCCCCACGCCGATGACAAGCGGAATACCAAGGCCCTTCGCATGGGCGAAGATCCGCTGGTGAAAGGCAAAGGACTCCGGCCCGAGTTCCCCCATGTCGCCCAGAACGGCCACGCGCCGCCCGGTGCACGGCATCTTCGCGAAGGCATCCAGCGCGGCAATCATGGCGTCCGGATTGGCGTTGTAGCTGTCGTCGATAAGGTGTACACCGCCGCGCTCGACCTGCCGCCACCGCGCCCCCGGCAGATGGAAGTCCGCAAGGGCCGCCACGGCATCCGCCCGCGTCGCCCCGAGGCGTTCGGCCACGGCGAAGGCAAGGCAGGCGTTCGAGACGTTGTGCGACCCCGGCAACACGCCGTCCAAAGCCGCCGCCATCCACGCCGCGTGGGGGTCGACCTCAATCAGTTCGGCATGGCAGAGATTCCGCAGCCGCGCCAGCCGCACGTTCTCGGACGAAACGACCGAGAAGTCCGCCGCCCGCGCAAAAAGCGTCCCCTTCTCATCCGCAATGCCGTCCTGGGAACCGAAGAACTCCAGGTGGGCCGTGCCCACGTTCGTCATCACCCCGATGTCCGGCTCGGCAATGTCGCACAGCTTCGCAATCTCACCCGGATGGTTCGTCCCCATCTCGACGACGAGATAGTCCGCATCGGGTGGACAGTTCAGGATGGTCAGGGGCAGCCCGAGATGATTGTTGAAATTTCCCTCCGTGGCATGAACCTTGCCGAGACGGGAGAGAAAGGTCCTGAGCAATTCCTTGGTCGTCGTCTTACCGGCCGAACCCGTCACGCCGATGACCTTCGCCTTGAGCGAACGGCGATAGTCGTGCGCAAGGGCCTGCATCTCGGCGAGGGCGTTCGCCCCGCCGATGACTTTCGCCGCGCCGGCGGCCAGGGCCTGTGGAATGAAGTCGTTGCCGTCGGCCCGCCCCCCCTTGAGAGCGACATAGAGCATCCCCGGCCGCACGAGCCGGGAATCGAGCGTCGCCCCGCAGAAGCCAAACGCGTTCAGGTCCATCGTCAGCAGACGCCGCGTGTGGAGTGGCGGTAGAAGGAGACGAGTTCCTTGATTTCCTCAAACGGCTCGACGTCGTTCTCGACGCGCTCAAGGGCCTGGGTGCGGTTCAGTCCGTCACGGTAGATGAAGCGGAAGGCCTCCTTGAGGGCCTGAATCACCTCCCGCTTGAAGCCACGCCGCGTGAGACCGACGACATTCGGACCGATTACCTTCATCGTGCCCTCGACCATGTCGCAAAGCATATACGGCGGCACATCCTGCCGCACCTTGCACATGCCACCGACCATCGCGTGGCGGCCAACCGTGCAGAACTGGTGCGAAGCCGAGCATCCGCCAACGATGACATAGTCCTGCAGATGGACATCGCCCGCCAGCTGAACCGAATTCGAGCAAATCACGTGGTTGCCGAGAATCACGCCATGCGCCGCGTGGCAGTAGGCCATGAACAGGCAGTCGTCGCCGATGATCGTCTTCTCGCCATCCGCCGTGCCGAGATGCACGGTCGCGAACTCGCGAATCACCGTGCGGTTGCCAATCTCGACGTAGCTGACCGACCCCGCCTTATACTTGAGGTCCTGCGTCTTCATGCCGATGAGGGCGTAGGGGAAAATCTGGCACTGGTTGCCAATCGTCGTATGCCCGTCGACAATCGCACCCTGGCCAATCGTCGTGCCGTCACCAATCTTCACGTTCGCCCCGATGTGGGCGTAGGGCCCGACCTCGACATCCGCGCCCAGAATCGCGCCGTTCTCCACAATCGCCGTTGGATGAATCTTCGCCATAATCTTACTCTCCTTTTCTTTTGTCGTATTCGTTTCTCTCTTAAAGGTTCTTCGGTATCAGCCGCGCCGCCAGGCCGAAGCAGACGACCACCGGCAGCCAGATGATGATTTCGGGATGAAGCGAGGCCTGGTTTTCCATGCCGAGGGCCAGAATGACAACCATGTAGTAGCCCAGCGAAACCGCCAGCGAAATCGCCATGCCAATCGACGACTCCTTGCGCTGCGCACGAATGCCGAGCGGCACACCGATTAGGACGAAGCAGAACGAGGCCATGGCGAAGACGAAGCGCTTCATGAACTCGACCTTCAGGTTCGAGAGTTCCCGCTCAAGAAGCTGCCGCTCCGTCCCCTTCGCGTGGCTCGCGTTTGTCAGCTCACGGATGCGCTCCTTCAGCCGCCCGATCTTATCCAGCACCTCCCGAAAGCGCAGGTCCTTGTCGCGGCGCGTGTAGTGTGAGTCCTTGAGCGCATCCTTCACAAGGTATTGGACGCGATTCGCCCGCGCCATCGTCGGATGGTCGGCATCAAGCGGATCCATCGTCATCTGGTAGAGGTCGAGCGAGACGTCACGGCCCTGGCTTGTCACGAGGGCCTTCGCCGCCGTAATCATCCGGTCGACTTTCGGGTCGGTGTAGTCCATCACGACGAGGTCGTGCAACCAGTTGCCCTCCTTCGAGCCGAAGTAGATCTTCACGTTCGGGAAATCGTCGATGACGCGTCCCGGCTCAAGGATCTCAAGTCCCGTCCCAACGGACACCTTCGACTTCAGCGTGCGGCGGATTTCATGCCCACGCGGCACAATCTCGTTGTTGACGAACATCCCCAGCACACTGCACAGGAGCGCAAAGAGAATCGGCCATTTCATGACCGCAAGCAGGTTCACGCCGCAGGCGCGCATCGCAGCGATTTCGCTGTCGGCGCTCATTCGCGAAAAGACGAGCACGCTCGACACGAGCAACGCGAGCGGCATCGTCCACTGCAGCGTCTCGGGGAAGCTCACGGCCGCGAACTCCGCGACGAGCGACATCGGCACACCGTCCAGGATGAAGCCGACGATTTGCACCATCAGCCCGACCGTCAGTACGAAGCTGAGCACGAGGAAGGCGAGCACGAAGCTCGACAGGAAAGAGCCGAAGACGTATCGTTCGAGGGTTTTCAAGCCTTAATCTTCAGAAGGAAGTTGTTCTTCTTGCCCTGCTTCAGAAGGACGATCCGCCCGTCCACGAGGTCATCCGCCGCGAAAACGCGCTTGTCGTCGACCTTCGCACCGTTCAGCGAGAGACCACCCTGCTGGGCCATCCGCCGCGCTTCGCCGTTGGACTTGAACATCCCAGCCGCCGCCGCCACTGCAAAGACCGGCTTGCCGAGAACATCACCCGAAGTCATCTCGGCGGACTTCACGTCCTTGAAAATCGTCTCAAGTTCGTCCGCCGACTTGCCCGCGACATCCCCGCCAAAGAGCGTCTTCGTCGCGCCGAGCGCCGTCTGAAGCCCTGCCTCGCCGTGCACGAGACGCGTCAACTCCTCCGCCAGCACCTTCTGTGGAATCCGCGCCTCGGGATTCCGATTCATCTCGGCCTCCAGTTCGGCAATCTCTTCAAGCGACCGCATCGAGAAAACCTTCAGGTAGCGGATGACGTCGGCATCCGCCGCACGCAGGAAGTACTGGTACCAGTCGTAGACGGACGTCATTTCGCCGTTCAGGAAGAGCGCATTGCCCTCGGACTTGCCGAACTTCTTGCCCGTCGAGTCGAGGAGCAGCGGGAATGTCAGGCCAAAGGCCGACTTGCCGCGCATCCGCCGCACAAGATCGGTCCCCGCCGTGATGTTGCCCCACTGGTCGGCCCCACCGACCTCCATCTGGCAGCCGTAGTTGTCATAAAGGTGAAGGAAGTCGTTGCCCTGCAGAATCTGGTAGGAGAACTCCGTAAAGGTCAGCGCACCCTCGCTCGCCTCCAAACGCTTGCGCACGGACTCCTTTGCCAGCATCTGCGGCACACGGAAGTTGATGGCGATGTCGCGCAGGAACTCAATCGCACTCGTGCCCTTGTACCAGTCGTAGTTGTCGACGAGGATGGCCGCATTCGGGCCGTCGAAATCGAGGATTCGGGCCAGGTTCTCACGAATGCCCTTCTTGTTCTCCGCCACCTGCTCAACCGTCAGCATATTGCGCTCGGCGGACTTGCCGCTCGGGTCGCCAATCAGCCCGGTCGCGCCCCCGACAAGGGCTATGACCTTGTGCCCGGCCTGCTGAAACCGCTTCAGGACCATGATGGACACGAGATTGCCCGCCTGCAGGGAACGGGCGGAGGGATCGAATCCGCAATAAACCGTCATCGGCTTCTCCAACGCCGCCTCAATCGCCGGATCGGTCAGAGCCTCAACAAGTCCACGAGCCTTCAATTCGTCAAGTAGTTTCATATCTGCGTATTATATCATAAACCGCTTGCTCGTGGGTTTGCGCGGCGGCTCGCCTAAGAGGCGGAAGAGACCGACTACAGGCAACCCACGGCAGGTGGTTTTGCCGGCCTGCCGTCCGGCAGACCTTATCCATTCAGTCTGCCGCCGCGACTTTCAAGACCCTGTCAGCCGAAAAAGAGCCGCCGCTGGCCACGTGCCTGTGCCTGCAGCATGGAAAATCCATTCTCGACCCGGCAACCGGCCGCCCGCGCCCGCGCCATCAGCGGCGTTTCCGCCGGAACGTAGCGCAGGTCGTAGACAAGCTCGCGCCCCGTAAAGACGTAATCCGGTATCGGATCCACCGGCGTTGCGTTGACGATAATGTCCGATACCCCGTCAAGCGGACGGCGATGATAGGTTGTCACCTTCGCCCCCAGCCGCCGGAGGGCGTAGTCGACGGCCTTCGCCGCACCGCCCGCACCCAACAGGGCCACCGACATTCCGGCGAGATCCGTGCGTCCGCAAAAGGCCAGCAGTGCCTCCGCAAATCCATCCGCATCGGTGTTGTAGCCATACTTCCGCCCCTCGCGGAAGACGACCGTATTCACCGCGCCAATGGCCCGGGCCGCCGGGTCGATTTCGTCCAAAAGCGACATGACGCTCAGCTTATGCGGAATCGTCACGGCCATACCCTTCACATCCGCCAGCGCGGCAAACGCCATCGCCCCCTCAATCGTCTCGGACGGATAGGAAATCATCTCAGCCTTTCGTCCCTCGGCGGCATAGGCAGCATTGTGAATTTCGGGACTGCGCGTCTTGACGAGCGGCCACCCCGTAACGAGATAGAGGTCCATGTGCAGCTCGTCCCAGAAGCCCGGATACGACTTGGACACGCACGAGGCCCCGTGAATCAGCGCAGGACCGTCCGAATGCAGCGCGGCAATCGCCGCCGCCATGGCGATGCGGTGGTCGCCCTTCGTGTCGACGTCCGTCGGCGAACGCCGCCACTCCTCCATGGCCGCCAGCCGGTCGGACTCCTTAATTCGCAGGCGTTCCGTGCCCGTAAAGACGGTCTGCTTGCCGAGAAGCGCGTCGACGACGGCCAGGGCGGGATAGAGGTCGGGGCACCCCGAGACGTCCACGGGCCCCCGCCCCTCACGGATGCGGTCAATCAGCTCACAGACGACGCGGTCGGGCTGGTGCGAATTCGCGGCAAGTCCCGCCACCTGAATCTCGCTTCCAAGCGCATTCGCCGCGAACCAGAAGGCCGCGCCACTCCAGTCCCCTTCGGGGGAAACAGGTGTCGCAGGCGCACGGTACCTCTGGTTGCCGGGGATGGCAAAGCCCCATTCGGCTTCCGTCACGCGGATGCCGAAGGCGCGAATCACGTCCAGCGTCATGTCCACATACCCCCGCGACTGGAGGGGCGTGGTGAAGCGAATCTCCGAATCGCCGTCCATCAGCGGCAGGGCGAAGAGAAGCCCCGTGACAAACTGGCTGGAGACGTCGCCGCGCAACTCGTGCACACCGGCGGCGAGTCCGTCGTAGTCAATCATCGGCCGTTCCGCAAGCCGTCCACGGCGGACGTAGGTCGCCTTCACGCCAAGGGCCGCCGCGAGCGGGGCGAGAAAGCGCAGCGTCGAGCCGCTTTCACCGCAGTCCAGCGTCGCCGCCGTCACCGAGCCGCGCGCGGCGGGCGTTGGCAACGCCGCGAGACACCGCTTCGTCGCGGCGATGTCGGCGCAGTCCGCCGCGTCAATGGGCGGAACGGTCGCCCCCGAGAGAAACTCCGCAATCAGCAGGCGGTGGAGATGCGACTTGGAGACGGGTACCGTGATGCGACCCCGGAGCGGGCGCGGCAAAACGATTCGGTCGTCAGCCCCGAAATGGTGGGCAAAGGACGCGTAATGGGCGCGGCGCTCCGCCGCACGATTGCCAAGCGGACGCGTCCCCTGCGCCGCCTCAATCCGCCGCGCCAGCGTCTCGTCGTCCACATCCAGCACGACGACGAAACCGTTCTCTTCCGCATA
Organism: uncultured Kiritimatiellota bacterium; assembly: GCA_934621385.1. Lineage (GTDB taxonomy): Bacteria > Verrucomicrobiota > Kiritimatiellia > RFP12 > UBA1067 > UBA1067. The sequence continues at coordinate 41,355 of CAKTUI010000017.1, forward strand.
GGCGCGGTTCGAAGGGTCGAGAAGCGTCCCGCCCCCAAGGGCGACGATGGTGGTCGAAACGGCGCGAAGCGTCTCGCTTTCGATGCGCCGAAAGCCGGCCTCGCCCTCGGCCGCGAAGATGTCGGGAATCGAACGCCCCGTCCGCCGCACGATTTCCGCATCGAGGTCGACGGCCGGTCGGCCGAATTCACGCGCCAGCTTCCGCGCCAGCGTCGTCTTTCCGCTCGCCGGCGGACCATACAGGTAAAGCGTCCTCATATCCTCACCGCCCTCACGTCACCCCATCCGCACGGCAGCGCGAAGACGACCGTCTTGCCCTCGCGCTTCTTGTCACCCGCCATGATGGGCTTCAGGTTGTCGAATGTCATGCCCTCGGGGAGTTCGGTCGGCAGTCCCGCCGCCGCAAACCGCGCCGCGAGTTCCGCAACGAACGTCGGTTCCGCGAGGCCCTTCTCCACGGCAAGCCGCGCCTCGGCCACGCACCCAATGGCCACGGCCTCGCCATGCGAGATTCGGTAGTCGCTCGCCTTCTCGACGGCATGGCCCACCGTGTGCCCCGCATTCAGCTTCATGCGCTCGCCCGTGCGCTCCTGCGGATCGCGCCGCACGACGGCGACCTTGACCGCCAGATTGCGGCGAATCTCCTCGGCGGACGGAATCGCCGCGACATCAGCCGTGCGGGCGAGGCCGCCGATGACCTCGTGCTTGATCATCTCGGCACGACCATCCGCCAGCCGCCGCGGCGGCAGCGTCTTCAGGAAGTTGACGTCAATGATGACCCGACGCGGCGGATGGAAGGCCCCCGCCAGGTTCTTGCCCTCCGCAAGGTCGCAGGCCGTCTTGCCGCCATACGAGGCATCCACCATCGCCAGCAGAGTCGTCGGCACATTGACCCAGTCGATGCCGCGCATCCACGTCGCCGCCGCGAATCCCGTCAGGTCGCCCGTCACGCCGCCGCCGATGGCCACGACCGTATTCTTGCGCCCAATCCCGGCCTTCGCAAAGGCGCTCCAAATCCGGCCGACCGTGCCAATCGTCTTGTGCTCCTCGCCGGACGGAATCACGCAAATCGCCCGTTCCGCAAGCGCGGGGTAAAGTTTCGCCACCGTCTCGTCAATCACGATGTTGTGCAAATCCTGCGGAATCGACCGAAACTCGATGCCGCTCTCCTCGACCAGCAGGGCATCCAGAATCGTAAAGGCCGTCAAGGCCTCCACCACCGGCACCGCACGGAAAGCGATGCACGGGTCGTGCCGCCCGCGCACACGGAACTCGACCTCCTGCATCGTCGCCAGGTCAACGCTCCGCTGGGGCTTGTAGATGGAGGGCGTCGGCTTCATCGCCACGCGAAAGACGAGCGGCATCCCGCTCGTCATGCCGCCAAGAATGCCGCCGTGGTTATTCGTGAGCGTCACAACGCGCCCCTCGCGCACGACGAACGGGTCGTTGTTCTCCGACCCCTTCAGCCCGCTCGCGGCAAAACCGTTGCCGAACTCGATGCCCTTCACACCGGGGATTCCGAAGATGGCCTCGGCAAGCGCACCGTCCAGCCCGTCGAACATCGGTCCGCCCAGACCGACGGGCAGGCCAGTCACTTCCGCCGCGATGATGCCACCGACCGAATCGCCCTCCGCCTTGGCCGCCGCCGCGTCGCCGACGCGCTCAATGCGCGCCTTCACGGAAATGCCGCGCTTGGCGAGGGCCTGCAGGCAGAGACCGCCCGCGATGCACATCGCCGCCGTCAGCCGCCCCGAGTTCGCCCCGCCGCCGGCGGGGATTCGCCCGTTCTTCACCCAGTTTGGATAATCCGCGTGCCCCGGACGCGGCACGGTCTTCTCGTAGTCGCGGCTCCGCGTGTCGGTGTTGCGGATAATCGCCTCAATCACCCCACCTGTCGTCACATCACCCGAAAACCCGGAGAGGAATTCCGGCACATCCGGTTCGCGCCGCGCCGTCGAGAGTGCGTCACGCCCCGGAGCGCGACGCTCCATAAAGGCCTGAAGTTCCGCCCTGTCAATGGTCAATTCGGGCGGAAAGCCCTCCATTCGCATACCGATTGCCGGTGCATGCGATTCGCCGTAAATGTCGAGTTTCAGCCGCTTGCCGATTTTCACGTGTGCCTTTCTGTATCGCTACCGCTGGACCGTCCCGTTCAAAGCCCTGCGTCAACCGCGTCCAGTGCCGCATATTATACCAAAATGAAGCCGCCCCCTCAGGTGCGAATCGACCGCACGACCGTCAGCCCCCAGACGCGCCAAGCTCCCGCGAGCTTCAACGCACGGGCGCATTCGGAAAGCGTCGCCCCCGTCGTCATGACATCGTCGACCACCAGCACCGTCCTCCCGCGCACACGCTCCGCGTGCCGCACTCGGAAGGTCCCCTTCGCATTCTCTCGCCGCTCCTGCTCCGTCAGCGAACTCTGCCGACGCGGCAGTCCCGTGCGAACAAGGATGCCCCCATCATAGCGGCGGTCAACCCGCCGCGCCAGGGGCCGTGCCAAGTAGGCGCACTGGTTGTAGCCCCTGTCGAGACGATGCCAGGGCGTCGCGGGCATCGGCAACACCACATCCACCGCCGCCGCATCAAACCGCGCACGAAGCGCCGACTCCATCCAGTCGACCAAGTCGTCCCGAAGCCACAGGCGGCGGCGGAACTTGAACCCCAGCACGAGTTCCCGCGCCACGCCCTCAAATCGAAGGGCACTCGCCGCACGGTCAAAATGAGGACGGCCCGCGCCCGAGCAATCTTCGCAGAGATAGTCGTTCGCGAGCCCTTCAACCGCCCGCCCGCAGACCGAGCAGCACCCGACCTGAGGAACGAACGGCAGTCGCGCCAGACAGGACGCGCAGATGTGCCGCGCCGGACGGTCCACCGCCCGACCGCACACCTCGCACGTCCGCGGCCAAATGAGGTCAGAACAGCTTTGAAGGATACTCACCGGAATCGACGAGTTTCTTGATCTCCGCCATGACAAACGGCTTGTCCTCGCGGTAGGTCACGCCAAACCAGCTCGATTCCGTCGGCAGCACCTTGCAGTCCGCCTTGCCCTCGTGGATAAGCTCATCCACGACAAAGGGAATGTACCACTCGCTCTTCTCCTTCGTCCCGTTGGCGGCGAGCCACGCGGGAAAACGCGCCTCAAGGGCGTCGAAGAGTTCGGGCGTGAAGCCCCAGAGGTTCATCGAGACGAGTTCCTTCGCCGTCAGCTTGACGGGATGCTCGGGATCCTCGCGGTTTTCGGCGCCGTCCGCCGTGCGCACAATCTTGGTCATCTCGGTGACGCTCTTCAGCGAACCGTCCGCCGCGACGTCGCAAATGCCACGCGCAACAGAACCGTTCTCGCTGAGCGTGAGCGCGAGCTTGTAGCCGACCATCGCAAAGTGCATCGGCTTCGCCTCGGCGAGGAAAGCCCCCAGCTTGGCGAACGCATCGCGTCCATAGAAGTCGTCCGCATTGATGACGGCGAACGGCTCGTGGACGACCTTGCGCGCCGCCCGCGTCGCATGGGCCGTGCCCCAGGGTTTCGAGCGTCCTTCCGGCACCTTGTACGGCGCGGGCAGGTCGTTGATGTCCTGGTAGCAGTATTCGACGGGGACGAGTCCCTCGTACTTCTTACCGACCTTCTCCTTGAATTCGGCCTCGAAATCGTGACGAATGATGAAGACGACCTTGCCGAAGCCGCCGCGCACCGCGTCGAACACGGAATAGTCGAGAATCGCCTCGCCCGACGGACCCACCGGGTCCACCTGCTTGAGGCCACCGTAACGCGAGCCCATGCCCGCCGCCAAAACAACCAACGTAGGTTTCATGCCAACTCCTTAGTCAATAGTTCAAAAGGAAATCTCACTTACCGTCGACCTTGCGAACAACGCTCGTGCAGGCCTTGAGGACTCCCGCGACATCCGCCAGGTTCGAGGGAATAATCATCGTGTTGTTCGTCTTCGCCAGGTTGCCGAACTGCGTGAGATACATCTGCGCAAGCTGCATATTGACGGACTCAAGACCGCCCTTTCCGCTGATAGCCGCCGCGACCTTCTCAATGCCCGCCGCCTGCGCCTCGGCCACGAGGAGAATCTCCTTCGCCTTGCCCTCCGCCTCGTTGATGCGGCGGGCGCGTTCGCCTTCCGACAGGGCAATCGCCTGCTGGCGCTCACCTTCCGCACGGTTGATCTTCGACTGGCGCTCGCCCTCGGACTCCGCAATCATCGCCCGCTTCTCGCGCTCGGCCCGCATCTGCTTCTCCATCGCGTCGCGAATCGTCTGCGGCGGCGTGATGTTCTTGATTTCGTAGCGCGTCACCTTGATGCCCCACGGGTCGCTCGCCTTGTCAACCGCCGCGACAATCGCTGCATTGATGGAGGTGCGCTCCTCGAAACTGCGGTCGAGGTCGAGCTTGCCCATCTCGGAACGCATCGTCGTCTGCGCGAGCTGGGTCGTCGCGAAGAGGTAATTGCCGATGCCGTAGCTCGCCTTCGCCGGATCCATCACCTGCATGTAGAGGATGCCGTCCACATCCACGGCGATATTGTCCTTCGTGATGCACTGCTGGGGCGGCACATCAATCGCCTGCTCCTTCAGCGTGTGCCGGTAGGCCACGCGGTCAAAGAACGGAATCAGAATATGGAAGCCCGCCTCAAGCGTACAGCGGTACTTGCCGAGCCGTTCCACGATGTAGGCCGTCTTCTGCGGCACGATGACCGCCGTCTTGACGATTGCCACAAGGACAATCACCGCCACAATTGCAAAGAATACCAAGCCGCCACTGACCATCTCTGAACCTCCTTTAGTTGTTTATCCGATTAGATGCGTAAGATTATACCATATTCTGCGAAAGGTCGCGCTTCATCGCGATTTCCGGACAGGTGAAGGGATTCGTGTGCTTCGTGCAGTTGATGCACCCCGTGTAGAGCTTGTGCATGACGCGTGTCTTCGGTATCTCGTGGAAGCCGAGCTTCGTGAAGAATTCGGGCGCAAACGTCAACACGAGCACCTCACGCGGGTCGAACTGCGCCGCCCGGGCGACCACGGCCTCGACGAGTGCTCGCCCGATGCCGAGCTTGCGGTGCGCCGCGTCGACGGCGACGGACTGAATCTCGACCGTCGCCGCCAGCACGTCGCCGATTTCAGGGTGAACCTGGTAGGCCGCGCAGCCGACGAGGGTTTCGCCGACCTCGGCAACGAAAAAGCGGTCGATGTTCTCGACGACGTTGCCAAGCGAACGCGGCACCAAAAGGTCGCTGTTCTTCAGGATGAACCTGAACACCCGCTCGGCATCCGCCAGTCGCGCCTGTCGAATCGTAAACGCCTCCATTCTCAGTGCCTCCAAGTTGTCTTGTAGGTGGTCGGCGGCTTGCCGCCCGAACCGCCGCGACGCGACGAACCGCCGCCCGAATAGCGCGACGCGACGCGCCCATAGCCGTCCGAATAGGCATCGGGATAGCTCGCCACGTTGCGCACCTGAATCAGGTCGCGAGGAATCTCCTTCACGAACATGGATGCCTCCACGGGGTAAACGCCCCCGTCGGTACTCTGGTGCCTCTGCGGCGAGAAGAGGTAGAGCTGGTCCTTTGCCCGCGTGACGACCACGTAGAAGAGCCGCCGCTCCTCGTCAAGCCGCCCCTCCTCCGTCGCCTTCGCACTGGGGAAGAGTCCCTCCGAAAGCCAGGGAACGATGACGACCGGCCACTCCATGCCCTTCGCCTGGTGGACAGTCGAGAGCGTGATGCGGTCGAGCGTCGGGTCGTTCTTGCGCACGTCGAGGTTCGTCATCAGCGCGACATCCGAGAGGAACTCCTCAAGCCCCCCTTCCGACCCGGCGATCTGCGTGGCGAGTTCCTTCACGTCGTCCAACCTGTCCTCCGCATCCTGGTCCTCCCATTCGCGATGCAGGTGGTCCTCATAGAAAAGGTCACAGAAGTCGCTGACGATTTCGCCGACCTCGTTCTCGGCCAGATGATCCGCCGCGCACTCAAAGCACTTCGCAAGCGGCGGCCAGATGGGCCGCGCCTTCGCTCCGAGGAGTCCATGGAGAGCCTCGCGATCCTCCTTGCGCCGTCCGTCGAACTGCCGCCCGAGCTTCTCCCAGTAGGTCTTCGCGCTCTTCTCACCGACACCCGGGAAAAGCGAGATCAGACGAAGGAACGAGAGTTCATCCGTCGGATTCAGCAGAAGCCGCAGGTAGGCGAGCACGTCCTTGACGTGAATCTGCTCGAAGACGCCGACACCACTCGTGATGCGGTACGGTAGCCCCATCCGCGCCAGCGTCATCTGAATCTTGATGGACTGGAAGTGGCTTCGGTAGAGAACGGCCACGTCCGAGTAGCGGTAGCCGAGACCGTGGACGCGGCTGACGAGCTTGCAGATTTCGTTGGCCTGCGCAAGGTCGTCCCAGACGCGGTAGAGCCACGGCAGTTCAACCGCCGCGCCACGCGTCGGACGCAGCACCTTCTCGAATTGGTTGGACGCGTCCTTCATCACCACGTTGGCAATGTCCAGAACGCCCGGCACCGAGCGGTAGTTCCGCTCAAGCTTGATGGTCCGACAGCCTTCCCAGCGGTGCGGAAACTCCATGATGTTCTCAATCTGCGCACCGCGCCATGTGTAGATGCACTGGAAGTCGTCCCCGACGGCCATGATGTTGCGGTGCTTCGCCGCGAGAATGTCGGTGAACTCCGCCTGAAGCCCGTTCGTGTCCTGGTACTCGTCCACGAGAATGTAAAGGAAATGCTCCTGCAGGAGTTCCCGCACGTTCGCCTTCTCCTTCAGGAGGCGCAGGCCGTTCACGAGCAGGTCATCGAAGTCCATCGCGCCGAGTTCCATCTTCCGCGCCGCATAGAGTTCGGCGATGCGTGCAATCGCTTCCGGGTCGACCCCGGCCGTGCGCGTCTGCCAGCGGGCGGCGATGAAGGCGACGGGCTTCTGCTCGTTCGCCGCCTCCGAAATCATCTTCGCAATGACGTCCTTCTTCGGGAAGTCCTTCGGCTCCTTGACATTTGAACGGATGAGGTCGGCAATCAGCTTGCGCTGGTCTTCCTCATCGAGAATCTGGAAGCCGGGCTTGTAGCCGAGCGTCGATCCGTAGCGGCGGAGGAAGCGGGCGCAGATGCTGTGAAAGGTTCCGCTCCAGATGGCCGAGGCGTCCGGCCCCACGACCTTCTCGGCACGCTCCAGCATCTCCCGCGCCGCCCGGTTCGTGAACGTCAGGAGCAGGATGCGCCCGGGGTCGACGCCCTGCTCGATGAGATAGGCGACGCGGTGCACGAGCGTCCGCGTCTTGCCCGTGCCCGCCGCCGCCAGCACGAGAAGCGGACCGTCACCGGCCGTCGCCGCCGCACACTGTTCGGGATTCAGCAGTTTCGAGAAATCGGTCATCGCAGCGGGCCTTCCTACAGATTGGCGAACGGATTGCAGGAGAAGCCGCTCCCGGACGACGGCGCGAACGTCGTGCGCCGCGAGTCGCGGCGAGCGCCACCGCCCGCACCACGACCCGAGGCCGCCGCACCCAGTCCCGGCTTCGACTTCGCCGAGAGCGAGATGCGCCCACGTACCCGGTCAACGCCAATGACCGTCACCGTCAGCCGGTCGCCCGCCTTGACGACCGAGGCCGGGTCCGTCACGAAATTGTCGCTCAGTTCCGAGACGTGCACCAGCCCGTCCTGATGAACGCCAATGTCGACGAACGCGCCAAACGCCGTCACGTTCGTCACGATGCCCTCCAGCTTCATGCCCTCCTGCACGTCCTCAATCTTCGTCACGTCATCGCGGAACTTCGGCGGCTCGAAGACGGCACGCGGGTCGCGTCCCGGACGAATCAGCTCGGCCAGGATGTCCTTCAGCGTCGGCTCGCCCACGTCGTCCGTCACATAGCGGCGGATGTCAATCTTCTTTGCCGCGAGCGCATTCCCCACGAGGTCGCGGACCGACAGCCCCGCATCGGCGGCCATGCGTCCGACCAGCTGGTAGCGCTCGGGATGCACGGCGGACGAGTCCAGCGGATTCTCCGCGCCGCGAATGCGCAAGAAGCCCGCGCACTGCTCGAACGCCTTCGCACCCAGCCCCTTCACCTTGTGCAGGTCCTCGCGGGACTTGAACATCCCGTTCTCGTTGCGCCATTCGACGATGGATTTCGCCAGCGACGCGCTCACGCCCGACACGCGCTCCAGGAGCGGGGCCGAGGCCGTGTTCAGCTCGACGCCCACGCCGTTCACGCAACTCACGACGACCTCGTCGAGCTTGGCCCCGAGAAGCGGCTGGTGCACGTCGTGCTGGTACTGTCCCACGCCGATGGCCTTCGGGTCGACCTTCACGAGTTCCGCGAGCGGATCCTGCAGGCGGCGGCCGATTGAGATTGCGCCGCGCACCGTCAGATCGAGGTCGGGGAATTCCTTGCGTGCGATTTCCGACGCGGAGTAGACCGAGGCCCCCGCCTCGCTCACGCTGATGACGAGGATGTCCGTGCGCCCGATGTCCTTCAGCGTCTCGCGCACGAAGGCCTCCGTCTCGCGCCCGGCCGTGCCATTGCCGACGGCGATGGCCTGCGGATGGAACTTCGTGGCAATCAGCTTGATTGCCGCCGCAGCCTCCGCCGGCTTCTGCATCGGAAAGAGCACCGTCTTGCCGAGGTACTTGCCCGTCGCATCCAGCATGGCGACCTTGCACCCCGTGCGAATGCCGGGGTCAATGGCCAGCACGGCCTTCTCGCCCAGCGGCGGAGCCAGCAGGAGGTGGCGCAGGTTCTCCGCAAAGACCTCGACCGCCGCACGATCCGCCTCCATCTTCTTCTCGACCGTCACGTCAATCTCGCAGCTCGGTGCCAGCAGGCGCTTGTACGCGTCCTCCGCCGCCATCTGCATCTGCTCGCGGCAACGCTCGTCCGCATCGAACCCGGCCCCCTCGGCCTTCTCGACAAGCTCCATCATCCGCTCAATGACCGGCGCGGCGTCCAGCACGAGCTTCACCCACAGCACGCCTTCCTTCTGCCCGCGCCGAATCGCCAGGTAGCGGTGGGACGGAATCGTGGTAATCGACTCCTCGAACTCGTAGTACTGCTCGAACTTCGTTGGCTCGGTCGGCTTCGGACTCGCGACCTCGCTCTTGACGACGGACTTCGTGGCGAAGGCGTTGCGCACCAGACCGCGCACCTCGGCCATGTCCGCAATGCGCTCGGCCAGGATGTCGCGAGCGAACTGCAGATCCTCGTCGCTCGCCTCAAACGCCGCGCCCGCCCAGATGCACTCCGCCAACGGCTCAAAGCCCTTCTCCTTCGCAATCTGCGCCCGCGTACGGCGTTTCGGCTTGTAGGGTTGGTAGAGGTCCTCAAGCGCACTCTTCTGCCAGCACGCGGCAATCTTGTCGCGCAACTCGTCCGTCAGCTTGCCCTGTTCGTCGATGGACTTGAGAATCGTCTCCTTGCGCGACTCAAGCTCACCGTAGTAGGCAAGCCGATCCTGAATCTTTCCAATGGCAACTTCGTCCAGGTTGCCGTGCGCCTCCTTGCGGTAGCGGGCGATGAAGGGCACGGTACAGCCCTCCGAAAGGAGTTTCTCAACGGCGGCGATCTGACGGGCGCTGGCACCGACTTCGGCGACCATGCGGGCGGTAATTTCCTGATTCATTCTTCCTCTGCTTCTTCGGCTACTTTGGCTACTTCGTATCTTCTGACGACCCCTTCACGAGGCTCGGCCTCCGGCGGAATGGTCAGCGGTTCAAGCGGGGCATCGTCCGCCGGGAGCGATTGCCACGCCGCACTGTAAATGGGGAGACCCTTCTCGCGGAAGGATGTCTCGAACTCCGTCCAGACCTCCTTCGGACGCGGCATCGGCTCGACGCGGCGAAAGCGCGAATCCGCCGCGAAGCATTCGCAGACGACCCCGAAGTACTCCGCATGATCCGTCGCGAACTCCAACCGACCGCCCACCTCAAGGCGCTTCCAGAGCGCATTCAGGAAGAGCGGACCGAACAGCCGGTGCGAGTGGTGGCGTTTCTTCGGCCACGGATCGGGAAAGAACACGTAGACCGTCCGGGCATGGTGCGCGGGCAGGAGATAATGGAAGGTGTAAAGCGCCTCAAGGCGCAGGACGTGCGCATTGCACAGCCCCTTCCGCGCACACTTCCCCTCAAAGCTCCGCACACGGCCAAGCATCCGCTCGATGCCCAGGAAATCGCATTTCGGGTGCGCGGCGGCCCGTGCCGTCAAGAAGCGACCCTTCCCGCACCCGACCTCGATTTCGAGGGGACGCGAAAGGTCAAATTCCAGCGGTTTGCAGGGATCCGTCACGCGAATGACGCACTCAGTTGTCGATGTGGTCCTCATGTGCGCATATTATATCAAAAACCGCCTGCTCGGGAGCTTGCGCGAAGCTGCCGCTCGCCCGAGAGAAAAGACAGGCGGCCCACAGGCTGGAACGCGGCAGATGGTCTTGCCGGCCTGCCGCTGCCCGTCGGCATTGTGGCGTTCGCGGGTTTTGCCGGCCTGCCGTCCGGCAGGCCATTCAAAGTGCCGCGCCCGCGCCTTCAGAACGCCTCTACCGGGCGGGGGTTCGGGGCGCAGTCCCCGTCCTTTCGCCGTTTTGCCGCGCCGCCACCAAGAAAACCACCCTCGCGGCAGGTTAAATGGACCCCGAAAGGCACGGAAACGGCGCGGCGGCTTGCGGGATTCGCGGCAAAACGAGCAGGCGGAAACACCGTCCTTCAATCGCATGCCTCCGCGCTCTCCTAACCGAACGATTTATGCATCAACCGCAAGATTCCGACGAATTAACGGCTTCGCGGCGGATGCTGGCGGGCACGGCCCCGACGCGGAAAGGGCAACCGCCGCGCCTCCCGTGCCCATCATCCAAAGACTTACTCTATGAGTAAATCAAAACTTACTCATAGAGTAAGTCTTCTTCCGATGGGCACGGGAAATTGCCGCGATGCGTACGCGGCGCATTTCCCCTGCGCACGACAAGAAATTCCGATAAGCATCCGAAGGTAGGATCATGCCCACGAGCCGAACCGGCCTTCCCCTTCGGGCTGGAAACTGACGGGCAGGCACTCGGTGCGCGGCGGATTGCGCACCCAAACCGCCGCGATGCGAAGCCCATTCCCCCGAGCCACCGTGCGGGCGCACGCCCCGGCGAGAACGGCTGCCAGGATGAATGTCATTGTCCTCATTTTCCTCTCCTGTCCATCGGTGAGACTACCTGAAGATCAGCGCGGGGGCGGCCCGCCGCAAGGTGTTCGTCGCCGTCAGACCGTCGTCGTCCAGTGCCTTGAACTCCTCAAGGAAATGCATGGAAACATGCTGGCTGTTCTCCTTATCAATGTCGGACTGGCTCAGTTCAGAATCCAATGAATTTGTCGCGAAAAGAAGAAGCGAATCCAGATCCATAAAGTGGAATTCCTTGCATTCCCCAAAGACCGGCGAGTTGACATCCTCGGCCACCCTTCGATACCGCTCAATGGAGTTCGTGTAGGCCTCGTTCCTCGCGTAGGCCATGTCGTACTCCAGCATCAGGAGCAGCCCGACGACATCGCGGGGATTGTCCGCAAGCCGTTCCACGGCGACGCGCAGGACATTGTCCTTGCGGCACTGGTACCACTCGTTCGTGATGTAGGCGAAGAGGTCCGTCTCCGCCCGGCACACCCCGAAAGACGCAAGCCCCACTAGCAGCACCGCCGACACCCGACCCAACCACGCGTTAAATTCCATATCATTCTCCTTTCCTAATCTGTCCTACAGGTCATCGTCGCCGAAGTTGACCAGCCCCGGCGCCGAGAAGCCCGCGTTGAAGTTCCTGTTTGAGTTGAAGTTGACCTCGTTGTCGAGCGGGAGGAGGTTCGGCCAGAGACGCACGTTTTTCCCGTCCGACTTCGTGAAGGTCTCCCGCACGAGGTTGGAGACGACCGTCCCGTAGTCCCCTCCCAGCGTCCGCCGCGCCGGGGCGTCCGGGAGCGTCACCCGCAGGCGGTAGCGCCCGTTGCGGACCCCCGACCCGACGAGCCGCGCAATCCGGGCGCGGACGGCCCCGGGCTGCCCGAGGAAGTCCCCGTCCCACCGCCTCGGGGCCGGGTCGTCCCCGTTCGGGATGCCGTCGCCGTCCCAGTCGAACGGGTCGACGCGGCGGTAGGCACGCTCCACCCCGTTCGACCGCGCGAGGAAGTCCCCGGACGGGTACAGCACCAGCTGCGCCGAGACCGACGCGGACGCGTCGCGCCCCGGCGCGGGCCGCGCCTCGCCCCACGCCGACACCGACAGCCGCGACCACGCACCCGTCCCGAGCGGGAAGGCGAAGTCC
>CAKTUI010000018.1 GCA_934621385.1 uncultured Kiritimatiellota bacterium
ACAGCATTTGACAAACGGGGTGTCTGAAAAATCCTGATCAGTTGAATACGGGTACACGTTATTATGACAAACTGCGGCGCAAGCCCTGAGCCACGGTTCGTTCGGCATCTTGTGCTGGAATATGGTATAATGCGCGGAGTCATCTGAACAGAGTGAGTCAATTAGGAGATACTATGGCGAAGGCTTCGTATGAGATTTCGGACTTTGGAACGACCAAATACGGCGAGAAGGCGCGTAAGTTCACGCTCAGGGGCGCGGGTGGCGTCGTCCTTGAGGTGAGCGACTACGGCGGGAAGGTCGTGCGGCTCTTTACGGCCGATCGGACGGGTGCGATGAAGGATGTTGTCATCGGCTTTGACAGTCCGGCAGGCTGGGACAACGGCGATCCCTACTGGGGGTGCATCATCGGCCGCTACGGCAACCGCATCGCATCCGGCAAGTTTACGCTGAATGGCGTGGAGTATACGATTCCGACGAACAATGCCCCGGCGGGCATTCCCTGCGGCCTCCATGGCGGGACGCGTGGTTGGGATGCGTACGTGTGGGCGGCCGAGCCGTTCCTGAAGGATGAGGATGTCGGGGTCGTCTTTACGCGCACATCGCCTGACGGTGAGAATGGCTTCCCCGGAAAGGTTGAGGCCAAGGTGACCTATACGCTGACGAAGGACAACGTCTGGCGCGTCGATTACGAGGCCGTGCCTGACAAGGACACGCCCATTAACATGACCCAGCACGTGTATTTCAACTTCAAGGGCGAATCCGGCGGGTCGATTGAGGACCATGACTTGACGATTGCCGCGAGTGCGATGACACCGACCGACGCGGGGCAGATTCCGACAGGGGAAGTCGTCCCCGTGGCGGGTACGCCGTTCGACTTCCGGAAGGGCATGCGCATCGGTGAGCGCATCAACGAGGCGGATCCTCAGCTGGAGATTGGCAAGGGCTACGACCACAACTGGGTGCTTGATCCGATGCCGGAGGGTGTCGTGCGCTATGCGGCGAGCGTTTTTTGTCCGCTCAACGGTCGTACGGTCGACATCTGGACGACGGAGCCGTGCCTTCAGGTCTACACGGCGAACTGGGCGACCTACGACCAGACGGCGAAGGGTGGCGAACACCTCTCCTTCCGTTGCGGCATCGCCCTTGAGACGCAGCATGCGCCGGATTCGCCGAACAAGCCGCAGTTCCCGTCCACGATTGTCCGTGCGGGTGAGACTTACCGTTCGACGACGGAATTCCGCTTTTCCGCGAAGTAAGTGAGGGTTTGCCCGTGAGTGAGGAACCGTCGCAGAAGACGTCATTTACCTACGAGTTGACGAATGACCAGCAGGAACTCCTGCTGGGCATTATGGTCAACGGGAACTACCGTCGGCGCGAGGTTCCCTATTCACTCTACTCGATTGAGGGCGACCACTTCAACGCGACGCTCTACCAGAAGGAGAAGCACGGCAAGCGCAAATTGTGCATCCAAGGCTCGAAGGCGCGGGATTTCGTTGAGTTCGTGCTTGAGCCGAATGTGTTGGGCGGGGCGACGCTGGGATATGAGGAAGTCCTCAATCCCGAGCTTTTTGCCGCGCATGCGGGCAGTGACGAGTCCGGCAAGGGCGACTACTTCGGTCCGCTCGTGGTCTGCTGCGCCTACACCGACCCCGAACTCTCGCGAGAGATGCAGCGGCTGGGTGTCAAGGATTGCAAGCAGATGACGGACGCGGCGGTTCTGACGGCGGGGGCGAAGCTCCGTGCGTTGCTCGGTCCGACGGGCTATGCCGTCGTCAAGTTGGGACCGGCCGCCTACAATCGACTGTACGCGAAGATTCGGAACATCAACCGAATGCTCGCCTGGGCGCATGGGACGGCCATTGAGGAACTGCTTGAGAAGCGTCCGCAGTGCAATCGGGTGGTCGTCGACCAGTTCGCGCCGACGGAGGCGACGATTCGCCGCGCCCTGAAGACACGCGGCAAGGCGGCGACGGTCGAGCAGCATCACAAGGCCGAGAGCGACATTGCCGTGGCCGCCGCGTCGGTCATTGCGCGAGAACTCTTCCTGCGCGACATCCAGCGGATGCGCGAGGAGGTCTTCGGATGTCCCGCCTCGGATGCGGAGGAGGTTCGGAAGATTCCAATCGGTTCGAGCGATCCCCGCGTTCGGCAGTTGGCCGAGGAAATGGTGAAGACGCATGGGCCGGTTTGGCTGATGAACCATGCCAAGGCCCACTTTCAGACGACCGACAAGGTGTTGGTGGCCTGTGGGAAGTCCCGTGAGGATTTGCCGCCGGAAGGGCGCATCGTCTCGGCGGGCAAACGTGAGACGAACAAGGCGGAAGGTGAGGTGAACCATGGGTCGTGAATCCTTCGATATGGACAAGCCTTCCAGACCCCGTGCGGGAGCACTTGTTCCGTTTGGCGTCTTCGCCGTCTTCTATGTTGGGCTGTCGGTCTGGGCGAACGACTTCTACCGTGTGCCGATGATTATCGCCTTCCTCGTCGCGAGCGCGGTGGCCCTTTGCCTGAACATCCGCAAGCCCTTGGAGGAGAAGGTCGAGATGTATGCGCGGGGCATGGGCGAGCCGAACATCATGATCATGTGCCTCATCTTCATCCTTGCGGGTGCGTTTGCCACAATTGCCAAGGGTTCGGGTGCGGTGGATGCGGCTGTTGCGCTGGCGTTGCCCATTGTTCCGCCGCGCCTGATGGTGGCGGGCGTTTTCCTGATTTCATGCCTCATTTCCCTTGCGATTGGGACGAGTTGCGGGACGATTGCGGCGGTGACGCCCATTGCCCTCGGCTTTGCGGGACCGCTCAATCTTTCGCCGGCGTTGCTGATGGGTTCGGTCATCGGCGGCTCCATGTTTGGCGACAACCTGTCGATGATTTCCGATACGACGATTGCCGCGACCCGAACGCAGGGCGTGCGGATGAGGGACAAGTTCGTCGCCAACTCGACAATCGCCGCGCCCGCCGCCCTGGTGGCGCTCTTCCTCTATGCGATGTCGGGGTCTGCGGCCGGTAGCGTGGAGGTCCAGCTGATCACCTGGCAGCATCTTCTCCTTGTGTCGCCCTACCTTTTTATTCTGGCACTGGCACTTGCCGGACTGAACGTGATGTTGCTCCTCTTTTCGGGGACGCTCCTGTCGGCCATCATCGGCATTTGTCTCGGCAAGTTTGACTTCTTCGGTGCATTGGATCTTCTCGGCAAGGGAACACTTGGCATGAGCGAGACGCTGATTGTCGCCTTGCTTGCGGGGGGGCTCTTCCGCACGGTTTATGCCAATGGCGGCATTCACTGGCTGACGGAGAAGGTTTCCATGCTGGTGCGTGGGCCTCGGACATGCGAACTCGGGGTCTTTCTTCTCGTCGCGGCGGTGAACTGCTTTACGGCGAACAATACGGTTGCGATTGTCATTGCCGGCCCGATCGCCAAGGAGTGCGCAGATCGCTTCCATGCCGATCCCGTCCGCATCGCGTCCGTCCTCGACACGGCGAGTTGCATTGTCCAGGGTTTGATTCCATACGGGGCGCAGATTCTGATTGCCATTGGTGTCGCCAAGGGCCTTGACTTGTCGGTCGACTCGTTCGGACTGCTCAAGTGCCTCTACTACCAGCCGCTTTTGGCCTTGGCCGTTTTCGGATCCATGCTTTTGGGGAGACGGAAGACGAGATGACATTCATCGTCACGGCTGGTCCGACGCGAGAATACATTGACCCGGTGAGATTTCTCTCGAATCCGTCCACGGGGCGGATGGGGTTTGCCGTGGCACAGGCCGCCGCCGCTCGGGGGCACGAGGTTGTTCTTGTGGCGGGTCCTGTCTCGTTGCGGACACCGAAGGGTGTCCGGCGCGTGGATGTTGTCTCGGCGCGGGATATGCTGGCGGCTGTTGAAGGCGCGGCGAATCGTTCGCCGAACGCCGTCCTGGTTGCGACGGCAGCGGTTGCGGACTGGCGGCCGGCGCAATGTGCCGCGCAGAAACTGAAGAAGTCCCAGATGACGGGTGTCCTTCACCTGACGCGCAATCCGGACATCCTCAGAACGGTTCAGGGCGTGCGCAAAATCGGATTTGCCGCCGAAACCGAGAATGTTATGTCCGAAGCCGCACGGAAGTGCCGCGAAAAGAACCTTGAGATGATTGTGGCCAATGACGTCACGGAGAAAGGGGCGGGATTCGGTAGCCGCACGAATCGCGTGACGTTCCTTCATCGGGACGGGAGCGCGGAGAGGCTGCCCCTCATGAGCAAACTCGCCATTGCGCGGCGAATCGTCCGTTTTGCCGAGGGGCTGGACGCAGGGGCGCGTTAGGCGTGCGCCGTTCTTTGTCGGCTGAAGCCGGTTGATGTGCCGCGAGGGCGTGTGACGGCGCGGCAGAAGAAATTTTCAGGATACTACACTTTTGGGTAGTATGCGGGCGTGTGCACTTTGTTAGAATACTCTCGCAAATGTGAGAAAGGAGTTCTGTCATGCAAAAACTAAAGAGACTCGTCATGTCCTGTTTGGCTGTCCTCGCGATGCCCGTTCTGGCGTTTTCGCCGATGAATTACGCCAGGAGCATTGAACTTACGGCATCTGGTTATCGTGGAGAGCCTGAACTCTCCGATTTCCCGGCCCTGGTTCGGCTGTCGCCAGAACGCGTGGCGAATTTCAATTACTCTGACTTCAAGTTGCCGAAAGGCGGCGATTTGCGGTTTGCGGATGCGGAAGGCAATCTCCTCGTGAGTGAGGTGGATACCTGGAACGAGTCGGGCGAGTCGCTCGTCTGGGTGAAACTGCCGTCCCTCAAGGCGGGGACGAAGATTGTCGCCTACTACGGGAATGCGACCCCCGACGAGATGGCCTCCACATCTTTGTGGAGCGATTATCTCGGCGTTTGGCACTTCAATGCGATTGATGGCGGCGTGACGAAGGACTCCACGGCGAACGGTCTGGACATGACGGCCGTTGATGCGAACGAGTCGACGGTCGATGCGAATGGTTCGTTCGGTGCCGCGCTCGTCAATTCATCGAAGGCGGCTTCATCTCAGGGTGGTTTCAAGACGGCAGCCTACAATGGGCTATTTTCCTCGGACACCTTTACGGTTTCCGCCTGGTTCAATCGCCGGGGTAATCCAATGAACGGATATGAGCGTTTCTTCTCCAGTAAGTTGAACTATGCGGATGGCAACGGCTTCGAGGTGGAGAACAAGAACGGGAACGCCACGCGTTGCACGGCTCGCGGGTCGGACGGTTCGGGATTCGATGTTGCCATGCCCGACCTGACAAAGGACGAGTGGGTCAAGGTTACGCTCGTCTATCAGGGCGCGACGCTTTCGGTTTACACGAATGGTGCGTTGAGTGCCTCGGGCAAGATTGCGGCCGTCAAGCCCAATGCGAATGGCCTTGCCGTCGGCAACAATGCCCAAAAGAGCGAACGAGCCTTGCGCGGGTGCGTGGATGAGGTGCGCTTCGTCAAGTCGGCACTGAGCGCCGAGCGCGTGGCGGCCGAATGGGCGAGTGAGTGTGCGGAGGGAATTTTCACCAATTCGGGCACCGTTCAGACGGATGCGTCGGCCATTGCCTTTGATGGTGCACCGACCGTGGCACTCGTTGACGGGGCGTTCGTCGTCTCGGCGAAACTGGCGGCGAACGGCGGAACAGTTTCCGCTGTGTATGGCCCGACGCTTCCCTTCGCGACGACGAATCTCATCGCGGCGAATGCCACGGCTCCCAATGCCTATACGCTGACACTGGGCAATCTGGCGGAGAATGTCTGCTACTCGTTCGGTGTGATTGGCGAGAATGCGAAGGGGACGATGACGGAGACTGCGGGATTGGACTGCTTCCTCAATGGCAGCGTGACGCTTGAGAAGGGCGCGGACGCGGCGGAAGTTGACCTGACGAAGCCAGGAACGGTCGTCGTGTCGCGTCCGACGACGGGGACGACGGGCAACTTGGTCGTCAACTACACGGTGAGCGGCACGGCGGTCGCGGGCGTCAACTACGAGGCGTTGACGGGGAGCGTGACGATTCCCGACGGTCAAGCTTCCGCGACGATTGAGATTCGTCCGCTGCGGGCGAAGGATGGTGACCATACGGTGACGATTACGCTTGCCGATGGACTCTACTTCGTGGACGGCGCGGCGCAGGCGGCGACCATCACCATCAAGACGCTCTCCACGCCCGAGGGGTACAACACGTGGGTTGCTCGTGAAGACGGGAATGCTTCTGACGCGGCGAACTGGTCGGATGGACTTCCGAAGACGACGGATAAGATTTATGTCAGTGGTCTTTTCTCGTCCGCCAACATGGTATGGGACGGGGGCGTGAATGGGTTGCCGTCCGAGGTTGCCGCGTGGAAGCAGACGGACGACTATGCGGGAACGGTGACATTCGAGACGGGGTATTCGGGCGACTTTGCGCGGCTGACGATTGCCGGTGACGTCGAGGTTGCAAGTGGCGCATGGACGCATCCCGCCAATGGCGCGGCGCAAGTTTCGCGGCTTGATGTCGCCGTGGGCGGAAACTTTACGCTGGGCGGTGCCGCGAAGGTGGATGTGCAGGGTAAGGGGTTCTCCGCTGGGAACTATCCGACCGGTTCGGGCATTGCCGCGCACGCCTGTTCGCCGGCGGGTGACCTGTCGGCGGTCTATGGCGATGTCTATGCGCCGGTCGACCTGGGTGCGGGCGGCAATTCGCGTGATGGTGATGCCTCGTGCGGTGGTGGCGCGGTTCGGCTTGTCGTTTCGGGCGCGGCGATAATCGATGGAACGGTTGATGCGCGGTCCTCGTCATCCGTGAAGAAGAGGGGCGGTGGCGTTGGTGCGGGCGGTTCGGTCTTCATCACGGCACGGTCCATTGCAGGGGCGGGTACGGTGACGGTCTCGGCCTACACGGCGGATGTTGGAGAAACCTCCAACGCCGAAGGTGCTTCAGGCGGGCGCATCGCGCTCGTTGCGACGCGGGGAGAGGTG
The DNA here is from genome assembly GCA_934621385.1 of uncultured Kiritimatiellota bacterium. GTDB lineage: Bacteria > Verrucomicrobiota > Kiritimatiellia > RFP12 > UBA1067 > UBA1067. The sequence continues at coordinate 6,940 of CAKTUI010000018.1, forward strand.
GCAATTCCTTTGGCCAATCTCGCGGCCAACGGTGGCCCAGGTTCGAAGGTCTCCGGGGGCGGGACAATCTTCGTGAAGAACGCGGCGGATGCGAACGGTACGCTGCTGGTCGGTACGACCAAGGGTGCCCAGTGGTCTTATGTTCAGCGCTATCCGACGCCGACGGCGACGACGGTTGTGCCGCCGGGGAAGACCTGGACATTCGATCGCGTTCTTGTGCGTGACCAGGGCATCCTCGGCGTCCCCGAGGGGGCGACCCTCATCTTGCCGAACGGGGTGGCCAGCGTCGGGAATGTGAAAGCGTCGGACACCAAATTGCAGTGCGGTCTTCTCTACATGGGTGGCGAGATTCGCCTGCCCGAGACGACCGAGCACCTAATGAAGGATGCCTGGCTTTTCGAGGCACTCGTCCCGTATACGTTTGCGGGCAATCTGCGTCTCACGGGGGGCGCGGGTATCGGCAACCTGACCCTCCTTCAGCCGACGATAGAGGAATCTTGTCTCAATCAGGTCGTCGTCGCGGGCGACATGACGGTTGAGAAGACGGGGAAGGTCTATGCCCGTATGCGCGGGCAGAAGCACATCACGGGCGGTACAATGGTTGCCGCACATGGCGGTTCGGCTGATGCGGCGGTCGCGACAGATGTTCCCTACGACTCAATTTTCCATCCGCGCTATTCGGGTATGAGCGGACAGGCGAAGGGGGATTCGGGCGCGCAGAATGTGGGCGGTGGCGCCGTCAGGCTGACGGTTCTCGGGACGCTTGAACTGAATGGAACGATTGACTGTGCGAGCCAGTTCATTGAGTGGTATGCGCACGGCGGATCGGGTGGCTCGGTGGACCTGACCGTTGGTCGTCTTTCGGGGAGCGGAAAGATTGACGCGAGCGGTTCGGGTGCAGGTGGCGGAAGTAAGGCGGCAGGTGCGGGTGGTCGCGTGGCGATCAAACTGACGGACGCGGACGCGGTCTTCTCCGATTACTGGAAGTCGGCCATCTCGGTCGTTGGCGGCATCGGGAACGCTGGTCAGGTGGGGACGGGCTATGATGCCTCCGCTGGCACGATCTATCTCCAGGAAGGTGCCGAGGAAGACGGGGCCGGTACGATTGTCGTGCGTAATACGGGGTCGTCCGACATCCAGGTTCCGACGGTCCTACCCTCGCAGGCCGACGGAAACGAGACGGCGAAAGAACTCAAAAATGCCGCGCTTTCCGTTGAAAAGGCGGCGATTGTCCGCCTTGGGGAGGACTTGAGCCTGCGAGCGGCCACGATTGCGGCCGGTTCGAACGGCAAGATTGACCTGAATGGAAGGAGCCTCACGCTGAGGGTGCTGAGCCTCGGCGGCGAGAAGATTCCGGCCGGGGTCTACAAGGTTGGGGACGCGGCACTGGGGGACTACGTGATGGACTCCTCGGAAGGTGCGCAGGGGACGGTGGTGATTTCGTCCGGCGGATTCCGAATCATCATCCGTTGATAAAAGGTGAAACGCGTCATCGGAGGGACTTGTTGGCAATCTGGCGAGTCCCTCCGTCTTTAGGAGATGTGATGAACGGTAGCCCTGATGCGTCGGCATCCGAAAGATTCGCCCGTGTTCCCTCCGTGAGCATGGGGTGCAAGGGCGTTTCTCGTGCCCTTTTGGATGGTCATTTGGCCGAAAAGGAGCGGACGGGTGCCGCGTTTTCGCGTGGCGAAAGGGGCGTAGACAGAGGGAATGATAGGAAATGGGACAACTCTATCGAAAGCCCACTTGATTTTAGTAACCAAAAAAGAGTATAATACACACTCAAACATTCCGAAACAGGAGTATAAGAAGATATGGCTAACATCAAGGGCGGCCGCGCCGCCAGGAAGCGTGACCGTCAGAACGCGAAGGCGAACAAGCGCAACTCGACCGTGAAGGCGAAGTTGCACGATGCGCACAAGAACCTCTTCAAGGCCGCCGATGCGGGCGAGAAAGAGACTGCCGAGAAGAAGTTCAAGGAATTCGTCTCGGGTCTCGACAAGGCCGTGAAGAAGGGTATCATCAAGAAGAATACGGCTGATCGCAAGAAGAGCCGTGCACAGCTTAAGATGAACAAGATGGCCGCCAAGTAAGGCGGTCGCTACGGAGGTATAGGAAAGATGGACAAGAAGACTTTGCGCGACGTCGAGCTCAAGGGCAAGCGCGTCGTCATGCGTGTTGATTTCAATGTGCCGATGGCCAAGGATGGCTCGGGCAAGATTACCGACGATACGCGCATCGTCGCGGCGCTCCCCTCGATCAAGTACGTGCTTGAGCAGGGTGGTAGCCTCGTCCTCATGAGCCACCTCGGTCGTCCGAAGGGCAAGGGCTACGAGGCGGCGTTCTCGCTGAAGCCCGTTGCCGAGGAACTTTCGAAGAAGCTTGGTCAGGAAGTCAAGTTCGTTCCCGACTGTCTGGCGGCGGACGATGTCGTCAAGGCCCTCAAGCCCGGCGAGGTTGCGCTTCTTGAGAACACCCGTTTCTACAAGGCCGAAGACGGCAAGGTGAAGAAGGATGACGAGAAGAAGGGCATCCATCTGACCGAAGAGGAGTATCAGGCGAAGAAGGCTGAGCTCAAGGCGGCGCGTCAGGAAATGGCGAAGAAGCTCGCGAGCTACGGCGACATCTACTGCAACGATGCATTCGGTACGGCTCACCGCGCCCATGCGTCGACGGCGGTCATTGCCGACTACATCCAGCCGGCGGTCTCGGGCTTCCTGCTGGAGAAGGAACTCAAGTTCCTCGGCGATGCGGTTGAGAACCCGGTTCGTCCGTTCGTCGCGATTCTCGGCGGTGCGAAGGTCTCCGACAAGCTCGCGGTCGTCAAGAACCTCCTCAACAAGGTTGACACGCTGATCATCGGCGGTGGCATGGCCTATACCTTCAAGAAGGCGCAGGGCATGAAGATTGGCAACTCCCTTTGCGAAGACGAGCAGATCGCCTACTGCAAGGAGATGATGGAGGCGGTTGCCGCGAAGGGCATCAAGCTTCTGCTCCCCATCGACAATGTGATTGCCGACAAGTTCCCGGCTGAGAAGGATGCGTCCGACGTCCAGATTAAGGTCTGCGAGGATGACATTCCGGATGGCTGGATGGGTCTTGACATCGGCCCGAAGACGGTCGCTCTCTTCAGCGAGGCGATTAAGGGCGCGAAGACGGTCGTGTGGAACGGCCCGATGGGCTGCTTCGAGTTTGCGCCTCTCGCGAAGGGTACCTACGGCGTTTGCGACGCGGTGGCGACGGTCAAGGCCAATGGCGGCACGTCGATCATCGGCGGTGGCGACTCCGTCAGCGCGGTGAAGAAGAGCGGCAAGGCGGCTGAGATGTCGCACATCTCGACGGGCGGCGGCGCTTCCCTCGAATTCCTTGAGGGCAAGGTTCTTCCCGGTGTGGCGGCTCTGACGGCGAAGTAAGTCTTTCGTCAGGCTGAAAGATGAACGGGCGTTGCGAAGGCAACGCCCGTTTCTTTTTGTTTCATTTGTCCTGTTTCAGATGAGTTCGGTGAGAATCGCGTCGCAGACTTCGGTGCCGCGCTCGGTCAGCTTGTAGCAAGACCCAGTTCCGATGCGGGTGAGAAGCCCCTCTTTGACGGACGATTCGAGCGTCGGTAGCCATTCGGGATGGGCCGAGGCATCGAGGCCTTCCCGTGTGCGGAGGCGAAAGAGCGTTCGTTCCTTCATGTCCGCATCGGGCGAGACCTCCTCCTGCTTCATGGAATCCATCCCGAAGTCCTTGAAGCGCAGGCGGCCAATTCGGCCATGTGCACCTTCCCCAAGTCCGACGTAGTCCTCTCCGCGCCAGACGGCGAAATTGTGCCGGCACTCCCTGTGCGGCGCGGCATAGTTGGCGATTTCGTATCGGTTGAGTCCAATCTCCTTCAGGAAGGCGGCGACGATGGAAAGTCGGTTGAGCGTCGTGTCGTCATCGGGTGGGGGCGGCGAAACCTTGCGGCGAACCTGGTTCGCGAGGATGGATTTCTCCTCAAGGATGAGGGAATAGACCGAACAGTGGGCGAGCCCCCACTTGGCGAGTCGTGCGTGTCGCGGTGAGAGGGCGCATTCTTCGCCCGGATAGCCGACGATGAGGTCGATGCCGGCATTCTCGAAATGCTCGCGGATGCGGTAGAATGCACGCTCGGCATCGTGGAAGGTGTAGCCGCGCCCCATCTTGCTGAGGATGGCATCGTCAAGGGACTGTACGCCCATTGAGATCCGATTCACGCCGCCGTCCTTCAGACGCTTGAGCGTGTCGGTCGTCGCGTCAAGCGGATGCAGTTCAACCGTGAACTCGGTTTCGTCCGAAAGGTGCGGCCCCAAGACCTTGAAAAGGGGGGCGAGGTCGCAGAGTGCGGGCGAGCCGCCGCCGAAGTAAACGGTCTTCAGCTTGTTTGGGAGTGTGAAGAAGGGGGCGGTGGATTGCCGCGAAGACAAAAGTGCCGCGAGCCGCCCGACATAGGCGGCCCGCGATGCTTCCGACATGCCCGCCCGCGAGTGCAACGCACAGTAGGTGCACTTGCGGCGGCAGAAGGGGAAGTGAACGTAGAGATTCCCTACTTGAACCACTTCTTCAGTTTCGAGACCTTGTTGAGTTTCTCCCATGGGAAGATGTCGCGTCCGAAGTGGCCGTATGTTGCGGTATCCTCGTACTTCCATCCGCGTGGCGAGAGCAGCTTGAGGTCCTCAATCAGCGCATAGGGGCGGAAGTCGAAGATCTTGCCGGAGGCGAGCATCTTCTCAAGTTTCTCATCCGTCGCGCCATTCTTCGCCGTGCCGAACGTCTTCACGCAGAAACTGACGGGCTTATCCACGCCAATGGCGTAGGCCACCTGAATCTGGCAACGGTCCGCAAGACCCGCCGCGACGATGTTCTTCGCGGCATAGCGCGCATAATAGGCCGCCGAACGGTCGACCTTCGAGGGGTCCTTGCCCGAAAATGCCCCGCCGCCGTGCGCCGCGAGTCCGCCGTAGGTGTCGACGATAATCTTGCGGCCGGTCAGTCCCGAGTCGCCGCACGGCCCGCCGACGACGAACTTGCCCGTCGGATTGATGAGAAAGCGCGTCTTTTCCGTCAGGAGTCCCGTGCTGGACAGGTACTTGCGGGCGATTTCCTCAATCTTGGCGTAATTCGCCTTCGTCGCACCTTCTTCCGTCGTCTGGTGGGAAAGGACGACGGTGTCGATGCGGACGGGCTTGCCGTCCTCGTAGACGACGGAGACCTGACCCTTGGAGTCGGGCCGCAGCCAGGGGAAGTCCCCGGAATGGCGCAGCTTGGCAAATTCCTTGAGGAGGCCGTGCGAGTAGACGATTGGTGCGGGCATCAGCTGCTCGGTTTCATTCGTCGCATAGCCGAACATCATGCCCTGATCGCCCGCACCCTGCTTCTTGACGGACTTTCGGTTGACGCCCTGGGCAATGTCGGGGGACTGGCCGTGCAGATAGGAGGTGTAGGCGAAGGTGTCCCAGCTGAAGTGCTCGGCAGGTGTGTCGTACCCGATTTTCTTGACGACGCGCCGTGCGATGGCTTCCGCGTCAATCTTCTTGAAATTCTTGCAGGTAATCTCGCCCATGTTGACGACGACATCCGGCCCAACCATTGTTTCGCAGGCGACATGGGCGTGGGGGTCGGCCTTCAGACAGGCATCGAGGATTGCATCGGAGATTTGGTCCGCCACCTTGTCGGGATGCCCCTCCGAAACGGACTCCGACGTAAAGACGTGGCTATGCTTCTTACTGTTCATAATCATTCCCTGTAGACTCAGTTTGTCACACGCACGGCAACCGTGCCGCCCGTCACAGACTGAAATGAGTGAGCGCATATTATATCACAAATCGAGATGCCTGAGACGAAGCTGCCCACAGGCGGCGTTTGCGTCCTTGCCGCGGCTGCGGCGGAGCATCGTCTGCACGTGGTTCTTCATCAGGACGTCGAGGAACATCAGCATCGTCTCATCGCTCGGGGTCTTGAAGTCCGGGCGGTGCTCGACGAGTGAAAGGGGGATGAGATTGACCTTCGCCATCGGGACGCGGCGAACCTGGCGGGCGAGTTCCTCGGCGCACGCCCTGGAATCGTTAACGCCGCGAATAACCGTATATTCGAACGTAATGATTCGCTTTGTCTTGTTCGTGTAGTCGGCGCAGGCGGTGAGGAGTTCGTCAATCGGCCACTTGCGGTTCACGGGCATGAGCTGCGAACGCAACGCGTCATTGGGGGCGTGAAGCGAGACGGAGAGTTCGAACTGGATGCCTTCCGCCGCGAGGCGGGCGAAGCCGGGCACGACACCGCACGTCGAGAGCGTAATGTGCCGCGCACCGAGGTTCGGGCCTTTGCCCGCATTGATGAGCTTGAGCGCACGAAGCGTCTCGTCATAGTTGGCGAACGGTTCGCCCATGCCCATGACCACGATGTTCGTAATCTCGCCAAATGTGCGCCCGGCCATGTATTCCGCGACAATTTCATCGGCCGTGAGCGAACGCACGACGCCGCGCGAACCGCTGGCGCAGAAGGCGCAGCCCATCCCGCAGCCGACCTGGGTCGAGATGCACTGGGTGAACCGCCCCGTGGCGGGAATGAGCACGGTCTCGACCGAATTGCCGTCCGCAAAGCCGATGAGGAGCTTTTTCGTTCCATCCGAGGATGTCGAGACATCCAGCACCTCGTAGGAGGTAATCGGGAATTCCGTCTTGAGAGATTCCCGGAAGTCCTTGGGGAGCGTTGTCGCCTCGTCCCAGTTCGTGATGTAGTCGCGGTAGAGGGACTGAAGAATCTGGTCGGCACGGAAGGCGCGCAGACCCCGTTCGACGAGGATGGGCTTCCATTCCTCCGGTAATATGGACCATGCGGGTTTCATTGACTGGGTATTATACCAAATTCGATTGCCTGAAATCGCGGTCAACGGCTCGCACGGAGGGGCAATTTTGCCGCGCCAGCCGTCTTTATGGTAGAATATCCGCCAAAAAGCGCAAAGGAAAAGGAATGGAAGAGATCGTTTCAGCGGTTGTCCAGCCTCGTCGGGGGAGCGTCAGTTCTCGGCTTGGACAGGTTTCTCGACGGTTGCTGGTGGGGTTGGCCTTTCTCGTTGTCGGGGAAGCGTGCGCGGCGGAATGTGAAGAATCATTTCGTCCGTATGGCTGGGTGAACCCTGAGTTTGCGACAGCCAATATCACACGCGGCAAAATCGTGGCAACGCGGCCGGTCATGACGACGGATCTCGGCTTGGGCTACCGCCTTGGACAGTTGGGGTATGTCAACCTCGGGTACTGGAGTCTGACGGATCTCAGCCGCCGGTATCGCGGCATTCGCCGCAATTTCGTCAACGAGTTCGACCCGTGGGTCATGTATGGGTATGAGTGGAACATTGCCGAAGGATGGAGCCTCGATTCGCGGTTTTCATACCAGTGGGACGAGATGATTGGGTATCGGGGCGGCGCAACACGGACTTATCGAGAGGGCATCAACCGGGAGACGCTGAAAACGCCTTGGTTTTCCGTTTATTCTCTTGTGCGATGGATTGTCCATCCCTATACTTGCCCAGGCATTCGTGTCGGAATCTATCGCGAAATTCCCCTTGTTGAGCGCATTTCATTCCTTCCTCACTTTTTTGTGGACGGAGGGCCGAGGTGTTGGAATCAGCGGCGATTTGGTCACTGGACGGCGACGGAGGCGCACTATCGCAGCGGTGTAAACTCGGCGACGCTGACGCTTCTGCTGAAATATGCCCTGACGGATACGCTGAGTGTATATGGTGGGGTGACGCAGTTCGGCCTTGTTGATTCGGGCATCCGTGAACAGGTCAAGGCGCGTCCAGGGGATTGTGCGCGGCGGGACTTGACGGTCGGGGTCGTTGGACTTGCCTGGCAGTTTTAGTTTGGATGAGCCTGTTGGCGACCTGTCGTGCGCAGGAGATGTGCGCCCCGTGCGCATCGCGGCAATTTCCCGTGCCCGACGGCATCCGCCGCGAAGCCGCTCGTTCGGCGGAGGCATGCGGTCGAAGCGGTGTCTCCGCCTGCTCGTTTTGCCGCGAATTCCGCAAACTGCCGCGCCGTTTTTGTGCCTTTCGCGGCGCATTCAACCTGCCGCGAGGGTGGTTTTCTTGGCGGCGGCGCGCAGGGACGTGCTGGTCGTTCCGTTGACACCCACGCTGATTCAGGAAGATCCTGATAACGACGAGAATCGGCAGCTCAATCTTTTCGCCGATTTCATTCGTGCGGAGGCCAAACGCCGCGCACTGCCGTTGGCGGATTGTCGGCGGGCAGAGGTTGACGCATTGGTCAAGCTTCCACAGACGGGCGAACGCCATTTCACCTACGACGGCATTCATCCGGTCGCGGCGGGTCATCGACTGATTGCTCGCGAGGTAGTCAAGGCGCTCGGCGTGCCCGAAAACCTCATGCCCCAAATTGAAGAGGCCTGGGATCGCTTTTTGGCCGAATAACCTCAAGTCGGATCGCTGATCTCAGACTGGGCGTAGAATGTCCTCCGGCACGGGACGACCTGTCAGGGAGTGTGTCGCGGATCATCATCTACGCATTGACGGGGAATGCCAGAGTCCCAGCACGGCGTTCCTGAAGGGAACGGGTTGGCAGGAGCAATGGAAGCGTCTGGGATGCGCAACCCAGGGGGTCTGACTTGCGCAACCTAATGGGCCTGGGATGCGCAACCCAACGGGTCGAGGATGCGCAAGTCGTCGGGAAAGCACTAAGGTGGTTTGATCAAAGGACTAAGGTGGTTTACCCAAAGCACCTTAGTGGTTTGTGCAAAGGACTAAGGTGCTTTCCCGTCGTCACGCCTGTCTCCGCCCGTGGCGATGGGCCTCTCCACTCTCTATAATCGTCAAAAACCCCGTTTGTGATGGGCATTTCCGCGCCGATTCAGGCCGTCGCGAAAGCGTGCATCCGTGCGAAGGCGCGCAGGGAGATGCGCAGGCCCCGGGCACATTCTTCCAGTCCTTCCTCTCGGGTATGGTTCCTTGCCGCTTTTGCTGGCCCATTCGGCTTTCCGATTTTCACTCAGGCAATAAATCCATTTTGAGCGCGAATTTATGCTATAATACGCACGAAAAAGGTGAAAGGAAACATTGTGAAACTCGATACACTTTGCGTTCAAGGCGGATGGAGTCCTGCTTGCGGAGAGCCGCGGCAGCTCCCGATTTACGCAAGCACGACCTTTAAGTACGATACGACCCAGCACATGGCGGACCTCTTCGACTTGAAGGCCTCCGGCTATTTCTACACGCGGCTGGCGAATCCGACGAACGATCAGGTGGCCAAGAAGATTGCGGCACTGGAAGGGGGTGTCGCGGCGATACTTACGAGTTCGGGGCAGGCCGCCTCGACTTTTGCCGTGCTCAACCTCTGCAGTGCGGGGGATCATGTGGTGAGTTCCGCGCAAATCTACGGCGGAACGTTCAACCTCTTCGCCGTCTCGCTGAAGAAACTTGGCATCGAATTCACATTCGTCGACCCCGATGCGGACGAGGAGACGATTCAGGCCGCGTTCCGTCCGAATACGAAGTGTGTCTTCGGCGAGACGGTGGCCAATCCGTCCGGGTGTGTGCTGGACATTGAGAAGTTTGCCTGTATTGCGCACCGCAATGGTGTGCCGCTGATTATGGACAACACCTTCCCGACCCCTATCCTGTGTCGACCGTTTCGCTTCGGGTGCGACATTGTGACGCATTCGACGACCAAGTACATGGACGGTCATTCCTCGCAGGTCGGTGGGTGCATCGTCGACAGTGGCAATTTTGACTGGGAGAAGTACCCTGAGAAGTTCGCCGGGCTTGTTGCCCCAGATCCGTCCTATCATGGGTTGAGCTACACGAAGACGTTTGGCAAGCTCGCCTACATCACGAAATGCACGGCCCAGTTGATGCGGGACTACGGTTCGATACCTTCGCCTTTCAATGCGTTTCTCGTCAATATCGGGCTTGAGTCGCTCCACCTGCGCATTCGGAGGCATGCCGAGAGTGCGCTCAAGATTGCCAAGTGGCTCCGTACGCAGGAGAAGGTCGCGTGGGTGAACTTTGCGGGGCTTGAGGATTCGAAGTACAATGCCCTCGTCAAGAAACAGTTCGACGGGCCGGCCCCTTGTGGCGTGATGACATTTGGCATTCGCGGCGGTCGTCAGGCCTCAATCGCCTTCATGGACTCGCTGAAGCTGATTGGCATCGTCACGCACGTGGCGGACGCGTGGAGCTGCGTTCTGCATCCGGCCTCGCATACCCATCGGCAGCTGACGGACGAGCAGCTGAAGGAGGCGGGCATTCCGCCGGATCTCATTCGCCTGTCCGTCGGACTGGAGGATCCTGACGACCTCATCGAGGATCTTGCACAGGCCCTATCGAAGGTCGCGTGAGTGGGGTTCCCCCCCCCCCTTCACGCACGAGAGGTTGATTTAAAAGAGAGAAAGGAAGCGGATACATCATGCAGCAGATAAAGAATGTCGCGTTTGGAAAAGCCGACTGGCTGATCGCCCTTGTGCTGGCCGTTGTCTCGGCGATTGTCTACGGGCTGTCGATGGCGAGTTTTGCCTATCCGGGTGAAAGTACGCACCTGATGGTCGTTTGGCAGGGCCTCGACGCGGCGGTTTCGACGCCGTATCCCCTGATGGCGCAGATTGCCAGATTCCTTGGTAGTGGAAATGCGATTGCGCCAATCTGTGGCGTGATTTCCGTTGTCGCCGTTTATCTGCTCATTTCGTTCTTCGTGCGAATGCGCACATACGGCGAGGCATCGCAGGCTCATGCGACATCGGCCGGGCGGCTGGCGGGCCTTGTTGCGGCTGTCGTCTTCATGCTGACCCCGTCCGTCAGGGCGGCGGCGACGCACCTTGAGCCGCGTCTCTTTGACTTCACATGGGCGATGCTGTGCGCTCTGCTCCCCATTGCCTGGTTGCGGATCACGCGGTGGCAATGGCTCCTGGACTATCTTTTCCCAATTGTCATTGGTATGGCTTGGGGGGTTGGATGTGTCGATTCGGCCTTGTTTGTCGTCCTGTCGCCGCTGATGCTGGCAGCCCTCGTCATCGTGTCGCAGAAGAAGGGGCGTAGTGTCGTCACATTGGTTTCGTTTTTTGCGATCGTGGCCGTGGTTATCTTCCTGCTCTTCGCTTCCGACAACGGGACTATCTTTGGTACTTTACGCACGCTGATGCAGCAGTTGCGCGGCTATGTGAAGACGGACGGATGGCTCGCCGTCGTTCTGCTGGCGACGGTGCCGTTCGTCGTGTCGATTTTTGCCAGTGCGAAGTCCTTCAATGAGAAGGGCGACTGGATGCAGTGGGCGTTCAACCTTGGCCTTGGCGTGGTCTCGATTGTCGCCATTGCGACGCCCCTGTCCCCCTCCACCCGAATGGAGCCCTATGGCATCCTGCCTGTGACGAGTTCGGCCTTTGTCGCGGCGGTCGCGGGCTATCTTGCCGCCTACTGGTGGTTGCAGGCGCGTGTGAAGCCGATTGTGAATGAGTCGAAGGACATAGTCGCCGACGGCCGTGGGCGGATCTTCGCCTACATTGGCGGCGGACTTCTCGCTGTCGTCTACCTCTTTACGTGCGCCTTCAACCTCTTCTCGTTCGACGCGATGCGCGGCAGTTTTGCCGATCGTCTGGCCGAGAAGGTCATCGACGACCTCGGCGACCGCAAGTGGCTTGTTTCGGATGGTACGCTGGACGATCACCTGCGCCTGGTCGCATCGCGGCGGAATATTGAACTGAATCTGATTTCGCTCAATCGGGATCTCGACCGCAGTTACCTGTCGAGTCTGGCCGAACTGGTCCGCGAGAAGGGGCTTGCCGGGGATCGGAATGCAGAACTCTCACTCTCTCTTTCGCTGGGTGTGCTGCCGTTCGTGCAGGACTGGTTCTCGTTCGACCCGCAGGCGGCGAAGTCCGTCGCAGTCTTCGGTGCGCCCGACCTGTGGTATTCGGCCGGGCTGAAACCCGTGCCGGAATTCCTCTTCTTCGGTTCCGACCCCGAGCGCAAGCCCGACTGGAAGCAGTGGAAGGAGTTCGCCGAGATTCTCCATGCGCCGAAGGAGTGGGGTAGCTTCAAGGTCGGGCAGACGAAAAATCCCGTGGACAAGATGCGCTTCGAGATGCGCCGCCACATGGGACTCGTGGCCAACAACCGCGGCGTTTGGCTTCAGGAGCAGGGGCGTGATGACGAGGCGTTCGATATGTACGAGCTCGTGCTGTCCGACATTGATGTGGATAATGTCTGCGCCCTCTTCAACCTGTTCGAGATGGCGCGGGCGAAGTATGCGCGTGCCTTGGCGAAGAAGAATGACCTTGAACGCCGCCTGCGTTCGATTGTCGACGACCCGAGCCGCCGCTACCGTCTGTGGGCACTGTCGAACTACTACGGCTACATTCGCAATCCCGAAATCTTCATCCGTCTCGGCTTCACGTGGGCGCGTTCGGGTCGTCCGGGCGATGCCCTGACCCAGATTCGCCGCGCCATTGACTTCATTCCGACCGATCGCCGCAGCTCGCTTCTGAACATGATGGCGGCCCTGTATGCGAGCGAGGACGAGCGGGCGAAGTCCCGCGAGGTCTATGAGGAGGTTCTGGCGAAGAATGCGAACGACCATGACGCGCTTGTGGGCATGATGCGTCTCTCGCTGCTGGACGGCGACAGCGAGAAGGCCCTCAACTACTTGGAGCGAGCGACGGGCGTTGGCGGTGATGATCCGCGTGTCCAGATTGAACTTGCGATGCTCGCGCTGATGAAGAACGAGCTTGAGAAGTCGCGTAAGATTCTCTCGGCAGTCACCGATGCCAATGCGTCCGATCTGCGCGCCTGGTCGCTTCTTGCGGCGGTCACGATGCAGATGTGTGATGCGACGAAGGACACGAAGCGTAAGCTTTCACTTGAACGCGACCTTGAGGACCGCATTCTGCCGACGATGGAAAAGCAGGCGCGCAGTCCCTACGACTACTACGTTCAGACGACGCGGGCGTTCCTCTACTTGCGCAAGGGCGTCGAGCGCCGTCGTGCCGCCCGCGACGCTTTCGTTGTCGCGGCAAAGGCGCGTCCGGACGTCGCGGCGACGCAGGACCTCGTCCTTGGTCTTGACATCTCGCTTGATGATGCCGAGTCGGCCGAACGTCACGCGATGGACGTGTTGCGCCGGAATCGCAAGGCTCCCCTTGCGAACTACGTGATGGGGTCGCTTGCCCTGCGCAAGAACGACCTTGCCTTGGCTGAGCAATACCTGCGTAAGGCTGCCGATGCGAGGCGGCCCGTCGTGCTCGCGATGAACGATCTTGCGGAGGTCTATCGTCGTCAGAACCGCTTTGATGAAGGCGAGCGCTATGCCCGCCTTGCGGTGCGGACCGAGCCGAATCTGTATGTTGCCTGGGAGACGCTCGGCAGCATTCTGATGGGTCGACAGGGCGATCTTGCCGAGGCGCAGAAATGCATTGAGAAGGCCTGCGAACTCTCGAAGGTCGATGGACGTGAGGAAGACATCCGAATGCTCATCTCGCTTGCACGGGTGCAGATTGCCCGCGGCGAACGCAAGATCGGACGCGTGACGCTCCGCAAGGTCCAGAGCCGACTGGGTGAGCTCTCCGAGTACGAGCGCAAGGAGTACGAGACGCTGCTGAAGGATGTTCGGTGAACTGCTTTTAGCCTCGGCCCTTCAGGTTGGCCCATTCTACGCCCAGCGACCGGACTACCGGTCGCTCGGGCCGTTTTGGTCCACGGAGGCGGAGACGACGGATGTCTGCTGGCCAGTCTTCACTCGGCATCGCGACTGGTGGCGGTTCTGCTGGTTCGTCCATGAGCAGGACGAGCAGAACGATGGCTACCTGTTTGAAATCATGCCGATCTGGTTCAACGGGCGGACGCGGGAAGGCGATTCCTATGCGGGGCTTTTTCCCCTTTATGGGCGGCATCCGCACTTCCTCCTGATGTATGACTGGGAGTTCGCCCTCTGGCCGGTCTGGATGCGATACCGAATGCCGCGTCCCTCGACGGGCGAATGGATGACGTCCAATGTCGTCCTCTTTCCGTTCGTCCACTGGCGGACTGACGGTTCGTGGGGTGCCTGGCCGATTTACGGGCTGAACCACCAGCGAGAAAGCGACCACCGTTATGTCCTCTGGCCGATTTTGACTTGGGCGGATTATCGAGTTGATCGCGACACGGCGGGGGCTGGTTCGTCCTGGATGTTCTGGCCGTTGTATGGGCGCGTCCGCCGTGAGCGTGAGCGGCAGGATCTCTTCCTGCCGCCATTCTTCTCGTATGCCGAGACGCAGTCGCGGGTCAGTGTCGAGCGCGGCAATTCAGCGCCGCAGATTCGGGTGCGCTGTCCGTGGCCGTTCATTGAGTGGGAGACGGGTGTGCGGCGTAGCCGCCTGTCAATCTTCCCCCTTTACGAGCGCAGCATCGACTACCGCTTTGCGGATGGGGCGCGGACGAGTTCGGTGACCCGCTGGCTGTGGCGCGGTGTTGAGATCTACCGTAATGGCGAGGGGGGGCTTGAGGAGACGCGGTTTTTCCCCTTTTGGGTGAAGAATGCGCGCTATTTCAGGCTGTGGCCGTTTTATGAGGAAACGGCTGTCGACAAGACTGGTGACGAGACCTACAGCCGCGTCCTCGGGCTCTTCCCGATTCGCTGGGTGCCGTCCGTGGACCGCAACTGGTCGGCGTTTTGGACCTTTTACGAGAGCGTGTCCAATCCGATTTGCACGGACCATTCTCTTTTCTGGGGCTTGTTCAAATGGCGTACGATGAAAGACTGAGAACCTGGCTGCGGGCCATTCGCGTGGACCAGTGGACGAAGAATGGGGTCGTGATGATGGCCTGGTTCTTCTCGGTGGCGGATGCGAGCCAGCACGACATCGTGCGTGGCTGGCAGTCGTTTCTGCTGGCGTTTGCGATGGCGGGGGCCTTTTCGTTGGTGTCCTCGGCATTTTACCTGTTGAATGACGTCTCGGACTATGAGGCCGATCGCCTGCATCCCGTGAAGCGGTTGCGTCCGATTGCCGCTGGGCTGATTTCGCGCATCTCGGCCGTTCGGGCGGCACTTGTACTCTTTGCCTTGGGTTTTGCCTATCCGGCTCTGATTGTGATGCTTCTCCCATCCAGGACACTGGCGTTTGGAACGATGCTGGCCTATACGGTGATGCAGTGCCTTTATACGGGGTTTCTCAAGCGTATCCCCTATGTCGATGTCGTGACGCTTTCGGCGGGATTCGTCCTTCGCGCCGTTGCGGGCGCGGCGATTATCGCCGCCTACGTCTCGCCCTGGCTCTTGGTCTGCACATTTACGCTTTCGATGTTTCTCGCGTGTTGCAAGCGCAAGCACGAACGTGAAATCGCGGCAGATTCGCGTGCCGTCCTGAAGCACTACCACCCGCAGGTTCTGACGGCCCTGATTGTCCTCTCTGGATTGGCTTCCGTTGCCGAGTATCTTGCCTACACGCTGACATCGAAGATGGGGGTTCGCTTCCCGTGGCTGTGGGTCACTGCGCTGTTCGTCCTGATCGGCATCGTGCGTTATGCTTCGCTTGCCTGGGGGCGCGGCGATACGGGGCGTCCCGAAAAGATTCTTCTGACGGATCGTGTTCTTTGGCTGATCCTGCTTGGTTATGCGGTGAGTGCGGTGAGCGTCGTCGCGTTTGGATTATGAAATTTCTTGATGAACTTGCCGCACGGCGGCGTTTTGGCATGAAACCCGGGCTGGAGACGATTCGGCGCACATGCGCAACACTGGGGAATCCACAGGCGTCCGTGCGGGCGATTCATGTCGCGGGGACGGATGGGAAGGGGGCGGTCTGCGCCATCCTCGATGCCTGCCTGCGGGCGACGGGTGCCACAGTCGGTCGCTATACCTCCCCCCATCTCGTACGGATGAACGAGCGCTTCTTCCTCAACGGCGAACCGATGGACGATGCACCGCTTGCCGCGGCGGCCCAACGGGTTGCCGCGGCCGTTCGGACGGATGGGGCGCTCGCGGAACTGACATTCTTCGAAGCCCTGACGGCGGTCGCCTTTCAGGTCTACGCGGCGGCGCGACCGGACTGGACGATTCTGGAGACGGGGCTTGGCGGACGGCTGGATGCGACGAACATCTGTGCGCCTGCATTGACGATCATCACGCGCATTGGGCTTGACCACTGCGACTGGCTCGGGGATACGGTTGAGAAAATTGCCGCTGAAAAGGCGGGCATCATCAAGCCTGGTGTTCCCGTTGTCCTTGGGGCGAACGAGCCGTCGGTTCGGTCCGTCGTCGAAACGCGGGCGAAGGCGATGGCGGCACCTTTCATCTATGCGCCTGACTGTGTGAAGTTGGATGAGATTCCGGAATCCTTCAGTCTGCACGGCTCGTTCAATCGCGAGAATGCGGTGACGACCCTGGCGGCCCTGAAGGCGATTCTGCCGCCCGATGGGGTCGCACGGGCCCGTGCGGGGCTTTCATCCGTCGTCTGGCCGGGACGCTACCAGCATGTGGGCAAGTTCATTGTTGACGGTGCGCACAATCCGCCGGCAGCGCGGGCTTTGGCTGACTCCCTCCGGGCCGAGGGTCAGCAGGGGCTGACCCTCGTCGTTGGTTTCTGTGGGGACAAGGATAGCGCGGCGGTCCTGCGGGAGCTTGCACCATTTGTCGCGCAGGGTTTTGCCGTGCGGACGGTGAATCCGCGTTCGCTGTCGGCCGAGGAGACGGCGCGGCGGATGCGCGAGGCGGGAATTCCGGCGGTCGCGATGCCGACGCTTGCGGCGGCACTCGGGGCGGCGCGGCACTCGGGACGGCGAACGCTTGTTTGCGGGTCGCTCTTCCTTGCGGGGGAGGCCCTGGTCGAACTGGGAGCCTACCCTTGGGGGACTGCTCGCTTTGATCCGTCCGAATCGCTCCGTGTGAAGCCAGATTTGGTATAATATGGACATGAACGAATCAGATACTTCGAGGCACTTTCTCCGTCAGTGGATTGAGAAGGACGTCGCGGACGGGACGACCGGTGGAAAGGTCGTGACCCGCTTCCCGCCGGAACCGAATGGCTACATTCACATCGGCCATGCGAAGGCCGTGTGCGTTGATTTCGGGATGGCCCAGCTTTTCAATGGCGAATGTCACCTTCGGTTGGACGATACAAATCCGACGAAGGAGTCCGATGAATACGCCGAGAACATTCGCAAGGACATCAATTGGCTTGGATTCCAGTGGTCGGGTGAGGGTGATGCCGGGGAGCCGGGCTTCTACAACGCGTCGAATATGTTCGACCGTATGTATGAAATCGCCGAGAACCTCATCAAGGCCGGCAAGGCGTACTGCTGCAACCTGACGCAGGAGGAGTGGAAGGAATATCGTGGTGTGCCCGAACGGCCCGGCAAGGCGAGTCCCGGGCGCGACACGTCGCCCGAGCGCAACCTGACCATCTTCCGTGAGATGAGGGACGGCAAGTATGCGGACGGCGAGTGGTGTCTGCGGGCGAAGATTGATATGGCCTCGCCCAACATTCATTTTCGCGACCCCGTCATCTATCGCATTCGCCATGTCCCGCACTATCATTTGGGGAACAAGTGGTGCATTTATCCAATGTATGACTTCGCGCATCCGATTGAGGATGCCCTCGAAGGCGTGACGCATTCGATGTGTACGCTTGAGTTCGAGGTGCACCGTCCGCTCTACGACTGGGTGGTGGATCGGCTGGATGAAATGGGACTTCTCGTCGTTCGCAACGGTGTGAAGATTCGTCCGCATCAGCGCGAGTTTGCGCGTCTTAACATCACCTACACCGTGATGTCGAAGCGTCTCTTGTTGAAGCTCGTGACGGAAAAACATGTCAACGGATGGGACGACCCGCGTATGCCGACGGTGTGCGGTATGCGTCGTCGCGGCTATACGCCGGGTGCCATTCGTGAATTCTGTGAACGCGTGGGTGTCTCGAAGTTCGAGAGTGAGAGCGACCCGGCACTCCTTGAGTGGTGTGTCCGCGAGGAACTGAACCGTACGGCCTTGCGCCGGATGGCCGTGCTGGATCCTGTCAAGGTCGTTATCGACAACTGGAAAGGCGGGGCGCGTGAGGTGGAGTTGCCGAACAATCCGCTGGATGAGGCGGCGGGAACGCGGCGCGTTCCGTTCGGGCGCGAGATCTGGATCGATCGGGCGGACTTCATGGAAGTTCCCGAAAAGAAGTTCTTCCGAATGGCCCCGGGGCAGGAAGTGCGCCTGCGCGGTGCCTGCATCTTCAAGTGCACCGGGTGCACGAAGGACTCGTCTGGGAAGGTCGTCGAGATTCACGGCACGTGGGATGAGCTTTCGTGGAGCGGCAACGCTGCCGACGGACGCAAGGTAAAGGGAACAATCCACTGGGTTGACTGCGCGACGGGTGTGCGGGCTGAAGTCCGTCTCTACGACCGCCTTTTCACCGAGAAGGATCCACTGAAGGACGGTCCCGACAACTTCCTCTCCTACATGAACCCGGATTCGCTTCACGTGGTCACGGGCTATGTGGAGCCTCTGCTGGCGGAGGCCAAGGGGGGTGAACGGTTCCAGTTCGAGCGTACGGGTTACTTTGTTGCGGACGAGTACGACAGCAAGCCCGGGATGCCCGTCTTCAATCGGACGGTCAGCCTGAAGGATTCCTACCGCCCGAGTTAACGTGTGCGCATGAAAGTCCTTCTGGGGTTCATCGGCCTTCTGGTGGGCGCATTCAGTTCGCCCGCAGTCGCTTCGGGTGTTGAGTTCAACGCCGGTGCGGACTTGCGTATCCGCCAGGAGCTGATGAAGAACGTGCCGGGGTTGCCGGGCGGCGGTTATCTCAGTCGCTCGGCGGCGGGTCCCTTCAGAAATCATGTGCGCTTTCGTCCGCGTGTTTGGATGGAAGTGAAGGCCCTCGAACGGTGGCGGGTGTACACGCGGCTTGCGGACGAGTTTCGGTGGAACCCGGAGCCTCATATCGATTCGACGACTTTTCCCGATGAGGTAATTGTTGATAATCTTTTCCTTGAGGGGACGGAACTCTTCGACGGCTTGCTTGACATCTCAATCGGTCGGCAGGATCTTTACAACTATCGGGGGCTTGACCATGTTTTTGTGGACGGAACGCCGGGTGATGGCTCGCGATCCGTCTATTCCGACATGGTAAAACTGGCCCTGAAACTGGATGAGGGGACGCGACTGGACCTGTTCTTCCTGCATAATTCGGATGACAATCCGCTACGGTGGGGGACGACGCGGTCCAAGCATCGATCGCTGTCGGGGATTGCGCCTGGTTCCGAGGTGGAGATGGACGATTGGGGCTGGGGTGGCATTTGGTCCGCAAAGCTGGCCGACTGGTTGCCCTATCAGGTTTTTGCGATGCAGAAGGTGACGGAGGCATTTTGGCGGAATGGGGAGCGTCATCCGTGGACGCGGCGGGAACTGCTCGGGTTCAAGTTGATGCCGCAGTTGACGGAAGAGGTCTCGCTCCAGATGGAGGGCATGGGGCAGATTGGGCGGAATGGTGATGGGGCGTGGCTTTCCGGGTGGAGCGCTTATGCGGGGGTGAATTGGAAGGAGGCCCGGCAGGGGGTTCGGCCGTTCGGTAGCCTTGGCGCACACCTGATGAGCGGCGACGAGAATGCCGCGTCAGAGGACGGTGGTCACCACGCATGGGATCCGATGTGGTCGCGGGGGGCGAATGACGCGGAAACCTTTCTTTATGGTACGCACTATGGCGTTGGCTGGTGGAGCAATATGATGTTCCTGAAACTGACGGGGGGCGTCGACCTCGGCAAGCGGCATCAGGTGACGCTTTCAACCGGACCAATGTTTGCATCCGTGAACGACGGACTTGGTGGGGGTGACGGTGCGTTTAAGGGTTTGCTGAGTGTTGCCCGATACCAGTTCCCCATTTTGTTGGCGGATGCGTCGAAGGGTGAGCGTCTGGAGATCTTCGGTCATCTTCATGCGGAACTCTTCAATCCCGGGGATTATTTTGCGACCGATAAGCCCGCCTGGTTCGTTCGGTGGCAGTTGGACTTTCGGTTCTGAGAAAAGGGGAATATGGCCTCTGAAATTCTTGAGTTCGCGATGCTGTTCATCTTTGGTTTCTCGTGGCCGTTCGCCATCGCGAAGACCTATCGGGCAAAGCGGGTGGATGGCAAGAGCCCCCTGTTCGAGATGATCGTCATTCTTGGCTATCTCTTTGGCATTGCCTCCCATCTCGTTAGCGGGCGGGGGCTTTGGGTTATTGTTGTCTATGTGGCCGACATCCTGCTCGTTTCAACCGATTTGACACTTTATTTCCACTACTCCAGAAAGAATCGAAAGGTTCAAGGAAGGTAAGAAAACATGAAGAAGTTAGTCTGCATTGCCGCCGCTGTCGTGGGCTTGGCCTTTGGCGGAACTGCCGCAGAAGTCGCACCGGCCGTCACTGTGCCTGTGCCCGATTCGGCGGTCACCAATGTCGCCGATAAGGTGATGGCACCTGCGGAAGAGGTCGCCGCGCCCGTCGTCGAGCCTGCTGACACCGTTAGGGTTCAGGTGGATGGCGAGACGAAGGTCTATCACCTTTCGGACTATGATTCGGCGAAGACCTATGTCGATTCCTATGCGGAGAATGTCCAGAATGACAAGTCCTTCAAGACGAATGAGGCGCGGGCGTTGGAGACGGTGCGCACGAAGAACGCCTTTTTCGGCTCCTGGTGGGCGGTGTTTCCTCCGCTGCTGGCGATTTTTCTTGCGCTCATTACGAAAGAGGTTTACTCTTCGCTCTTCCTTGGCATTCTCTCGGGCGGCCTGCTCTATGCCAATTTTTCCTTTGAGGGAACGCTTGTCCATGTCGTTCAGGAAGGCTTCATCAAGTCGGTTGCCGATCCTTACAACATCGGCATCATTTTCTTCCTCGTGCTTTTGGGTGCCCTGGTCGCGATGATGAACAGGACGGGCGGATCCGCCGCGTTCGGTCGTTGGGCGGCTTCGCATATTCGCTCCCGTGTGGGAGCGCAGGTTGCGACAACAATTCTCGGTATCCTGATTTTCGTGGACGACTACTTCAACTGCCTGACGGTTGGCAGCGTGATGCGTCCCGTGACGGATGCAAAGCGTGTCTCGCGTGAGAAGCTTGCCTACCTGATTGATGCGACGGCGGCGCCAATCTGCATTATCGCGCCGATTTCGAGCTGGGCGGCGGCGGTTGCCGGTTTCGCGAAGGGGGCTGGCGCGGAGTCGGGATTCTCCCTGTTCATTTCGGCCATTCCCTACAACTACTATGCCATCCTGACGATTCTGACGATGTTTTTCGTCTCTATCTTCAAGTTCGATTTCGGTCCAATGAAAAAGTATGAGCAGGATGCGCTCAAGAATGGTGTGGCGGAAGCGCGGGAGAACCTTTCCGAGATGATGGGGAAACTGGTTCATAACGAGAAGGGGAAGGTTTGCGATCTCGTGATTCCCGTCCTGTTCCTGATTGTCACCTGTACGATCGGCATGATTTATTCGGGTGGTTTCTTCGGCGGTTCGAATAACATGGACTTCATCAATGCCTTCTCTGATTCGGATGCCTCGGTGGGATTGGCCCTTGGTTCGCTTGTCGCGCTTGTCTTCGCCGTCATCTTTTTCGTCTGTCGGCGGGTGATTTCCTTCCAGTCCTGCATGGAGGCTTTCCCGGAAGGATTTAAGGCGATGGTGCCCGCCATCATGATTCTCTGCTGTGCGTGGACCCTGAAGGGAATGACTGACTCGCTGGGTGCGAAAATCTTCATTTCCGACCTCATCAATGGGCCTGCCGCGTCCCTGAAGGACTTCCTCCCGGCGATTATCTTTATCATTGCCTGCATTCTCGGGTTCTCGACGGGGACGAGCTGGGGTACGTTCGGCATCTTGATTCCGATTGTTCTCGCGGCGATCCCAGGCTCCACGATGACGATTATTGCCGTGTCCGCCTGCATGGCGGGTGCCGTGTGCGGCGACCACTGCTCCCCGATTTCCGACACGACCATCATGTCCTCCGCCGGGGCGCAGTGCAAGCACATCAACCATGTCAACACGCAGCTGCCCTATGCGCTGCTGGTGGCGGCGGTGACCTGCGTGGCCTACTTGGTGGCTCCTATCGTCGACAATGTTTTGCTTTCGCTTGGCATTGCAGTTGCCTTGATGTTTGCGACCCTCACGTTCCTGAAGTCCATTCAGACGTGTCGGGAAGTTTCGCGGGTCGGGACGGCTGGAACGGTTGAAAAGGTCCAGCCCAATCGGGTGGTGGACAAGACGGGCCAGGCGCGATAGGAGGGGAACATGTTTCCAGACCTCATTGACATCGGTTTCCTGCACGTGAAGACCTATGGGGCGTGCATGGCCATTGGCTTCATTTTGTGCTGGTCGCTGATTGAACGCCTGTCCGGGCGCAAGGATCTCTCGAACCTGCTCTTTTCGCTGATGGTTTCGGGTGTTGTCGGCAGTCGGATTGCCTATGTCATTGAGCACTGGCAGGCGGAGTTTGCGGCGCGACCGGCCTCGATTATCCGCATTGACCAGGGAGGACTCATGTTCTACGGCGGTCTTTTGCTTTCCATCGTCGTTTTCTTTGTCTGGTGTGGACTGAAGCGCGAGCATCCTCTTCGGCTGGCGGACTTGTTTTGCACGGTGATTCCTCTTGGGCACGCCTGTGGCCGCATCGGTTGCTTCTTTTACGGATGTTGCTATGGAAGGCTCTCCGAGTCGCCTGTCGCGGTTGCCTTCCCGTCGCATTCGCCAGCTTGGTACGAGCAGGTGCACGCAGGGCTTATTGGCGCCACGGCAACGGAGTCCCTTCATGTGCTCCCAACCCAGCTTTTTGAATCGGCGGCTTTGCTTGTCCTCTTTGCGGTCCTGATTTTCCTTCGGCGGAAGGTCGTCGCATTCCCGGGCGTTCTTTCGGGCGTTTATCTGGTCGGTTACGCCATTCTGCGTTTTGGAATGGAGTACCTGCGGGGCGACCCGCGCGCGGCGGTTGGCCCGTTCTCGATTTCGCAGACGATTTCTCTTGGTATGATGGTTTTGGGGGGAATGTTGATTGCCTATGGCAAATGTGCACGTCATCATCGGTGAGGACGATTTCCTCGTCTCCGAAACGGCGCGGCGGATCATCGGCGCATCTTCGGGACTTGAAGTCATTGATTCGCTCAATTCAACGAACGCCGACTTGCAGTTGGCGGATTTGCAGGAGGCGGATGCGAGCTATTCCACGCCGCCGTTTCTCGATCCAAGCAAGGTGACCTGGTGGAAGAATGTCATCTTCTTGCCGCAGGGGGGCGCGGGCGGCCCTTCGGAGATGGTGAAGACAGGGCTTGAGAAGTTCGCGGCAAAACTGGCGCGAGGAAACCTTCCGGGGAATCAGCACTTCATCCTCTCGGGTCCCAAGTTGCTCATGACGAGCATCTTTGCGAAAACGCTCAAGCGGACGGCGGAAGTCGTCGTCTTTTCAACGGGCAAGCCGTGGGAACAGGCGAAGAACGCCGAGAATCGTGTGGTGGACTTCGCGGCGGAGATGGGACTATCGTTCGAGGGTGATGCGGCGGCGCGGTTCGTCGCCCGCGTCGGGACGGATTCGCGTTCGCTCATGAGCGAACTCGGCAAGATGCGCGACTACCTCGGGGAAGCCCGAAAGACGATTCGCGCCGAGGACATAGCCGAGATTACCTCGCAGGGGGTTGGTGTCGAACCGGAAATCTGGTCGGTGACGGATGCGCTTGGGGCGCGGCGGCTTGGGGCCGCCTTGGAGGCCGTTCGGCGTTTCGAGAACGAGAAGGGCTTTGCCGTGCTGATGACGACGGTCGTTGAGAAGTTCTTCCGGTCTCTTGTCGAGTTGAAGGATGCGCAGGATCGGGGGCGGTTAGACGAGGCGACGGAGGGAATGAATCCGTATGCCGTCCGAAAGAATGTCGGATTCCTGCGGAACTGGACGCTGAACGAACTGCGTATGGCGCGGGCGCGCTTTATGTCCCTTCGCGAGAAAGTCGTCTCCACGTCGGGTTCGGCGAATGTGCTGATTATTTCCGAAATCGTCCGGGCGTGTGCCACGCCCCGGAAGGGGGGCCGCTCATGAGCGCGGCACTGGCCGGGGTGCGGCTTGTCCTTGCGCCGCTTGCTGGATTTACCGATGCACCGTTCCGCCGGCTCTGCACAGAAGGTGGGGCCGACCTCACCTACACCGAGATGGTGTCGGCCGCCGGACTGACGCACGGCAGTTCCCCCACGCGGCACTTGATGGAGACGATGGAGGGCGAAGGCCTGGTCGGATGCCAGATTTTCGGTGCGAAAGAGGATGATATTGCTCGGGCAACGGCCGAAGTCTCGAACTTCAGGGGTCGGGATGGCCGGCGGTTTGCTGAGATCAACCTGAACGCAGGCTGCCCGATGACGAAGGTGACGCGGTGCGGTGCGGGAGCGAAGCTGGTTGAGTCGCCGGGACGCATTTTTCTCCTGCTCAAGGCCATGCGGGAAAATACCGACCTCCCGATTACGCTGAAGACGCGCCTTGGGCCGTATCCGCAGCGGACGACGATTTTTGAGATTCTCGCCGCAGCAGAGGCGGCGGGGGCGAGCGGATTGACGGTTCACGCCCGCTATACATCAGAAATGCACGGCGGTGCGACGCATTTGGATGTTTTGGCCGAGGTCGTGTCACGGGCGAAGATTCCCGTGACGGGGAACGGAAGTGTCGTTGATCGTGCGAGCGCGGCAAAAATGGCGGCGACGGGGGTTGCGGGACTGATGATTGGTCGGGCGGCACTTTCGGCCCCTGATTTCTTCAATACCCTAAGGGGACGACCGGGGATGGGGTATCCCGTGGCGCGGCATCTTGACTACATCCTTCAGTTCAGGGATGAGTTGGCGGAAAAGTATCCGAACGACCATGTGCCAAGTGCGGATGGGTTCGCGGGCATCAAGATGCGGACGCATCTTTTCCGCTATTTCAGCGGTCGGCCGGGCGCGGCGGCCCTGAGGGCCAAAATCAATTCTGTTCGCACACTGACTGAGATATATGATATAATTCAAGCCTATGGAAACGGAAGAGACAGCTAAAGTGGACCTGGGTTCGCTGGGTTCGTTCGATTTCACCCCGGACTGGGCGAAAAAGGACGCGGGTGTGACGGTCGGAAAGACACATTCCGACCGCCCGCCGCGCAGTTTTGACTCCGGCGAAAACGGTGAGAAGCGTCCTCCTCGGAATGACCGTAAGCCTTTCGCCAAGCGTCCGTTTGACCGCAAGTTCCCGCGTGGCGAGGGCCGTGGCGCGGCGAACGAGACGCGGGTGCGGATTGAGCCGCTGGATGCCGAAGTGAAGGTCCTGCCCGAGACGAAGGCCCTCGGTACGATTATCCGAAAGCTGCAGCAGGACTACCACGCCTACAAGTTGAAGGACTTGGCCTATTTCTTCCTCGACAACCCCTCTTCGGTTTTGTTGCGCATTACGCCGCGTACGGATGTGAAACTGCACCAGTGCAAGGCGTGCGGCTTTGCATCGACCTCAGAGGAGGATGTGCTCGCGCACCTGCTCAGTGCCCATCTCGGTGATTATTACGAGATGAAGGAAGTCGAGTGCGAGCCGCCGAAGGGCAATTTCAGCTGTGTGGCGAAATGTGGGCTTTCGGGCGTTCTGCTTGGGCCGCCGAATGCGCATGAGTTCAATGCGACCGTTCGGGAGATGATTCGCACGCGCTACCCCGAAATGTCCGAAGAGCAGTATCGTTCGCACATTGAGATGGTGCGCGATGCCGAGGCAATTGAGGAATGGCGCAAGAGCGCGACGAAGAAGGTCATCTTCGTCGCGAAAGGATCCGAATCCCCGACTCTGACGCGTGAGCAGGCCGAGAGCGAGTTCAAACGCACGATCCTCTCCTCGTTGATTGAACAGCCCAAGCATCTGATGATTACGGCCGAGATGGCATTGAAGACACCGGCACGGCCCTTGCTCTTTGCCGTCAAGGACGCGCTCAAGACCGAGAACCAGGTTCCTCATGGGATGTGCTTTGCCTTGCGCGGCGCTTTTCATCACCGCAAGTTCCACTTCTTCCGGGC
This sequence comes from uncultured Kiritimatiellota bacterium, assembly GCA_934621385.1. Classification (GTDB taxonomy): domain Bacteria; phylum Verrucomicrobiota; class Kiritimatiellia; order RFP12; family UBA1067; genus UBA1067. Next base: position 32,922 of record CAKTUI010000018.1, read on the forward strand.
GAACGATGCGCATGGTCCTGAATTCGTCACCAGCATCGAATTGAAGGCGTTCGATACGGCCCATGCCATCCCCGAACTCGTGAAGGTTGCGACGTTTGTCGCGGAGCATCCCTGCGCACCGAAGGTTGACATTGCGCCCGATGCCGAGTCCGAGAAGCAGTTGACGTGGCTTGCCTCGACGGGTCATGTCGTGGCCTTTACGAACGGCGTGTTTTCTGCCGTGGAAAAATTCCCGAAGTACGGTCCCCAGTGGCAGAAATGGAAAAAGGCGAAGCCTGCGGTCGAAAAGCCGGCGGGAGACGCGCCCACCGTTGAGCCAACGCAGGAGAATGCGTCGGCGGAGCCTGCGGCCACATCGGCGTGTGAAGAGGATGTGAAGGTTGAGGGTTCGGCAGTTGCTGCGACGGAGACCCTCGAAGAGAAGAAAGAAGAGACAATTAAAGATGAAGCTTCCACTCAGTTGGCTGAATGAGTACGTCAAGGTTGACGATATTGAACCGAAGGAACTGGCCGAACGCTTGACCCGTGCGGGGTTGCAGGTTGAGTCCATCGAGACGATTGGCGGTACGCCGCTTTCCGATGACTTTGTCGTCGTTGAGGTCGTCGAGTGCGAGATGCATCCTGATTCTGACCATCTGCACGTGTGCAAGGTCTCCGATGGGACGACGGACTATCAGGTCGTCTGCGGGGCACCGAACTGCCGAAAGGGCATCAAGACCGCGTTCGCAAAGATTGGGGCAATCATTCCCGATGGGGGCTTCAAGATCAAGAAAGGCAAGCTGCGCGGCGTCGAGTCGTTCGGCATGTGCTGCTCGTTTAGGGAGCTTGGCCTTGAGGGCGGGCACGACGGCATCATCGAATTCCCCGCAGAAACGCCGACGGGTGCTTTCGTTCGTGATGCGGTTGGAGCCGAGAAGCCGGAGGTTGTCTTCGACATTGAGGTCACCTGGAATCGTCCGGATGCCCTGAGCGTGATTGGCCTGGCCCGCGAATTCGGTGCCATTCTCCATCGTGAGGTGAAACTCCCATCCGTTGATTTCACCGTCTGTGATGTGCCGGTCGAGTCGGAAGTCAAGGTTGTTGTGGAAGATGCGGTCAAGTGTCCGCGCTATACGGCCCGCGTCATCACGTCCGTCGAGGATGGTCCGTCTCCCGAATGGATGCGCAAGCGTCTTGAACTTTGCGGGATGCGCTCCCTCGGCCTGATCGTTGACATCACGAATTATGTGATGCTTGAACTGGGGCAGCCGCTTCACGCCTTTGACCATACGAAACTGAAGGACCGCACGATCGTCGTGCGCACGGCGCACGAGGGCGAGACGATGCGGACGCTGGACGGCGTTGAACGCAAGCTCGATCCGTCCATGCTGATGATCTGCGATGCTGAAAAGCCGAATGCCGTTGCGGGCATTATGGGTGGCGAGGAAAGTGAGATTGCTGACGGGACGAAGAGCGTCATGCTGGAGTCCGCGCTCTTTGAGTGCACGTCGACGAAATTCACGGCGACCAAACTTGGACTGGCGACGGAGTCCTCCTATCGCTACATTCGTGGCGTGGACAAGGACCTGGCCGATTTCGCGAGCCGCCGCGCCGCGCATTTGCTTCAGAAGTATGGAAAGGCGACTGTCGCAACGGGCGTTGTCGATGTCGACAACCGCGTGGTCACAGTGGGTGAGGATGGTGCAGGGCTTCTGAATCAGGATGTCGCCCTCAACTTTGACCGGGCGCGTCGCCTGATCGGCATTGGCATCGACAATGGGACGATGGTGGAGATTCTTTCGTCGCTTGGTCTTCAGCCACGCCTCGGGGATGGTGCGGATGTCGCGTCGCTTGAGTCCGTCAGCTTTGGCATTCCGTCATGGCGGTACGATCTGACGCTGGAGGCGGACTTGGTGGAGGAAATCGCCCGCATCTACGGTCTGGACAACATTCCCGACACGATGCCGTCCGCGCCCTCCGTTTCCACCTTGGATGACGCGCCGTTCCGGGCGAAGGTCCGCGTCCGCGAGGTTTGCACGGCACTCGGCTTCACCGAGGCGATGCACTATTCATTCCTTTCGAAGAAGGAGTTGGACGACTTTGACGGTCGCCCCTCGTCGGTTGAGAACCGCCTGGCACTCCCCGATCCCGTGTCGGCCGAATATGGCTTCATGCGCGACAGTCTTCTGCCGCAGATGATGGATTCCCTTGGCCGCAATGCGTCCCATCAGCTGGAGAGTGCGCTTCTGTTTGAGATCGGGAAGGTCTTCACGAAGGAGCCGAGCGAGAAGGAGATGCTGGCGCTCGGTTTCGTCGGGCCGGTTGGCCGTGAATCTCTCCGTCGGCGCGTGGCCGTTTCGGAGGAAGACGCCGTCCTCTGGTTGAAGGGTGCCGTCGAGGAACTGATTGCCAAGTTGCATGCTGGTCACCTGGAATTTGTCGCGTCGGATCATCCGGCCTTCGTGCCGGGCGCGGCACTTTCGGTCAAGTTGAACGGTCGTCCCATTGGTGTTCTGGGTGCGCTTTCGGCCAAATTGCGCCATCCGTATCGCCTGACGACACAGATGGCCCTTTGTGAACTGGAACTGAAGCCCCTGCTGAAGCGGACGGATGTCCTCGGCAAGGTTTCGGCTGTGCCGCAGTTCCCGCTCGTTCGTCGCGATGTCGCCATCGTCGCCAAGAAGGAGATTTCGCATGAGACGATCGTTCGGACGATTCGGAAGAACGGCGGAAAGGAACTCGTGAATGTCACGCTCTTTGATACGTTCAAGGATTCCCGTGCCTATTCGCTTGAGTTCCGTGCCGAGAATCGGACGCTGACGGATGAGGAGGTCGGCAGGGCCTTCCAGCGGATTGTCGAAGCCCTCAAGGCGACCGCTGGTGTTGAAGTGAGGGAAAACTGATTTGTACGGCGTGGGTCCTGTGTTGCACGCGGATTCAGCAGAAATTTCTTCGACCGACATCTAATTGAGGGGCTTCGGCCTCACATGTGGAACGACGGGTTCCGGGGATTCTGTGTTACGGCAATGTGGGACTTCTTTCTTTCGGTATGATGAGACTCTTCGCAGGACTGGTTTTTACGGCACTTTCGGTTGCCTCCTTGGTGGCGGCAGATTTGTCGGTTCCGTTTGAAGTTGCGAAGGCTCTCAAGGTGACGCGAGGAAAAACCTTTCGGCAGGGACTCGCGTTTGTGGATGGTCGCTACATTCCACCGCCCTATGTGGTCGAACGTTATGGAAATGCCCTTCGCATTAATGACATTCAGGTCACGGGGCAGTTGATTCCATGGTCCGACTTCCTGCGGACGCAGGAGGGAGCGGTCGTAACGACGGAGGTCAAGCCGGCGGAGCCGGTGCCAACCGTTGCACCCGAACCAGAGCCGGAGCCGATTCCCGAGCCGGAGTCTGGGGTGGATGTCTCGGACTGGGATGATCCGCTGGCCGATCTGTTTGCCGACGAGGAGCCATCAGGCGGGGCGAAGAAAGCCAAAAAGAAGAAAAAGGCGGTTTCGCGGCCGAAGCCGCGTCCTCAGCCCAAGCCCGTCGTCAAGACACCGACCGTCGTGAAGAAGGTCGAGTTGAACGGAGATTTTGTGCTCAACGATCGTGCAAAAGCGCTCGTTGATCGAATCAATCAGCAACGCACACAGGTCGATGCGGCCCTTCGCAACGGCGGCTTCATCTGTTTCGGCACGGCCTATTCACGCGTGAGCGGCGATCAGGGCGCGGCGAAGCGGCTTCTCGATAAGTTGCCTGAAGTGATGAAGAACAATTCCGATCAGGAGAATTTTGTCGCGTCTGCGCGGGCGAGCGGCCTCGGATTCCTTCCGGAGCCGGTGCTTGTGGATTTGTTCCGTAATCGACTGGATTACGTTAAGTTGGTTGAACTGCGGCGGAAACGCGCCGAAAAGGAACGAATGGATAACCTCCTGAAGGAGTCTGGCGGTCTTTAATCGGCACAGATTTCGCTGGATTGCCTGAGAAGGCGGCAGACGGTCGCGATGTGTTCAATGACCTTGGGGTCGTAGGCCTCCTCTAAGAAGGGAATGATTCGATGCCGAATCTTGTTCCGCTCGATGGTGGTGTCGTCGTTTGAGGCATCCTCACGCCACTCCTCGCCATACTTCTGCAAGTAGGCGCGAAGTTCGGTATCGCGGCACCCGAGAAGGGGGCGGACGAAGCGGATGTCGCCCACGCGGGAGACTTCACGGATGCCGGCGAGTCCTTCGGGGCCCGAGGTCCGTCGAATGCGCATGAGGAACGTTTCGGCGAGGTCGTCCATGTGGTGCCCTGTGGCAATGGCATCGAGTTTCAGTCCTTTCATGCACTTTTCAAAGAATGCAAGGCGAACCCTTCGGGCGGCCATTTCAATCGATTCGCCGCGCTTCTTGACAACTTTCGCATGAATGCCCTTGAAGGGGATGCCGAGCCGGGCGGCCAGTTTTTTGACAAATTGGTATTCCTCCTTCGATTCGGGACGAAGCCCATGGTCGACATGAAGGACGACAAAGCGCGTGGACGCATTCTTCTTGTGCCCACCCTTGGTGAGCAGAAAGGCCAAGGCAACGGAGTCGGAACCGCCGCTGACGGCAAGCCCGATCCGCCCCGGTGGAAGAATGGCACGATTGATTCGCATAGGGGGTATTGTACCACAAATGACGAGCGGTTGAGGTCGGATTTTTGTCGGGTCCGCTTTGCAAGTCCAAGCCGAAACTGCTATAATGTCGCCCTAAAGAAGATTCGTCACATGGGATTGCGCAATGGGTTGTTGCGCCAATCGCTGGAAGGCGGAGTGGAAAGGAAGACAAGATGAAGCGCGGTTTAGTTCTTTTGGTCATGGTTCTTGCCCTTGGCGGGCGTGCGGAGTGGACGGGTGCGGAATTCGTGTCCGTGCCACGGGCACTGAACGGATATTCGGCGGATGCGACATCGGCGTTTCTGCGTTCGGTCGTTAATGCGCGGACGGTCGAGCGGGCCGTTTTGCGAACGACGGCATTGGGTGTTTACGAGGCCTATGTCAACGGTGCGCCGACGGAGGGGTTCCTGAAGCCCGGCTTCACGCATGTCTATCGTCGCCGGCTGGAGACCGCGGCGGATGTGACCTCGCTCTGGCGTTGTGCGGCCGGGGCGACGAATGTCCTCGCGGCACTTGTGACGCGGGGCTGGTGGCGCGACCAGATTAACGGGCGGCGCGGACGCGATACGGGATTTCGCGGCATTTTGAAACTTCGCTACACAGACGGTAGCACCGAAACGGTCGTCACGGATGGCTCTTGGATCGGTGGTTATGCGGGGCCGGTGGTGGACGCGGCGATTTTTGATGGCGAGGTCTACGATGCACGCATTTCAACGGAGTGGATGAAGTCTGGTCGTGCGCCGGCGGACTTCCGTCCTGTCAACATCTGCCGCGAGGACGTGGGTGTCATTACGCCGATGGGGGCGAAGGCCGTCGCCCTGCGTGAGGATTTGGCAATGAAACCCGTTCGCGCATGGGCCTGGAAAGGGGGCGATGGTGCGAGTGACGCGGCATTTGGAACGGTTCGGACGCTTCGTTCGTATACGGGCGAGGTGCCCCTGACGCTTGCTCCTGGCGAGACGCTGGTCGTTGATTTCGGGCAGAATGCAGCGGCTGTGCCGCGCTTCACGGCCTCTGCTGCACGTGGCGTGACGGTGACGATGTATCCGGCCGAAATGCTGAACGATGCGCAGGGACTCAAGAACCGCGGATGCGACGGGCCGGAGGGGAGCGTCTACCGGGCGAATTTGCGTAGTGCCCGGGCGCGTGCGGCCTACATATTCGCCGGCGAGGGGGCGGAGACCTATATGACGCGGTTTTCCTATTTTGGCTATCGCTACGTGTCGATTGTCGCCGATGGCGAGGTGGCGTTCCAGTCGCTGGCATCCGTTCCGGTCTCGTCTGTCACGGCTCCGATGGAGAACGGCTCAATTGAGACGGGCGACAAATCCCTGAACCGCTTCATTGCGAATGTGACATGGGGAATGCGCTCGAACTACCTGTCCGTCCCGACGGACTGTCCCCAGCGTGACGAGCGTCTGGGGTGGACGGCTGACACGCAGGTTTTCGCGCCAACGGCACTTTACCTGGCCGATTGTGGTGACTTCCTGAATGCCTGGATGAACGACCTCGTCGATTCACAGCACGCACGCGGCTCCTATCCGTCCGTTGCACCGCTTGCGCAGTACGGCAACGAGGGCCCGCGCATCGGCTGGGCTGATGCGGGTGTCGTCGTTCCCTGGTCGGTCTGGCGGCATACGGGCAAGACGGACATCATCGCAGCGCATTGGGATTCGATGATGCGCTTCATCCGCTACATTGACGAGTCGAAGTACCGTACGACTTGGGGCGATTACCAGTATGCGGATTGGTTGTCGTTCGAGCCGATGGAGACGTGCCGCGACGGCTATTGGAGTTGCCGCGATCCAAAGGTCTTTTCCTGGTGGAACTACCTTGGCGCGTGCTATTGGCGGCAGGATGCGCTTCAGATGGCGGAAATGGCGCGGGCAATCGGTCGCACGGACGATGCGGACTGGTGCGCGGCAAGTGCCGAGCGGGCACTCCGCTATGTGCGTACGATGCTGGTGGATGGCCGCCTGCCGGAAGCCTTCCGCACCTTCCAGACGGCGAATCTCTTCGCACTCCGACTGGGCGTCTTTACGGATGCGTCACGGGCGGCCGAGGCCAAGGCGACGCTTCTGAAGTCCATCGCCGATCGCGGGAACTGCCTGGCGACGGGTTTCCTCGGCACATCGTTTATTCTGGACGAACTGACCGACCTCGGTGAGGTCTCGACGGCCTATTCGCTTCTGCTCAACCACGGCTTTCCGAGTTGGCTTTATTCGGTTGACCAGGGCGCGACAACGGTTTGGGAGCGCTGGAACAGTTACACGAAGAAGGATGGCTTCGGCTTCGTCGGCATGAACAGTTTCAATCATTATGCCTACGGGGCGGTTCTGGCGTGGCTCTATCGGACGGCGGCTGGCATCGCCCCCGATTCGAAGGCGCCGGGATTTCGAAATGTGATCATGTCACCCAAGCCCGACCGTCGGCTGGGCTACCTGAAAGCATCCTATCGCACACCGTTCGGTCGCATTGAAAGCGCGTGGCGATATGAGGGTGCGACATGGATTTGGACTTTCACGCTTCCGGAAGGCGTGACCGCCGATGTCATCCTGCCGGGTGAGACGCATACAACGCGCTACACGGCAGGTGTCCATCAGGTGGTGACACCTTGCGATGGCTTGTAAGGGGCGCGGGACATTCCTCTATAATAAGGTATAGGCGCGTGGCGTGTGCATGGGCGTTCCTTTCGGGTTGTGTTCGTTTTGTTCGGCACCCGATGGGGGCACTGTTGAGGAAGTCGCGGCGGGACGCAAAAGCGTTACCTCAGTCGGATTCCGTCCCGATGCCGGGCACGGGGCCGTTTAATGCCCATTGGAGTACTTTCCTTCGGGCATTGGAGTACTTTCTAATGCCCATCAGAAATTTTTCCGACGGGCATCGGAATTCCGTCCGACGGGCATCGGAAATTCGCCGCGAGGAATTGAACCACGGAATACACTGAAAACACGGAAAGGCGAAGGGTGGAAGTTCGCTTGGGAGCGGCGGAGCGCAGAAGGACGGGGAAAGCCCCACCGCGTAGGCGTTCTGAAGGCGCAGGCGCGGCAGTTTGGGCGGCCTGCCGGACGGAAGGCCGGCAAGACCATCTGCCGCGGGGTGCCTGTGGTCGGTCTGCCCTTCCTCTCGGGCGAGTGGGTGAGCGCGAAGTGCCGCGAGTGAGGTCTTCCACGGGGTGCCACCGTATGAGTTGTTTTGTCCGCAACCAACGGTAACCGCCGAGGCAAGGCAGGCTAAGAAGTCTTTGTTGTCTAAGCGTGAGAGGTGAGCGCAACCGTGGAAGCCGAGACCGAGCGGCAGCTTCGCGCAAATCCACGAGCAAGCGGTTTGTGGTAAAATATACCCCCATGGAAATCTTTGGCTACACCTTTACGAACGAAAACCTGCTGACCGAGGCCCTGACGACACCGTCCTATCGGATGCAGCGGCCGGATGTGCAGGACAACCAGCGCCTTGAGTTTCTCGGGGATGCGGTGCTCGGACTGCTCGCGGCGGATGAACTTTTTGCGGAATGCCCGAAGGATGCGGAGGGATCGCTTTCCGTGCGCCGTGCGCACATGGTGTCGTCCGCCGCGCTCTGTGCGGCGGCGAACCGTCTTGATCTTGTGCCGCGCCTGCGACGGAATCGCGGGGCGGATGCCCTGCCGAAGACGTCGAAGACGATTGCGGATGCGGTGGAGGCGATTATCGGCGCGGCCTGGCTCGATGGCGGCATGACGGCGGCGCGGCAGATTTACGCGGCGCTTGACCTCTCGACCCGCGCCTCGGCAGACGAGTGGTCGGGCAATCCGAAAGGCGAACTCCAGGTGCGCGTCCAGGCCATGGTGCCGCCGCGCCATCCGTCCTACTCGCTCATCAACACCGCCGGCAAGCCCCACGAACCAATCTTCACGGTGAAGGTCGTTGTCGACGGCGTGGGCGAGGCCATCGCCAAGGCGCGTAGCCACCGCGAGGCCGAGTCCGCCGCCGCCGCCAAGCTCCTCCGGCAGATGGCGGCGACCGATGCGGGTAAAGCCGAAGAAAAATGAAGTCGGCCGACTGACTGCAGACATACAGAGTCAGGCTGTTTTGCCGCGTTCGCGTCTGCGGAACGATTGCGGGGGTTCGGGGGCGCGGCCCCCGTCCTTTGCGCTTTCTTCGTTCGATTCTTTTCATTCCAACTGGCTCAGCCAGTTCCCTATCATACAAAAAAGGTGATATAATACTTCTGTATGAAACAGAAATTGTTTAGTTTTGCCCATGGCCGTTGTGTGCGCCTGCTCTTTATGGCGGCGGCACTCCTTATTTCCTTCACCAGTTTCGCGGCGACGCACGTCGACAAACTGCGCGAAAAGTTCGCCAGCGGCGACCGTTCGTATGTTTTCGTCGCCATGCATCGCGGTGACTGGCGCAACTATCCCGAGAACTCGATTGACGCCATCAAGTCGTGCATCGAACTCGGTGCGGACGTGGTGGAGCTCGACGTCTCGCGCACGAAGGACGGGCACTTCGTCCTCTCGCACGACGACACGCTCGACCGCGCGACGACCGGCAAGGGGCGCGTTGAGGACCACACGCTCGCCGAACTGAAGGATGTCAGACTGCGGGCGGGCGAGGGCGGTCCGAACGCCCCCGCGACGAAGTACGGAATCCTGACGCTCGACGAGGCCCTCGACGTCACACGCGGAAAGATTCTCGTCAACATCGACAAGTTCGTGCGCTACCCGAAGGAAATCCTCGACTGCGTGAAGGCGAAGGGGTGCATCAGCAACGTGCTCGTCAAGACGGACTGGCACGTGAAAACCCTGCGCGACATGATCGGCGAGGAGAACTGGCGGCTGATCGAGTCGGGCGACCTCCTCTACATGCAGATCCTGCGCTATCCCGAATGGCCCCAGCCGGGCGAGGGGTGGTTTGCGCTCGAACCGCGCGCCAACTCCATCTACGAGTGCTGTTTCTCGAATGACGCGGGCGAAAAGATGGTCGTTGGCCTTCAGGCCCGTTTTCCGAGATCCCGCATTTGGATCAACACGCTTTGGGACAGTCTCTGCAACGCCCATGCGGACCACAAGGGGCTGCGCGGCGATCCGGATGCGTGCTGGGGCTGGTGCATCGACAGGGCGAAGGCAACCTTTATCCAGACGGACGCGGGCAAGGAGGTCATCGAATATCTGAAACGGCGCAATCGCCGCCAGTTGTGATTTGTAAAGGGCGCTTCGCCGGAAACGGAAAACAAGGCCTTTTGCTCACGCAAACCTGACACGGATGAAGTAAACTACACATCACGTTCAGAAAACGAAAGGACAAACGACAATGAAAAGACTAATTGCAGGTTTCGCTTTCGTGGCCGCGACGAGTGTCGGCTATGCGGATTCCCTGGGGGGGGGGGGTATGTCAAATCCGGCTTGGATTTACCTTCCGGCTGAAGGTGTCATTTCGAACAACAACGAAGTCGGCGTTTCGACGGACTGGGTGCTGAACGTCAAGGCGCTGGATTCAACGAAACGCACCTTGTCCATCGGGCGCGGAACCGGTGGCGATGCGTACGTGCTGAAAGAAGGATCGATTGCGGGCGGCGCAACGCTCGATTTATCCGAGCCGATTGCCGATGTGGAGGGCAATCAATGGACGATTGCGAAGTTCAACAGTTCGTGTTTCCGCAGGACGGATGCGCCGACTTCACCTGTGCGAACCTTTGTTGCTCCAAAGGAATTGGTCACGATTGATGGTAAGATTTTTGATTATGACATCCCTGCGGGAGAGTCGGTCGAGGCGACTTTTGATTGCCCGTTGCTGACGGCCATTCCGAATGGAACTTCCGGTAAAAGTTGGGTCACACTACATCTCAAGGCGCCGGGGTGCACATATATTGACAGTTACGCTCTCAGCAGTTTTGCGAAGATTGACGTAGGCGAGTGGGATTTGACGGGGGTTGAGAACATAGGTTTCCTAGCGCTTCCTTGGCCTAACTATCCGTATGGTTCATTGAAGCTGCCGAGTCTGAGAACAATCGGGGAGAGGGCCTTTGGCATGGCGAACTATACGCGCATGGAGTGGGGGAATAGGTTCAATACGCTGACGAGCGTTGGCGAAGCGGCGCTCAATGCATCATGCGAAGAAATTGTCTTGGGTTGTGCCAGGGGATGCGTCTTTGCGAAGAGCGCGATTAATGCGGGCAACCTGAAACGCGTGTGGATGACCGGCGCGGTTCCGTCCTTTACGACTGAAGAGGTCTCGTTCGGTGCCAATCAAGGCGAGAAAACGATGGTCTTCTACGTGCCGGATACCGAGGCTTGGTCGGCAATCCGTGCGGCCGCGACGCCCTTGACCGAGGAGGAAGCCGCCGCGTTCAGGGCGCAACACCCGGATTGGGACGTGCCGTTCGGCGTGGTCGAGGCAAGCGTCTTTCGGACGAAAAACGCCCAGTACATCGGAACCACCGATCTTGTGTCCTTGGGCGTGATGAGCAAGATCAAGATTGAGTCTCGCTCGCAGGGACAGTATGGAGATGCGTGGGAGATTCGCGCGAATGGCGAGGTGGTTGAAGAAGGCGAAGTTCCCCTTGGCGCAGAGGTCACCGTGACGGCGAAGCCCGGGAAGAATTCGACAATCGTCACCTGGGAGGGGGGACTTCCTGACGGTACGACGCCTGCGGGCAATTCGTTTGCGTTTGCAGCAACCGAATCCGTTTCGTTTTTTGCGGTCTTTGCGCATGCGTGGGAATACGATGCCGAGACGGCAACAATTTCCGATGGCTACTGGACACTCCCGGTTGAGGCGAATGCGAATGCGCGAGAGTTGACCGTGTCCAAAGTGTCGGGTTCGATGACCTCCTCTCAAATGGGTGAACTGAATCTTTCCGGGCCGGTTTACGCGAAGGGTGCGATTGGCGATGAGGATGAGCGCTGGGCCATTGTCCATTTGGCGTGGCAGGCATTTGGCTCGCTGCCGGCCAGGATAACGTCGTTCTATGCGCCGACAACGCTGAAGACGGTGGGGGGACAGTTATTCAACGGGGCCTTCACCCTGGATAACTATGTGTTCAACTGCCCTGAATTGACGGGTAATTTCGGAGACTGGGGCTATATGTTGGGAGGTTCGGAGGCGTCACGAATCGTGCTGAACGCGCCGAAGTTGACGAGCATTGGACAGAATTCGAAGACACGCAGTTTCGATCCTGCGACATTTACTGGGACGATGTTGACGGAATGGGACTTGACGGGTCTCAAGTCTGTTCGTCCGGGCGGTCTCGCGACCTCGAAAACGACAGGCGGCCCACAGGGCGACCTTGTGCTTCCGAATGTGGAGACAATCGAGCAGTCGGCCTTCGACGGGTGGACGCGCATCGCTTCTGCCGCATTCGGCACGAACGGAACCTTGAAGGCCCTTGGCCCGACTCTCTTCTGGAATCCGAATGCCAAGAACGGCCTGGCGGCGGGACCGAAGAAGATTGATTTCGGCACGAGCTCTGACTTCACGGTGGATGCGCGGGCTTTCTACGCGGAATTGCCGGGCAAGGTCGATGCCTATCCGAACGGTCAGCCCCTTCCGATTGAGGAAGTGTGGTTTGCGGGTGAGGCGCCGAGCGTGGAGACGCTGGACAACATCCTCGCACTCCGCGAAGTCGCCGCGGACGGCACGAAACCCGTCAAGATCTTCGCGCCGATGATGGAGAAGACCTGGCGGGCGGTGTGCAAGCCGTTCACGACCGAGGAGGCGTCCATGGCTTATGCGATGAAGGCGGAAGGCCTCCGCGTGATCGGCGTCTACCAGACGAAGGACAGTCGCCGCGTGGCGTGGCTCGTGCAGAATCCGGGCTTTGAATACCACACGGGCTTCACCATTCGCATCCGCTAATGCCGACGGACAGTGTTGGTGACGATCGCCCCGACGGATTCCTCCGCCAGGGCGAATTGTTTCTTGTGGGTGAGTGGGGGCTTTTGCCACTGAACACACAGAAAGCCGTGCGGCGTGGGTTGTTCAACCACGGAATACACGGAAAGGGGGAGGGTTGTTTTAGCCGCAGAGGGCGCAAAGGGCACAGAGAAAGAGGGAGGGGGCTCGTCGAGCCCGGCCGCCCGAATGGGCGGGGCCTGCCGGACGGCAGGCCGGCAAAACGGCGAAGGGACGGGGACTGCGCCCCCGAACCCTCGCTTGAGAGGGGCAGAGCGCAGAAGGGCGGAGCAAAGCCCCACCGCGTAGGCGTTGTGTAGGCCCAGTCGCGGCAGACTGAATGGGCGAGGCCTGCCGGACGGCAGGCCGGTAAAACCATCTGCCGCGTTCCGGCCTGAGGACGGCCTGCTCTTCCTCTCGGGTGAGGGGGCGCGCGCGAAGTGTCGCGAGTGAGGCCTTCCACGGGGTGCCACCGTAGGAGTTGTCTTGTCCGCAACCAGTGATAACCACCGAGGCAGGGCAGGCTAAGCGAAGCTTTGTAGTCTAAGCGTGAGAGGTGAGCGCAACCGTGGAAGCCGAGACCGAGCGACAGCTTCGCGCAAGCCCCCGAGCAGGCGGTTGACCGTATGTATCGAGAACTGCTATAATACGGAGTGAAATAAATGGATTTGAAGAAATGAAACGATTTGACAAGGGACAGTGGCGCAAGTGCCGACGGGTGCTGATTCGTCCGTTTGAGTGGATAGGCATCGGCTTGGGGTGGCTCATCCTGACGAATCTGCCGCATCGGGCGCTGATGGGGCTGTGCGACTTCATGTCCGCCGTGATGTACGTCTTTGACCATCGGGGGCGGTGTCGCTCCCTTGAGAACCTTCGAATCGTTCGCGGCACCTGCACGGGGACGGAGGGAACGACGGCCTTTGATCCAGACCGCGCGAAGTACCTGCCGTCGCGTCAGGAGCGACTCATCATCCGACGGTCCTACCGGAACATGGCACGGACAATCGGCCACATCTTCTGGACGTGCCGAAAGGCGAAGGAACGCGCCGCGAGCGTTGGCGAAATGTCCGAGGAGGGGAAGGCGTTCCTTCGGGCGAACCATCCGGCGGTCACGGTCTCGGCGCACCTCGGATGCTGGGAAATTCTCTCTCAGCTCGCCTACCTTGAAGGCCATCAGATGATGTCCGTCGCCAAGCGCATCGGGACGGATGGCATGACGCAGATGCTGATGAAGGCGCGCAAGTCCATTGGACAGGAGATTGTCCCGGCGGACGGGGCCTTTCGTCCGCTCATGAAGGGGATTCGGGAAGGGCGGTCGCTTGGGCTTCTCGTCGACCAGAAGGTCGCCCCCGAGAACGGGGGCGTCTGGATTCGCTTCATGGGGCGGCCCTTGCCCGTTTCCGCCGCGCCGGCATTCTTCTCGGCCAAGGCACGGGTGCCGATTGCCGTCGCCTGGTCGCGTCCGCTCAGGGGCGGTCGGTATCGCTGCGAGGTCATTGACATCATTCAGCCGGAAGAGGCGCGGGATATGTGGGGGACGACCCAGCGGTGCGCCCACGACCTTGAGCGCGTGATTCGTCGCCATCCGTCCTGCTGGGTGCTGAACTACAACTACTATCGCGAGCCTGTCACCGAGGAGGTCCTTCAGGAACTTGCCAAGCGTGAGGCGAAGGGGTCTCTCGGGAAGTCCGGGCGGCGAGGCTGAGCTGAATGCTGATTGCGTTGCATATTCTCCTCTTCTTTCTGATGACGGGAGTCTCGCTGTCCCTCTTTTTGGTCGGATGGCGGCGGCGGGAATGGCGCGGCGGACTTTGCGCCATGGGCTTCGTCATCTTTGGAGTGGCGGTCACGGCGTTGGATCCGCTACTGCGGAACTTGCCCGACTTTGGGCTTGACGAGCCGGAATTGATACCGATTGGCATTTCCCTTGTGCTGGGTGTGGCCTGCATCATCCGGTGGTGGGGGTCGACACGGGCGGCCTTCGGGGAGGTCATGAGGAATCGGTGGTTCCTCCTTCTCGTCTGGGGACTGCTGTCCGTCTCCGTCCTCTCGAACCTGGCGAAGGACAAGCACCTGTGGGGGTTCTTCGCCCCGTCGCCCGTCCATCGGCAGGATTTGCGGATGTTGGCCCAGGGGATGACGGTGGTCTTCGGGCACTGCCTTTTGCTGCACTGGGCGATCCTGTTCCTTCGGGACGAGTGGGACCGAATCGTCCACCGCCGTTCGCCGCACGAGCACCTCCTGAAGGAGCATCCGCTGACGAAAATCGGCCAGGGAGCGCGGCGCGTCTGCTATCGGATTGGTGAGACGGGCTTTTGCGTCAAGTTCATGCGCGACCCATCCGACACGCGGTCGGGGCGGAAGATTGGCTGGCGGTTTGCGCGGATGCTGAAGAACGGCCGCTTTGACCGGCGGCTGAACATCAACTGCCTTGAGGCCGAGGCGATGGAGAAGTATCGGCACGTGGCCGGTCCGGCGGTCGCGGCCGCGCTGCCGGAAGTCGTCGAGGTCGTCTTCGACGAGCGCCGCGGCTACGGCGTCCTGATGTCCTATCTGACGAATGCGGACGGCTCGTCCATCGACCGCGCCACTTCAGAAATGGCGCGGCGCACGGACCGCTCGTTCAGGGTTTCGTGCTACTACCAAATCAGCACCCTGCTGGGGGAACTCATCGCCTGCTCGGCGCCGTTCTTCGAGCCGGACAATTTCGATGCGCAGATTCAGGCGGACGGGTCGGTTCGGGTGCGCATGATTGATTTCGAGCCGGTCGACAAGAAGTTCCTGCCGATTGCCGAGTGGGTGCCGCTCGTCCGGCGGCAGAACCTTCTGCGCAAGGCGATTCTGCACCTCAAGGGAATGCGGGAGAAGTATGGTATAATATGCGGCGCATGAGCACCAATCTCTCAATTGCCATTCTCGGCTGGAAGTCACCCGTCACGACGCGTCATTCGCTTGAGACCTACGAAAAGGCGAAACTCTACGACTGCTGCGACGAATTCTTCATTTACTACAACCAGTATTCGGATGCCGACAAGGCCCTTGGCGAGGAAATGGGCGTTCGCACGTGCGGCGGGACGGAGAACCTCGGGAACTGGGGCGGGCAGAAGAAGATCCTTGAGACGGCGAAGAACGACATCGTCCTCTTCTTGGAGAACGACCACCCCGCCGTGACCACGCCCGAGGAAACGCGGCACTGGATCGAGGGGGCGGTTGAACTGATCCGGAGCGGGAAGGCCGACATGGTTCAGCTTCGGAACCGGAATCTTCTGGGCCGCGCCTATGGCTTTGGGCGGAAGCCTTTCCGCTACTACTACGTGCACGAGCTGAATCCCGCCTTTGCGGACTACGTGAAGAGCGCGGCGGATATTCCGGTGGACTACGACCACGACACGCTTTTGCGCAAGATTCGGCGGTTCCTGTTTCCGGGCAAGGCCCTGCGCCGTTCGATTAGTGCGCTCTACCTTGAGAAGCACCCCGAGCGCATCCTGCCGAAGTACATTCGCCGCGAGGGCGACTTTCTGATTGTCGATTCGGCGATTCTCAACTTCTCCGAGTCGCCGTTCATGACGTCGCGGGCGTTCTACAATCGGCTTTCAGGCTGGGCCGAGAAGCATCCGCGCCATCGGACGATTCTGGGACTTCAGAACCTGGAGTACATCCTGAACTGCCGGTGGTGGCGCAAGCAGCATTTCCGAATCGCCGTCTGCGAGACGGGGGTCTTCGGGCATGAGCGCAAGGATGACAGCTGGCGGCCGAACCTTGAGACCTACAGCAAGACACTGGTTGAAGAGGGACGAGTGAGGTAAGCATGAAGCGTTTTGACAAGCCGATACTGGTGACGCGGCCCTATCTGCCGCCGCTTGAGGAGTTCAAGTCGGGCTGCGAGGAAATCTGGGCGAACCGTTGGCTCACGAATGACGGGCCGATGCTGGGCCGCTTCCACGCGGCACTTGCGAAGTACCTGAACGTGCCGGAAACGAACCTGGCGCTCTTCTGCAATGGGACGCTCGCCCTGGAACTCGGCTATCAGGCCATGGGCTTTGAGGGTGGCGAGGTCATCACGACGCCCTTTACATTTGTCGCGACTTCCCATGCAATCGTCCGCGCCGGGGCGAAGCCCGTCTTCGCCGACATCGACCCCCGGACCTTGTGCCTCGACCCGGTCCAGGCCGAGAAGCTGATTAAACCCGGCGTGACGAAGGCCATCGTCCCCGTGCACGTCTACGGCAACGTCTGCGATCTTGAGGGCTTTGACCGGCTGTCGAAGAAGTACGGCATCCCCGTCGTCTATGACGCGGCGCACGCCTTTGGCATCCGGGACATCGAGAAGCAGGGCGCGATGTCGATGTTCTCGTTCCATCCGACGAAGCTCTTCCATTCCTGCGAGGGTGGGTGCCTGGTCTTCCACGATGCCGCGCTGCAGAAGAAGCTCTTCAATCTGCGCAACTTCGCCATCGTCAGTGAGACGGAGTGCGAGGCGGTCGGATCGAATGCAAAGATGAACGAACTGCAGGCCCTGATGGGCTTGAAGTGCCTCGAAAAGATTGACGACCTGCTCGCGTGGCGAAAGGCCATTTCCCGGGAATACGCCGAGGCCTTCGCCGGTACGAAGGTTCAGTTCGTCGGCAAGAGCGCGAACGCCGCGTATTGCCCCGTGCTGTTTGAGTCGTCGGCTTTGCGCGAGAAGGTCTATACGGAACTGAAGGAGCGGTGCAACGTCTTCTCGCGCCGCTACTTCTATCCGCTTCTGACGGACTTTGCGCCGTATGCCGACGCGAAGGGGACTTGTCCCATTGCCGAGGATGCGGCCTCGCGCGTGCTGACGCTGCCGACCTACTATGGCCTGCCGGCTGAGGATGCGCGCACAATTGCCCAGAACGTGCTGGAGATTGTCGGATGAAGATTGGCGTTCTGATTCCCTGCTACAATGCGGAACGCTACCTTTCGGAATGCCTGGATTCCGTCCTTCGCCAGACGCAGCCCGGCCTTGAAATCTTCTGCTGCGACGACGGATCGATGGACGGTACGCGGCAGATTCTCGCCGACTATGCCGTGCACCATCCGAACGTTCACGTGTCGACGCAGGCGAATCGCGGCGTTTCGGCGACGCGCAACCGACTGATGGACGAACTGCCGGCGGATGTCGAGGCCTTTGCCTTTCTCGATGCGGACGACTACATTGCGCCCGAGGCCTACGCGGCACTTGCGGAGGCGCTTGTGCGCACGAATGCCGACGTCGCCGAGATGGGTGGGCCGCCCGGCGGTTGCGTCATTGACGATATGTCCATCTTCCTGTTGCGGCGGACGGCAATCGGCGGCTGGGTCAACTGCTGGAACAAGCTCTATCGCCGCTCGGCCGTCGGTGCGATTCGCTTCCGTGAGGAACTGGCGTTTGAAGAGGACTTCTTCTTCAACTACGAAATCAATGCACGCATTCGGCGTAAGGTCCTTGTCCCGGGCAAGTTCTACACCTATCGGTACAATCCGAGCTCCGCGACAAATTCTCTGCACGCGGAGCGGTACTTCCAGTCGGCCATGACGCGCATTCGGCTCTCGGTCAGCGAGTTCCTTGAGACCGGGCGCATCCCGGATGAGAAGCGGAAAGACTTTTGCCGCGAATTGGCGAAGGATGCCTATCGGATGTGCATCCGCAAGAACCTGAAGAAGAACCGCGATGCGCGGAGCCGCCGGGAACTCTTCCTGAAGGCGTCGGACTTCTTTGGTGAGATGGAGCGCGAGCACGGCTTCAAGCCGGTTGGACTGAATCCGATTCAGCGTCTGCTCTATGCCTGCTGTCGGCATCGTCTCTACGCGTCTGCCCGGGCACTGGTCGCCTTGACATAAATAAGAACGGGGACAAATGCAAACCGCCATCATCATCCCAATTTACAATCAGGAGAAGTACCTCGTCGAGGCGATGGAGGCCCTGTTGGCGCAGACGTCATCGGACTGGATTGCCTATTGCGTCAATGACGGGTCGACAGATGCGTCGGCGAGCATCCTTGCGGACTATGCGGCGCGTGATGCGCGACTTGTGGTCATCACGCAACCGAATGGCGGCGTCTCGGTTGCCCGCAATACGGGGATTGAGGCGGCTCTTGCAAACCCGCGTGTCGATACCTGCTGCTTTTCGGACCCAGATGATGTTGTTCATCCGCGTCTGGTCGAAGTTGCGCGGCATTTCGCCGCACAGTGCCATGAAGGGCAGATCGTCACATGGGATTTTGAGTGTCAGTCTTCCGTGTCCGCGTTTCGTGAGACGCGCATTGACGTGACTGGCTTGCAATTGGATGACGCGGTGCCAACGCATAACATTTGGGACAAAATCTATCCGAGGGACATGCTGCGGGACGTCCGCTTTCTTGTGGGCGCGAAGATTGCGCAGGATATGGCGTTTTCGATGGAACTTATCCACAGGCGGCATCCCATATTCAAGCATATCCCAGCCGCGTTGACCTATTATCGGATTGTGCCAACATCGACGATGCACCGTCCGCTCCCCGCCGAATACTACGAGCGAATGTGCTTTGTCCTTGAATATATGCTGTCGATCTACAAGGACTCACCCGATGAGCTTGACGATTTTTGCCGTCGGCATCAGATTGGGTTTCTCAAGCAGTTCTGCAATTATCTTCGCCGCGCTCTGCCTGAAGCGCGTGACGAGTCGCGGCGCATCTTTAAGAACGAGCTTCGGTCTTTACGGAAGCGTGGGTTGTTGCGCATGCCTCATGGCGGACTGCTGCCGTTGAAGAACTACATTCGCTTCTGGTGGCAATCCGTTTTGCCGTGAGGCGCGAGCGGGTGATGCCATTTGACGGCGACATGCTGTCGTGTTTTTCGTGTCGCTGAACGCGGAGGTGTAAAGGCGTCTGTCTCCTGTCGTGCGCACCATCGTCACGGTAAGAGGTGGATTTGAGGGCGGCGTCTCGGCGTGAAAACCGCCCAGTGCGGATGTTTCCGCCTGTTCGTTTTGCCGCAAATCCCGCAAACTGCCGCGCCGTTTTTGAGCCTTTCGCGGTCCATTCAACCTGCCGCGAGGGTGGTTTTCTTGGCGGCGGCGCGGCAAAAGGTCTGTGGACCTTTGCCGAAAGGTCTGCAGACCTTGTACCGAAGGTTGCGCGACCTTTGGGGCCGTTTTGTGCTTGTTTTCAGCGCTTTTTCGTCCAAAAAGAAACGTCGGACGGGGGAGAACCCCGTCCGACTTCGTGGACGCGGCACTTTTTGCCGCGCAGGGTGTGTCTTGCCTACGCCCGCGCAGGGGCGATTGTGCAGGGGAGAAGCGGACGCTCTTGCCCGTTACTTCTCCTGTGTACGCGGCATTCCGTGCGAATCTGCCGCGAAATGGTGTGAATTTGCCGCGAATTGGTGGGCGTGGGTCGCTGGGGAGTGCCGTCGGTGACGGAAGCCATTTGACGCGGCGTTGCGCCCGCCGTCGCCCTCGTGAACATGGTGATGAACGCCATTCTCGCCATTGCCATCACCGCAATCGCCGCCATCACTGCCGTCATAAAGCCCATCAAGCCCATAAAGCAACCTTTTGTCCGATCCGACTCTTTCTCCATCGGACTGCCTGTAGCGTACCATAATTCGCGGTGACTTGTCAAGGGAGCGCGATGAAAAGCAAATGTTGCGCAGTTTGCCATAATAGTGTGCACCCAACCAAAGAAGGGCTCAGATCTTGGCATAGCCCGTTTGCCAAATACTG
>CAKTUI010000019.1 GCA_934621385.1 uncultured Kiritimatiellota bacterium
CTTGAGTGTCGCGTATTTGGCAAATCAGAAACCGCCTGCTTATCTATCGGGTGTCGTTTCTATTTGACAAACTGGGACACTGAACGGAACGGTGGATGCCCACCGCCGCACGAACCGGACTCATCCGCGAGCGGCGCGGCACTTAGACGTAGACGGAATAGACGTAGCCGGGAATATAGATATTCCCGGTTTTAGACCGCGCGCACGAGGTCGCGGCGGCTTGAAAGGCCAGCCCGGCGAGGACAAGGGACGGGGACTGCGCCCCCGAACCCCCGCAAGCCGCCGCGCCCACCCCCTCGCCCGAGACGGGGGACTGGCCGGCCACAGGCTGGAACGCGGCAAGGGTTCTGCCGGCCCACCGTCCGGCAGGCCATTCAAAACCGCCGCGTTCCGAACGATTTTGTCAACTAAAAAGTCTTTGGGACTAAAGTGCACCTATATATATGGGGGGACTCGCTGCGAGCCCCCGACGAACCGACGACACGAAACCGACACGCGAAAGGAAAAACGAACATGAAACCGAACCACGAAACGCACGAAAATTGCCTCGATTTCTCCGTGTGCTCCGTGTCTATCTCAAAACCGCCGTGCCCAACTTGCGACTCAGACGAGTCCCAACTGCAACCCGCAAGAGCCCCAGTTAGCAAAATGTTCAGAACGACGCGTCAAGCGGCGGAATAATCATGTTGCTCCGAAACTCGTCACGCGGCAGAAACGGGGCCATATCCTCCAAGGGCGCGGAGACCATCGTGCCGTCCGGAAGCCGCTTGGAAGCCGCCTTCGGACCCAGCACCTCAAAAGGATCGAGCATCACCTCCACGAGGACCGGTCCAGGCGTTGCGAAGACCTTCGGCAACTTGTCATCCAGTTCCTGATTGGTATTCAGCCTGAAGTAAGGCAAGCCATAGGCCGCCGCCAATTTCTCAAAGGACGGCAGCTGAACGCCCGAACTCGCCTCAGATCCCATGAACTTTCCGCCAAAAAACGCTTTTTGGGTCGTCTTAATGGAAAGATAGCCCGCGTTATTGTAGACGAAAAGCTTGATGGGGAGCCGATAGGTCAGAAGCGTCTGGAGTTCCTGCAGGTTCATCTGGATGGAACCGTCCCCCTCCAAACAGACGACCTCACGCCCACAGGCAAACGCCGCGCCAATGGCCGCCGGGAGTCCGTAGCCCATCGAGGCGCAGGCCTCGTTCGAGAACATCCGCATCCCCTCCTTAATCGGGACGGACTGGAAGGTCGAGGTGTAGGCGATGCCATTCGAGGTGACGAGCGTCGTCGGATTCGGGGCATACTGCACCAGTTTTTCCGGCAGGACATAACTCGACACATAGTCCGTTCGCGCACGGTGCTCGGGCAGAATGACGGGATACCGCGCCTTGACCCCGCGGCAGTAGGCGAGCCAGTCCTCCCGGGGCGGCAACGACGGAAGTGCCGCGTGAACAGCCCTGAAGAAGTCCCCGGCATCGGACTCGATCTTGACATCGGGACGAAAAGTCGGCTTGTTCAGTTCGTTCGGATCGACATCGACCATCACCTTCGTCGCCCCACGCGCAATCGTCTCATAGGCATAGCCACAGATTCGGATGCCCATGCGCGTGCCCACGACCAAGAAGAGGTCGCTGTTCTGCATAATGAAGTTCGCGGGACGCTCACCGAGAATGCCGGGGCGCCCGAAGAAGAGCGGATGATTGGAGGGAATGAGATCAATGCCCGAGATCGATGTCAGAACAGGAATGTTGAGCGACTCGGCAAAGGACAAAAACGCCTGCTCGGCCCGTGCACTGCGCACACCCGAACCGACAATCAGCGCAGGACGCCGTGCCTTCCTGAGAAGCGAAACGACCTCCCCGACCCACGCCGGCTGGACGGACTGCCCATGGGCGGATGGCGTCGGGCGCGGCAGGGTTGGCAAGTCGCACGGCGCGGCCTGAATGTCGAGGGGCACGTCAATCCAAACGGGACCCGGTCGCCCCTCCTGGCACGACTTCCATGCCGCAGCAAGGACTTCGGGCACCTCGTCAACCGACATGACGGTCTTCGCGAACTTCGTCATCGGACGAACTGCATCGACGATGTTGTACTCCTGATCCCCCAACTGACGGAGTTTCAGGTTCGGGCAGGACGTAATCATCGTCGCCCGCTTAATCTGCCCCGAGATGACAATCATCGGAACAGAGTCGAGCCACGCGCCAACAACACCCGTCAGGGCATTCGTGCCCCCAGGTCCAGTCGTCACGCTGACAACGCCCGGCTTGCCCGAAATGCGCGCATAACCCTCGGCCGCCATCGCGCAGGCCTGTTCGTGGAGGTTACAGACATAGCGAATTCGCGTCTCGCGTCCGAGCGCGTCATTCAGGTGCATCGCACCGCCACCCGTCACAAGAAAGACATGCTCCGTGCCCCAATCCGCCAGGGTCTTCCAAATCCAGTCTGCAACGCGCATTTCTATCCTCCTTACTTTTCCCCGCAGAATTTGCGAATTGTCGTAATCATGTAGTCAAGCTTAGCCTCGCCCATACCCGGATAGAGACCAATCCAAAGTGCATCGTTCATAATCGTATCCGTATTGACGAGCGGCGCGGCAATTCGGTAGTCGATGCCTTCGCGCATCGTCTCAAAACACGGATGGCGGACAATGTTGCCAGCAAAAAGGTTCCGCGTCTGGATGTTGCAGGACTCCAGGTGCTTCGCTAAATCGTTGCGCGTGAAGCCCGCCATCGGCTGAACCGTCATCAGGAAACCGAACCAGCTCGGATCGGACTCCGCATACGGACGGAAAATCCGAATCTGCGGCAAATCCTTCAGTCCCTCGTAAAGCCGCGCATAGTTCGCCTTGCGCTTTTCGACAAATCCCGGGAACTTCCGAAGCTGGGCGCAACCGACCGCCGCCTGCATATCGGAGACCTTGAGATTGTAGCCGAAGTGCGAGTAGACGTACTTGTGGTCGTATCCGATGGGAAGCTTGCCGAACTGCCGCGTGAAGCGGCATCCGCACGTGTTGTCCACGCCTGACTCGCACCAGCAGTCACGCCCCCAGTCGCGAATCGAGAGCGCAATCTTCTTCAGCAGGGGATTGTTCGTATAGACCGCCCCACCTTCGCCCATCGTCATATGATGCGGCGGATAGAACGAGGATGTCCCGAGGTCGCCCCATGTGCCCGTGAACTTGCCGTCGTACTTCGAACCGAGCGCATCGCAGTTGTCCTCGACAAGCCACAGGTTGTGCCGTTCGCAGAACGCCTTCACCTCCTTGATGTTGAACGGATTCCCCAGCGAATGCGCCAGCATCACGGCCTTTGTCTTCGGCGACCAGGCCTGCTCCAGCTGGTCCGTACGAACATTGGCCGTCTCAAGCTCGACATCCACAAAGACCGGAACCGCGCCATACTGGACGATGGGCGCAATCGTGGTCGGGAAACCTGCCGCAACCGTAATGACCTCGTCACCCCGTCGAATCTGCCGCGCCCCCAGGAGTGGAGATGTGAGCGTCGAGAATGCGAGCAGGTTCGCCGACGATCCCGAATTGACGAGCAGGCAGAAGCGGACACCGAGATAATCGGCAAGCCCCTTCTCAAACTGCCGCGAAAAGCGGCCGTAGGTGAGCCAGAACTCAAGGGCGGAATCGACCAGCGTCTCCATCTCATCCGCGTCAAAGACGCGCCCGGCATAATTGACGCGGCTTGAGCCTGGCACAAACTCCGCCTCCTGCTGAGGCTTGTGAACGAGCTCGTAATAGGCACGAACCTTCTCCAAAATCTCATCTCTCAACTGTTCTTTCGTCATCTTCGACATCTCCTTCTTCAAGCAAAGTAATCGTGTGTTCCGTGGTTCTCTCCTGCGCACCAGTTAGACACAACCACTGAATACACGGAATGGGGATCGCACACGCAACTCCCACTCATCAACTTCCCGTGTGTTCCATGGTTCATACCCGCGATTCCTCGACAAAGTCACGAATCTGCCGCTGCGTCAGAAGCCGCGGACTCTCACCCCGCGCCACGCCCACGTACCACGCGGCAACTCGCTCAATCGTCTCTTCGAAATCCCATGTGGGTTTCCATCCGAGGACTTTCCCAGCCTTGCGAATGTCGAGGTTGAGAAGCCCCGCCTCATGGACGGCGTTCGGCTCACTGCGGTCGACCCACCGCCCCTTCGTGTGCCGCAAAAGTTCCTCCACCACATCCTTCACCGTCCGATTCGCGGATGGATTCGGCCCGAAATTGAATCCCGTTGCAACGGACGCGAACCTCTGACGCGCATCAAGTGCCGCGCCCAGCGTCAGGTAGCCCGACAGCGGTTCGAGCACATGCTGCCACGGACGCGTCGAGACCTTGTTGCGCACGGGTATCGCCGCGCCCTTCTGCAAGGCACGAAAGCAGTCGGGGATGATGCGGTCCTTCGCCCAGTCCCCTCCGCCGATGACATTCCCAGCTCGTGCACTCGCAATCCAAACGGGACTCGCGGCAGTTCCAAAGAATGAACGACGATAGGAACTGATGACAAGTTCATCGCAACCCTTCGAACAACTGTAGGGGTCGTAGCCACCCATTGGGTCATCCTCGCGATAAGGCCGCCGTGTCTCCCGATTCTCATAGCACTTGTCGGTCGTAATCAGGACGGCACTGCACTTCTTCTCCAGTCCACGCAGGGCATCCAGCACATGGACAGTCCCCATGACATTGGTATCGAACGTCTCGACGGGTTGCGCATACGAAAGGCGCACCAGCGGCTGTGCCGCGAGATGGAAGACGAAGTCTGGCTGAACGGACTCGACGGCGGCACGAACTGCCGCGCGGTCGCGAATATCACCGCGCATATCTAAGCGGATCCGCCGCGCCAACCGCAACTGTGTGAACAATGACGGACGGGTCGGGATGTCCTTCGAGAATCCGTAGACCTCCGCCCCAAGCGACAGCAGCCACTCGCAGAGCCATGCCCCCTTGAACCCGGTATGACCGGTCACGAACACACGCCGCCCCGAATAAACTGAGAAATCAAGATGCATTGTCTTCTTCATCCATTTATCCCCTGATTGTCGCCATCGAGGTTCCGCTCCTACTCCGCCAGGAGCCCTTTTTCGACGAGTTTATTCCTCCACTTGGAAAGATGCGCGGCAAAGAGAAATGAGGGGCATTTGTGCCGCGCCAGGCGATTGTCCGCCCGCGTCACAATCCAAAGCTTGAGTAAATCGCACACCTTGGCGCGAACAAGACGATTCGTTCGCTCCGCCATCAGGAGGAAGTCCCGATAATAGGACGTTCGCGAGGCAACATCCCACCACATCCACGCCAAGGTATTCCGCCGCAAGTCGCGCCAGGGCTTCACTTCCGTAAAATGGACAATGCCCCGATGCACACCAAGCACATCGGGAGAACCAGTCGAAGGCTCGATGGGCAAGGCCTTTGTACACTGATTCCATTGGACGGGCAACAGGAATAGGCGATGCACGAATGCAATGTTCAGTGCATCCTGGTCGCACAAGATGAATCGGTTCCGCACGGCCAATTCCAAAGCACGCACCATGGACTTCTCGCGGCGAATCCCCTCAAGATTCATCAACAGGACACCCGCATTCACATACGGCCCGAAGTCAAAATCAGGGCATTCCCTTAAAATATCCTCACGCCATTGGGGCGGGAATGGGAAGCGGATAACACCCTCGTCCTTTACCGCGCCCAACAAGTTGTCTCTGATGTCGACCGAAAAAAGATGCTCCAGATCCTCCCGGACGACGACATCCACATCAAGGTAAATCGCCCGCCGGTAATTGGCAAGCAGGGACGGCAACAAGAGCCGACCATAAGTCATGGCACTCAATCCGCCGACGAACAGCCCGCTGATGGGTGCAAGATCCGTCTTTTCCAAGACGACGAGACGGAGCGAAACATTCGAGCATCCCCTTGTCACATCAAGCAGGCGTTCCCGAATCGAAGTTCGCACATCAGCATCCGTAAAAACGAGAACGTCATAGGCATTCTCAGATGAAGCCGTCTCAACAATTGAACGGACGGCGACAGCCACATAGGGAAAATAGTTGCAATCGGCAAAGAATGCCACAGGAATGCCACGCTCGCCAAAAGCCGGCTTCAGTTCCCGGTCAATCGACTCCGTCTTGCCCAACACTTTCATGTGCCAGACCTCCCTTCCGTCAGTTCAACTTCCCGACGGGCCAAGGTTCGGATGGCGAACGAGCGAACCCACGCCTGCGTCAGATGATTGGAAACGCCGTGGAAGAGATGGTGCACGGCGGGCAACGCCCCCAGTTGCCGAGCAAACGACAGGAAGTCCGAATAGGAAAGCGTCCTTTTGCCCCACCGCTTGTAGGCAGAGTGAAGGTTGCGCCGACAAAGGAAGGTGTAGACAAAGCCCGGCAGCGTTCGAAGCGAATGTCCCAAGAACCGCGCATACAGGGCGTCAAGTCGGGCAAACACGCGGACATCCGGAAAGGTCGCCGGGTTCACGCTGTCCTGCCCCGGATGGTAACCGTAGAGACAGAATGGATACGTCAGATAGGCTGCCCGCCCACCATCTTCCACCGTTGAGAGCAGAATGGCAATGTCGCAGGCACGCCCATAATCGGCGTAAATCTGTTCAATGTCCAGCATCCGAAAACGGTCGGCGCGGTAAAACGCGAACGGATACTTGCCAAGAATGCCCGCATACATGTGCAAGGCCCAGTCCGCACCTGTGAGGACGAGTCCGCGCGTGTGCGGCGGTTCCGTCGGGAACTGGAAATCCGACGGCTCACATTCCCGACAGGCACCGACCACGACAGAATACCCCCCCCCCCCAGCGGAAATAACCTTTGCCACGGACTCAAAGTAGGTCGGGGCGACGCAATCGTCATCATGAAAGACAGCCACATATCCCGTGTCGTGCGCGTGCGCAATGGCAAACTTCATGTTGCCAAGCGAACCGAGGTCTGAAGTTGCCACATACCGCGCACCACGCGGGGCGCGAGATTCGACAATCTGCCGCGTTGCCGCGTCCGAGGCATTGTCTAAAACCGTTATCTCCCACGGACGAAATGTCTGGTCAAGAAGCGAATCCAACTGCCGCGCCAGCATCTCTGGCCGCCTGTACGTCGCAATAAAAACCTGAAGTTGCTCAGGATCAATCACGATATGCCTCCTCACAAATCATCGAACGCGCAGCAATCGTTTGCGGTAAAACTTCTTCCGCCAAGGCAAGAGCATGGAACAAAACAGGTAGAACTGCCGTTTGGCGCGGGAAGAAAGCGGTAATTTCTGAGCCAAAAGGCGGCGGCTCGTCTCCGCATCCCAGACTATCTTTTTCGGGGGCATACCCCCCCCCCCCAGAGAAGGCGGGAGTAGTGGCACGCCGAACTGTGCCAGAAAATCTCGATAGGCTGACCACTTCTGGCCATATTCGCGGTTCATCTTCTCGTAGTCGCAGGAGTCATAGATCACCTGCGGATCCGACTCGCCCCCCAGTTCCGGATGATAGGGGATGTTGAGGTACTCGCACATCTCACGGGCGCGCGAAGCGCTGTTCATCACAATCGCCGGTACGCCGCTGTTAAGTGCAACGATTGAACCGTGCACACGCGTTCCGATAAAAAAGTCACGCGTCGCCAAATCGGCCTTCCATTCCGGGATGGACGAGAAGAAACGCAGCCGATTCTCCGAATAAAGGGTCTTCTCAAGACAGGAGAGTGGGATGGACTCGCCAAACGCCAAATTCCGAATCATCCGCTCCTCATGTGCGCAATGATCCTGAAGATAGACAACCGAGCGCAACATCAAATCCTCTGAGACATTTGTCGAGGATGCCAGATTCCGAATCCCTCGCTTGACAATCTGCCGCGAAGCCCCGTTTTCATAGTACGACGGACAGCCGATTGTCGTCACATTCGTGATGCCAAGTCGACTCAAGACTTCATGCGTAAAATCACCGCGTACGCCCATATTCTTAACCAACCCCGAAAGGTCTCGCAAGAAGGCGACCAAGTCGGACGGCAACTTCTCATGAAAATGCGCGTCAAAACCCGTGAAACTGTTCGCCCCCAGTCCCGCAATGACAATGGGCTTGTGAATCTGCTTCAAAAAGCGGATAATCTGATCATACGGCAACTTCAGGCCATACGATTCCTGAAGGCGAATCTGATCTTGCAAAACAAGGAACACGTGCGAACATTCCGAATTGATGAACTCGGCATCCCGTGCGGCGTTGGCGAAATCATAAGTATAAATGGACTGAATCTGCGGAACTGAACGATAGGCTCCGCAGACCTCCTTGATAAGGGCATAGGAAATGTAGGAGTTCCCCACATTCCCCGCGACGCTACGCATCAACGTCTCATAGTCCGCAACATCCGAGTCCGAAAGCGGCAAGTTGCTGTTAATCAAAAAAGGACGGCACTCGCTCATCTGTTGTTACCACACCTTCCACGGAGCGCGGTTCTCGGCATAGAGCCGTTCAAGAATGTCGCGCTCGCGAATATTGTCCATACATTGCCAAAAGCCATTGTGAATGTAGCTCTTCAACTCACCACGGGCGGCGAGTCGTTCCAGCGGTTCACGCTCGAAGACGCACGAATCGCCCGTTAGGTAGTCAAATATCTGCGGATTGAGCACCATGTAGCCCGCATTGACGGGGGTCGCATCCGCCGCCGACTTCTCACGGAACGCCCGGACCGAATTGTCCTCGCCGATATCGAGAACGCCCTTCTGCTGGGCAGGCAGAACGGCGGTCAGCGTCGCAATCTTTCCGTGCGAATGGTGAAAGGCGAGCAGATCCGAGATGTTGACATCGCACACGCCGTCCCCATAGGTCATCATGAACGGCTCGCCCCCGACATACTTACGGATGCGGGCAATGCGCCCGCCTGTCATGGTGGCAAGCCCCGTATCAACGATGGTCACCTTCCACGGCTCGCAGGCCGTGCGGTGAACGATGAGGTCGTTCTTTCCACCCGTGAAGTCGAAGGTGATGTCGCTCGCTTGAAGAAAGTAGTCGGCAAACCACTCCTTGATAATATGCTGCTTGTAGCCCGCGCAGACGATGAACTCGGTGAACCCGTAGTGGGCATACTCCTTCATGATATGCCAAAGGATTGGCATACCACCGATCTCCACCATCGGCTTCGGGCGGTGTGCGCTCTCTTCGGCGATGCGCGTCCCCGCGCCCCCGGCCAGCAGGACTACCTTCATCGATTTCATTGAACCGTTCAAACCTTTCAACGCGAATTATACCATATTCACGGTCATTTGTGACCGATTAGCGTCCATTTCAGTCCCACGCGAAAGCCGCGCCCCAACCAAGGCTTGCGCCGTCAGGCGGTTCGCAGGCTTTCACGCGTCCGCACACGGGCGAGGAAGCGTAGGTTCAGTCCGAACGGAATGGCCGTCGCCAGCTGGCAGAGCACATCCGAAATCGGCAGCGCCAGCCAAACCGCAAGCGACCGGTTCTCCATGAAATGAGGCAGAATCCAGATACAAGGCAGGAGGCAGATGCCTTGCCGTAGCAACGACAGGAGAACGGCCGCCGTGGGGTGTCCGATGGACTGGAAGTAAGTCGTCGCCACGACATTAATTGAAATGCACCAGAGCATGCAGTTCGCAACGGCGAGGTCGTGTGCCGCCAACTGGATCAGGGCCGGATTGTCGGACGAAATGAAGCAACGGGCAAGAACTGTCGGGAACGGCGGCACGCACTGAATGAAGCAGGCGACAATGCACATGGCCGTGACAACCCAGAAACCCGTCCGCACCGTCGACAGAACGCGGCGGAAGTTCCGTGCGCCCCAGTTATAGCCCAGAATGGGCTGAAGTCCCTGCTGGGCACCCATAATCGGCGTAAAGACAAGAATCAGAACGCTCTGAAAGACCCCCAGCGAGGCGAGTTGCGCCGTCGCCTCATCACCCGAAGCCGACCAGCGCGTCAGGGCGACGGACAGCGAAACGCCGATGAGCGAACTGAGGAGCGTCGTGAAAAAAGGCGAAAAGCCAATGGCGAGCGGACGCCAGACGAGCCCACGATGGAACCCAATCCGACCGAAACGGAACGGAATGACAGTCTTTCCGCGCAAGTAGCTGTAGAGCGCAAAGGCACAGCTGAGGAACATGGCGACATTCGTCGCCCACGCGGCACCTGCAATGCCCATGCCGCACCCGAAGATGAGAATCGGATCAAGAATCAGGTTTACGCCAAAGCCGATGACCATGCAAATCATGGACCGCAGGGCCGTCCCCTCGGCCCGCATCATGGACGAGAGACCGAAGGCCAAGTGGGCAAAAAGATGGGGAAAGAGCACGATGCGCAGGTAGTCCTTGGCCGCTGCGAAAGCCCCGGGCGAGACCTTGTCGGCCCCGCACCAGCCAAGCACAGTATCGAGGTTGCAGAAGACAAGGGGCGGAAGCGTCACGAAGAACAGGAGCTTGAACGCCACGAGCTGCCCAATCAGCTTCTCGCAAGACGGAAGGTCGCCCGCCCCCAGGCGAATGGAGAGGATGGAGGAATGCCCCGCCCCAATCAATACGCCAAACGCAGTGAAGAGGAGCATAATCGGATATGTCAGCGTCAGCCCCGCCATGGCATCCGTTCCGCATCCCTGCCCAATGTAGAAGCGGTCGACCACGCAATAGAGGGCATTCAGCGTCATGGCGACCAGAGCGGGCCACGAGTACTTGAGCAGCAGACGGCCGATTCCACCCGTCGCAAGCTCATCAAGGTTCTTCTTGAGGGTTGACTGGTTCTTGAACATGGCGGGGTATTATACCAAAAACCACCTACTCGGGGGCTTGCGCGAAGCTGCCGCTCGGTCTCGGCTTCCACGGTTGCGGCACTTCGCGCGCACCCCCACATCCGAGACGAAGGACTGGCCGGCGACAGGCTGGGACACGGCAGATGATTTTGCCGAGTTCGCGCCCAAACAACGCCCTGAAAAGGCAGGCAAAACCCAGAAACGAGCAGGCGGAGGTGAGGAGCAACGAAGGTTTTGCCGGTCTGCCGTCCGGCAGACCTCGCTTATTCAAAGTGCCGCGCCTGCTCCCGCCCCGCGAAACCCCAAATAGACGCGATGCGCACGGGAAGGTTCTCCCGTGCGCATCTGAGCGGTCTCTCGTGCGCACGAGACAAGCCCGAGATGCGCACCACCGAAACGCCGCGACTACCAAATGCCCTTGGCGCGGCGAATGTACATCGTCAAGCCCACCGCACGAGCCGCACGGCAGAGTTCCTCGTACGGACGGTCCACGACATCCACAAAGCCGATTTCGTACGCCTCACCATCGCCGCGCCCAAGCAACGGCTGGTCGCGGTACTGGAACCAATGGCAACCGACAATCAGCGGCTGCTGCAAACAACCCTGGACAAAGCGGGCGTAACTGCGGGCACGCTCCCGCTGGTTCCACACCGGCGCAAGCCCGGGCTTGAACATGCCGCGATCGTAGACCCCGAAGTGGAACTCCCCGACGAGAATCGGCTTCTCGTTGCCGTCCGCAAACATCTTCTCCGACAGGTTGAAGACCGAGTTCGCATAGGCGTTGACCGTAATCACGTCGCAGTACTTCGCCGCCGTCCGCCACAGGATGCCCGCCTGACGGAAGCCGACGAAGCGCGAACCGAGATACATCTTGCCCGGAGCCGCCTTCGCCAGTTCCTCGCGGCAAATGCGAAAGTAGAGGTCGAGATAAGGCGCGGCAACCACCTCGCCCACATCGGGAATCCACTTCTGGAACTGCAGCTCGTTGTCGACAAAGAAGCCAATGCACATCGGATCCTTCGCCGCGTGCCGCAGTGTCTCGTCCGTCGCAAACTTCTCGCGAATCGCCGCCCGCATCGTTTCCTCGAAGTTCGGGGCCGTGAAGTCGTAGATGTGGAATTTCGCATGGCGCGGCACACCCGTGCCGCGTTCAAGGACGCTGACCACGTACGGCTTCTTCGAGGCCTGCATCAGTTCGGGAGCACTCCAGTTGCCAATCGTGTTAAGCCCCCACGAGTCGAAGCGCTTCAGGACGAAATCAAAATAATCCGCCGCGAAGTCCTTCTTGCCGAACTTCTTCTCAAGGTTCCAGATGGTAAACGCCATCTTTCCATCCGCCGGCACCGTCCCCTGGTACCAGTCGGGGTGCTTCTTCGCGTCGGTAATGTCCGTCATAATGCGCGTGACGTCCAGCCCAACGGAGAAGAAGAGATGCCCATCGGGCGTGACGAGCCACCACTTGCCGTCCACCTTCTCGGTGCGGAAGTTCCCCGTTGCCTCAAGTTGCGGACCCGACTTCCATCCGCCGTAACTATCCCACGAGGCGGGGGCGGCTTCGAGGGCCTTGCGCTCACACGCCAAGTCGCCCGCCAAATCGCCATCCGCATGGACCTTTTCGGGCCAGTCGGCATGGGCGAACTGCCCGTACTTGTCGATGAAGGGAATGTACTTCTCGGGCGGAACGAAGCGATCCCTCTCGGGCTCGCCTTCAAGGCGCAGGTTCGAGAGCCTCAATTCGGCAAGTCCCTCCACCTCATCCTCATAGGGCCACTGCATCATGAACTGAACGGACGTGATGTGCTTCGTGTCGATGGCGTAGGGGCCTCGCGCATTCTCGGGCGCACCGTAGACCTCGGGATGCGTCAGCAGAAGTTTCATCGTCCGCTTTTCGCCGGGATTCAGTCCAATGCCCGTATTGACGGAACGGTTCTTCTTGAAGATGGCGGTCGCGTGGTCGCCCGAGTCGCCATCCGCCGCGCCTGCCGAGACGTGCATCGTCAGCCGCGCCTGCCGCGTTTTAGAGAGATTCTCGACATCCACGGCAAGATACCGCGCTTGCGAAAAGTCCGCCGCCGGGTTCGGCTCCCACTTGAGGCCCGAACTCCATTCGGCGCTCGGCAAATCGAGTCGTACCTGGTTCGGGGCCTCCTCGGAAACCCGCGCACGATGCACGGGCTTGAAGTCATTCAGTGAGACCGCCGCGAGCGCGGCGGTTAGGATGAGTCCGCTTCCAGTCATGTCAGGTGGCCTTCAACGGATGATGATGGTGAGGCCATTATTCTTCTGAACCTCGTAGCACCCGATGTCAATCGCCTTGCCAAACACACGCGGATTGCCCGCAAGGTCCTTGTCGGTCGGCAACGTCAGCTTGTCCGTACCCTTGTTCGCGAGGACGCTCCCCGGCCGCGGCATATAGTTTCCGGTTTCGAAGTCCTTGAACATCGTCTTCACGTCACCAAGGACAAAACCTGTTGAATCGCTGTCATATTTCGTCGTTTCCGGCATGACATCCACAACACAGTTGTAGACTTTCGTCTCCTTCGCCATCCTTACACTGGACATATCCCCCGTCTCAGTCTGGTAGTTCCCTGCGATAACGCAGTTTCGGAAAGTTGTATACCACGAGGAATCACTCCATACGCCCGCCGCCGTTGAAATTGACCCCTCCACCACATTGGCGACGATGGTGCAGTTCTCAATGACCGCATTCTCATTTCCTCCGCCCACCTGAATGCCGGCGGAGCCACGCACATTCGGCGTTGACGGCACATACTTGTTGTTGGCAACCAACGTATTGCTCAACTTTCCATTCTTCGCCCCGTAGGGGAGGAAAATCGCGCCACCAGCTGCCCATGTATCTTTGGATGTCCCTTCCACCCTGTTGTCGATGACCTTGCAGTGCGTTACAACGCCCGATCCGCCCAGTTCGATGGCACCGCCTGCACCATTGCCGCTATTCGCCATCGCCAAGCCGCCGCGGATGATGCAGTTCGCCACCGTTCCCGCCGTGATGCGCAGGTTTCCGCCAAACTGGTTGTAGACTGAGCCACCTTCCATCGTCAGGTTCTCGACCCGCGCCCCGGCCGAAGCCACCTGGAAGACACGACGATAGTTATTGCTCTTGTCCGCTTTCGTCGTATTCCGGATAACAACATCCTCGGGCGATTTACCCATACCCTTCACGACATAGTCCTTGTCCAAGTTGTATTGCCACGCCGTCTCATAGGTGCCAGGGGCAACACGAATCTCGCCGCCACCGACCGACGCATGGACGCTCATCGCCGAATCAATGGCTCGGAAGCCCGTTTCAGGAGTGTTGTAGGGGAAGGTCGCCGTACCAGTCGGTGAAACCCAGACGAAGGTATCGTAAATCACGGCCAACTCTTTGCGCGTCTGCTGGGTCGTCTCCCCCGCCGACTCGGCCGTCAGAGTCACCGTGAACTTGCCCGCCGTCTCAAACGTGTGCGTCACCGTGGTCTCGGTCGTTGTCACGCGCTCACTGCCATCGCCGAAATCCCAAGTGTAAGTAACCGCACCATCAGCATTCAGAGGCTGGGCCGTAAATCTCGCTTGGGCAGGAATGTGGTCGTTTGTATCGTAAGACATCGAGAAACTCACCGAAAACACGGTCGGCTGGTATTCGTAGCAGCCAATGTCCACCTGGTTGACGACACGCGGGTTGCCATCCAAATCCGTCGCCGATACATCCGTGCGCGGATCGGTAGTTCCGACATCCACCAGCACCGAACCTTTCAGGTGATAATCCCCCTTCTCGTAATCGACGAACGCATCCGAATTCTCAAGAAGGATAATCCCATTGGAATAATCCCCCGACTTGAAAACCCCACCGCTTGTCACCGCAAGACCAAAGACATTCTTGGAAGGTTTATCGCCTGCCCAATCCTTCGATACACCAGCAAGCACATTCCCATAAAGAATCGTGTTGTAGAAGGTCTTCCCCGACCCCCACGACCAGACACCGTACTGCTCATTGTCAACAATGGTCGTATTGTAAATATAGGTCGTCCCATTCAAAAGTGCGCCACCGCAACTGCTCCCCGTAATCAAGCAGTCTTCCACAATTGATCCGCTGCCGGGTGCATAAAGGCACAAGCTGCCGCTGTTATACCCATTCTCACTGTACGAGCCGCCCAGGAACTGACACCGCGTCACTTTAACCGATCCCTTGATGAAGGCATTGGCCCCCTTCCTCTCCGGCCACTTGCCGTCGTCGCCTTGCACCGCCAGAATCTTACCGCCGCTAATCACACAATCCACAATCTGCCCATTCGCGTTGTCGTAGGTGCGCACATTGGCACCGTCGCCCAACGCCGAGGCATCGGCAATCGTGCACTTCGAGACGAGACCATAAGCGAGATAGAGGTTGCCCGCCTCATTTTCCGAATAGCCATCGCGAATCTCGCAGTTCTCGACCGTCCCGTTCTCCAAGTACACATTGCCGCCGCGCCGTTTGGCCTTGCCCCCAGTGATGAGACAGTTTCGAACCGTGCCGCCATTCAGATAGACATTACCGCCCCCGGGGTTGGACGAGTTGTTCGCCGTGCCGTCCTTGATGACGCAGTCCTCCAACAGACCGCCCGACATCTCAACCGCGCCACCCTTGTCGGCCTTGTAGTCCTTGTTGCCGACCAGTGTCAGGTGTCGGACGACGCTATCCGCCGCCATACGGAGTGTGCGATGGGCACCCGACGACTCAATGACGACCTCGTCACGCGAAGTGCCCGTGCCCACCATCGTCGCAAGGAGGTTCGGACCCCACTGCGTCGTCGTCTGATACGTGCCCGGCGCGACATGGATCGTATCGTCCTTCGTCGTGGCGAGGCTAATCGCCTTGTCGATGGTCGCCACGGCCGTTTCGGACGACAGGCCGTTATTCGCATCCGATCCCGTCGTCGAGACATAGTAATCCGTTGCAAAGGCGAACGAACCACAGAACACAGCAAGCGCAGAGAGAATGCGCCGTCCAAGCGTCAAATATTGCATTTTACCTCCTCAAGGCAGTTCCAAACTAACTATGGATAGTTTACCAAATGCAAATACCCCCCCCCTAACCAAAACCGCATAGGACACCGCACCTTTTCCGCTTGCCTTGCCGCGCCGCATTATGGTAAACTTACATCCTGAAATGGATACCATTCTCTTCATTACCGACTTGATCGCCCGCTCGCGTGTCTACCAGTACGCGGGTGCTCGGGAGGTCATTGCCTCCGCCGGCAAGCGGTTGGAGGAAATTGAGCTTGTCCGTCTCACCGAGCCGCTTGAGAAGTGTATCGCCTACTGGCATCCCGTCGGCATCATCCTTGAGGGTTCGGGCGACCTTCCCATCCCGACCACCCTCCTCAACAAGTTCCCCATCGTCCACCTCGACCCACCCGATGCGCGGCTTCGAGACCCTTCGGCGTTTACCGTCCTGAACGATGCCGAGGCAATCGCCGACCTCGCCTTTCAGGAACTCGTCAACTGCGGTTGCACCTCGTTCGCCTTCATCGGCTGGAATCCCAATGTCGGTTGGTGCGACCGCCGCAAGGCGCGTTTTGCCGCGCGGGTCGCCGCGCTCGGCAGGCCGTGCGCCGTCCTCCAGGATGCGCTGACCTTCGGCAACAAGGCCGAATTTGCGGAACGCCTGCGCCCCTTTCTTGCCACGCTCCCCAAGGGATGCGGTCTTTTCGCCGTCAACGATGCCTACGCCTCGGATACGCTCGATGTCTGCGCCGAACTGGGGTATGCCGTCCCTGGGGACTTCATGCTGGTGGGCGTGGACGACGACCCCGCCTTCTGCGACCATACGCACCCCTCGCTGACGAGCGTCCGTCCGAGCTTTCGGACGAGTGGACGCTTGGTCGCCGACCTGCTGCTGAAGCGACTGGCGAATCCAACCCTCGCTCCGCAGAAGCTCATCTATTCGCCGCTCGGACTGACGCGCCGACTCTCCACGCGCAACCTGAAGGAGTCGTCCCAGTCGATTGACGCGGCACTTGACTACATTCGCCGCGAAGCCTGCAACGGCCTGACAGCTGCCGATGTCATCAAGTTCCTCAACCTGACCGAACGAGCCGCCGAAGTGCGCTTCAAGTCCGCCACTGGACGGCGCATCATCGACGAAATCGTCTCCGTTCGGATGGAGCGCGTCCTCGAACTCCTCAAGAATCCGCAGCAGACGATTGAGCCAATTGCCAATCTCTGCGGCTGGGGGTCCTCCATTTACCTGAAACGCCTGTTCAAGGCGCGAATGGGCCTCACCATGAGCGAATGGCGCAGGCAATACCTCGCGGAACAGCACCCGACCGCCTAAGGACGAGCGGATTCCCTCCCTATCTTCTCGGTAGGACTCGGAAAAGTTGCAGGTGGAACTCGCACGAGTTGCAACTGCAACGCAGAGAAGTCGCAGTTAGTCGCCGTGCGCAGCCGTCTCAAGGACCTTGACGGCCCGCCAGCCGCCCCAAACCCAGAGCCGCCAGGGACGAATGTTTCGCACAACGCGCACGACACGATCCTGTCGGTCCAAAAAGGTCGCGTCAATCGCAAATCGCATGAAAAACGTATGGATGCAGTTGCATTTCAGAATCAGGAGACCCTGTCCATCCGGCAGTCCATCCCGCCCGATTAGTCCCCGCGCCCGTTCAACAAATGTCGCGGCAACCTGCGCCTCAACACCACAAATCCGCACGGTCTTCACGATGCGCCCTCCCCAACGTGCACAATGTCCGTGAGCCAGATGTCATGCGCATCCGTCGGCAGTTCGGCAACGACCTGAAAGTCATAGGCGATTCCAAGGCGCGGCGTTTCGTCCGCGACATCGGCAAGCAGGCGGTCGTACCATCCGCCGCCATACCCAAGCCGTGCGCCATCAAGGGTGAAGGCGAGACCCGGCACGAGCCAAAGCCCAACCTCGCCCGGTGCGCAGCGCGGCACTTCGGGCCTCGGTTCGAGAATGTTCATCGGCCCGCGGCAAAGGGATGCGTCCGTGAGGCCCGTGAGTGCCGCCAAGTCGTAGCTTTCGCCGTTCCAGCGCGGCGCAACGAGCCGTCCACCCTGCGTCAGCACCGCCTTCACGAAGGGCGAAAGATCGATTTCGGCGGGCGAAGCGAGATAGACGGCAATTGGCGCGGCGGAGCGGATTGCCCGCTGGACATCCTGCCGCGCAAGAAGTGCCGCACAAATCGCCTGCGCGGCACTTTGCCGCGCCCGTTCCCCAACCGCCTTTCGGCGGAGGCGCATTTCGCGGCGAATCGCCGCCTTTTCTTCCTGTCCGTTCATCAATCCTGACCCCCTCTCAAAGAAAACGGCGGGCCAAACGACCCGCCGCTCTCCGCTTTCGCCTCGCATCGCCTTAGTCGGCGGACTGCGGACGAACCTTGCCTTCCTTGATGCGCTTGGCAATGACCTGCTCGGCGATTGCCTTCGGCACGGCCTCGTACTGCTTGAAGATCATCGTGAAGGTGCCGCGACCCTGCGTTACCGTACGGATGGCGTTCGAGTAGCCGAACATTTCCCCGAGCGGGACGGTCGCCTTGATGAGTTTCACGCCCGCACGATCCTCCATGCCCTCGACACGACCACGACGCTGGTTGATCGAACCATTCGCCGCGCCCATGTAGGTATCGGGAACCGCAACCTCGACATCCATCATCGGTTCGAGGAGCTGGGGTTTCGCCTTCATGAAGGCCTGCTTGAAGCACTGACGGGCGCACTCGATGAACGCGAATTCGTTCGAGTCGACCTCGTGGTAGGAGCCGAAGTAGACCGTCGCCTTGACGTCCACAACCGGGAAGCCACCCACAGGGCCAGCCTCAAGGGCCTTCTTGACGCCCTTCTCGACCGCCGGGATGTACTCCGTCGGAATCACGCCGCCCTTGACCTCGTTGACGAACTCGAAGCCCTTGCCAGGCTCCTGCGGCTCAAGGCGCAGGCAGACGTGCGCGTACTGACCACGACCACCGGACTGCTTGACGTGCTTGTACTCGTTCTCAACCTTCTGGGTAATCGTCTCACGGTAGGCGACCTGCGGCGCACCGACGTCGCAATCGACGTTGAACTCGCGTTTCAGACGGTCGACAATGACTTCGAGGTAGAGCTCGCCCATACCGGCGATGATCGTCTCGGACGTCTCCTGGTCGAAGCTGACCACGAAGGTCGGGTCTTCCATCGCCAGCGCGTGAAGGGCCACGCCCAGCTTCTCGTTGTCGCCGCGCGATTTCGGCTTGACCGCAACCGAGATAACCGGAGCCGGGAAGTCGATGGACTCAAGCGTAATCGGGTGCTCGGGGTCGCAGAGCGTATCGCCCGTGCGGGTCTGCGTCAGGCCGACGCACGCCACGATGTCGCCCGCGCGCGCCTCTTCGAGCGGCTCGTGCTTGTTCGCGTGCATACGGAAGAGACGCGAAATGCGCTGCTCCTGGTTGATCGTCGAGTCGAGGAGTTCCTCGCCAAGCTTCATGATGCCCGAGTAGACGCGCACGAAGGTGATCTTGCCCATGTTCTTGTCGGACATGATCTTGAACGCGAGACCGCAGAACGGCGCATCGTCGCTCACAGGGCGGGTCTCCTCCGGATTGTCCTGCGAAACGGCCGGACCGGCATCAAGCGGGGACGGCAGATAGTCGCACACGCCGTCGAGAAGCTGCTGAACGCCCTTATCCTTGAACGCACTGCCGCAGAACGCCGGCGTAATCGTCCGGGCGAGACAGCCCTTGCGGATGGCCTTCTTGATTTCGTCGTTCGTGAGCTCCTCGCCCGCGAAGAACTTCTCCATCAGCGCATCGTCCTGCTCGGCCGCCGCCTCAACCATCTTCTGACGGTATTCCTCGGCCTTCGCCTTCAGTTCCTCGGGGATATCCTTCTCGATGACCGTCTTGCCGAGGCTCTTCATATCGTAGTAGAGGGCCTTCATCGAGATGAGGTCGACGATGCCTTCGAACGAATCCGCCGCGCCAATCGGGATGACCATCGGGACGGGGTTCGCATGAAGCTGCTCGCGCATCTGGTCCATGACGCTGTAGAAGTTCGCGCCGACGCGGTCCATCTTGTTGACGAACGCAATCTTCGGGACCTTGTACTTCTCGGACTGGCGCCACACCTGCTCGGACTGGGGCTGAACACCGCCGACCGCGCAGTAGAGGG
Source organism: uncultured Kiritimatiellota bacterium (assembly GCA_934621385.1). Classification (GTDB taxonomy): domain Bacteria; phylum Verrucomicrobiota; class Kiritimatiellia; order RFP12; family UBA1067; genus UBA1067. Next base: position 19,871 of record CAKTUI010000019.1, read on the forward strand.
CGACCGCACCGTCGAGGACGCGGAGCGAACGCTCCACCTCAGCCGTGAAGTCCACGTGTCCGGGAGTATCAATCAGCGAGAGGCGGTACTGCCCCCACGTCACGCAGGTCGCGGCGGACTGAATCGTGATGCCGCGCTCCTGTTCCTGAACCATGAAGTCCATCGTCGCCGCGCCATCGTGCACTTCGCCGATCTTGTAGTTCTTGCCCGAATAGTAGAGAATACGCTCCGACGTCGTCGTCTTGCCGCCGTCGATGTGGGCCATGATGCCGAAGTTACGCACTCTTTCGAGCGGGATGTCACGCTTTGCCATTTCTACTTACTGCTCCTTGTGTTTACAAAATGAGCACATATTATACCTAATTTGTGCCCCTAACTTCAAGGGGGTATTTTCACAATGTGATTGAATTGAACATTAATCAATAAAATGTTGGGAAATTACGAGCGGCGCGTGAGGCAACATTTCAAGCGAAAAGCGCGGCAGAAGTTCCGCCAGGCTCAGGCATTCGCCCGGCTCGGCCCAGCCACAGCTCGCCGCAAGCACCCCAAGAAGACGCTCCGCCTTCACGCCAGCCGCCCGGTAGCTCGCAATCCGCGTATCCCCATGCCGCTTCGCAAGCCGCCGTCCGTCCGCACCGACGACAAGGGGCACATGGCAGTAGGCGGGGGTCGGCAGCCCGAGGGCGCGCTGCAGGAGAACCTGTGCCGGTGTCGCCGCCAGCAGGTCATCGCCGCGCACGACCTCCGTCACCCCCATTGCCGCATCATCCACGACGACGGCCAGCGTGTAACCGGCCCCATGCTCGTCTCGCGCCACGGGAAAATCCCCAAGCGCGGCAGAGACATCCTGCTCATAATGCCCTGCGAAAATGTCGTCCACACAGATATGCGTCCCCTCCGGCACACGAAAGCGCCAGCAGGGCACACGCGGCGCACACGCCCGTGCGGCTTCCGCCCAGTCCGCATAGCGTCCACGACACGTCCCGGGATAGCGCAACTGATCCCCCGCATGGGGGGCCGACTGGGCGTGCTCGACATCCGCCCGCGAGCAGGTGCAGGGATAGACGAAGCCTCCTTCGACGAGCCGCGCCAGGGCCTGCCGATAGAAGTCGGTGCGTTCCGACTGGACGAACGACTCATCCCAGTCGAATCCCAGCCACTTCAGGTCCTCAATCGCCAAATGTGCCGCGCCCGGCTTGTCACGCGGATGGTCAAGGTCCTCCATGCGCATGACAACGCGTCCGCCGACGGATCGCGCCCGAAGCCATGCGATCATGAACGTGCGCACATTGCCGAGGTGCAGAGCCCCCGTCGGACTCGGTGCGAGCCGGCCTACATATCTTTCCAGTATTTCGCCCATTCCGCAATGAATCGGTCGACATTCTCCGGCGACCCAAAGGCCGCCTCTGTCGCCGCCCGCATATCCCGCGTCTCGAAAAGGGACTTGAGATAGTCCCTCTTGAGGTTCGCAAAGGGGGCCGAACGCACATTCGGCGCACCATTTTCAATAAAATACGCAAGCGACCACGCCAAACGGTACTTGACGCGGCGTTCCTCATCGCTGCCGTCATAAAAGGCCGCATAGTCCATCTTCAGCAGGTCGGGGAGCGTTTGCGCCAGCCGATCCACGTCCTCCGTCGTCAGGGGTAGCCGCCAGTCCGCACTTTCCGGGTTCTCGAAATACTGCGCGTACCCCTCGTTGAGCCAAGGCGAGGTCGGTATCATTGCGGTCGCATAGGAAAGGTACTGGTGAAACGCCTCATGACGAATCGTCCGCATCAGCTCCGCCTCGCCGTTGGCCGGGAGATAGGCGACCAGTTCGCGACGAATGGGACTCCAGTAGGCCGCGCTCCACTTCATCTCGTCCCCGACGGCATCTAAGTAGTCCGCCCGATTCGCGTAGATTCGGATGACCGCCAGCGTATTCGTGCCATCAATGTCGCTCGGCATTGTCCGCGCATAGCCCGCCCGCAGGCGCGGCATTTCATCCGCAAGCGTCCGCACAAACAGGCTGTTGGATGGGAGATTGTCGAGGACGACGAACTCGGGCGAGCTCGTGAAGTGCCACCCGGGGTAGGCGGCAATGGAATGTTGCGCATCCCGGCGCAACAGTTCGCGCTCGCCATCCGAAGCCGAAAAGACGGCGTTCGTCCAATCCAGCCCCAACCGACGGTACAGGAAATCGCGTTCAAACGCCTCCTTCATCTGCTCGAAGTCGTCCTGAGGTGCCAGTTCCCACGACACCATCCGCCAGCGGGCGTCCTCGGCATCCGGCAGGTAGGCGCAGACGAGTGCCGTCGTATTCGTCCCCTGATAATAGCGGATGTCCCGATAGCCACGCACATTCTGGTGCGGACGCGTGAATTCTCCCGTTGCATCGGGCGCAACTGGCGAAAGCACGGTCAGGGCGTCCAGCAACTGTGCCTCATCCCGAACGGCAAGCGGAACGACTTCCTGAGTGTAGGCCGTGCGCGTCAGGGGGGCTGTCCGCGTCAGAGCGGGCGGACGGCTGTCAAGGTCCGCAAGCGTCAGGACGCGCAAGTCCTCGTCCACCCAACGTCCCCGCACAGCCCGCGAGACCCAGAGGTCCATCACATTGTAGCGATCTTCAAGTCGCCCGGGGCCTCGTGCGGGCTTCACAAGGTAGGCCGCCTCGGCACGCGGCATTTCCATGACCGCCGGTTCGGCGAAAAACGCCACCGCCAGCAGAAGCCCAACCATCGTCAGAGCGCCCCCGTCGCCAGCGAGGAGAATGTTGAAATCGGGGTCGTGTCGCGATAGTTGTCGACAACCTGCCGAATGTCACGGATAAGCCCATTGACCTCGTTGTACAACTGCTCGTCGCTGGCCAGCTTCCCGAGCGTCCCCTTACCATCCTTCAGCCGCTCCGCCACAACGGACAGATTGCCGACGAGCGTTTTCGCCTGGGCAAGGATCTCCCCGACATCCGTCTTCGCATCCCCAAGGTCGAACGACTCGCAGGACTTGCGGAAGGAGGCAATTGCCGCAAGGAGGTCATCATGGAGCGGATCGTCCGGGCGCATCAGCTTGCCAATCGTTCCCTCGCCATTCTTCAGCCGCTCGGACAGGACGGCCGCATTCGCCGCCGTCGTCCGCAAGTCGTCCGACAGAACCGACGCGTTTGCCAACGTCTTCTTGAGATCGACGTAAAGCGTCTCATCGGACGACATCAGCCGCCCAATCAGGCCCTCGCCGCGCTCCAACCGTTCCGCCAGCGTCCGCACACGCTCGGTCGTTACCAGCAGGTTGCTCACAATGCCGTCAATGTCTGTACGCCCCGTCAGCCGATTCAGATTCGCGGCAACCTGCGAAACATCGCGCATCCAGTCTATCGGCGGTTCGCCGCGCAAGGTCACGGCATCAAGATCGAGCGGTTCGCCCGCCCCCTCCTCCAGTTCGAGGTAATTGCCGCCAAGGAGCGAAAGCGACCGAACGCTAACCCGATAGCCCGCCCGAAGGACGACGGAGCGGTCGACATCCAGCACCACCGTCAGGTTGGTCGGCGACAGCACGATGCGCTCCACCGAGCCGACTTTCGTGCCACGGTACATCACGCTGTCGTGCTCCTTCAGTCCGCCGACCTGATCGAATGTCGCGTCAACCCGCCGACGCTCTCGTCCGAAAACGAGGTCGACACCCGAGATGACAATCGTAAAATAGACAAGGACGGCGAGAACCGCAAGGACAAAGATGCCCGTGACAAGTTCGGATGCCGACTGATTTCTTCTACCCATTTTCAGACCTCTCCTTTCATTGCGGCAAGGAATTCCTGCACGTCGGGATTCGGCAGAGACTCAAAGGCGGACGGTTTCGCACAGGCAACCACATGCCCGTCCTTGAGAAGCATGACCCGGTTCGCAAAGCGGAGCGCGGCGGCCAAGTCATGCGTGACGACGACGCTGGTGATGCCGCGTTCCTGGTTGAGTTTGCGAATCAGTCTGTTGATGACGACGGATGTCACGGGGTCAAGACCCGAAGTCGGCTCGTCGTAGAGCACGACCTCACACTCCCGGACAATCGCACGGGCAAGCCCCGCCCGCTTCTGCATACCACCCGAAATCTCGGACGGATACTTGTCGGCGGCATCCGTCAACTCGACATCCGCCAGGGCCGCCGCAACCCGACGGCCAATCTCCGCCTCGTCCAAATCCGTGCACTCGCGCAGCGGCAGTGCAATGTTCTCGGCAACCGTCAGCCACGCGAGAAGCGCACCGCCCTGGAAGAGGTATCCGATGCGGCTGCGAATTGCCGCGAGTTCCGCCGCGCCGCACGAAACCACGTCTATGCCGTCGAAGAGAATGCGTCCCTCGTCAGGCTCAATCAGCCGCACGAGATGCTTGAGCGTCACCGACTTGCCCGTCCCGGACGGCCCGACAATGGCGAGAATCTCACCCTTCTCAACGGAAAAGGTCAGCCCGTCCAGAACGGCCCGGCCGTTGAACCGCTTCGTCACGTTCTCAAAGGTGATGAGGCTCATCGGTAGCAGACCCTCGTAATCATGTAGCCCAGCATCAGAATCAGCAGGAACGAGATGATGACGCTCCGCTGGGTCGCCTTCCCGACACCCGTCGCACCAAGCCGCGTACCAAAGCCCTCCGAGACCGAGACCGTACCAATGACCAGCCCGAACACGGTCGCCTTGGCCAAGCCGACGAAAAGGTCCTTCGTCTCGGCCATCGTCATCGCACTCGCGACATACTGTCCGAAATCGACCCCGAGTTGCGTCGAACCGACAATTCCGCCCCCAACCGTCCCGACGATGCAACAGAAGAACGCAAGAAGCGGGGCCATGATAACGAGGGAGAGCACACGGGGCGCGGCAAGAAAGCGAATGGGCGAAATGGACATAATCTCCAGCGCGGCAATTTCGTCATTCACCTTCATCGTCCCCAATTCCGCCGCGACAGCCGAACCCACGCAGGCCGCAAGGCACATCCCGCAACTGAACGGGGCCATCTCACGAATCAGCGTCAGCATAACTGCCGCGCCAAGGTAAATCTCCTGGTTGAAGCGCCGCAGCTCAAGACCGACCTGCAAGGCAAGAATCATCCCCGTGAAGAGCGAGACGATCGTCATCACGGGGAGAGTTGAAATGCCCGTCCGATGCAGTTGAAGCGCGAAGTCAGCCCGTGAATCCCGACTGCGGAAGACGGACGGGAAGGCGATGACCGTGGCGACCAGGATGCGGGCCGCCCGGCCGACCTCGCGGACAAAGGTCATTTCTGATTCATGCGGCGGATGCAGTCCTCGGTGGTCGCAATGCGCGCCTTCGCAATCTCATCGCCACCGACGGCGGTCGTCAGCTCGGCCAGACGCTCAAGCGCCGTCTTCGCATCACCCGACTGGGCAAGCGAACGTGCCGCGCCAAGCTGGGCCGTGAGCGTCAAGTAGCTCTTCGGGTTCGCCGCGGCAAAGTCGTCGTAAGCCTTCTGGGCCTCGGCATACTTGCCAAGGGCCTCCAACGCCTGCGCACGACCGACGACCGGAACATCGGCGAACCCGTCGGGCGCGTCCTTCACCAGCGCCTCATACTGGTCAAGCGCCTCCTGGTAGCGACCCGCGTCAAAGTACTTCTTCGCCAGGCGAATCTTCAGCGCACCACCCGATGCGGTCGAGCCGAACTTCGAAACAGCCGACTCAAGCTCCTCCACCGTGTAGGTGTTCACAACCGCCGCGCTCGCGGCAATTTTCTTCTCCGCCAGGTGGTTCTTCACGCCATAGTAGCCGCCAACGGCAATCGCGGCAACCACCACCCACGGGAGCAGTCCCTTCAGTTCCTTCAGAAGTTCCTCGTTCATTGTTCTTTCCTTTCCCTTTCTTTCGCCTTCGCCTCGTAGAGGTCGGACCATTCGTTGAGCGTCTTCTCGCCCTTCCCCTCGGCCCGGCACACAATGCGGTTGTAGTCCAGGGCATCGAGGAAATCGCGGTTGTAGATGAAGCGGCTCTTGCCCCGCACCGGGGCGACTGACAGACGATTGCGGCTTTCGATGAGCAGCACGGCTTCAAAGTAGACGGCCTTCGGAATCTTGAGCGAATCCATCATCGTCTGAAGGGCCTTGCGCGCACCGCCCTCCTTCTCGTCCCGCTGCGCGAGGACAGTCATCAGCACCGCCGCCCGGAGCGCATTCGAGACCTCGATGCCGCGCTCCTCCATCATCACCTCGTACGCGTCAAGCGTCTTCAGATATTTCCAGATGCGACACTTCGAGCCACCTTCCGCCGCGATGCAGGCGGCCAGGTCGGGTAGCAAATCACCCAACATCCCAACCTCGTACAGCAGGCGGAACGCCTTCTCGCTGTGCCCATAGGGGAAGAGACGGAACACCTCCTCGCACACACGCGGCTGGGAGGCATTCAGGATACAGGCGTGGTAGTTCTTCATCGCCGCCAGCGTATCCTTCTCAATCCGAAAACCGAGACGCGACGAGAACTTGACGGCCCGCATCATGCGCACCGGGTCTTCCTGAAAGCGGATGGCCGGGTCGCCAATCGAGCGGATAATCTTGCGCCGAAGGTCCTTCATCCCACCAACCCAGTCAATGACACTGAAGTCGCGGATGTCGTAGAAGAGCCCGTTGACCGTGAAGTCGCGCCGGTAGGCATCGGTCTCGGGTGTTCCGAAGGTATTGTCCTCAAGCGGCCCTTCCGCTGCGTGCTCGATGATTTCCCCAACCGTCTGCGAATTCTGGCGGAAGGTCGCCGTCTCAATCACCTTCTCGCCGAAGCGGACATGGGCAAGCCGAAAGCGCCGCCCGATGAGGAAGCAGTTGCGGAACGCACGGCGCACTTCGTTCGGTTTCGCGCTTGTGCCGACGTCGAAGTCCTTCGGCGTGCGCCCCATCAGCAAATCACGGACACCACCGCCCACGAGGTAGGCGGTGTAGCCAAGGCTGGAGAGGCGGTAAAGGACCTTCAGGGCATCCGGGTCGATGTTCTTGCGCGAAATGCAGTGCTCCGATCGTGCGTACACGACCGGTTTCCCCGCCTTCTCCTTCCGTTTTTTGAGAAATCCAAACATTGAGGGCATATTATACCCCAAAACTGCGCAGGACGCAACCGTCCGCAGGCGGCAGTCACCCAAGCAAGATTGTAAAATCGAATGGGTCGGCAAAAAGCGGGAAAAGCCACGACAACAAGAAGCGCAGAATCCCGACGGTGGCGTAAAACGGACACGTCCGGCGGGGCCTGCGCATCTCCCTGCGCCCGTTCGCACGGATGCCCGCGCTCGCATCGGCGTGAATCGACACGGAAATGCCCAACACAAAGGGGAATTTTGACGATTATAGAGAGTGGAGAGGCCCGTCGCCACGGGCGGAGACAGGCGTGACGACGGGAAAGCACCTTAGTCCTTTGAGCAAACCACTAAGGTGCTTTGATCAAACCACCTTAGTCCTTTGATGAAAGCACCTTAGTCCTTTCCCTTTAGGTTGCGCAACCTCGACCCTTCGGGTTGCGCATCCCAGACCCGTTAGGTTGCGCAAGTCAGACCCCTTGGGTTGCGCATCCCCCCACCTTTCTCTTGCGCCTGTCAGCCCGATCCCTTCAGAAACGCCGCGCTGGAGCTCCTGCATTCCCCGCCAACGGTCTCGCCTGCAGTGGCATTCAATCTGTCTTTACCATCCGCCGCAACCGCGCAACGATTTCCTCCGGTGTTTCCGCACCCTCCGTTGCCGCGTCCATCGGGCATCCGCCCGTCCTGTCACGATTCTGGATGCCCGGGACGAGCGTCCGTGCCGATGTCTCGACCCCGTGGCTCTCAAGGAGGGCCTTCGCCCCCACGCTCATTACCGGCGCGAGGACCTTCCGCACACCGCCGACGACGCAAATCGCCGCCGAGGCCCGTCCGCAGACGCGATCCAGCACAACCGCCCCCGCCAGCTTCCCCTTGTCCTTCTCAAGAAGGTTGAGGAGCGGTTTCACGCCCCGTCCCTCAAGCGTGGCGACGATGACCCCATCACGAGCGACGACGCACGACTTCCCCGCCGCGAGAATCGTCCGCATTTCGGCCACGAGGTCGGACTCATCAAGCGGACGGACGGTGCGGTGCCGCTCATAGCCAACGACGGCAATCGCCACCCTCGGACGCACTGGGCAGTAGTGCTCGCAGGCCCCGCACCCCACACACTTTGCCCGATCGACCACCGGATATCCCCCGACAAGCGTAATCGCCCGGACGGGACAGTGCTTCTCGCAGGCGCGGCACTTCACGCCCTCGGTCGTCCGCAGGCAGAGGTCCCGCCGCCAGACGGCACACCCAACAGGAGTCGTGCGCTTCGCGGCGAAGCCGATTCGCCCGATTGCCCCCGTCGGGCAGACCTCCCCGCACCTCACGCACGTCGGCTTGCACCAGCCATGCCGATAGTCGAGCTCAACCCGTCCCATCCGCCGTCCGTCAGTGGAGGGCCGAAGGCACTTCGACGGACAGACCGCCGCGCACAACCCGCATCCGACGCAGGCCGCGGCAAAAGCCTCGACACCCTTTGCCCCCGCCGGGAGGACGGGGATGTCCTTCCGCTCCCGCGCCGCCCAACTCACGGGCGCAAATCCACCGTCCGTCGTCTTCTCGTCGCTCCCAAGGGCCGCTGTGCCGACCAGAACGGTCGAGCCAAGGATGAATTCCCGCCTGTTCATATCAAGTCCTCCATAAACTGAGCAATGCCGTCGAGCGCACGGGGAATGTCAATCGACTGCGGACAGTGACCAAGGCAGCGTTCGCAACCGATGCACCGGTCGGCGCGGCGACGCGGATCGGGCACGGCCTTCGCGTATTCGCGGCGAATCACCTTCGCCTCGGTGAGCCGGTCCACCCGAACGCGGTTCATGAAGGTAAGCAGTCCGGGAATGTCCAGTCCGTAGGGACAGGGCATACAGTAGTTGCAGGAATTGCAGGGAATCGCACCAAATCCAAGATAGGCCTGCGCCGCCCGTTCCAGCACCGCGAGTTCCGACGGTCCCAGCGGATGCAGGGGGGAGAATGTCCGCACGTTCTCCACGAGGTGCTCCTTGAACGTCATGCCCGACAGGACCGTCAGGACACGCGGATACGAACCGCAGAAGCGCAACGCCCACGAGGCGGGCGTGGACTCGGGATCCAGCGGCGTCAGCTCGGCGGCGACCGCCTCATTGTGCCGCGCCAACCGTCCGCCGAGGAGCGGCTCCATGACGACCACCGGAATGCCGCGCCGATCCAGTTCCCCATAGAGATAGTCTGCATTGAGGTTGTTCGCATTCATCTCCCGCGCATGACGCCAGTCGATGTAGTTCATCTGTATTTGTGCGAAGTCCCAGACGTACTCCCCCGCATCATGCCTCTGAAGAAGCCACTCAACCGCCTTCGGGTCGCCGTGATAGCTCCACCCAATATTGCGGATTCGTCCCTTTTTCTTCTGCTCGAAGAGCCAGGGGATGATGCCGTTGTCAATGTACCGACGACGAAAAGCCTCAAAGCCCCCCATGCCCACGTTGTGGAGAAGGTAGAAGTCGATGTAGTCCGTCTGAAGGCAGGTGAGGGAACGCTCAAACATTTCGCGGCACTTTTTGGCCGAGTACTGGGATGCCGCGAAATTGGAGAGTTTGGTGGCAATGTAGTGCCGGTCGCGTGGATGTCGCCCCAGGGCCTTGCCAAGGACGGTCTCAGCCTCGCCACGGCAATAGGCGGGCGAGGTGTCGAAGTAGTTCACGCCGTGCTCAAGCGCATAGTCGATGTGCGCATTGACAGCGGACTGGTCAATCGCCGCCTTGGAGGAGTTGTCGCCCCACGGATTGGCGTGCCCGCCATCCACCGTCGGCAAGCGCATCGTCCCATAGCCCAGCAGGCCCACGCGTTCGCCGCCCTTCGCCGTCCGCATGGTCATCTGCCGCTCTTCCGAGCCAAAGGCGGCGGCAAGGAACCCCCGAAGACTCATCTCCCGTGCACTCATTTCGCGTCCCCCTCTCCCGATGCCTTTTCCGCCGAAGCGGGACCTTCCGTCCCTTTCACGGACGGCGGAAAACACCGACGGCACCGATCGCAACCGCGGCACTTCCGAATCCGATCCCCCTTCCACGAGAATCGGGCAACGAATGAAAGCAGCGTCCCGACCGGACACACCCAGTTGCACCAAATCCTCCCCCCGACGAAAACCGAAAGAAGAAGGATTGCCACAAGGGGAAGCGCGGCAAATGCAACCACGCCGACATCGAACTCGGGGGCCAGTCCGATGCAAATCCCCCGCGTGGCGATTGCATACGGATCAAGCCATTGCCAGCCCCAACCCATGAGACCGACGAAAACGACTGCAATGAGGATGCCCCAGGAAAGTGCCACGCGGACGCGCCCCCCATAGCCAAGCCGCAGCCGAGAGCAGACGCGACGCGGTCCGCGAAATCCACGCACCAGCGACTGGAGGATTCCAAGCGGGCAAACGAATCGGCAGTAGACACGACCGAACAGGAGCGTCAGGACGAGAATGAGGACGACAACGGGCCAATTCCGGGCAAGCAGGGCCGGAACGCACTGAAGCGACGCATAGAATTTCAGGACACCTATGACAATATGTTCCATTGGAGTCGTATTATAACAAAAACCGCCTGCTTGGGGTCTTGCGCGGCGGCTCGCCCGACCCGGATGCGGCGGCGATCTCGCAACGCCTCTCACGCATCGACAAGCAGCTTCGCTTAGCCGCCCTGCCTCGGCGATTATCACTGGTTGCGGACAAAAACCTCTCCTACGGCGGCGAGTCGCACCGCACCTCTCGTGCGACCGCCGCGCTCACCCCCTCGCCCGAGACGAAGGTCAGGCCGACTACAGGCACCACGCGGCAGATGGTCTTGCCGGCCTGCCGTTGCCCGTCGGCATCGTGGCGTTCGCGGGTCTTGCCGGCCTGCCGTCCGGCAGGCCATTCAAAGTGCCGCGCCTGCGCCTACACGGCATCTCCCACCCCGCCCTCTCTGCGACCTCTGCGCTCTTTGCGGCTAAAAACCACCCTCCCCACCTTTCGTGTCCCGAAGGGCTTTCACGACCTTTCGTGTTCGGCCGCAGGCTTCCCCCTCCCTCCGTGAATTTCAATGTCCGCCGTCAATGCGCCGAAGAACCGCTCGCGGTTCGAAGGGCTGGTTGCGAAGCAACGGCGTAGCCGCCCGAAAGGGCCCGTGCGGATTCCGTGTGTTCAGTGGTTTAATTCTCCGCCCCAATCCGCCGCGTCAAGGGGGGCTGCGACTGTGTGCCGATCCCCCTCACACACGCTTTCGCCTTGACGCGTCATTCTGCTACAAGCTTGATGCGCATTGTGCGCCTTGCACCTCGAAGAGGGCGGTTCAGCCTAATACTTGTCCCCGTCGGTCCACTCGCTCTCAAGCAAGTCGGCTTGGCTCGCCACAAGTCCGCAAACGGACTTCAAATCGGCCGCAAGAATGTCCTCCGGCACCTGCGCGGCAAAAAGGACCTCATACGAACCGGGCACTCTCTCGTAGGGCTGGACCCGAAAAGAACCGATAATCGACGGGGACATCAGCAATTGCATGGACATGGCTTTCGTCAGCCGCCCACCGTATCCAACGGAATAAATGTAAAACGCCTTGTAGTTTTCGTATCCGTACGCATAGGGGTTGATGTACACGAACTGCAGTCGGTCGCCCCCCGTCTTGAATGTGACGCGGAAGTCCCCCATCTTGGTTATCTCGTAACCGAGGTTCGCCTCCCGCAGAAGTTTCGCCATGTGTTCAACCTGTTCATTTTTTGCCGCCTGGGCCTCGCCCCGTGCCACGGACTTCACCTCATTCGTCCCAGCAGCGAACAGGCCAAGCCCAACAAGACCCAGTCCCAGCAACAGCATTCCCGATTTCTTCATTTTGCCTCCTTGTTGATTGCCGTATCTGCGGCATAACACGTCTGACCGGTTGTGCCCCAACCATGATGGAGCAATTATATCACATTTCTTCTCCCCCGTCCCAAAAGTGCCGCGCTTTGGACGGGATTGTGAACTGGCCATCCTGTCAGCCGACGACAAGGCCGCAGACTTCCGGCTTGAGCGAGATGCCGAACCGAAAGTAAACTCGATTCCACATCAACCGCGCAAGCGCAAGGAAATCCGATGCCGTCGCCCCCGGGCCGGACACGATGACGTTCGCGTGCTCCGACCAGACTTCGGCTCCACCGACCCTCAGTCCCTTGACCTCGGCCGCCTCCAGCAACCGCCCCGCAAAGTCGCCCGGCGGATTCATGAAGACGCTCCCCTTCGTCCCCGGCGGGAACTTCTTCCGCCGCGTCCGATAATCCGCCGCGCTTGGTTCGTTGGTCGCGCCGACCTGCGGCTTGAGGACGAAATCCTGTATCTCACCGCAAATGTCGGAATGCCGATAGGAAAAGCCGCAGTCGGAAGCCGGAATCCAGACCCCGTCCACCTTCACGCGGGCAATCACCTCCGAAATCGAATGCCCAAACGCCCCCGCATTCATACGAATCCATCCGCCCACGGTTCCCGGGATGCCCGCCATCCAGGGGATGCCGAGGGTTGCGCCGGGCTGACCGGCCGGGCCGGTCGTTCGCTCGTAGACCTCGCCCGTGCAGAGGTCGCTCTTCCACGTGTTCGACCCGGCACCAATCCAAATGCGCCGCGTTGGGGGCGTTTCCCAGGACTGGACAAGCGGCACAAGGTCGATGATGCTCCCCGCACCCAGCAGGAGGACAACATCACCCTCCTGGAAGACGGTCCGCGCGTGCCACCACGCCTCCTCGCAGGATCGCGCCAGCTTGACGGGCACGCCCTGCCGCCGACACGCGGCGTAGAGATCGGCAATGTCACCACCTTCAATCGGCGGCTCAAACGCGGCATACGTCGGGCACAACACCACCTCGTCCGCACCAGCAAAGGCCTTCGGGAAAGATTCCAGCAACGCCTTGGTGCGCGAATAGCGATGCGGCTGAAAGAGGACGCGCAATGTGCCACGGCAGACCGCCCGCGCCATTGAGACCGCGCACGCCATCTCAGTCGGATGGTGTGCATAGTCCGTGTAAACCCCCTCGCGCAACTTCTGGAAACGACGATCCGGCAGGGCGGCGACAACGGACGGCAACGCCGCCGCAATGGATGCGAGCGAATGTCCACGCCGCCGCGCAACCTCCACCGCCGCACGGGCATTACGCCGGTTGTGCGGTGCAAGGTCCAGTGCCTCCACAAAGTCCAGCGGCTCCAGCGTCTCGCTCTCAATGACAGCTCCCGCCTGTCGCTTCGCCGTCTCGTAGCAGGCCGCATAGGCCTCGGGCGTCTTGAAGTGGTCGGGATGGTCGTATTCGCAGTTGGTGACGACCAGCGTCTTCGCCCGATAGAGGGCCAGCGTTCCATCGCTCTCGTCCGCCTCCACAACCAGAACGCAGGGCCGTTCGGCGGGACCTTCCCGTCCAGCGACCGGGAAGGAACCCGTCTCGCCACCAATCGCCCACTCGACGCGCTCACCCAACGCCAGCAGGAGTTTCGCAATGAACGTGGATGTCGTCGTCTTGCCATGGGAACCGCAGACGGCAACCGAATCGCAGGCGCTCACGACCTCGGCCAACACTTCACCGCGATAACGCAGGACACCCCGTGCGGCGGCCTCTCGGCGTTCGGGATTCTCGTCCGAAACGGCGGGTGTCATCACCACGCGGTCCACCGCCGCGACATGGTCGGCGGAATGGCCGATGAGGACGGGTATGCCCCGCCCCTCCAACCACTCCGTCCGCGGCGTCGCCCGAATGTCGCACCCGGACACGTCGTGTCCGCGCTCCTTGAGGAGGAAGGCGAGAGCCGCCATCCCAACGCCGCCAATGCCTGTAAAGTGAATCTTCACGCCGCTTATTATAGCACATCCGCCCGGCTCAGACCTTCGGCAGGTGCGCAAAGCCCTGCGCCAGGTCGTCATCCGTCGGCACGTAGTCGCTCATCGTGCCATCGTTGAACTTGCCGTAGGCGACCATGTCGAAGTAGCCGGTGCCCGTCAATCCGAAGACGATCGTCTCGGCCTTGCCTTCCGCCTTGCAGCGGAGGGCCTCGTCAATCGCCACGCGAATGGCATGGGACGACTCGGGCGCGGGGAGCGTTCCCTCCGTGCGGGCAAAGAGCGTCGCCGCCTCGAAGACCTTCGACTGCTCAACGGCGCGGGCCTCAATCAGCTTCTGGTCATAGAGTTCCGAAAGCGTGGCACTCATGCCATGGTAACGCAGGCCACCCGCATGGGACGGCGAGGGAATGAAGCCACTGCCCAGCGTGTACATCTTCTGCAGGGGGCAGACGCGCCCCGTATCGCAGAAGTCATAGGCATAGCGTCCACGCGTAAACGACGGGCAGCTCGCCGGCTCAACGGCAATGATTCGATAGTTGTCCTCACCACGCAGAATCTGCCCCATAAACGGCGCAATCAGGCCCGCCAGGTTCGATCCGCCGCCCGCACATCCGATGAGGACATCCGGGTGAACACCCAGCTTGTTCAGGGCCGCCTGAGTCTCAAGTCCGATGATGGACTGGTGCAAGCAGACCTGGTTCAGGACACTGCCCAGCAAATAGCGGGCATTCGGCAGCTTGGACGCCGCCTCGACGGCCTCGGAAATCGCACAGCCGAGCGAACCCGTCGTGCCGGGATGCTCCTCGTTGATCTTGCGCCCGATTTCCGTCGTCAGGGAGGGCGACGGCGTCACGTCTGCACCGTAGGTGCGCATCACCTCGCGGCGAAACGGCTTCTGCTCATAGGAGCACTTCACCATGTAGACATGACACTTCAGCCCAAAGAAGGCACTCGCCATCGAGAGTGCCGTGCCCCACTGACCGGCGCCCGTCTCGGTCGTCACGCCCGTGAGTCCCTGGGCCTTCGCATAGTACGCCTGGGCAATGGCACTGTTGAGTTTGTGCGAACCGGAAGTGTTGTTGCCCTCGAACTTGTAGTAGATTTTGGCGGGCGTACCGAGGGCCTTCTCAAGAAAGTAGGCACGCACGAGCGGCGAAGGGCGATACATCTTGTAGAAGTCGCGCACGGCACCCGGAATCGGAATGTAGGGCGTGGTGTCATCGAGTTCCTGCTTCACGCACTCCGTGCAGAAGACGTGCTCAAGCTCCTCCGTCGACACCGGCTTCAGCGTCGCCGGATTCAGGAGCGGAGCGGGCTTCTTCTTCATGTCCGCCCGCATATTGTACCACGCCGTCGGCAGCTCATCCTCGCTGAGGTAGGTCTTGTAAGGAATCTCACTCATTTCGCATCGTCCTTTCGTTTCTGATTTAAATCGTTGTCTTTCACGCACCGCCTCCGCTGGTCGCGATTCAGGAAGTCCGCCGCCAGGCGAACGGCCTCGGCGAAAGCCGTCGGTTGGCCGGGAACCGTGATGAAGAGGTGCGTCGCACCCGCAAACACGTGGTAGTCGACCGTCACACCATTCTCCCGAAGTCGCCGCACGAATGCCGCGCCCTGGTCAAGCAGAACATCGCGTCCCGCCGCAATGACAAGCGTCGGCGGCAGCCCCCGAAGTGCCGCGTCCGTCGCACATTCAACCGACACGAGCGGATCCCGTCCGTTCGCTCCCGCATACGCCTCCTGAAACGCCTCCATCAGTTCCGCGTCATTCCCGTACCCCTTACCATACGTCCGCCAGGATTCGGTCTCGACGGTAAAGAGCCGCGTCACCGGGTAGATGGGCACGATTGAGTGGACGCCCGGCTCGGCAAGGGCCGCAGCAAAGGCCAGGTTGCCGCCTGCGCTGTCGCCACCAATCGAGATGCGCGACGAGTCACCACCCCATTCCGCCGCGTGTTCACGCAGATAGCGGAAGGCCGCGCGGCAATCGTCCAGGGCCGCCGGATAGGGATTCTCGGGCGCAAGGCGATAGTTCTGCGCCACCACGCAAACATCCCCGGCGAGTGCCAGCGCGGCACAGAACCGGGCGCAACTGTTGATGCTGCCAAAGGCCCAGCCTCCCCCGTGCAGGTAAAGCAGGACGGGGCGCGGACGGCTCGCTGGTCGGCTGGGGGCGAACAGCGTGAGCGTCGTCGTGAGGTCGCGTCTCTCCACTCCCTCGGGCAGCGCGGGTGGCGAGTTACGCTCCTCGCGAATGGCCGTTAGCTCCCGACTGTCACCCCGCATCGCCGCACGAACCGCTTCGGCCTGCCGATGCTGAACTCCTGCGGGACGCGACTGCAGAAAGACCTTCTCCTCCATGCGCATCTGCGACTCAAGGTCGTCTCCCACACAGGTAGCCGAAACAAACAAGCCGAGCAACAGGCAAAACCGTGTCATTTCTTCTTCGCCGCCTTTCTTTCAGAAGCCACATCCAGAACCTGTACCCGCGTTTCCTCATCGCGATTCAGGACCTCGACCAGGTAGGGCGCGTGCCCTCCGCGACAGAACAGCCCGTGGACGGCTCCGGCTCCATCCGTCGCAATGACATCGTGAATCAGCCGAATCATCGGCTTCGTGATGCGAAGTCCCGGAATGAAGACAGGAATGCCCGGTGGATAGGGCACGAGGAACTGGGAGGCGATCCGCCCCTCGGCCTCGTCAATCGACACGAGCTCGCCATCGCACAGCGCGGCATCGTGCGGCAGGACGACGGCCTGCCCCGAAACGGCCTCAATGACGGACTGTGCCGCGATCTTCTCGCGCCGCCCGCCCGCACGAGCCGACGACACAGGCGACCCAATCAGCCGCTTGTACTGACGGCAGACCCGGAAAAGATACTCGAAATGCTCCTCCACCGTCCCAGCCGTCACCAAGAAGAGAATCGTCGTTGCGCTCGCCTTTTCCCACCGAATGTGCGCCTTGAGGAGCATCTTGCGGAAGGTTGCACACGCCTTTGCCGAACGCAGCATGAGGACAATCTTGAGCGGATCCTTCAGATAGCCCTGCCCGCGCCAGTCCACGCCTTTGCCGGCAATTTCCTCAAGCCCGGCGAAACAGGCGTTCTCCGGCTTGCCGCACTCGTCCGCCACGCGCTTGCGGAAGGCCGCCGCCCAGCGAATGCGCTCGTCGATAATCTTCAGTCCCTCTAAACGCATCTGAACACCGGCAACATCAAGTGCCGCGAGGAACGGATAGTGCGGCGATGTCGAATGCCAGTAGCGCAGGAACTCGTGCAAGTCGTGGGAGAACTTCTCGTAGCTGCCCCGACCGTGCAGGGCGAAGCGCCGACGAAGCCAGCGGAAGGCGGGCGATGCATCGTCCTCAAGCAACTGCTTGAACCGCGTCGAGACGTGAATCATCGAGGCCTGCGAAAAGGCCGCCAGCGTCTTGTGCGTCGACTGCACGGCAAAATGCGCCCCGCACGTCTCGTTCACCGCATTGTACCGAACGGCATCCCCTCCGCCGCGCCCGAACGTGTAGTACGGATGAAAGTTCAGGTAGGCGGCCCAGGCCTCGTCCGCATAGAACAGAACGCCCGCCCGCTCGCACTGCCGCGCAATCTCCCAGACGGGATAGAGCACGCCCTCGTAAGTGCACGTCGTCAGAATCAGCAGGCGCGGCCGTTCCGCCTCTGACGCGACAGGCGACTCCAAGGCCTTCCGAATGTCCTCAAGGGCAACGGGTCCCCACACGCCGAGGCTCGCATTCCAATGCGCCGGCAGGTAGCGCGGCACAGCCCCGGAGGTCACGACCGCATGGTGCACGCTCTTGTGGCAGTTGCGGTCGATGAGCACGACCTCACCCGGACGCAGCAGCGTCATCAGCATCGCCTTGTTCGAGGTCGATGTTCCATTCGTCACATAGCAGCTCTGCGCCGAGCAGAAGATTTCACTCGTCAGCTTCTGGGCCTCCGAAAGCGGCGTACGCGCCTCTGGACTCGACAAATCGCCCAGCGGCTCCACCGACACCGAGAGATCCGTCCTGAAAATCGTGCTCCCAAACGCCGCGTAAAACCCGGAAAGGAACGGCGAATTCTCGAATGCGCGCCCACCGTTGTGCCCGGGCGTGTGCCAGTTCGTCCCGGCCTTCACCTGAACGTACTGACGGAGCGCCGTCGCAAAACGCGGCATCCAGAAACTCTTGAACAGGTGCACAATCCGCGCATGGCATTTCGAGGGACGCTCAAAGACGGTCGCATCCTTCTTGATCCAACGACGCGCCGGCAGCACAACGTCCGAATGCCCAGGACGCGTCAGCACGACCTTCGGAATCGCGGGGAAGAAGAGCTTGAGCCAGTCGCGCAAGTCCTTGCCACCAATCGACTGACCGATGAAGTCGTCGTCAATGAGGAAAAGAGAGCAGGACCGCCCGAGCTCGGTCAGTACGCCGCGCATGCCACCGCTGGTGAAAAGCGTCTTCGCAAGCCCGTCCGTCGTATTCGTCGTCGCAAGACGAAGCGGTGGATAGTCTTGGGGACCGCACATATCGAAAGTCTCGCGGCAGAAATCGCGAAAGGCATCCGTCAGCCCATATTCGATAATCGGCAGACGCTTCGCGTCCACACGACTTGGCTTGTGTAGGTAAACGACAGTAAGAGAACGAAACATAAGTTAGTTCTTAGCGAAATCCGAGCAGCTTGTGCAATTGCACCGAAAGGGACCAACCGTCCAACTTGGACAGGACGCCTTTCGCAGTGGCAAAATCCATCTTCCCCTCGCGCTCACAGGGTGAAATGTAGTAATCCGTTGCAGAAACCCGCGCACGCACCGACCGGCAGAAATCGACGATGTCCTCAGATGAGGCGACGATGCGCACTTCGTCCGCCGCTGTCAGAACGAGTCGGTCAGGATACTCCGCCTTGGGCGAACAGGCGACATAGTCGATGAAGCCGAGCCAGTCAGGCTCGTTCGTCCCGTTTGTCTCGACGGCAATCCAGTAGCCCCGCTCCTTGAGGGCGGCGACGAGTTCCGGCATCCCATCGACGAGCGTCGGCTCGCCCCCGGTCAGGATGACGCTCTTCGCACGGAATCCGCCGATTTCACGCACCAGGTCATCCAACCCGACGGAAAAGTGCCGCGCCCGATCCGTATCGCACCACGGGCACGCCAGGTTGCACCCGGCAAAGCGGACGAAGACGCAGGGCCGTCCCGAGTTGCGTCCTTCGCCCTGAAGCGATTCGAATATCTCGACCAGGTTGTACATCATGAAACCCTCGCATCCTGCATGGCCTTGAGGATGGCAACGCCGTAGATGGCCGCCGTCTCAGCCCGAAGGATGCTCGCTCCGAAGCTGACGGGCGTTGCGACCCGAAGAAGTGCCGCGAGTTCATCAGGGGTGAAATCACCCTCCGGTCCGACGAAGACGGCAGGCGGCCGCCCCGTGAAAATCGACTCCCGATGCAAGTCGAGTTCACGTAGAATCGTCGGGGGCGGCGGATTCGTCAGTGCACCCACAAGGCAGTTCGTTTCGCGCACACGGTCCAGTGCAGACGCGAAGTCGACCGCCTCATCAATTTCCGGCAACCACTTCGCATCCGACTGCCGCGCCGCATCTTCGGCAATCCGAAGCCACCGCTCGCGTTTCGCCACCCGCTCGTCAGAGGCAATGCGCACGATCGTTCGCGCCGAAATCACGGGGACGATGCGCGAAACACCCAGCTCCGTCGCCTTCTCAATCGTCCAGTCCCAGCGCGACCCTTTCGTAATGCAGGCGAACAGGACGAGACTCGGACGGACGAGATGAACAAGAACCTCCTGCGGATGCGATAGTTCCCCTCGCGCCGCGTCAAAGTGATAGACACGCGAACGGCCCTTCCCGTCGAAGAGCTCCACCGCCTCGCCGTCCTTCGGGCGCAGCACGCGCAGGTGCTTCCGCGCCGCCGCGCCGAGCTCGGGCCGCTCACTTTCAAGACTGGTCGTATCTGCAAGAAGTCGATGCATAATCAGAGTCGGCTCAAGACCGTACGGATGGAACGCTCACGCGCCTCAATCGATTCACACAGCCGGAACTGAACACGCGCTCGGTTCAGGTTCTGCTCGGGCTGTTTCGTCTTGAAGTAGACGTTCCCGTTCAGGTAGTCCTGGAAGAACCGAAGTCCAAGCTCAAAGGGTAGCAGGCGAATGGAGTCGTAGAGGTAGTTGCGGTCGGCATCGGTCAGGAAGGCCCCCGCTTCGCGCATGTAGCCCTTGCAGAATGCCGTCGCCAAGTCCTCATCGAAGACGACCTTCGACAGGTTCGACTCCTCCTCACCGGCCGGGTTGCAGATGGAGCGGAGGGCATCGCCGAAATCCATGTGGATGAGGCCCGGCGAAACGGTATCGAGGTCAATCATGGCCGTTCCCTTGCCGGTCACATCATCAATCATGATGTTGTTCACCTTCGGGTCACCGTGGAACATGCGCTTGCGCAGTTCGCCGCGCTCCTCCGCCTTCTCCAGTGCCAGAGCAAGGTCGCGACGATCCTCAATGAACCGCGCCAGTCGCTTCGCCTCCATCGACGCCCCGAGAAGCGCCTTCGCCGTATCCTTCGCCAGCGTGGCATCGTAGGCCTTCAGGTAGCCGCTTGTGATGTGGAAGCCGGGCAACGGGTCGTGGATGCTGTCGGGGTTCATGTCCGAGACGAGATAGTGGAAGTGCCCAAGGGCCGCACCGCACTCAAGCGCATGCTCAGGGCCTTGCGCCACGTCAAAGGCATGCGCCGACATGATGCGCGTAATCACGCGCCATACATCCCCGCTCTCGTCCGTCACATAGTCCGCACCCTCCTTCGTCCGCACAATCTGCGGCATCTGCCACACGCGATCATCCCGCCCAGTCTCCGCATCGGCCTCAAGCTTCTGGTGGCAGTGCTTCGTAATCTCGTGCATATTCGCCATAATGACTTCCGGCAACGGGAAGACGGCACGGTTCACACGCTGCAGAATGACCTGCGTCTCGGAAAACGTGTTGCGGTAGATGGCCAGGTACGTGTCGTTGATGTTGCCGCTCCCAAAGGGCTGAAGCGACACCAGCCGTCCAGTCACGTCGAACTTGTTGATGAGTATGCTCAGGTCCATGTTGCTCTCTCCTCCGTACTGTTAGTCGGGAATCACTTGTGTTTCTTCCGCCGCGCCTCCCGAGGAACGACGACAGGAATAAAATCAATCCGCCGCAGGCTAAAGTCAACACTCGCCACGCGGACTTTCATGCGGTCGCCAATCCGCCAACTCTCGCCGCCCGGTGCCGAGAGCGAGTGGTCGGACTCGTTGTAGCGCACATACCGCCGCGAAAGGACGCTCACATGCACCAGGCCCGAAATCATCAGCTCCGGGATGTCGACGAAGCACCCGAACGGCGTACACTTTGAAATGACCGCATCGTATTCGGCCTTCTTGCCCGACTTGAGCTGCGCTTCCATCAGCCGGTACTTCTTGATTTCCAGAAGCCCGCGCTCGGCCTCTGCCGCGACCTCCTCCATGGCGCTCGTGTGCTCCGCCCACTGCTGGAGCGTCTTCGGCGGAACGCGGCAGTTTTTCTTCTCAAGGTAGGCCGCCAGCTGCCGGTGTAGCGTCAGGTCGGGATAGCGGCGAATCGGCGAGGTGAAATGGGCGTAGTACTGCTTCGCCAGCCCGAAATGCCCGATGGCCGTCGCATCGTAGACCGCACGCTTCATCGACCGCAAGACCATCACCGAAAGCGTCGGGTAAAGCGGATTGCGCTTAATCGCCTTCAAGAACCGCGCAAAAACCTTCGGATTCTCGATATTGCCCATCTTAACGCCCAGCGAGCGCAAGTCGGCCCGAAGCATCAGGATCTTCTCGGGATCCGGCGGCTCGTGCAGGCGGGCAAGAATCTTGACACCCTTCGTCCACAGCTCCTTCGCCACCGCCTCGTTCGCCGCGACCATGCACTCCTCGACCATCTGGTGCGACTCATCGTAGGGCCGCGTCACAATGCCCGTCATTTCGCCGCGCTCGTCCAGCACGACCTCGGCTTCGGGAACCTCAAGATCCAGCGCACCCGCGTCAAACCGACGCTTGCGCAACTGCTGGGCCAGACCGTTGATTGCAAGGATGACCTTGACCGCCGCCTTACCGCCCTTGCCGGGCTTACCACCCGAAATCATCGCCATCACCTGCTCGTAGGTGTAGCGGACCTTCGAACGGATGATGGACTTCGCGAATGTCCGCTTGATCATTTCGCCCTTGCCATCGAACGTCATGAAGACCGAAAACGCAAGGCGGTCCTCATTCGGAACGAGCGAGCAAACGCCATTGCACAGTTCCTCGGGCAACATCGGCACCACGCGATCGGCCAGGTAAACGCTCGTCGAGCGCGCATACGCCTCGCGGTCAAGGGCCGAACCGGGCTGGACAAAGTGCGAAACATCCGCAATGTGAACACCCAGCACCCGATTCCCCTGCCGATCCTTCTCAAGACTCAGCGCGTCATCGTAGTCCCGTGCCGTCTGTGGGTCGCAGGTAAAAATGAACTTCTTGCGCAGGTCAAGGCGTTTTCCAGGCGATTTCAGCCGCTCGCTCACATGCCGAGCCTCTTCAAGGGCTTCCGGTGGGAAGGACTTCGGCAACTTGTAGAACTTCATCACGGACGCCGTGTCTTCACGCGGCGTTCGCCCCGGCTTCGGGAACAGGACCTGACCATTCTCGTTTTTCATCCATCCAGCATTATACCATTTTCCGCCCCGCCGTGCGGAAGAAAACTTGCGCGGCACTTAGACGTAGACGGGAATATGAATATTCCCGGTTTTAGACCGCGTACGCAGGTTCGTGCGGGCGCACACGAGGGCGCGGCGGCTTGAAGGGCCAGCCCGGCGAGGACGAGGGACAGGCCGACCACAGGCTGGAACGCGGCAAGGGTTCTGCCCTGCGACTCGGACGAGTCCCACTTGCAACTCGGACGAGTCCCAACTGGAAAACGACGCGGAGCGCGGCGGAACGAAACCGCCGCGCTTCTCAGTCAAATGTGTAGGTCTGCCCGGGCTGGGGCGCGGCAACATGCGGAATGCCGCGCTCGGACAACATCTCGGCCATGGCAGCGACCTTCTCCGGCTCGCCATGGACGGCAAACGCGTGGCGCACATTGTCCTTCACCTCGTCGACCCAGTCGCCAAGCCCCTTGCGATCGGCATGCGCCGAGAGCGCATTGATGACCTCGACCCGCGCCTTGAGCGGGACTTCCTCGCCAAGCAGCTTGATTGGATCGCGCCGCTCGACAATCCGCCGCCCCAACGTATTCTCGGCCTGAAAGCCGCAGATGAGGATGACGTTGTCGGGATCGGGTGCCGCGTGGCGCAGATGATGGAGCACGCGCCCGCCTTCGCACATTCCACTCGCGGCAATGATAATCATCGGACCCGGCATATCATTCAACGCCATGGACTCCTCGGGCGAACCGACGAACTGCATCCCGGGAAACTCCAGCGGGTCGTCCCCATTGGCGAGAATGGCCCGCGCCTCCGCATTGTAGACCTCACGGTGCTTCGCATAGATGCGCGTCGCCTTTTGCGACAACGGCGAATCAATGAAGAGCCGAACCTCTCGCGGCACCTTGTTCCGCGCCCGCAACCTGTTCAGATAGTAGATGATTTGCTGGGTGCGTCCAACCGAGAACGCCGGGATGATGAGCTTCGAGTTGTGCCTGTCAATGTGCTTCAGCAGGTTCTCCAGACGGTACTCGACATCGTCGGCCGACGGATGGTAGCGGTCGGCATAGGTGGACTCAATCAGCAGGATGTCCGCACCCGCCGGATACTCAAAGTGCCGCAGGATGGGCTGGTTGGGCTGTCCGAGGTCGCCCGAGAAGAGAAGCCGATGGTTGTGCCCGTGCTGGGAACGAATGTCGAGCTGGGTCAGGGCCGAACCGAGAATGTGCCCGGCATTGAAGAACTCAAGCGTAATCCCCGGGGCAATCTCACGCGGCTCGTGGAGATGCGTCGGCACGAACAGCTGCATCAGGGCATCGATGTCGCGCTCCTCGTAAAGCGGCTCGAAAAGCCGTTTCCCGTCCCTCTTGCGACGCTTGTTGACGAACTCAAGGTCGCGCTTCTGCAAGAAGCACGAGTCGCGGAGCATGACATCACACAGTTCCGTTGTGGACTGCCGCGCAAAGACGCGCCCGCGAAAGCCCTGTCGCACGAGCTGCGGCAGATTGCCCGAATGGTCAATGTGCGCGTGTGAAAGGATGACATAGTCAATCGTCCGAGGATCGACCGGGAGGTTGCGGTTCTTTTCGAACGCCTCCTTGCGGTGCCCCTGATAAAGCCCGCAGTCGAGAAGAATGCGCTTCCCATTCGCTTCAACGAGATGCATCGATCCCGTCGTGGTCTGTGCCGCACCGTAGAACGTGATTCTCATGATGTCCGTATTGTATCAATTCCCCCGATGCTTGTAAAGCGCGGCACGGACAGATGAAGGAACCGGGGTCTTAGAAGAAGAGGTCCCGCTCCCCCCGACAGGTCGCCTCATACTGCCTGAGCACGGTCGGATAGAATTTCGGTAGCCATGTCCGAATGTCGTTCAACTCACGCTCGATCAGCCGACCGCCGATTGCCCGCGTTTCGTCCGAGGCGAAGTCGTCCAGCCATTCGCGGAAGGTCAGAACGGCATTTATTTTGCAAAACCGACCTTCTCGCCCCGTCTTGAGGGCATCCATAATGCATCCACCCGTGCGCCCGCACCGATAGCCTGCCGTGCAGAAACTGGTAATCACGCCCCGCGAGGCAAGATAGCGGACCATCTCATCAATCGAGCGCGTATCGCCCAGCATGAACTGCTGCCGCTCCTTCTCCTGATGCGACTCGGCTGCAAAATCGCTGTAGCCCTTGATGGCAATGTTGGACGAGCAGTCCAGCTGGGTCATCCCACAGTCCAGCACACGGTTGCGACTTGCGGGCGATTCACGCGCCGTGACAATCATCCCCGCATAGGGGACGGACAGTCGGGCGATGACAAGAATCCGGGCGAACGTCTCATCGTCAATCAGCCAGGGGGATTCCTCTGGGACTCGCGTCCCGCTCGCCGGCTCCAGGCGCGGAAACGACAGAGTGTGCGGCCCGATGTTGAACCACCTTTCCAAATCCCGCGCATGAAGAATCGTCGCCAACAGTTCATAACGCCAGTCGCAGAGTCCGTAGAGCACCCCAAGTCCGACATCATCGACCCCAGCCTCCATGCACCGATGAAAGCAGGTCGTCCGCCAGTCGTAGTTGCCCTTCACGCTCCATGCTGGATGCATCTGTTCGTAAAGTCTGCGGTTATAGGTCTCCTGAAAGACCTGGAATGTGCCGATGCCGACGCTCCGCAGGACCTTCAGGTCGGCGATGGGCAAGGGGGCCGCATTGACATTGACGCGGCGGATGCCGACCTTTGCGCCCGAGCGAGATGCCACGACGCGCCGACTGTAGCACGTCTCAATCGTCTCGGCTATGTACTCCGTGGATGTCGTGGGATGTTCCCCATAAACGGCGATGAGCCGCTTGTGCCCGATGCGACCAGCCAGGACGTCCACCTCCTCGCGCAGTTCGTCCATTGTCAGAACGCGGCGTTTCTGCTGCGAATTACCGCGCCGAAAGCCACAATACCGGCAACCATTGACGCAAAGATTGGACAGGTAGAGCGGCGCGAACATGACGATGCGATTGTCGTAGACCTTGTGCTTGATGCGATTCGCTGCCGCCCTCATCTCCTCAAAGAGGTCACCATCCGTCACCTGCATCAGCGCGGCAGTTTCCTCGGGAAGCAACGTCTCGCATGTGGACTCACTCTTGGCAATGATCTCACGCACCCGAACGGGATCGACCGGTGTCGCATCCATCTGCGCAATCAAGGACTGAATCAGGGCATCGTCAATGAAGTGATGCTCCTTCGGCAGATAGCGGCCGATTTCGTCCTGCACGATGAAATGCCGCGTATAATCTTCAGCAGATGTAAACTTCCGTATGCCTGTCGTATCAACCATGTGCCGCAACTCCGGCTTTGGAATGGTGCATTTCATTTGCGGTTCGAGGTGGCTTGCCACGATCAACGCGGACACACAAACGGAACGCGCCAAATCGAAATTAAAATCAGAGCGAAATCGTTCGGCGGCGCGCCGCCCAGCACAGGTAGGCGACCGTGACGAAGAACGAGGCCGGGACACGGGGCCGTGAGGCAATCCGCACGCCGAGAAGCGTCGCCTTTCCGCCAAGGCCCATCGGACCGATTCCAAGCGAATTGGCCTCCCTAAGAATCTGCCGCTCAAGTTTCCTCAGCGTCGGGTCATCCGACTCGCCAGACTTGTCGAGCGCACGCAACACCTGCTCCTTCGCCGTCTCAAATCCAGTGGCACGATCCCCGCCAATGCAAACGCCAAGGATTCCCGGTGCGCACCCATAGCCCTGGGTCTTGACCACGGCATCAAGGAGACAGGCTCGCACACCCGCCAAATCGCGTCCGGCCCCGAGTGCTGAATCCGGCAGGGAATACTGCCGCGACATATTCTCACTTCCGCCGCCCTTCATCAGGAGTGTGACGGATGGACGCGCACCGCGCTTCTCCGTATAATGGACAACCGGCGCACCATCGGCACAATTGTCGTCATAGGACTTTCCCGTCAGCGAATCAATCGTATTCTTTCGGAGGTAGCCCGCCTGCGTTGCACGAGCAACGGCCCGCTTCAGCAAGTCGGGCGTCACACAACGGCGCAAGCGCTCGTCGACGAAAAAGGTGAGTGTCCCCGTATCCTGACAGAGGGGCGTGCCCTTCTGCCGCGCCAGGCGCACATTGTCCAGAATCGTCCCCAGCACAACATCCGCCGAAGTGCCGCGCTCTTCGCGCCGACGGGCCGCCTTCACCGCCCGTTCGACATCGTCCGGAATCGAACAGCTCGTCTCGTGAATCAGTCCAACAATGCGTTCAAGCGTCCTCACTTGTTCACGACTCCAAGGGTCTTTGCGCGAATGTTCACGAAGTTGCTGCGGTTCGCCATCGCCTCTTTCTCCACATAAAGTGACGACAGTTGCTCGATTTCAGCCGTGCGGACATTCTGCTCGCGCAGGATGTTCAACTTTTCCGCCGCGATAATGCCGTTGCGCAACTCAAGGAAACGCCACGAGGGAGATCCATCGGGATAGACGAGGAACGTATCGCCCGATGCCCATGTTCCGAAGGTGGCGTCCTTCTCAGGATTCTGCGGCCAGCTGTTCCACGCCCAGCGCAGAAAGCCGTCCAGTCCACAGACACCTGGGAACGCACCCAGCCAAAAGGCTTCGCCCGCACCGCTCGACATGAACGTATTCGGGTAAATCGGCCAACAGCAGACATAGTAGGTCGTCTTGTATCCCTGGGCGCGGCGCTCCTTGACTTCCGCCAGGAAGTTTGTGGAAACATGACCAAGAATCTGGCTGTAGTTGTCGATTGTGATGCCCTTGAAGTCAGAGGGCGAGCGATTGCCAGCCATGGCAACTCGCATACCGGGGGCCTTTGACTGGATAAAGGTGGCGATCTCGCTCACGTCCTCCGGCGAACGCTCATCCATCGCAATGTAGGTGTCGTTGAACCAGCCCTTGCTCTTGAGGTGCGCGGCAAAATCGACGAGAAACGCGCCCCAGAAGTCCTCGAACTGCGGCGTTCCCGGGTTGCACGTCACCGAAATCGTCTTGCCCGACTCATCCTGATAGCGGCAGACATAACCCCATGGGCACATGGTGTAGCAGGCAATGTCGGGGCCAAGTCCGCACTTACGGCCGAACTCAACATACTCATCGAAAATGGAGTAGTCGAACGCCCACGAGCCATCCGCCTTCTTGACGCGGCCAATCATCGAGCCGTAGGCATCGTAGCACTGGTGATCCCAGGGCTGATCCACGAGTGTCACCGTCAGGACCTTCTGCCCCGCCGTCGCCAACTCCTTCCAAAGGGGACGCATCGCGGCATAGTGGGCCTTTGAGAACGGCTTCACCTTCGCCATCCGGGCAACGGCCCACGGGTGCTGCCAAAGGTCGAGAAAGTACTTCCAGTCCTTTGCGGGAGGCAGGACGCGGTCGACGACGCGGATGCGCATCGAGCCACACGCATACACGCCTGGCTTTGCATTCTCTGGGACGCGGACTTCCACGACCCGAGGGCCTTCCTCACCCTCCAGCCCCCACTTGACGCGGTCGTAGACCTCAAGCCGTTGCAAGTCCTCCACCTTCGGCGCGTACTTGACGCTCTTGAGAACGCCGTAGCGAACCGAAAAGCCCTCGGGGGCCTTACCGATTTCGGCGAAGTCAGGGACTCGTGCCGCAACCGTTTCGCCGCGCCAGGCCGCAACCTCAAAAGTTCTGGCAAAGCCAGCAAAAACCATGGACAGAACGCCCACCGCAAGAATCATTCGCACTTTCATGACGCAAATTATACCATTCCGCATCGTCTTTCGTCCACCGCCGCCTGCCTACTTGCCGACCGAAAGGACGGTGAACCCGAGTTTCCGAAGAAGCGGCACATCAAGGCAATTGCGCGTATCGTAGACGAATGCCGGCGTTCGCATGGCGCGGCGAATCTTCCGCCAGTTGAGTTCTGCAAACTCCTTCCAGTCCGTCATGACGACCACCGCATCCGCATCTTTCGCCGCCTTGTAGGGATCCTCTTCATAGACAATCGCATCCCCATAATGCGCCAAATCCTGCCGCGCATTCGGAATGGCCTTCGGATCGGTGACGCACACGCGGGCCCGCTCCTCCATGAGCATGTCAATGACATGCAGAGAGGGCGTCTCACGCGTATCACCAGTATCGGCCTTGAAGGCGAAGCCAAAGACGGCAATCTTCTTGCCGGAAATCGTGTGGAACATCTCATCCAGCATCCGCGTCACAATGCGCTCCTGCTGCCACTCGTTCATCAGGATGACCTGATTCCAGTAGTCCGCCGCCGGCTTGAGTCCATAACTCTCGCACAGGTAGACGAGGTTGAGGACATCCTTCTTAAAGCAACTGCCGCCAAAACCAGGACCCGCCTTCAGAAATCGTGGGCCGATTCGTCCATCCATGCCCATCACGTGCGCCACCTCATCCACGTCAGCTCCCGTCACCTCGCAAAGAGCCGACAAGGCATTGACGGATGAGACGCGCTGAGCCAGCATGGCGTTTGCGGCAAGTTTCGTCAGTTCGCTGGACCAGAGATTGGTCGTCACAATGCGTTCACGGGGAACCCACGCCGCGTAAATATCGACCAAGGCCTTCACGGCTCGTTCACCCTCTCGCGTACGCGGGCCGCCAATGAGCACACGATCCGGCTCCAGCAAGTCGCGGATGGCCGTGCCCTCAGCCAAGAACTCTGGATTCGACAGGACGGTAAACTTGTGCTTCGGGTGCGCGGCAAGAACCTTCGCCATCGCCTCTGCCGTCCGCACGGGAAGCGTCGATTTCTCAATGACAATCTTGTCGCGATTCGCCACGCGGGAGATGTTTCGTGCCGCCGATTCCCAGTACTGAAGATTCGAGGCTCGCCCGGCCCCACGCCCGAACGTCTTTGTTGGCGTGTTCACACCGACAAAGATAATGTCGCACTTCCTGATGGCCCCATCGATATCCGTCGAAAAGAAGAGGTTTTTCCCACGAACCTGTTTGACGACCTCCGAAAGACCCGGCTCATAAATTGGCAAATCGTCGGAATTCCACGCGGCAATCCGCTCGGCGGAGACATCCACCACATAGACCTTGCGCCCCAGATTCTTCGCGGCAATGACAGCCATGGTCGGCCCGCCAATATACCCCGCTCCGATGCAGACGATATCCTTGTTCATTCAATGAATCTCCTTCTCTTTTTGCACAGACGGTATTATACCAAAAGGAAGGGGAATCCGTCTCACTCTTTCACCGTTCCATGGTCGGCTGACATATTCTCCCCAAGAAGCGCAAGCTTCGGATCTGCCGCGCCGAAACCCTGGATCCATCCGTTCTCAAAGCCAAAATCCGCTGCCGCCTCCGTGACAGACTCGTACTCGTCCTCTGTGACTCCACGATTGAACGGTGGCGTCTCAAGTGCCTTGTAAGCCGGCGTGTACTGGCTCATGACAGAAACGGGCATTTCGGTCGAGAGTTCCGTGGCAATCCAGGCAAGATTTTCAATCGCTTCGTCTGCATGACCGGGCAAGACGAGAATGCGGCAAATCACCTTCTTGTGCTCCCAAGCCCATTTCAATGCCGCACGGGCGGACTCAACATAACTCGGCGCACCGCTCGCGGCAACCGCTGTCTCATTCCGCGAATAGCGCAAGTCAAAAAGTGCCCAATCACACAAGTCGGCATACTCCTCCAGCGTCTCCACCCGCTCATAGCCAGACGAATTCCATACAAATGGCAGGCGAATGCCCATTTTCAACAACGGATGAACCGCCTCACGGATGAACGGCAAATAAGGTGTCGGCGAGACGAGATTCCAGTTCTCGACCCGATCGTCAACGGCAAGGCCACGAAATATTTCCGTCAGTTCGGCAATGCTCTTATCCTCACCTTGCCCACGCCAACTCCACGGGGAATTCTGGCAGTAGAGACATTTCATTGTGCAATGGGAGAAGAAGATGCAACCACTGCCGCGCTCACCCGTCAGTGGTGGCTCCTCCCCGAAATGGGGACCCCATCGAAAGAGACGCGGCATATGACGCGCACCGCAATACCCCACGCTGCCGCTCGAACGAAATCGATTGGCACCGCACATCCTCGGGCATAGACGACAAGCGGTCTCCATCCCTACTCCTTCAGCGAACAAGGTCCATTGACGCAGCCACCAGGACAAGCCATGACCTCAACAAAGTTCGCCGGCAACTTGCCTGATGCGTACAATTTCAGCAGTCCACACGACTTGCGGTCGATGCCATTGATTTGCTTTGCATTGAGTTTAAAGCTCGGAATCTGCCGCGTCGCCTCCTCAAGGACGGCCTCCGTCACACCGCAACTCCGTGCAAAATTGCGTGCCGTAGCCGCAGCCGGACGCGGCACAGGCCATGGATCGCACGTCCGCACGTCAATCTTCCGTCCAATGAGAATCGCCCCCAATTCCTCAAACGAAAGCACATAATCAACATCTTTTCGACGCGCTTCACTGCGCTTCGCAACACAAGGCCCGATGAAAACCGTCCGGGCCGAAGGATCCTTCTCCTTGACGATTTCCCGCGTATAAACCATTGGACTTGGTGTCAGCGAGACGTGTTGGACAAGGTCGGGCAGGTGCTTCCAGACGAGATTGACATATGCCGGACAACACGATGTCGTCATGAATGTTTTCGGATCTTCCTCCATGCGATGGATAAATTCGGCCGTTTCATGCTCCGTTGTCTTTTCTGCACCAAGCGCAACCTCAAGAACATCTGAGAATCCCGCCTTGGTACAAGCCGTCAGAAGTTGTTCGACCGTCCCTGGGAACTGCCGGTCTGCCGAAGGGGCAACCATGGCAACGAGCTTTTCGCCTCGTTTCATCGCCATGAGGACATCCAGCAGTTGCGAACGCTCCATCACCGCCCCAAATGGACAAGCATTAAAGCATTTACCGCAGAAAATGCAACGTTCGAAGTCAATCTGAGCAACTCCATGGGAATTCTTCCGGATGGCATTGACAGGGCACGCCTCCTCGCAGGGGACGGTCGTCTTCAGAATGGCATGGTAAGGACAGGCACTCACGCACTTGCCGCACTTGATGCACAACTCCTGATTGATGAAAGATCGCCCATTGACGATTGAAATCGCCTTCTTTGGACAGTTATAGACACAGGGACGGGCAAAGCAACCTCGGCAATTCGAAGTTGAGACGACCTTTGCGTCCGGGCATCCGCTGCAGGCAGGCCCACAGACGCTGAGCGGGCTTTCGGGCTTCTCCGTCTGCCGCCCTTCTGCCTTGTCGTCGAAATACTCCTTCAGCATCTTCGTCTCATCCGTCTCATCCTCAACGGAAATACCAAGAATCGCCATCAGGCGATACTTGAGAATGGCACGATCACGATAAATGCAACACCTGGAATGCTCACCATCCTTTGGCCGTAACTCGATTGGCATACGGTCCAACTCATCCCGAAGAGTCCCCGCGTCAAAAGCACGCACAAGCCGAATCATCAGCTTACGCCGGATAAAGGACGCACCGCTCAACATCTCAGTTGGCCTCCATAGAGATAGATCCGATAGAATTCACTGTTAACAGGTGTATTATAGCAAAAACGGAGGGCGATAGGGGTGACGACCCCCGCCCTCCATCTGCGCGCCCCTTCCCCCCTTCCCGCCCGCAGGTGAGCGCGATGCGCGCGGTGCGCGTGCGTGTGGCGTGGAAAAGGAAAGGGCCGGCGGCGTCCTACTCTCGCACGGGCGAGTCCCGCACTACCCTCGGCGA
>CAKTUI010000020.1 GCA_934621385.1 uncultured Kiritimatiellota bacterium
CGATGCGGATCGTTTTTTCGGGAGATGCGCATGACTCGACGAAACGATGCGCATCACTCTTTTTTGCGATGCGCATCGTTTGAAAAATTGATGCGCATCAATTGGAGGCGGTGATGCGCATGATCTGCCGCGTGGCGGGGAAAAGTGCCGCGCCGCCCTCCTTTCCGGACGCGATTCAGCCCCCTGTCGCCGCCCCATTCGCCCCCACAATTTCGCCGCGCCCGACGGCCAGGTCTCGCCCTTGCAACGGCTCGGGAAATAGTGTATAATTTCGTCCGTCTAACAGTGACTGTGCAATCTAATCACGGGTTGTACATAAAAGGGCAAAAAGACCATGAAATTCGAACAATGGAACGGTTTTGAAGGCGGCCGTTGGGAATCGGAAATTGATATTCCCGAATTCATCCGCCTGAACTATACTCCTTATGACGGCGACGCGAAGTTCCTCGCTGGTCCGACTGAGGCGACTGACAAACTTTGGGGTGAACTGCAGAAACTCCAGAAAGAGGAGCACGCCAAGGGCGGTGTCCTCGATATGGATACCGACATCGTCTCGGGCATCACCTCCCATAAGCCAGGCTACCTTGACAAGGACCTTGAGAAGGTCGTCGGTCTCCAGACCGACAAACCTCTCAAGCGCGCTTTCATGCCCTTCGGCGGCATCAAGATGGCTGAGGAAGCCTGCGCGCAGTACGGCTACAAGCCGAATGCCGAACTCCACAAAATCTTCACTGAATACCATAAGACCCACAACCAGGGCGTGTTCGATGCCTACACCCCGGAGATTCGTGCGGCCCGCAAGGCCCACATCATCACCGGTCTGCCCGACACCTACGGTCGTGGCCGCATCGTCGGCGACTACCGCCGCGTGGCCCTCTATGGCATTGACTACATCATCGCCTCGAAGAAGGACGACTTCGCGAACATCGGCGATGGCACGATGACCGACGACGTCATTCGCCTGCGCGAGGAAGTCGCCGACCAGATCAAGGCCCTCAACCAGATGAAGGTCATGGCCGCCTCCTACGGCTTCGACATCTCGAAGCCCGCGACAAACGCGAAGGAAGCGTTCCAGTGGCTCTACTTCGGCTACCTCGCCGCGATCAAGACGCAGAACGGCGCCGCGATGTCCGTCGGTCGTATCTCGACCTTCCTCGACATCTACATCGAGCGCGACCTCAAGAACGGCACGCTTACCGAGCAGGAGGCGCAGGAGCTCGTCGACCACATGGTCATGAAGTTCCGCATGGTCAAGTTCGCTCGTATCGAGAGCTACAACCAGCTCTTCTCGGGCGACCCCGTCTGGGCGACGCTCGAAGTCGCCGGTATGGGCGTTGACGGCCGTTCGATGGTCACGAAGAACGACTTCCGCTTCCTCCACACCCTGGAGAACATGGGTCCCTCCCCGGAGCCGAACCTCACGGTTCTCTACACGCGCCGTCTGCCGAAGGCGTTCCGCAAGTACGCGGCGTACATCTCGGTCAAGACCTCGTCGATTCAGTACGAGAACGACGACGTGATGCGTCCGATTTGGGGCGACGACTACTCGATCTGCTGCTGCGTCTCGGCGACGCAGACCGGCAAGGAAATGCAGTTCTTCGGTGCCCGCGCCAACCTCGCCAAGGCCCTCCTCTACGCCATCAACGGCGGCAAGGACGAAGGCGATGGCCTCACGCCGTACGTGCAGGTCGGTCCTGAGATCCCCGTCTACACGGGCGAGTACCTGGACTACAAGCAGGTCATGCACTACTATGACATCATGCTCGACTGGCTCGCCGGTCTCTATGTCAACGTGCTGAACCTCATCCACTACATGCACGACAAGTACTACTACGAGGCGGCCGAACTCGCGCTCATCGACACCGACGTGCGTCGTACGTTCGCCACAGGCATCGCGGGCTTCTCGCACTGCGTTGACTCGATCTCGGCGATGAAGTACGCGAAGGTCAAGGTCATCCGCGACGAAAAGGGTCTCGCCCGCAGCTTCCAGGTTGAAGGCGACTTCCCGAAGTACGGCAACGACGACGACCGCGCCGACCAGATTGGCGTTGAGCTGCTCAGGACCTTCATCAAGAAGATCAAGCGCCACCACACCTACCGGAACGCGGAACCGACGACCTCGATCCTCACGATCACGTCGAACGTCGTGTACGGCAAGGCCACGGGTGCCCTTCCTGACGGCCGTCCGGCCAAGACCCCGTTCGCTCCGGGTGCGAACCCGTCCTACGGTGCCGAGCAGAATGGCCTCGTCGCCTCGCTCAACTCGGTCGCGAAGATCCCGTACAAGCACGCCCTCGACGGCATCTCGAACACGCAGACCATGAACCCGGGCGCCCTCGGCGCAACGGACGACGAGCGTGCCGAGAACCTCGTGACGGTCATGGACGGCTACTTCGCCAAGGGTGCACACCACCTGAACGTGAACGTGTTCGGCGTTGAGAAACTGCGTGACTGCCAGGCGCATCCGGAGAAGCCGGAGTACGCCCAGTTCACGATCCGTGTCTCGGGCTACGCCGTCAAGTTCATCAACTTGACCAAGGAACAGCAGGACGACGTGATTGCGCGTACCTGCCACGATCGCCTGTAAGCGATGACGAAAGGAATCATTCATTCCTACGAGACGTTCGGGGCCGCTGACGGCCCCGGCGTTCGTTTTATTGTCTTCCTGCATGGTTGCCCCTTCCGTTGCGCCTACTGCCACAATCCCGACACATGGGCCGGGCAGCAGGTCACCGAAGCCACGGCGGACGAGGTGTTTGCCCGGGCAATCCGCTATCGGGAATACTGGGGCGACAAGGGCGGCGTAACCGTCTCGGGCGGCGAGCCGCTTCTCCAACCTGCCTTCACGACCGAATTCTTCGAGAAAGTGAAGGCGGCGGGGGCGACGACCTGCGTTGACACGGCGGCCGGTCCATTCACCCGCGAGGGCGAGCGCGGCGCGGCATTTGCCCGCCTTTTTACCGCGACCGACACGGTGCTCCTCGACATCAAGCACATTGATGACGCGAAGCATCGCGAACTGACCGGAGCATCCAACGCAAGCGTCCTCGACTGCGCCCGCTATCTCAACGAGATTGGCAAGACCGTCTGGTTGCGCCATGTGCTCGTTCCCGGGATTACGGACGATCCGTCGGCCCTTCAGCGGTTGGCGGACTTCGTGAACCCGATGAAGAACATCGTGCGCGTTGACGTGCTGCCCTACCACACGCTCGGCGTGGCGAAATGGCACGCGCTGAAGATTCCCTACCGGCTTGAGAACGTCAAGCCGCCGACGGCGGAATCGCTTGCGCGGGCCAAGGCCTACTTCACGAACGCCCGATAGCCCGCTCCCTCGGGAGACAACAAAAGGCGAAGACCACTTATAAGGTCTTCGCCTTTTTCCGCTTACCCCAAATATGGTAAAATATCGCCATGACAATCAAGGACATACCCGCCGTCGACCGCGCCCTCAAGAAGGAGTTCACCGCACACGCCTCCCCCATCATCGAACTCATCGAGGCTCAGACGCACGACCCCTTCTGCGTTCTCGTCGGGACGATTCTCTCCGCCCGCACAAAGGACCAGTGCACGGCCGGGGCCGTTCGGCGGCTCTTCGCCACGGCAAAGGGAACGACCTTCGGCCCCAGCGACCTTGAACGCCTGGCGGAAACCGAGATTGAACGACTCATCTATCCCGTTGGATTCTACCACGACAAGGCGCGGCACTTAAAGGCCCTGCCCGGCGTTCTCAAGGAGAAGTTCAACGGCATTCTGCCGCAGACCGTGGAAGAACTTTGCGAACTGCCGGGTGTTGGACGCAAGACCGCCAACCTGACCGTCGCCGTCGGCTTCGACCTCCCGGCCATCTGCGTGGATGTCCATGTCCATCGCATCTGCAATCGTCTCGGTCTCATCAAGACGAAGACCCCGCTTGAGACGGAGATGACGCTCCGCAAGATTCTGCCCGTCAAGTACTGGAAGACCTGGAACTCGCACCTCGTCTCGTTCGGGCAGACGCGCTGCGCCCCTCTCCGCCCGAAGTGTGACGGTTGCCCGATTGCCCGCTTCTGTCCGCAGTTCTCCCCGACGGGGAAACTCTGATTACCGCTTGTTGGCCCGACGCTTGAAGAGGGCGCGAACGCCATCGATGTAGGGACGATCGGTCGAGACGGCCAAGGTGTCGATTCCCGTCCTCAGGAAGAACTTCCGCAATTCGCCTTCCTCTTCCGCCGCCTTTTCCGCAAAGGCGCGGCGGACGGAAGTGCTGGATGTATCGACCAACGCGAGTGCCCCTGTCTCCGGATCTTCCAGTTCAACGAGACCGACATCCGGCAAGTTCCGTTCGGCCGGGTCGCTCACCGGCACGCAGATGACGTCATGGTGCCGCGCCGTCGCCCGAAGAAGCTGCTCATAGGCGGCGGCAGGCGACAGGAAATCGCTGACAAGAAAGACAACGGCGCGGCGCTTTTGAACGCTGTTCAGGAACTTGAGGGCGGACGCAAGGTCCGTGCCACCCTCAGCCCCCTCCTCGGCGGCCAAGACCTCCCGAACAAGTCGCATCACGCTGTCGCGCCCCTTGCGCGGCGGAATGTACGAGACTATCCGGTCCGAAAAGAGCACAAGCCCAATCTTGTCCTGGTTGCGAATGGCCGTCAGGGCCAGCAGGGCCGTCACTTCCGCCGCGAGTTCCATCTTCGAACGCGAAGCCGAACCATAGCCCTGCGAACCTGAGACATCCACCAGAAAGAGGACGGTCAGTTCGCGTTCCTCTGAATACCGCTTGATGTAGGGAATCCCCGTTCGGGCCGTCACGTTCCAGTCGATGGAGCGCACATCGTCCCCGACCTCATACGGACGAACCTCATCGAACTCAACACCCTGCCCCTTGAAGGTCGAGTGGTAGTCGCCGGAGAGCTGATCGTCAATCAGTCGGTTGGTGAGGATTCGTATCTTCCCCACCTTCGCCATCAGGTCTTTGACGTCTGTCGCCATTACGGAACGGGAACCTCGTTGAGAATCTTGTCGATGATCTTGTCGCTCGTGATGTTCTCGGCCTCAGCCTCGTAGGTCAGGAGGATGCGGTGGCGCAGGACATCATGGACGACCTCCTTCACGTCCTGCGGTGTCGCATAGGCGCGTCCGTGCAGGAGGGCGTTGCCCCTCGCGGCAAGATTGAGCGACAGCGTGGCACGGGGACTCGCGCCATTCTGCACGTACTCATTCGTCTCTCGCGTCTTGAAGACGATGTCGAGGATGTAGTCGCCGACCTTCTCGTCGCAGTAGACTTCCTTCAGCGTCTCGCGCAAGTTGGCAATGTCCTCGGGCGTACAGACCGTCTTCGCCTCAGGCGCAACGGCATTGCCCGCGAAGCGTTGCATGATGCGCCGCTCGTCCGCCCGCGAAGGCGTCTCGACCAAACACTTGAACATGAAGCGGTCGACCTGCGCCTCCGGCAACGGATACGTCCCCTCCTGCTCAATCGGATTCTGCGTGGCGAGGACAAGGAACGGCTCCGGCAAGCGGTACGTCTCGTCGCCAATCGTCACCTGCCGCTCCTGCATTGACTCCAGCAGCGCGGACTGAACCTTCGCCGGCGCACGGTTGATTTCATCCGCCAACAGCAGATTCGTGAAGACCGGGCCTTTCTTCGGCGTGAACTCCCCCGTCTTCGGGGAATAGACGAGCGTACCGACGACATCCGCCGGCAACAGGTCCGGCGTAAACGAGATGCGCTTGAAGCCAAGCCCCAGCGCCTTCGCCAGCGTGTTGACCGACAGCGTCTTCGCCAATCCCGGCACACCCTCCAACAAGATGTGCCCGCCCGTCGCAAGGGCGAGAATCAGTCGGTCGATGAGTTTCTCCTGCCCGACGATGACACGGGCGACCTCCTCGCGAATGCGCTCGACGAGTTCACCTTGCGCGGCAATTCGGTTTGTGGCTTCCCTGAGATCCATGTTCAGTTGTCTCCTTTCATCAGTTGGCGGACGATATCCTTGACATCGTGCCATTTTACCATATTTAGACGCTTGATGGTCGCTGAAATCTGAAATCTTTTCATATCCGACGCGGCATCCCCTTCCGCCGGCAATTCGCCGCGGATGCGGCGCAGGTGGTCGCCCCAGAGATTGCGGACGAACTCCTGGAGAATGTCCGTGGGACTTTGTGCGCTGGCATCCGTGCGCCCGACACGCGACATGATGCGCTCGAACCACTGCCGTTCCTGTCCATTGAGATTCGCGGCAAAGGCCGAAATCGCATCCGTATCGCTCATCAGTTCCACATTCCACGCCTCGACGAAGGCGCGGGTGAACGCGTGGGTGAGCACGAGCGCGGGCAAGAACGCACCGACCATCTCGCCCAGTTTCGGATTGCGCTCGTTTGCAAGCAAGAACTCCATAAGGGCGATCTCTCGCTCCGGCGGCGGTTCGGCCTCGTGGGCATTCATCCCCGTCATCGGCTCGTCAGGGAACGGTTCGTCCACCGCCTCCACCTCATCCGGCTCACCATCCAGGTTGTCGAACGCCTCCTCCACCGCATCCGGACGAACGGTCGTCGGCGAAAGTGCCGCGTGCGCAACCGAAGGGACGACAGGCCCCTCCCTCTTCACGCGCTCCAGTTCCTCGGTCAGCGCCACCGTCGGAAGGCCGAGCAGATGCGCCGCCTCATCGGCCATGCTGGCCCGGAGGATGGCACTCGGGCACGCGGACAGGGTGGCAAGAACCGCCCGTGAAATGCGGGCCACCGCGTCAATCGATTTCGGATCGCGCTCCTTCGCCTGTTCAACGCGGCACTGAAAACTCACGATGGACTCGGCATGGTCCAGCAGCTCCTGAAAGGCCGCCGCGCCCTTCGTACGAAGGAATGAATCGGGGTCGTTCCCGCCAGGGAGGGAGACCACGCGTACGGGCATCTCCTCCGCCAGCAACAGCCCCGCCGTGCGAATCGTCGCCTTGTGTCCCGCCGCGTCGTCATCAAAGACGAGCACAACCGCATCCGCCACACGCTTCAGCATCCGGGCGTGCTGCTCGGTGAAGGCCGTCCCCTGGCTCGCCACCGCCACGGGGAATCCGCAAATGTGCAGGCGGATGGTGTCAATCTGCCCTTCGCAGACGATGGCCTCGCGATGCGGTGCCTTAGCAATGTTTCCTGCCGCACGATCAAAGCCGAACAGCACATTCGACTTCTTGAAAATCACCGTCTCGGGCGAATTGACATACTTGCCCGAATTCTTCTTCTCGACAATCTGCCGCCCCGAAAACGCCACGACGCGTCCCTGCCGGTCGCGCACCGTAAACATCAGACGCCCACCGAAACGATGGTAGCCGCGATCCCCGGGCCGTCCGTCGGACGGCTTGATGACACCCGCCTCGGCGAGTTCCTCCGCCGAATAGCCGTACTTCTCGCCCCAGGTGAGAACGGGCGAAATCCCCATCGGCGCATAGCCAATCAGAAAATCCTCCTGAACCTTCGCATCCAACTCGCGCTTTTCAAGATAGTCCCGCGCCGACGCGGCCTCCCTCATCTTCAGAAGGCAACGATGATAGAACTGGGCAAGCTCCGCCATCAGGGCGAAAAGCCGCGTGCGCTTGCCGGTCTGCGGATCTTCCCGCGTCTCAAGCTTGACCCCGCACTGGTCGGCAAGCTTCTTCACCGCCTCCATGAATGTCAGCCCTTCCTGCTTCATGACGAACTTGAAGGCATCGCCCGACTCGCCGCATCCGAAGCAGTGATAGAAGCCCTTGGCCGTATTGATGTTGAAGCTCGGCGTCTTCTCGTTATGGAACGGACAGCACGCCTTGACGCTCGACCCCACGTGCTTCACCTGAATGCCATACGATGAGATAAGGTCCGCGAGATCAATCCTCGACCTTATCTCCTCTATGACGCTCTCTGTTATCCGTTCCATTGACCGCATATTATACCACATCCACGCTTCCATTCAACGGATGCCGCAACGCCTGTCGGGTGAATTCTGAAAGCAATTCCCCTATTGGAAATAAGAAAAAAGGCGCGGCAGTTTTTGCCGCGCCCCTTTCGAGCTATAAGTTGGCCCAACCTTACGCCTTCGCGTCCAGTTCGGCCATTGCCGCCTTGCGGCTGAGCTTCACGCGCCCGCGCTCATCGACGTCGAGGCACTTGACCATCATCTTGTCGCCGACCTTGCAGACGGAATCGACGCTCGGAACACGCTTGTCGCTGAGTTCGGAGATGTGGCAGAGACCGTCCAGTCCAGGGAGAATCTCGACGAATGCGCCGAAATCCTTAATGCCCGTCACGGTGCCCTTGTAGATCTTGCCGGGTTCGGCGACCGCGCTCACCGCGCCAACCGCCTTCTTCGCCGCTTCCATTGACTCAAGGCTGGTCGCGAAAATCGAGACCTTGCCATCATCGTCAATGTCAATCTGCGCACCCGTGGTCTCGACGATGCCGCGAATGTTCGAACCGCCAGGCCCGATCAGCGCACCAATCTTGTCCACCGGAATCTGCATCTCCTCAATCCGCGGCGCATACTTGTTGAGCTGCGCACGAGGAGCGGGGATGACGCTTTCCATGAAGTCGATGATCTTCAGGCGGGCGTCGTGGGCGGCCTTGACCGCACCCTCGACGAGATCCCACGTCAGGCCGCGAAGCTTCAGGTCGACCTGGAAGCCCGTGATGCCCTTGCGCGTACCGCCGACCTTGAAGTCCATATCGCCGCAGTGGTCCTCGGCACCGAGAATATCGGTGACAAGCACCTTCTGGCTCTGGTCTTCGTTCGTGAAGAGGCCAATCGAGATGCCGGCAACCGTCCGCTTGAGCGGAACGCCCGCATCCATGAGCGCCAGGCAGCCGTTGCAAATCGAGGCCATCGACGACGAGCCGTTCGAGCCCATGATCTCGGAGACCACGCGAATCGAGTACGGGAAATCATCGGGGAGGACCTCCGCAATCGAACGCTCCGCGAGGGCACCATGGCCGATTTCGCGGCGGCCGGTCGAACCGAGACGACCAACTTCGCCCGTGCAGTACGGCGGGAAGTTGTAGTGGAGCATGAACCGCTTGGAGGGGTCGCCGCCCGTCACCGAGTCGAGTTCCTGCGCATCCTTCTTCGTGCCGAGCGTCACCGTCGCGAACGACTGGGTCTCACCACGCGAGAAGATTGCCGAACCGTGCAGACGCGGCAGAACGCCAACCTGCGCCGAAAGCGGACGAATCTCATGCTGGGCACGACCATCGATGCGCTTGCCGTAGACGAGCACGTTCTTACGAACGGTCTCAATCTCAAGCGCGTCAAAGAGGTGCACAAAGCCAACCGCATCAACCTCGGGCCACTTCTCGGCGACCTTCTTGAGAAGATCCTCCTTGATGGCCGAGACCTTGCCCTGGCGCTCAAGCTTGCCCTTGATAAGCAGGGCCGCCGCGAGGGCCTCGCCGCCCTCCTTGCGCATGAAGTCCATCTTGTCGGCGGGCTGGGGAACGTCGGCGATGACCTTATCGGGCTTGCCGAGCGCACGGCGCATCTCAATCTGGAGGTCGATGATCTTCTCGACTTCCTCATGGGCGCGCTTGAGCGCGGCAATGAAGTCCTCGTCGCTGATCTCGGAAGCCGAACCCTCCATCATGAGGAACTTGCCGCGAATGCCGGCGTAGAGGAGGTCGATGTCGCTCTTCGCCTTCTGCTCGTGGGTCGGGTTGATGACCCACTGGCCGTCGATGCGGCCAATGCGCACGCACCCAATCGGGCCCATGAAGGGAATCTCGCTGATGTGGAGCGCCGCCGAAGCCGCGTTCACCGCCAGGAAGTCCGCCTCGCGCGTCCCATCGCACTGGATGAGCGTCGAGTTCACCTGAACATCGTTGTAGTACCCATCGGGGAAGAGCGGACGAATCGGACGGTCGCACATACGCGCCGTGAGGATTTCCTTGCTCGTCGGACGGGCCTCGCGCTTGAAGAAGCCACCCGGGAACTTGCCGGCGGCGTAGAACTTCTCGCGATACTCGCACTGCAGCGGGAAGAAGTCAATCCCCTCCCGCGGCGTATCGGTATTCGTCACCGCCGTAAAGACGGTGTTGTCACCGTAACTCACGGTGACGGCCCCGGCTGCCTGCTGCGCCAGGAGCCCGGTCTCAATCACGAGGTCCGTCCCCGCGATGTTGACCTTGAACTGCTTTGTGTTTTCCATTACTTTTGTTTCTGTTTGTAAATCGCTTAGCGGCGGATGCCGAGCTTCTTGATGAGCTCGCGGTAGCCAGCCTCATTCTCGCGCTTGAAGTAGTCCAGCAGATTGCGGCGGTTCTGAACCTTGCGGAGCAGGCCGTAGCGGCTGGAGTGGTCCTTCTTGTTCGCCTTCAGGTGCGCAGTCAGCTTCTCAATCTCCTTCGTGAGAAGAGCGATCTGCACTTCGCTCGAACCGGTATCACGGTCGTGACGCTGGAACTCGTTCTTGATGGCGGCCTTATCGATGTTCATTTCTATTTTTTCTTTCTTCTTGATTCTGCAAACCGGGAAGCCGCCCCCACCGTTCGGTCCTTCACCCGAAGGCACCGACCATCCGCAAAATACGGACACCCACGGCAGGGATAACCTCCTAAGACAGTCGCAGGACGGTGGATAATATACCAAATTGGCGGAAAATGCGCAAGTGGCCGCCCTCCCGTCGGGAAACGACTGCGTTCCCTTGCGGATGAAAAGGCACTGATTTCGTGAAGAAACAGCCGTTTTATCACGAAAATCATGGGCTGACGACACGAAATGCACGGGTCGAAGACCGCGTCAGAAAGGGCTGCGTTCACGGCAATATCGGGAAAGGACTAAGGTGGTTTGATCAAAGCACCTTAGTCCTTTGATGAAAGCACCTTAGTGGTTTGGACAAACCACCTTAGTCCTTTCCCTTCCTGATGCTCAACAACGCCCGTCCTCATCCTCGTCTCCACCCGCTCTTTCCGTCGAAATCGCCCTTTCTCTTCGTGGTAACTCCCCGCGCCTTCCCGCATCAACGGCACATCCGCCGCGCTCGCGGCACCGCCCGTGCACCTATCCCAGCTGACGGATGAAGGTATTTTGTTAAAAAGTGAAACCGTCCGCCGTACACTTTCATAAAAACGGCGGACGGTTTCGTGGGGAAGAATGATTTAGAAGGACTTCAGTGCCGCGTCAACCGAGTCGTAGATCTCAAAGACGCGATAGGCCTTCGTAATGTCAAAGACGATGCGCGGATGCGACTGAAGGCAGGCGATTTTCACAACGCCGCCCTTATCCGTCGCCCGCTGAAGCAATTGCACGAGCATGCCAAGGCCCGAACTGTCGATGTGCGACATCCGCGACAGGTCCAAGACCATCTTCGGGTTCTCGCCCATGCGCGGCATAATCGCTTCCATGACCTCTTCCGTACAGGCCGCCACCAAACGCCCGACGAGCGCAACGACCAGAACGCCGCCCTTCTCTTCTACATTATATTCCATCTTTACCTCCATTTCGTCCATAAGAGTCACTTGACATACCCCCCCCCCCCAGCAA
Source organism: uncultured Kiritimatiellota bacterium (assembly GCA_934621385.1). Taxonomy (GTDB): domain Bacteria; phylum Verrucomicrobiota; class Kiritimatiellia; order RFP12; family UBA1067; genus UBA1067. Next base: position 11,477 of record CAKTUI010000020.1, read on the forward strand.
ATCCTTCACCGCATCCACGAGCAGATTGAGGGCATCCGCAATCATCGGCTTATCATTCGCCTTGCAGGCCCGTTCGAGCGTCAGGCAGAGCGCCGAGACATCCTCGTCGCCAATCATCAGGGAGATGCCCTTCAGCGCATGCGCCTTCTGAGCCATCGCCGCGATGTCACCATCCTTGAAGGCCGTCTGCAGGGTTTCAATACCCGACTTCATGTCGCCCTCATACTGTGAGTAGAGTTCGGCAAAGAGCGCCTCGTCATTGCCAAACTGCTGCGTCAACCAATCCCTAATCTTCTGTTTCACGACCCCACCTCCTTATTTGTTTCGTAATACAACAGAAAGCACCTCACCGACCTTCTCGGCCGTCACCGGCTTCGTAAGGACGGCATCGAACTGCGAAATATCGAATGTCGCCGACAAATCCGCATCTGCCGTCACCGCAATGACTGGCAGATCCTTGCCCCACGGCATCTTCCGGACGGCCGCAACGAGCTGCGCCCCGTTCATCTCGGGCATCCACATATCGGTAAAGACAACATCAGGGCGCACGTGCATCATCGAATCCATGGCCTGAACGCCATCGGGAGCAACCGTAATATTCTCGGGCTTAAATCCAAGTTCCTTCAGATAAAGTGAGAAAATACGCAGATTCAGCGCAACATCATCGGCAACCAGCACTTTCAAGTTCGAGAAGTCCACCGCTTTTGCCTTCGCCCCCTGAACACCCTTGACGGACAATGTGCCGCCCGCTCTTCCGGCGGAGACAATCCGAACATTCGGAATGCGAACGACGAAGACGGAGCCAGCCCCCGGTGTCGAGTCGACCGAGACACTGCCACCGGCGGACTCCACCAGCCGCTTGACAATCGGAAGACCGAGGCCCGTACCCTCAAAGACCTTGCCGCCTCGCGTGGTGATATCCTGCTCAAACGGATTGAAAAGCGTGCCAAGTTTTTCCTGCGAAACGCCGATACCGCTGTCCTTGACACGGAAAGTCAGGTTCAGGCAGTTGGGACGAGTGGCCTCCTCGGCAAACGCCTCGACCAGCACTTCGCCGCGTTCGGTGAACTTGACCGCGTTGCCAATCAGGTTGAACAGAATCTGCCGAAGCCGCTGGGACGAGATGCCGATTGTCGGTATTCCAGGTCGCAGGCTCATCTCAAACGAAAGTCCTTTCGCCCGCGCCATACCCGAAAACAGCATCTTCAGTTCGGCGAAGAGGTCGGGAATTGAGCAGATGCCCGTGATGTCCATCCGCCCAGCATCCAACTTCGAGAGGTCAAGCACATCGTTTATCAGCGACAGCAGCGCATTTGACGCGAAACGAATACCCTTCGTGTACTCCTGAACCTGCTCCGGATTCAACCCCGGATGATTGAGAAACTCGGCAAAACCGATGAGGACATTCAAAGGCGTACGAATCTCGTGGCTAATCGTCGCCAGAAACTGCGTCTTCCGTCGACCAGCCTTCTCAGCGACAATCGACGCCCGCTTCGCCCGAATGGCGAACATAATGATGAAGACACCGGCAATCAACAGGGCAACGATGACACAACTCGAAACGACGAGAGCGACCTGCATGGGAGTCATGAACGGACGCCCCATCTCGTTCAGCATCGCCGCACTCAGCATCTGCTCGCTATCCAAGACCGAAAGCGACTTTATCGTCTTCTCCAGCACTGACACCAGCAGAGGGTCGGCCTTCGGGGAGGACTGGAAGGCCATCTCGTCGACCTTCGCAAACTCCGGCAGGGTTCGAACTTCAATTGAATTGTTCAAGCCGAAGCGCCGCAACATGATGAGCGCCGCACTGGATGATGCCAGGGTCGCATCGGCATCGCCATCCACGACCTTATTAAAGCATTCCTCCGCCGTCTGACAGAGAACAAGCTGCCCGCCATACCCGTGCTGCGTCAAGGAGTCGCGCCGACTGCGGTCGCACTCCATGATCGCGAACCGCGTCATACCAGGCTTTGGATTGGGGGCGAAGCGATTGACGATACAGGTAATGGGCTGGTTGAGAATCACCAGTGTCTCGCCACCGGCCGGCAGGCAGGAAAGATCCGCCGAGTACGAGGCCCAAATGTCGATTTCGCCGCGAGAGTAGCGTTCGCGTGCCGTCGTCAGGTTGACGGGCGGGAGGAACTCAAACTTAAGGCCCGTGCGCCGGGTAATGGCATCGAGATAAACCTTCAGCATCCCCCGAATCTGCTGACGCTCACCATCCCACTCCTTCCAGAGAGGCAGGGGCGGAAAGACCTCCACGCGGACGCGCCGCCCAGATGCGACCCGTGCGGACAGCCACTCCTTCTCCTCCCGCGTCAAATCGAGGGTCGGATTGTGCACCGTCGGGTAGTAACCGTACTGGATGTGCTCGGGAAACCCGGGCATGGAGGCGTGAATACGCACGATTGCACTCTCCACGCGCTCGCGCAAGTCGGTTCGTCCTCGCGGCACACAGAAGAACCAAGGCACCATCGGGAAGGTAATCACGACCTCCTTTTCGGGCAACTCGGGTGCCGGCACGCTGAACAGGGCGTCACCGACACCCGCACGGTAGGCATCAATCGCCTCCTGGACCGTCGGATACTCCGTGATTTCCGCACGAATCTGCCGCGCACTCAGATAGGCCTCAAGCCGTCCACGGGCCTCGTCGCCCGGCCCCTTGATGATGTGAACACCGTTCCATTTCGCGAGGCCGCCGTTCTCAATCGGCTCCAACTTGGTGGAGTAGAGGTAATTCTGGTAGAAACCAGTCGAGAAGCGGGCGAACTCCATCGTCTGCATCCGCTCGCTGGTAATCGTCACGCCACCGACCAGGTCGACCTTCCGCTCCCCAAGGGCCTTCAACGCATCGTTGTAGCGGCAGTAGACCGGGTCAATCTCCCACCCCGTCAGTTCGGCAATCCGCTTCACATACTCGACCGCATACCCGCCGATGCGCTCGCCCTCGCCGCGATCGAAAAGCCCCGGCTCAAAGCAGACGGCCATTCGAACACGATTCGTCGACGGCGCACTGCCAAAACTCTTCTGCCAGACGGAATCGAGCCAGGCCTGCTCGTTGAGCTTGATGGACTCGATTTCACGCGTCACTGCCGCGCAGAGATCGGGCAAGTCCCGGCGAACGGCGAGGAAGACCTTGCGCTGACGGATGTCGACGACATGGGTCAGCCCCGCCGGCGTCGCGCAACTGGCCATCAGCAGCATATCGCAGGCACCCGACTGGACGGCCTGAACCGCCGATTCGAGGTTCCCGTAGTCGGCGACCGTCGCCTGAACGGCATTGCGCTCGACCCAGCGGAGGAAATCGGGCAACGTATCGAGTGGACCCGCAACACGCGCCACACGAATCGTCGGCCAAGTGCTGGGCGCATTCGCATCGAACTGCACCGCACGCCCCGGCACCGCACTCAGTTCAACCGTCACCTTGGCCAACGGCTGCTCAACGAGCGAATAGGCGTTCGTCAGGGTCGGCAACCAGAAAACCGCCGGCAGAACATCCATCCCACTCGCCGACAGTTCGTCCGCACTCTTTGAGCAGGCGCAACCCTTCAGTTCGACCTCGTACCCAAGACGCTGCGCGATTCGGTTGAAGATGCGCCACCCGAAGTCCGACAGACCGAAAAGTCCGCCTTCCCCCTGGTTGCACGAACGCGCCGCGATATGCAGGACAGGCCGTTCGGCCGTCTTTTCGGGTTCCGCCGCAGAAACGCCCCCCATGCCGCCCGCCAGCAGAAAGACTGAAAAAACGAACAATTTCACGACCAAAGCCAACGGAATCCATCGCCCAGAAGGCAATGGACGGAGCCCTTTTCGTCTCAAACTCATCATTTTTCGCTTCATCACCAATTGAACTAATTAGTATAACACATGGCGGGGGGGCGAATCAACGGCGTTTCGCAAAAACTTGATTTTTGTATAAACCAATAATCAGTTCAATGTCCGGACGACCTCCGCAAGACTATCGAGCCCGACATACCGAATGCCGTCCTCCTCGTCAATCGGCGGCTGATCGTAGGTGACGACGAACCGGTTCGCCACCTCGGGGAGCCGCTGGAAAAGGGCCAACAGCCGTTCACGGGACTCGTCGGACCGGACATCATCCGCCGTTGCGGCCTGCCAATACGAACAGGTGCCGCCCTCGCGGACAAAGAAATCCACGCCGCGCAATCCGACGCGACCGACCAGGACTTCGGAATAGCGGCTCCGCAGTTCCTGCCAGACGAGATTCCTGAGCAGGGCCATGTCGTTGCCCTTCCCAAACCGTCCATACGGCAAGGCCGGGTCGAGAAAGTAGAAGTGATCCCCCGTCTTCAGCTTGACCCCATTATTCAAGTCCCAGCGGCTGGCCCGCTCAACGATGAACGCATTCTCCAGGCGGCGGACATAGGTTTCCACCGTATTCGCCGAAAGCGAACGCCCCGGCGCGACGGCCGACGCAATCTTTCGCAGGGACTGCACCTCGCCGAGGGTGTCATAGAAGTGCCCCACGATCCCTTCCATCAGACTGGCTTCCGCCAGCCGGTCGCCAAGGACATCCCTCACGAGCGCGGCATTCCAACGCAAACTGTGCGCATCGCGTGACAGGTAGTTCTTCACATTGGCATGGGACTTTGCGGACGCACTCCACTCATAGTAGGTGGACGGGCGGTACTCCACAATCCGAAAGCGGCCCTTGAACCTCGCGCACAGGTCGTCCGAAAGAAGCCGCCGCGACGAGGCGGAGGCACAAATTTCGAACCGCCGCCCACTCGTCTCAAGCGCCTCAAAAATCTTCTCAAAGCGCATCATGTGCGCCACCTCGTCGAGAAAAGCGTAACAAACGCCCTGACACGACTCCGTCCTGTCGAGGATGGCCGCCGCGACCTGTTCGCCCGAACGGAAGTGACGAAGAGCCGGATCGTCAAAATCCATGTGGACGATATTGCCAGGCGGCACACCCGCCATTTCAAGAAACCTCAGGCACTCCATCAGCGTCTGGGACTTGCCCGAGCCGCGCTGGCCGATGACAAGGTTGATTAGATCACGGTCCTGGTTGGCCATCAACCAGGCCACGAGTTCATTGTTTCGTTTCATTTGATTGGTTCCTTCTTTGCTCGCTTAAAGACCTGTTCAGCCGCCACAGAAAGAGCGGATTGCCAATGACATAGCGTCGAAAGAGGCGCACGGGCTCCTGATAGAGGCGGAACATCCACTCAATGCCCGTCCGCCGCATCCACATGGGGGCGCGGGGGATACGTCCCGAGACGAAATCAAAGAGTCCGCCGACGGCGACAATCGCCCGACAGGCGAGCTTCTCGCCATGCGCGGCAATCCACTTCTCCTGAAGGGGAACGCCCTTTGCAACGAAAACGACATCCGGCTTCGCCGCGTTGATTTGAGCAACGACCTCCGCATCCGCCCGGTAGCCGTCACACGCCCCCGCGATTCGCAGGTTCGGATAATCGCGCCGCACATTCTCCACCACGCGCTCAACCACCCACTGCCGCGCCCCATAGAAGAAGAAGGAAACGCCCTTCTCGGCGGCAGATGCGCAGAGTAGCGGAAAGAGGTCCGTTCCGTTGACATTGCCCGGTACGGGAAAGCCAAGTTTCCGCCCAGCCATTCTGACGCCCGTACCATCGGGCCAGACACACGTCACCGCCTTCAGGATGCGGGCATAGTCGGCATCCACAAAAGCGAGATTCAGGCAGTGCGCATTGACGAAGGCGAACGAGAGGGGCCGCTCCCCCGCCGACTGCTGGCGGAGAAGGTCAAAGAAATCACGCTCGGCATCGCGCAAAGTCGTGCAGTCAATCGGCACACCAAAGACCTCTGGCTTCGGAAACGCCGCGAGCAGTCCCCGTGCGCACTTCGCCCACGAGAATTCCGCCGCACGGCGACGGCCCGCCGCAATTCGCTGTGTGTTGTCCTCCGTCAGAATCTTCAGCAAGGCCGCAGCAATCTCGTCAGGACGATCGGGGTCAAAGAGTTCCGCCGCGCCCCGCCCCAACTCACCGAGGGACGATGTCTTCGAACAGGCGCAGGGGATGCCGGCGGACATCGCCTCCAGGAGAGAGAGCCCGAACCCCTCAAAGTGCGAAGGAAAGACATAGGCCGCCGTATCTGCCCAAAGATCCGCAAGTTCACGCTCCGACACGAATCCCGTCAGGCGAATCAGATCGCGATAGGGCGATTTTGCCGCCTCGGCATGAACAATCTCGGCACCGTTCCAATCCCCACCCGCCAGCACGAGCGGATGCGCCTGCGCAACCGCCGGTGGCAAAAGGCCATAAGCCCGAATGAGATTGACGTGGTTCTTGCCCGGATGCTCAAGACGCGAGAGGTAGAAGATGCTCCGTCCACCCGTCCCCTCCGCCCGTGGAGCAACCGGGGTAAAGCCATCGTAGACGACCGAAATCCGTGCACGGGGAATGCGCCAGTAGCGGACGAGATCCTCGGCGGTGGCCTGTGAAATCGCCACGACCGACGAAGCCCGCCGCACGAAGAACGGCAGAAGTCGCTTGACATAGAACATCCGAAAGGCATCATACTTCGCCGCCACGTGATACTGCGAGAGGTCGTGAACGACAGCCACGGTCGGAATCGGGTAGCGCACGAACGCCCGCCGATTGGCCGCCAGCAGGAGGCAACAATCTGCATGAAGCCGACGCACGAGTCGCGGCAGAAGAAAGAGATGATAGAGCATGGAGGCGAGTGCCCCCCGAGGAGGCATGACGATTGGGTTGCCAACCCAAGCTCCCGTCGGCGGCATTCCCTCAAAAATGCAAACTACGTCATGGCCATCCTCACGAAGGGCGCGGACGACCTCCCGGATGTAGACCGAAATGCCCGACTTTCCACCGTCAAATGGAATACATGGAACGACAATCCTCATGAACGTATTCCTTTCAAAAAGCAATCCGTTGAATAATGTGCCCGCACGAACGCAACCGCCGTACGGGAGAGCCGCGCAAGTTCGGACGGATGCGCCAATGACGCAAGGGCTTCGGCGAGACCCTCTGCAGAGGAATCGGCAAAGATCCCCGTCACACCAGGCTTCAGCCAGTCCCCGATTCCGCCGCGATTGAAGGCAACGACCGGCACACCGGCGGCCAGGGCTTCAGCACCGACCATACAGAACGGCTCGTTCCAAAGAGATGGAACGACGACGACATCCGCCACCGCAAAATAGTCCGGCACATTCGTCCGCCATCCCTCAAACCGAACGGAACCGGCTGAGCATCGTGCAGCCATCGAGCGCAACGCCGCCTCATCCCGCCCCGCTCCAACAATTGTCAGGGTGAAGGGAATCGTCAAGCGTGAGGCGGCCTGTATCAGGAGATGAACCCCCTTGCCGGCCACGAGCTGCCCGACATAAAGGATACGCAACGCCCGAACGCCACGACCATCCGGCGGCATGAAATCCGTTCGTGGAGCGGCAACGGCATCCGTCCAGAACGGCGGCACACAGCGAAGCCATGACGGGGCGAAGCCGCACTTCAGCAAGTTCGTACGCATATAGTCGCCCTGGACCAGCGTCCGAACGCCGTGCATTTCGTGGAGGAACCCCGACATATCCCGAAACAGGGCACGCGGAATCCACTTCGGCCGCGTCACAGCCGCGCAAAGACGGCAGGGGAAGACGGAGTAAACGCGTGAGCAGGGATGGTGAAACGGGTCGTAATAGTGCCGACGGAGGCAGTAGAGATCATGGTCGTGGGCATAGAAATGCAGGCGATCCCCGTAGCGGGCTTTCAGACGACGCAAATCCACAAGACGACGCGGCACTTTTTGCATCAGCACGAAATCAAACGGCGGCAACTTTCGGGGGACATCCCCAACGCATGTCACCTCACACCCTGTGGCCCGCAGCGTCTCCGCCGCGTGTGCCGCGAATCGCTCAAGTCCGCCATGGAACGCGGCGTAGACACCCGTGAAGAGGATTCGACGCGGCCGTGCACAGGCCCCTTCCGCCCCATCGGACTTCTCCACGCGTCCAGCTGAATCCGTCGAACGAAAGCGCGGCGGTCGCCCCCTCGCGGCATCGCACATCCCGCGCCACCAGGAGAGCCGCTGACGCATTCGCCGAACGACAGCATCTCCAAGCGCACTCACGGTGCAGGCGTGGCATCTCAGAAGGTAAGCCCAATCACGCATTATTTCCGCACCGGCCTGAAGCATAACACGGGGAAAAACCGGAACCGTATCACCGAAAATCTGCTGGTCGGCATAACCTTCACCGTAAAACCGCCGCGCCAGTTGCCTATCCGTATAGTTGTGGGAATGCTCGACGAATGCCGTGGGACAATAGCGGCGGCGGAAGCCCTCACGGCGATTCGCCCATTCCACATCCTCACTGTAGAGAAGCTGTTCGTCAAAAGGATTAGAGAGGACATCCGCACGACACGCGGCGGAAGAGGCCAACGAGAAGAAGCGCGGCCATGCGGCGGAAACTGAACCATCCCCAAAGGCCCGTTCCGAATCCTTCCGCACCAGTGGCGTTGCATCCGGACGCGGCATCTGATTTGCAAATGTCGCATCCGCCGTCCCCCCTACCAGCGGTTCAACCAAGTTCTGCAACCACTGCCGATTGAGCGGAATCGCGTCGGCATTGTTGAAAACGACAATCTCGCCAGTCGCCGCCCGAACGAGGGCATTCAGCGTCCGGCCTGGACGATACGCACCCCGCGGACACGGCACAAGCCGAACATCCGAACGTGTCCGAATCAAATCTTCCGTCGCATCCGTCGAATGGTCGTTGCAGACGAGAACCTCATGCGGATAGTCACACACCTGTTCGGCGATGGCATCCAGCGTTCGGACGATGAACGCCGCGTCATTGTGCGTTCGAACCAGAATTGAAATCAGGGACGGACGGCTCATGCGCGGCACTCCTCATAAATGGACGACAAGTCGGCAACAATCTTCGGCCATCCAAACGCCTGAGCCGTCCGGTAGCCGTTTGCGACCAAGGTCTCGGCAAGCGACGGTGTCAGCCGACGGAAGACTTCCACAAGTCCGTCCCGCTTCGACGGATTGAACAAGAGGCCGTTCTCCCCATCGCGAACAAAGTCAACAAGTCCACCAACTGCCGACGCGATGAGCGGCAGACCATGCTGCATCGCCTCAAGAGCCACGATGCCAAACGGCTCGTGCACGGACGGCAGGACAAACACATCCGCCCGCGCAAAGGCCGCATGGAACGCATCCGACCCAGGCGGAATGCCCTCAACAATCGAAAGTCGCGCCCCCACACCCAACGCCCGCGCCCGCGCCAGAAGTTCATCCCGATACCACGCCGCCGTCACGGGGCCAATCATCTCGACCGACACCGACGGATCCGCCGCGAGCACATCAAGAAGTGCCCCCTGATTCTTCTGGTAATCAATCCGCGAGAGACACAAAATGTGCCGCGCCGCCGCAAAAGGCGCGTGAGGAAAGACCTTCGGCTCAATGCCATTCGGGAGGTAGTGGATTTTTCCACTCGGATAGAGCCGCCCGAGAGCCGCCTGCTCACCTCGCGAGATGCACACGAGCGCCGTCGCTCGCGACAGGGGATCGAAGCGCAGTCCGAAGAGGCGATCAAGGATTCCGCCATACGGGAACTTGCCGCGAAGCGGGCGCAACATCTGGCGCTGCTCCTGCTTGGGCACGGCCGCCGCCCCCCCATGGAGCGACATCACCGACGGAATGCCCATCTTTTCCGCAAGGCAAATGGCACAGCAGGCGAGGCGACCACCCGCATGAATATGCATCACATCAGGATGAAAGTCTCTCACCGCGCGAAAGAGGCCGGGCGAGAATGGATTTCCACCCTTGCGGTCGAGGTCGGCACGATTCCTCGCCGTCAACGGAAAATAAGGATAAAAATAAGGAAAGACCTTCGCTTCGGCCGTCCCTTCAGGCGGCTGCAAGGCCGAAGTGCAGAAGATGCACGGCTCATCCCCTCGCCGACGCTGTTCGGCCACCGTCTGGCAAACGACGGTCTCCGTGCCGCCCCATTCGGCGCGACTGTAGCGACGGACGATATGGGCAATGCGCATCAATGCGCCTCCTTCAGCGAATCCAAGGCCGCCTTCATCAGCCCGAAGTAGTCATAGACCCCCTTCACCGCCGACGGGATTTCCTCCGTGGAGAGAATCGCCGCCAGCGAATGGGCCTCCATCGGGTCGTACCCGTGCATTCCATTGAGGGGCTTAAGGCCCATATCTGACGGGACAATCTGAACGCCCGGATTGACAAGAAAGATTCCATCGCCGAAAAAACGATCCGCACGGTAAAGGCCGTGCCGCCGTTCCTCCGCCTCAGTCAACCAATGCCCATCGGATGCAAACGGCGCGAGCGCACGCTCAATCTTCTCCTGCGCACCGGGCTTGAGATAGGTGACACGGAAGAGCGTCGAATCGTAATTGCACCCGTAGTCCACGCCAAAGACAAGCCCCGTCTTCTCAACGGCGGACTTCAAGTCCACGGTCTTCGTCAGCGGCGTCATTCCGTGATCCGAGAAGACGGTCAGCCGCCAGGGGCATCCCGTCGCCTTCAGGGTTGCGATCAACGACTCAATCCGTTCGCGATAGTCGGCCAATTTTGCCGCGACGCGGGGACTTTCCTGCTTCAGGGCCTCATCATGGCGAATTGCATCCAGGTCAGCCGCGTAGACAAAGAGGAATCTCGCCCCCGCCCGAATCGCCTCCTCCGCCGCCGGAAACGCCACGCGCTCCCCTTTGCGCCAATCGGTAATGTGGTAAGGCACCCCACTGCGCTGGCAGGCATCCGCCAAATTCTCAACCGGCGACATCCCACCGGGAACGAACAGATTCCTCTTCTCCCCATAGTCCATGAACCCCAGGCGATCCGCCGTCATCTGGTAGAGCTGAAAATAACCCGTAAAGCCAAGCAAGCGTTTCACGGCCTTTGACAATTGGTTGCGCACCCGACCTCGATTCCAGAACGAGGCCGGCCAAAGACAACGCATCAGCCGTGCGACGCCCTTGAAGGGTGAATCGTTCGGCGCGAAGCGGAAAAGACTCAAGTGCTCATGCTCAACGGGGCGCTTGCCCGACAGAATTGTCGGAATCGCCGTGCAGGAGTAGCCGAACTGCATCTCAACCGAACGACGATAGGGAAGGACATCCTTCAAATAGCCAGTCGGCCCGACAATATCCCAGCCCAGGGCATCCAAAAAGACAAAGACCTCAATTCGTGCGCTCATTGGCCGACTCCTTTCGAAAGATAGCCCGTCGCAATGACAGCCGGGCCAATCGTCTCCCACACCGTAAATTCACTGGATGGGACGGTGAGGGACTCAATGTTGCTGAACCGATACCAGATTGGCCAAATCGCGACCAATTCATCGGAATGAACGAGTTCGCGATCTTCCCGTGCCACGCCATAAGTCCAGAAATAGGGCGTGACACCGGCCGGATACTTCGACTCCAAGTCAAGATAGCGGCGCGGGTAATTCCAGCCGAGACCGGTTGTCAGCGTCTCTCCGCGTGGATTGGCCCCGTTGTGGAAATCATTGCAGAGGCACAGGGCATCGTAGTACGAACGCAAACCGGTCAACGCATGCGCCGCAAGAAAGAAGAGACCACGACGCAGGGGATGCGAAATCCCCCATGACATGCCACTTGCCTGATATTTCTTCGGCGAATACCATGGCGTCCGATAGGGATAGGCCGTTTCCAAGTCTTCCAGAAGGCTATCCGCCGACTTCGTAATCGACTCGTTCCAGGCCTCCACGCCCGGACGAAGGAACTCGGGGACATCCTTTTCATTCCGTGCGACATCCATAAACCGCAACGGACTCCATTTCCAGTGCCCCCGACGCAGGGTCGTGTTAATCTCATCCGTCCGCGCTTCAAGCGTTGCGAGATAGGATGCGCACTCATTCGGGAAAAGGACCGAGAGATTGAGCCCAGCCTTGAACAAAAGGTCAGGCGGGAGGATCCGAGACGGTTGATAGGAAATTGTCCGCCCATCATACGAGAGAATGGAGACCACCCGATTCGTTGGATTGAGTGCGTACGACCAGGCCTTGCGGGCGGAAGCCGCCCATGTTTTCCACGAATCTTCCCCCCGTACACGGAGGGCATTTGCCAATGCCGCCGCAGAAGCCGCGTAGGCCAGCGTCGACGGCTGGGTTGGCCGTGCAAGATAGTAGACCAAGCCCTTCTCCGATGTCGGGCCTTCACCCAGACGCGGATGCCGCGTCGTTTCAATCCATGTGCCAACGCCGCCATCCATTTCTTGGGCTGCCTTCAAGTGACGAAGACCCCACTCCGCTTCCTCCAGAACGCCAGGACACGACGGCTTGAGCAGCGAAAGGGCAACCAAGTCATCAACAAGCGCCAGATGGAATGGGCGGCGATCGTAGTCCGCCGCATCATGCCACCCGCCTGGAACGGAGACGACCTCCTTCGCCTTCCCGGCATTTTCGGCAATCAGGCGGAAGTGGTTCACCGCAAGGCCCTGCCCCTGCATATCGAAATAGCCGGATTGCCGCCCCTTCGCAGGCTGATACTCTGCGTCATCTGGCGAAAATGCGCCGCGCAAAGCCGTCTGATGACAATGCTCCCCACATCGCTGCCGCCGAAGTCCGGCCATATGGACGCGGAATGCGGCATCCGCCGCATCGGCGGAAATGGGGAACGTGCCGCTTCGCCCAATCCCCTCAACGGAGAGGTAGTAGAACCCCTCGTTCGTGACGGACGAAAGATCCATCTCCCAGACCTCCTCGCCCGTCCAGGGAGTCAATTCCTTCGTATGGGGGTCGGCTGGACGACGATGCACATCACCCTCATAAACAACCTTCCGAGTTCGGGAATCAACGACCTGGAAGCGAACCGAACGACCGTCTTTCGGGAACGGCAAGGAAAAGGCTCCACCTGTTCCGAGCCATGCGCCAAGATAGGCATATTTCCGCCGCGCATCTGCCACATAACCGACCTGATTCACCTTGAACAGCGGCGACGGTTCAGATAACCGATAGGTCCATTCGATGCGTTCACCCGTCGGCAGATTGAACACACGGTGCTCACCATCCGCCAGCGGCGCATCAAGTGCAATCCAAATCGTGTGTTGGACATCCGCCGCCCGAACGGGAAGCAGTGCGCCAGTCGGCCCCGGGAATCGGGACTGCCCCGTCGCCTCGATCCAGTAGTTCGAGAACGACTGACGCAAAAGCCGCGATGCCTCCTCGCGGGGCTGTTGCGCCTTATGAGCGGCATCATTCATGGCACGATCCAACTTCCATCCCGTCAATTTCGAGACAAGCGGCAGCCCATCCTTCTCAAACCGCGCCCGCTCATACCGCGTATCGTCGCCCGTCAGGCGAATCAACGAGGGTGTCAGGGCAACGACCGACCAATCCATGGCGACCGCCCTGAACAGGCTTCCGATGCAAGCCCCCAGCAGAAGAATCTTGCCTATTTTCATGCGTGTCTCCTCCTAAAAGACCACAACCCGAGCGGATAATACACACGCCGGAAGAAGACCTTGGCCGGCCAATCGAGAATGGGCGTGATGCCACAGAGAAGAACAAACGGCACGGCACATTTCTTGAGGGCACCCGCAAAGCGCGTTAGCTTCAGGTAGGCCCGCCAACCGCCCTTCTCCAAAATCCGGTGCAGGCACTTGCACCACTCCCTCGCACCGAACCCCCGCGAACCGACTGGATGGCGATCCGTAAAGTAAATGTCGAAGAAGAACGAGAGATAACGCCGCGCCCACGCCTGCGACAATGGGCGAGAAAGACGCTGGGAGGCAAAGAACAGAAGGAGATGACGAACAACCTCGGCATACTGGGCAAAGTCCGTCCCCGCCGACGAATCCGTCGTGATGGATCCGCCTCGCCGCCGATAGATGTAAATGTCGGTATCCACCGGAAGAAAACGCGCCGCAAAAGTCAGCACACGAGCCAACCACTCATTATCCTCATACTTAAGCCCGGGCTGGAATGAGAGCGCATACTTTTTCAGAAAATCCACGCGGCACACCGAGAGTGTCGCCATGGGGAGAATATAACGCGGCGAACGCGAAAAGGCAATCATCACCTGTTCACCCGTCAAGACCTGATTCAGGTCAGACGGGTGGAAATTAAAGTGCCGCGCTACAAATGTGCGATTGCCGCACTCGTCCTCCAGATATTCAGGGGCTGCCCCTTGCAGAACTTCCGGCTCATTGTGCGTTTTCGCCTCCTCCTGAAGACGACTGAGAATATTGTCCGCCAGCAGGTCGTCTCCATCCAACCAAAGAACATATCGCCCCTTGACCACGGCAAATCCACGATTACGCGGTGTTGCCGGCGAACCGCTCTTGGGGCCTTCCACCACCTGGAATCGTGCATCCTGCCGAGCTGCAGCCCGACATTTCGCCAATGTGTCGTCCGTTGACGTCTCAACGGACAGAATGCATTCCCAATCCTGAAAAGGTTGCGAACGAACAGAACGGACGCAGTCGTCCACATACCGTCCCACGTTGTAGCAGGGAACGACAATCGAGAAATAAGGCCGGTCTTGTGCATTCATCTTGACTTCCTCATCTTTCCCATAAATTCCAACAGGTATCGCCTGAAGACGATAACAACCGCCGCGCTCGCCACCGTCGCGGCGATGAACCCACGGACGACAAGTCCCACGAACCCCTCGACGGACGGCAACGATGCCACCCACCAGGTCACAGCACAAAGGGCCAACGCAAAGAGCGAAAAGGCCACTTGCAGACGCACATACCGCTTGACAAAACTGCGTCCCTCATCATCTGTCCCCGTCAGGTAGTGGCGGAAAACGACCGCACCCTCCCACGGAATCTCAATGAACAGAAAGGCGATAATCGTTGACAAAATGGCACCATTCAAACCCATCACGTAAATCAAGGCGAAGTTCATGACAAGATTCGCAATCCCCGAGACAACGGGCTTGAACTGATCCTGACGCCAAAGCCCCAACGCGGACTTGAACATCTGCAGCACCTGCCGCGAATAGTTGACATAGAAGAAAACGACCATCAGCACAGCCGTGGAGAACGGCTCCATCAATTCCGGACGCTTCTCCGTCCAAATCTGCATAAACGGCTGATAAAGAGCCAGCATCATCGCCGAACTCCACGAGACAAGTATCAGCGAAAGAACATTCAGTTTTCGAAATTTCTCCCAGACAGCAAGCTTGGTCTCGGTATGAATGGCATTGCCGAACCCCGCCGTCAGGGAATCATAAATCATGTAGATGAAACCACAGACCGTTTTGTAAATCGTGTAGTAGTTGCCGTAGGCCGCAACCTTGACGAGTCCAAGACATGAAGAAATCACCAGATTGTCACTTGAATAGGAAATGACCGACCCAAGGCGGTGAAGGAACAAGGCCCCGACATCCGCCAGAATCTTCCTCCGCCGTTCACGCGACAGTCGACCCGCACAGATAATGTCCGGGAAGAGCCGCTTTGTGACACGAGCAACGAGAATATTGGAGAGTACGGTAAAGACTATCGTCACAAGGACATAGTGGTAGTAATTTCGCGTAAAGCACAGAATGGCCAGCGAAGCGATGTTCTGTGCAATCGTCAACCCGGTCGCGATATGCGTCTGGATGTCCATCCGCTGGTGCACCGTCAACAAAACGCCGCGATAGGCAAAGAGAAAATAACTCAAGACGGCATTAGCGAGGTGAATAAGATAAATGATGCGCAAGTCAATGTCGGCCGGAACGTCGCCGTGGACAAGTTTCGGCAAAAAAGGAAAGATGGAAAGGCCGCAAATAAGAATCAGCAGACCAATCAGGCGAAAGACCGTACGATAAAAACTGAAATACGCACAAATCGTTTCCTTGTCATCCTCCGCAACCGGCTTGTACATGGCGCAGACAACCGCCTGCCCGACACCAAGTTCCGCGAGGGAGAGAACACCAAGAATCGAGGCGAAAAGTCCGTTCAAGCCCAGGTACTCCGCTCCCATCCACCAGATGAAGAGCGTCCGATTGACGAAGGGCAGGAACATCGTCAGCACACGGTTGAGCAAGCCGGCGACAATATTCCGCCTCGCATTCCCGATGATGTCGAGTTTCAACTGCCCCTCCTTTTCACCTGCCGCATGACAAGCGGATAATAGAAATACCTAAAATAAGCCCGCGCAGGCCAGCCGAGAGCCGGGTGTAGGCCACACATCAGCACAAGTGGAACGGCAACTTTCTTCGGCAACCCGGCAAACCTGGCAAGTTTCACAAAGTTCACCCAGCCCCGATTCCTCAACAAGCATCGAATGCAGACCGACCATGCAAGCATGTTAATGCACGCGAAGCGCTTCGGAGCAAAGAAATAGGAGAAGAATGGTGAGAGAATGCCTCGCGCCCAGGCCGTCGCCAGCCGCCGCGTAAAGGCGTGCGTCACGAAGAAATTGAAGAGCGAGCGAAAAACGACAACGAGGCAGGCCAATTCACGACTCGTGAAGTCGCGCCGCGTGACGGAACCATAACGATGCCGGTAAAGATAACAAACCGTATTGTCAACGAACACACGTCTTGCGGCGTAAAGGACGCGTGGCATCCATTCAAGGTCTTCATACCGAATACGCGGCAAGAATTCAAGGCCATTCTCCCGCAGAAAGTCTACGCGAATGGCCATTAGCCACGGCACAGGATAGAAATGCGGATTTGGGCGCACAATGGCGCACATGGCCTCCTCGCCAGTCAGCATCCGACCATTTTCTGCATCAGGGAAGCTGAAGATGCGCGACATTCTGACAACCCGTCCATCGGCATCCTCCTCGCGTTGGTTAGCCGCATAATGAATGATGTCGGGTTCGTCCGCACGATGCACATCCTTCGCAATTCGGTCAAGTGCCCCTTCGACAAGTTTGTCATCACCATCAATCCAAACGACATACCGTCCACGCGCCGCCGCGAGGCCCTTGTTGCGTGGAATCGAAGCGGAACCGCTGCGAGGGCCTGTGAGAACCTTGAATCGCGCATCCCGTCTTTCCGCACACTGGCAACGATCAAGCGTATCGTCCTGAGAGGTTTCGACAAATAGGATACATTCCCAATCGGAGAACGACTGCCCGACAACCGAGTCCACCAACTCGTCCACATACTTGCCGACATTGCAACAGGGGACGATCAACGAGAAGAATGGCGATTCAGCCGATTGCATGACTCACCCTCCTTACCGTTTCATCCTTCCGCCGCTTCGCCCACAGGAGAACGGGCACCATCGGAAGAAAAGCAACAAGCATCACACAAAAGATCCGACCTGTCCAGCCCTTCACCTCAACCCGCGCCTTCCGAAAGCGACGACGCACGTCAGCCAACGAGCGCATCCGCTTCCACCACGAGAGTCCAGGTTGGCAGCAAAGAGCCTGCGCCTCATGGTAATACACCAAAAATTCAAGTTTCTGAGCCGTCGGGGCATCCACCCAATCCAAACCACCACTCTTAAAGATTCTCAACTTTTCCGCAGCGCGAAGGAACCAGTTCCTCTCTCGTTTCCAGTCCCCTTCCTTGCGGTAGTAGCGCGTACACGCTGAGGCCTCGAATCTCAGGTAATCGTAAAGCGTCGTACGAACAACGGCCAGCGTCTCCGCCGAAAGAAGATAATCGAGGAGGAACATCTCGTCCTCACACATGGTGATGCCCGGGCAGAAGCGAATCCGCCGCGTTGCAATGATATTGTGCCGAAAGAGACAGACAAAAAGGTAGCCGTGAACCCGTCGACTGTCATTCAGGAGGGGATAGAAAACTCTTGACAAGATGACCTCATGCCCACGAATCGTCTCACGCTCCCCCTCAATCGGGAAGTCGACGATTCCTTCCGTCGTCGTCTCCGGTCCGATGTCACGGAATGCGCACCCAGCCAAATCGGCCTTCTCCTGCCGCGCCAGTTCCAACAGCGTCGTATAAATCTCGGGATGGACACGATCGTCCGAATCGCAAAAGGCAATCCACTCGCCCTTAGCGACCTCCAAGCCCCTGTTCCGCGCCACGCAAACACCCCCATTCGGCCCCGTCAAGACGCGGAACCGATCGTCCGTCGCAGCAAAAGCGCGGCAAATTGAGAGCGAGTCGTCCGTCGAGCCATCATCAACAAGAATGAACTCAATGGATTTCAAATGCTGGTTCTTGAGCGACTCAAGGCAGGCAGGGAGTCGCTTCGCCGTATTGTAGACGGGCACAATGACGCTGACGAGTGGCGCATCCATCATCTGCCTCCCTTCAGGACACGACGCAAACGACGCAGAATCTTCGCCCTCAGTTCAAGTGGTCGAGCGAAAAGGCGGCAAACAGCCTTGTGCGAGGCCTTGAGAGAATAAGGCACGAGACCCGGCAGGCGAAGTCCATTCGAAACCGCCCACTCAACGATCCGCACGGTCTCGTCGAAGAATCGCATGGCCGATGGCGTCCACGAAATCCACGGCTTTGGCGAACCAACGAAATGCGCAAAGATCTGACCAGCATTCTTGTCCAGTGCATAGGCCGCCGTCCGACGCGGCGCATCAGGAAGGAATGTCAGGCACGCATTGAGGCACGACTCATCGAGTTGATGATAGCAGGCAAGGGACTTATCGACAACACCGACATCTCCCTTCGGCAACCGCATCATCATCTCATGCCACACGGTCAGGAAATGCTCCTGACACCGGGCGAGCGAAAGAAAGCACGCCGAGCACGAAAGAAAATCCGAGACACTGCCAACTTCCGACAGGGGTCGCGCACATCCCGAAACACTTGCCACATCCTTCTGCCATGTCGGCAAGATGACGCGCAGGTCGTATGGCGGCGGGAACGCACGCGGCATTTCCGCCGCGCTACGGCATCGAACGTGAATGTGTTCCTCATCAGGCGGCGACAGAAGACTGGAACAGTTCCCCGTGAAAAGAGCGTCCGAGTCCGCCCATGTCACGAATTTCGTCTCGGCCTCACGCATCATTCGTGCCTTGTAGCAAGTCAACGAATGATCCGCATCGTCAAGCGAAACAAGGCGAACCTGACCGAACTGGGTCAGGACATCGGCATCACTTTTCGAAAACCGCTTCGTTCCAACAATAACCGGCTCATCCATGCCCGACGAGCGCATGGAAGCCACAAGAAGGAAAAGCCCCCAGAGATAATTCGAATCTCCAGCCGTTACAACCGTATTGTCACGCAAGGGCCAATTCTCCTTTCGCCTCTTTTGGCATCTTCTCTTTCGCGACCAGTTCCTTCCAATGTCCATTCAAGTAGGAGATAATTGCAAAGAAGATGACCATTTCCGAAAAACTCGTGGACTGCTTGAGCACCCATTCAAGGGCGGACTGAAGATAGGTTCCGGTCAAACCACCCGCAAGACCAACTGGAAGGAAGAACCAGGATGTTCCCGCCAAACGCTTTGCCAATCGCAGACTTGACCGCAAATAGTACCCATACCAAGCAAGCAGAAGCAAAAGTGCCGGAATCCCACACTCTGCGCCGACAAGCAGATAGACGGTCTCGACAATCCCGTCCTTGAAATCTTCGCCGTTTTCGCCACCGCGCTGACGACGGCCCGTGCCGATCCAATAGGGATATGGTGGATTGATCTTAATGCCCCAGTTATTGATTCCGACACCGAAAAGCGGTTCCGCCTTCATCATGTTGAACGCACAGCGGGCAAACTCGACGCGTGTATCACCAGACGACTTGGGTGCCGTCTCGAAACGTTCAATCAGACGCGGCAAAATCAGAAGCAAGCCCAAAAGGCCAATGGCAACCAACGGGAACAGGCGAACAATCTGCCGCATCCGAAAGTTTCGCCGAATGCTCAACACAAAGACGACAAACAGTGCGATTGGGAAGCAGACGAGTGCCCCCCGGGAATAAGTTCGAACGAGGCAACCCGCCCCACACAAGAAGGCCAGAGCAAACAACCACCACCCGCGCCGCTTCGCGGCATTCAGATAGTAGGCGAAATAAATGGGCGTTGCCATTAGCATGTAGACCGCCAGCGAATTCTGATGGGGGAACGGCCCCCTCGCCTGCCACACCCCGGACAAATGCT
Source organism: uncultured Kiritimatiellota bacterium (assembly GCA_934621385.1). Classification (GTDB taxonomy): domain Bacteria; phylum Verrucomicrobiota; class Kiritimatiellia; order RFP12; family UBA1067; genus UBA1067. The sequence continues at coordinate 31,460 of CAKTUI010000020.1, forward strand.
GCCGCGCCACAAAATACATACAGCCAACAAGGACAACCGCCAAGCCAACCATCAGCGGGCGCAAGTCACGAACGGCGCATAGCCAATTGTAGACGGCTGCGAAAAGGAAGAACATCATAATCATCTTCCAGACTTCGAGCCACCCATATTCAAGATTTGCCGCATTCATCAGGGAAAGACACGACCAACCGAAGTAGACAAGGTAGATGCGGCTGCCCCAGTCCGGGAAGAATGTTATCTTTCGTCCCTGAAAGAGCAGTGCCAGGAGAATGGCGAACGCCACGAGATAAATCAGGGAGACCTCCATTCCGCGCGAAGTCCCACGATACCATTCCGATGAGAGAAAGTTAATGGCCGTCTGCTGGTAGATGAGAATGGGCAAAAACAGAAACGCCGCCATCCACCCAAAGCAACGCCGATTCATCGCGCACCAAAACGCGACGGGGAGAAGGCCACAACAGGTCAGAGCGAAGACGGCGTATTTCATGCATTAGTCCGATTTCATCACGCCCCAAAGGGCAAACGGCGATGCAAGAAGGTTCACCAGCTGAGCCGTCGGCAGAAGTTTCCGAATGAACACATTGTACTCGGAGATATTGTCCTTCGGCAAATAGACGACATCGCCCGGCGCAAGGCGCACATTGGGCTTACGCCCACAGAGAATGCCGTCAAGATCAACCTTGTAAATGGTCGGATCCGAGACGCCACCCCGAATGAGAATCGCATGAGACCAGTAGGTCTCCTTGACCCAACCACCCGTCGTCAACAACTCAAGAATGCCAAGATTGTTGTCCCACAGGCGCTTGTGCGGGCGAATCGTATCCCCAATCAGACAGACCATCGACTCCGATCGGACGGCGATGTACACGTAGTCACCCTTCCGAAGAAGAACATTGTGACTGGTATCGCCAGACTCAATGGCCTTGCGAAAGTCAATGGGAAGGACTATGTACTTCTCCCGCCCATTCTCATCTTTCGTCTTGCGGCAAAATATGGAATTGACAAGATCGGCAACATCAAGGACCTGACCATCCATCAGACGCTCATCGGAACCACCCGACATGGCATAAAGGTCGGCAAGGCGCATTCCGTTCGAGATGTTGAAAACGCCCGGGTTCTTCGTACCTCCGGCAATCGTCGCCGTTTCTGATGAAATCTTGGTTGGCGTAATGCCGACCGCCGGTTTCTTGACATACTGGGCAAGGCCATCCTCCAGCATCCGTGCAGCCTCGGCAAGCGTCAACCCGGCAACCTTAACCTGACCAAGAAAGACCATGCCGATGTACCCATCAGGCGTGACGACCGTATCGATTGTCAAGTCCTTGTGGTTGTAGACGACGACCTTAACCTCATCGCCAGCATTAATTGTATACGTTGGCTCCGGCTTGGCATTCCATTCCTGAAGGACTGCATCCCGGCGGGTCTTCTCCTCATCCGAGAGATTCGTCTCGTCAAGAATCGCACTCTGCGATTCCGTGAAATCGGGGAACGTGTCGTAATTGCCCGTCCACCGATCGGAATAGCAGGCCCCAAGCACACAGGCAAGAGCAAGTATTGCCGCGACGCGCGTCATAACTGCACCCATCGTCAGACCCCCTTCTCCACGATTTCCATGTTCCGTTCATCCGAAACGACAACAAACATCGCCTTACCAGAGCGTTTCTGCCGCTGAATCGCGCGCCGCAAGGCCTGTCGGGACGTTCGGCGAGACCCGACAAAAATCGTTGAGCAATCGCAAAACGACAACATCTGCTCGAAAAAGATGGACTCGTTTGAAAGTTGGACACGACGCCCAATGACAAAGAAGTCGTACTTCTCCTCCAGTTCCTTGATGTCATTCTCAAGGAGCATCATCTCACCCGGCGAGAAACGAGAAATGTCGCCAACCGGGAAAAATGCCTGGTTGCGGCCCTGCAGAACAAGCCCGCCCATGGCAGACATCTTATCCGTGACCTCGAAGTCCATGGCTGACACCACCTCCACGCGCAACAGGCGCCGACCGCCCATGGCGCAATTCCAGTCCAGTTCGTCATGCAGTCGCTTGCTGAATTCGCCACCCGGAAGACGACCGACGAACATCGTCCGCACATTTTCGGCCGCCGTATGGAACTTGTAGTAAATTCGATCCAAGACCCGCTTTTCGTCCGCTTCCGACGAAAAAGTTCGCCCAACCGGCGGCAAAGAACCTAATGGCTGGAGTTCTGGATAATAGGAAACCTCACGCAAATCGTAGACACGACCAAAGAGAATTTCAATCAGAACGACGAGAAGCGAAAAGCCACCGCCAGCGACTGCTGAAGCCATCAAAATAAGAATGAGTTTCTTTTTGGACATCGGAACCGTCTCCTCCGCCGAGTTGACCGGTTCAATCAGAGAGAAATCCGTTTCAACGGATGCCTTCAAGTACTGGATATCCGAAACATTGTCCTCAATCTCCGTCAGGGACTGCTGAACGGTCTCTCGCCGACGACGAATGCGGTCGTAGTTGGGGATAATCTCCTGCAACTTGGCAATGTCCTGTGCGCCGTTGGCAATTTCACGCTTCAGGGCCTCACACGTCTCGCGGGCGACATCCACACGCGTCTCGGCATCCTTGATTGAATTCTCAAGCGTTTCCACCCGTGAAAGGATTGTGAAGTCAACGACACCAATTCCGTAGAGACGGCAAAAGGCCTCATACTTGGCTTGAAGATTGGCACGACGCTCGCGCACGACGATCAAACGGGGATTCTTCTCCGTATAAAGTGCCTCGGCCTCGGCGATCTCGGCTTCAATCTTCTCAAATGCCGCGATGTAGTGCTTGAGAGCCTCAACATGGTCGACGACACTGGGAGAAATCTCGCCCAAATCACGCCGAAGATTCTTGAGTTGGGAGGTCTCCTTCGTCAATCGAATCGTCGCGTCCGCAAGGGCCAGTTTCTGCTGCGTCAGGGACTCGTTCATGCGATCCAGCTCTTGCCGTGGCTGGGGGAGCCGCGTATTTTCCGCAAGCTCGTCCTCTTCCTTATCCAATGCAACAAGCCGTTCCGTCAGTTCCTTTCGGCGAGTCTCCGCCGTTTCCGCCCAACGCTTGAGATCGGCATTCCGATAACTTGCGTATTCCTGAAGGCAGAGTTGGGCAAACGCATTGGCCCGTTCAATCGCCGCTTCAGCCGAACTCGCCCGCACAATGACATTGAAGACATTCGGCTGACGATCGTCCTTGCTGAACTCAACCGTACGTAACAGCATCTGGCGGAACCAGTCCGGTGCATCCGCACCCCGTAGCGTCGTCGCCAGTTTTTCCTTCAGCGACCGACGAAAGAGAATCTGAAAGAGTTCCTTCTGATCCATCGGGCGAATGCGCTCCGACTCATGCGGATGAAAGAGCAGCACGGCCCTCGACTCAAAGCGATCTGACTTCAAAGCCCGTGCATATAGAAAAGCATACAAGCCAACAAAGACAAGTGCCGCCGCCAAAAGAGGAATCCAGAAGCGACGCAGGACAATGGCCTGAACGAGACGGCGAAACGTCTCGAACTTTTTCAGCTGTTCCTGCTCCAAATCAGTCATCTCATCCATCGCCATTATCCTCCTTTCCCTTAATTGAAGCACATCCAATCCTTCTCCAGCGCATCGGGGAGTACAATCTTATCCAAGTCCTGTTCCAACATTCCATGGACTTGCCGCAACACGCGAACCGTACAATCCTGACCAAAGGAGGCGATCGGACCAAATGTGTGCCGACGCACAACCCAACGCGCCGCCTGTCGCAAGGTCCGTGAGGTGTCCAGCCCCACCTTCTCCACGCCTGCAAACCAATAATCCCGCGCAGATTTCCAGGTGGACACCACATCCTTCGGCAGTTCCATACGCGGACGGAACTTGAAATTGACGGCAGCATCGTACCGCGCATCCCCGAGCCGCTTCGCACGATCACCAATTCGCCAGGCATATTCATGCCGGGCAATCAACTGGGCATCCCCGACACCCAGTATGGCCTTGTTCAAGTTGCGCAAGAAGAAGTTCACATCGCCCTGAGTTTTTAACGAACCGACACGAAGCGCGGCGAAAATAAGCCCCATTCCACGGTTCATCAATAGCCGCAAGGCCTCCATGCGCGGCAACTCGTTCGGCGCAAGTGCCTTGACATGACTGAGAAGTCCCTCTCCACCAATGAGGGCGACATGACCACGCTTGAGTTCCTGAATCATCAGCCGGTCTTCGTCCTTCTTGAAATCACTCGGATTGCGCGGATGACAAAAATCAACATCTACGCCAAAGACCTTCTCATACCGCCGCGCAATCGGCTCAAGTCGGCTGGCACAATCGGTCTTTTCAACCTCTGTCGCATCCTCCATGAAGACAAAGAAGTCAATGTCGTTGTAGGGACCCAACCGTCCATCCGTTCCTCTGCAAACACCGCCTTCGCCACGTCCATAGCCGCCGCCCAGCCAAATGCCCGTCAGGCGAGGTATCGCGCAAGACAGAATCTCCTCACGCATCTGTGGAAGCACACGGTCAAAAAGGTCTTCGACTTCGGGTGCCCTCACGCCCGTATAGAACGATGCAGTCGAATTAGCCAGCATGATGCACCACCCTCAGAAGACGACGCAAGAACCGTCCAATACGATAAATGAAGCCGCGCCCATGGCTGCGGAGATCCGCCGACAGAACATCCCCCGCCAAGTTCACGCACCCGCCCGTCATGGGGTCAATGACCCGCGTACCGACGACTATCTTGTTCTCCAACTCAACATCCCGAGCAATGTATGTCTGCGGATAGACAATCGCCCGGTGAAGTCGAGCCCCGCGATCCAAAATGGAACCTTCCCCGACAATCACCTCACCATTCAGCCAGCAGTTGTGATCAATCCGGCAGTTGTCGTCAAGCAGAACGGGAGGATTGACCTTGCTCCCAATCCGAATCTGCACATTCATCCCCAGATTGACACCTTGCTCCGAATAATAGCCCGGCAACACACATTCGCACGGATGGTCAATTAACCTGAAATTCAATTCAAAGTAGTCGCGAATCGAGTCGATGCGGCAGATTTTCCCATCATACTCAAGTTCCTGCCCGTGGATGACAAGCGCTGCATCCGTCCCGAGAAATTCCGCATTCTCGGCGACAACGCGCTCAGCATCCGCCGTTGCGGAGATGTGTTCATAGGAAAGTTCCAAACCCCATCGGCTGCCATCTCCCAGCCGTGCGGCCAGTTGTGCATCATACGCGGCATCCAGTACCCGAACGCTCACAACGCCCTTGCGAGCACACCAATCCAACTGATGCTCAACGAGGGGCTTGTCCGCCAGAAGCAACGAGAATTCGCTGAACTCCGGGAAATAGCACCGAATCCACGGCGCAGGACGGGTGGAAACTATCAGGGCATTCATTTTAGTAAGCCCCCTTACCCGAAAGAATGGCCGGAATCGTCTTCAGCAGGATGACCAAGTCGCTCAAGAAACCATGAGACCGAATATAAGCCTTGTCAAGCGAGACCTGCTGCTCAAAAGGAATGTCACTCCGCCCGCTCACCTGCCAAATGCATGTCAGCCCGGGCTTGACGTTCAGACGCTTGCGCTCCTCCAATGTATACTCCCGCACTTCGCTTGGCAACGGCGGACGCGGCCCAACCAGCGACATATCACCTATCAGCACATTGAAGAGTTGGGGTATCTCATCCAAACTCGTGCGCCGCAGGAACTTCCCAATCGGAGTCACTCGAGGATCGTTCTTCATCTTGAAGATGACACCATCCGCCGACTCATTCTGAGACTGGAGACTCGCACGCCGAGCCTCCGCGTCCAAATACATACTCCTAAACTTCAGGAAGTTGAAATGCCGACCATAAAGCCCCACGCGGACCTGATGGAAGAGCGCAGGTCCGGGCGATGTCAGGCGAATCAAGATGGCGATGAGCAACAGGAATGGTGAAAGCAGAACCAACCCAATGCCCGAGGCAAAGACATCAACCGAACGCTTGAGCTTGTACGAACCCCAGACCGTCAGCCGCCAACCGAAATTCTTCAGCTCACGCCGCAGGCCACTGTGCCGCCGACCCTCGAACTCCTTGACGAGGATCTTTAGTTCCTCGCTCTTAATCGTCATTCCTTCGCCGCCTCCACTTCGTTTGCCGGAGCATCCGCGTCAATCTGAACATAAAAGGTATTCCGATTGAGATCGGCCAATCGCCTGTATCGGGCATTGGAAACCAGCTTACGCTTGATAGCCATTCCCCGACCATGCGACGCCAACTTGACATTCAGATCGTCCAGATGGCGGTCAAGATCCGTCTCCTTCACTTTCCGCGTAAAGTCCCATGGCTTTCCATGGTCAAGGATCGTGACGGACAGAAGCCCCTGATCCGGAACTTTGGAAATGAACACCGCAAGGCTCTCATGACGGCGGCTGTTGTCGTCGAGACCATGAGAAATCACATTCAAGAGGTGTTCCTCCAGCAACAACTCAACTTTGAGACCCAGTACTTCCGACCCGAAGTGCTCACGCGTCCAACTCGACGCGTCCTGTGCCACAAGGTCAACGCTCACGGCATCCGGCTTGACTTCGGCCGCAAATACCTCCTCTGGCCCCTGCGGCTTCGCAATAGCGAAGGCGAAAATATCGTCCTGCTGATGCGCATAGCCACAGCTTATCAAGGACTGGTAAAGTTCCGTCGCCAATTCGGAGACGTGCTTGCCATGGGCGCACTCCGTCGCCAGTTCGCTCATCGTCTTCTCAAGGAGATCCTGTGGAACCAAAATCTCCCCTTCCGCATCCTCGGCAAGGTCCAAAATGCCATCCGAATAGGTCATGAACACCGCGTCATCCGGGAATGTCATCCGCACATCGTCATCCGCCGTGCACTTGATGTCCGGCAGCATACCAACCGGCAGGCTACCCTTCCGTTCTGGATTCAAATCAATGCGCTCGCCCGTCGATGCCCTGAAACAGTAGAGATCCTGATAACCGGCGTTGTGATAGTAGACTTCGTTCTTCTTGAAATCAAAGAATGCCACAAGCCCCGCCATATACGCCACATCGCCCATATTCTGGGAGAAGAACTTATTGAGTTCCTGCATAATCTGATAGGGACGCAGCATCTTGACCGAAAGGCTGTTCGTCAACTGCTTGAGAAAAACCTGAACAGCCATCATCGCGAGCGCCGAATGCGTCCCATGTCCCGAAATGTCCCCGAAAATGATGAGGCACGAGTCGGGCGAAAGAGGAATCCACTCCACCAAGTCACCACTAATCTTGCCGAGAGGCTTCCAGAAGTCACCGTAACTGTAGGCCTTCTCAATATGCGTCCATTTGGGAAGCACCGACTTCTGGACAAGGCGCGCCAACTCCATATTCCGCTCGTTGCGCTCGGTCAGACGGGCGAGGGACTGCTCACTGCGATAAATATTCGTCGCATGGGCCAAGACCTTGAGAATCGTCTCGCGCCCCGCATTCTTCGAGAGATAGTAGGAATGGATGTCCTCCATCACCTGCTTCATCAGCCGATCGCCCTCATTGACCAAAGAGGTCAGAAAGATGATTGGGATCGTCTTGTTGAAGTCGCGGATTCCGTCGCGGAACATGAACCCGTCAATCGCCCCCATCATGACATCCGTGACAATGACATGGAACTGGTCGCGCTTCAGTTTGTTCAGGCCCTCCTCAGACGAACCCGCATCTGCCACCTCGTAGCCCGCACTGCGCAAAATGGCCGAAAGCGTGAAACGAACGAATCGTTCGTCATCAACAATCAGCACCTTCAGCTTCGCCTTGACACCAACCTCTGTCATGGTTCAGCCCCCACTTCATCCTCAATGGGTAATTCCGCCGTTTCCGTCGTCCAGCCCTTCCACCGCCGCTTGCAGCGATACCGAACGACACGCGACGCGGCATTTTCGACAATATTCCCAAGAAATGGCGCAATCGTCTCACCCGCCAGCGGCAAGTCGGGGCGGACATCCGCCGCCACACGCAGGATGCCGTCCGAGCCATCCGGCTCTGCGCGGCAGAAATTCGGAACAATCACCTTTCGGGAGAGGACATTCGTGTTCGCACAATCGTAATAGTAGGCCCCAATGCAGAGGTCAGACGAAGCCAGTCGACGCATGGACCAGTTGAGCGGGTTAATCGCACCCGCCGACACAAGATTCGACGCATCTTCCTGCCGATTCGTCACAGGGCCAGTTCCCACCCGCCACGCGGCAACGACACCCGTATCGAGTTTTCCACGCGCAAGGCGTATGTTCCCCTCATTGAAATCGGCTCCCAATTGCCGAAAGGCCACTTCCGGCAAGTTCGGCAAATAGGCCGCGACGAATCCATCACTCGGGAGAACTTCATCCTCCAACTCCTTCAGGGCCTCCTGAATGTAAAGCGCCCCCTGGCCATGCCCGAGGAGAACATAGGGATGTCCAGGCTGGTGATAGGTCTTCAGGTAGAACCGAATCGCCTCAATCGTCTCACGGACGGAAGGCGCAATCACCGTCTCGTCCCAGGCTTCGAGTTCCGGCGACAGAATCGCCGCGAACTGACTGTCCTTCGTGCGGTGGACGATGGGGGCAAAAACCCGAACCTTCTTGCCAAAAGACTCTTGTGTCACAAACGCCGTGAAATCGTGCAGATAGGCGGAGGACTCCTTGTCTGACGGCAAGCTTGGATAACGATCCTTGGACTTCTCTATATAAGGATAGATAAAGATAAGGTCATACGAGGCGAAATAAGACGGGACGGCATTCTGTCGAATCACCCAGTTCTCAACCGAGACATAGGGCGACTGTGGGGTTGCGCACCCCACCAAAAGTCCGCAAATGAGAGCGGAGCAGGCGAAAATATCAACAAAACGCTTCATCTTTGTTCACCTGTCTTGCGACAGCCCGAAACCCATCCGTCAGGCCAGGAATACCCGACTGATTTTACCGACAGTATTATACCATATTGCCGCCCCCGCCTTCGCCAACGGGCGTATAAAGAATTGAACAAAGAAACACACTCTTCCAATCCAAACCGCCGCGCCGGATCTTACCGATGACGAAGGAGGACCAATGTCTCAAAACACGCCGTGCGGGGGAACATATCCACCCACTTCAGGCTCTTGATCTCGTAGTCCTTGGCCGTCAGGACGCGCAAGTCCCGCACAAGCGTCGCCGGGTCACAACTGACATAGAAAATGTAAGGCGCCCCCGATCGGGCCAACCATTCTGGAACGCCCGGTTCAAGGCCACCTCGCGGCGGATCGACGATGACCGTCGTCCTTTCACCTATCCGAATGCGTTTCAGGCTCCGCCCGACCTGCTCGGCAAAGAACCGCGCCTTCACGCCCTGGCTCTCCGCATTTCGCCGCGCAAAGTCAATCGCCCGTCGCCCGCTCTCAATTCCCGTCAGCCGTTCGGGGCGGCAGCACAGCCCAAACACGCCCACGCCACAGTAAAGATCGAGAATCTCACCCGTCGCATGGGACTGATAATCCCCAACCACAGCCTTCACAAGCGATTCCCCTGCAACGGGATTCACCTGATAGAACCCGTCCGCCGGAACCTCAAAGCCCCGTCCGCAAGTTGTCTCCCGCAGGACGATGTCCGAGGGAGCCTTTCCAATCCACCATTGGACACCCGAACGAGCCGACCAGCGAATCGTCACATCGCCCTTCTCGGCAACCGACCTTCGGACGGCCTGCGCTCCCTGCGTCAGAAGGGCCAGAACATGGCGGCGAATCTCGGGCAGGCTCGCATTTATCTCGGGTCTCGCCAGCGGATCCTCGGTCACGTCCACAATCTCGTGCCCAGGCTCTTGCCGATACCCGAGAACCCACGCCCCGTTCTGCCGCGCAAAGTGGTAGACGACCTTATTACGATAGTTCCGGCAGTTCGTCGGGTCCGTCAGGTTGACGGGCGGCGGGGCGACAATCCGCGCACGGGACAGGAAGTCCTCCAACTGCGCCTCCTTGGTGCGCATCTCCGCCGCATAATCAAGTTCCGCGTAGGTCATGCCGGGAAGGACCACTCCGTCCGGCTGAATGCGGTCAGCACTTGGCTCGACGACTTCGACGAGCCGCGCCCGCACGAACTTCTTCTTCTCCTCAACGATTTCAGAGCGTACGCTCTCACCGGCGAACGCCCCGGGGACGAACACGACACGCCCATCACCAAGGCGGCCGAGACCATCCCCACCATAGACATTCTTCGCAATGTGAACCGTTGAAATCATTTCACTTAAGCCCAGAGGCGCTCAAGGGCGTAGTAGGCCCGAGCCTCGGGCGAGAAGACATGCACAACGACATCGATGTAGTCCACGACAATCCAGCCACTCTCCGGATCGCCCGACGTGCGGTAACTCGCAATCTTCTCATTCTTCATCACCGCCTGGGACTCGGCGACCAATGCCTTCAGATGGGGCGCGGCCGCACCCGTCGCAACGACAATGAAGTCGGTGAACGAGGACTTGCCCCGCACATCGTAAACTTTCACATCAAGAGCCTTACGCTCCTCAAGCGCCCGCGCAATTGTCTTTGCCTGTTCTTCTGCTGTCATAATCCGTATTATACCATAAGTTCTTACGAAAGTGCCGCGATGACTTCGGGAAGCAGCTGTTTCTTGCGGGAAAGCACCCCCGGCATCAGCAGCGTTCCATAGGGACTGCGGCGGTACGGCAGAGCGCGGCGAACCACTTCCGGCCCCTGAAAGAGAAGTTCCGAATTTCCACTGACGGGGTCGGTCACCATCAGGGCCATGAAGTCGAGTCCGCTCGCCCCCATCGCCTTCGTCATCGCAGACGAAAGATCCCTGAGATGCCCATGGAAGAGCGTCATGTTCGACTCCTCAATCTGCGCAAGCGAGAACTTGTAGCCACCCTCCTTGTAGGTCTTCGCATCGCTTGACAGTGCCTGATCGGCCGTCATGCTCGTGAGCGGAGACGCAACCGACATCAGCCCATCCATAATGTCCTTCGCCGTCTCCCCGCACAGCTTCTCAAGCCAGGCGCATGACGAATGATCGTCGGCCGTTGTCGTCGGGGACTGGAACAGGAGCGTGTCGGACACGATGCCGGCAATCAACACGCCCGCCGTCTCACGCGTCGGGCGCAAACCCGCGCCACGGAACATCCGCGCCACAAGCGTGCACGTCGACCCGACGACATCCGCCGTGTACTTGATCGGCTCACGCGTCGGGGCGAAGGCGATGCGATGATGGTCGACGACTTCGACGACCGGGACTTCATCCAGCCCCGGAATGCCCTGATCCGTCTCGTTGTGGTCGACGAGAATCATGCGCACGGGCGGCGGCTCCGCAAACGCCCCCTTGAGCACCGTCCCCATAAGCCGTCCCGAATCGTCCACGACGGGGAAGTGGTTGTGGGTGTTGCGCACGGCGGAAAACTTGATGTCGTGCACGGGATCCATCAGCGAGAGGATCTGCGAACAGCTGTGAAGCGGAGCCTGCGCAACGGGAATCGAGAGATCCGCCTTGGCGATGAAGAGCCCCAGCAGCTTCGCGGGTGCAAGCATTCCCACGAACTTGCCGTCGGCATCCCGAACGGGCAGGCTCGACTCCCCGCTCGCCTCCAACTTTCGCAGGGCATCCTCAAGGCGCATGTTCGAATCAATCATCGGCACGCTCGGATCGATGAGATTCCGAACGCGCACATAGACATCGCGCTTGACGCGAATCGGCGGCAGGCCAAAGTGGTCGAACATCCACTTCGCCTTCTCCGGCAAGCGGCCCGCACAAATCGCCTCCACATCCAGCGTACCCGTCCGCCGCCGCAAATCCGCCAGCGCATAGGCACTGGCCACCGAATCGACATCAGGGTTGCGATGTCCACAAACGTAAGTCTTCATTCTCTCCCCTCCTCTTTATTTGACGAGTCCACGCAGGTAGTTGCCGTAGCTCGACTTGCCGTAGGTCGCGGCAAGTCGATGCAACTGCCCGTCGTCAATCCACCCGTTATCCCAGGCAATCTCCTCGATGCAGCTCATCTGGAGGCCCTGCCGCTCGATAATCGCCCGCACGAAATTGGTCGCATCCGCAAGGGACTGGTGGGTGCCCGTGTCGAGCCAGGCGTAGCCACGCCCCATCGTCTTGACCGAAAGCCGTCCCTGCGCCAAATAGGCACGGTTGATATCCGTGATTTCATATTCGCCGCGTGCGGAAGGTTGCAATTTCGCCGCGATGTCGACCACGTCATTCGGATAGTAGTAGAGTCCGACGACCGCATAGTTCGACTTCGGATGCGCCGGCTTCTCCTCCATTGAAATGGCCTGTCCAGCCGCATCGAACTCAACGACACCATACCGCTCGGGATCGGCCACGCGATAGCCGAACACAGTCGGCGACGGGGAGTTGCAGGCCGCCTTCAGCATTCGCGGCAATTCCGCCCCGTAGAAGATGTTGTCCCCGAGGACAAGGCACACGTCGTCCGTCCCAATGAATTCCCGCCCCAGCACGAACGCCTGGGCAAGCCCGTTCGGCCGCTCCTGCACCTTGTACGAGAACTTCATGCCAAGCGCACTTCCATCCCCCAGCAACCGCTGGAAGAGCGGCAAGTCCGTTGGCGTGGAGATAATCAGCACCTCGCGGATGCCCGAAAGCATCAGCGTCGAGAGCGGATAATAAATCATCGGCTTGTCGTAAACAGGCAGAAGCTGCTTCGAAACGACGAGCGTCAGCGGATGAAGCCGCGTCCCGGCCCCGCCGGCCAGAATGATACCCTTCCTCACAAGGAAACTCCTTTCTATTGTCCAAGCGCCAGCCGCTCGGCCAGCCGCTCGGGCAGTCCCGCCAGCCGGATGCGCTCCTGCGCGGCGGCAATGTCATATTCAACCCGACGGAAGCGCACCGTCCGCTGGGCGGGGTCATAGATGACATACGCCGACCGCGGATCTCCATCCCTCGGTTGCCCGACGGAACCGACATTGATGAAATACTTGCGTCCGATGGGCAACTTGAAATCCTGCGCCTCAATGCGGTAGATTCCATTCATCTGCTTCTCGAAAATCATCGGACAGTGCGTGTGCCCATAGAAGCAGAGCGGCGTCTTCTGGCAGATGAAATTCGACTCGGCCTGAAGGTGGTCGAAGACGTAGCCAAACGACTCGGGATTGTCCATCGTCGCATGGACAATCGACACCCCCATCGCCGTCTTCACGAACGGAAGGTCCCTCAGCCAAAGGATTTCCTCGGGTGTCAGCTGCCGCCGCGTCCATTCGACCACCGTCGCCGCGTTGGGACTGAAGTCACTCAAATCCTGCCGCGACGAAACATAGTGGTCGTGGTTTCCCTTCACCACCGGACAACCCAAGTCCCGAATAATTGCCATGCACTCATGCGGGCAGGCATTGTAGCCAACGACATCACCCGTGCAGAGAAAGTCAGTCACCCCTTCGCGGCGGCAGTCCTCCAGCACAACCTGAAGGGCTTCAAGGTTGGCGTGGACATCTCCAAGAATGGCGAAGAGGCGCTTTTGCATGGGAGAACCTTCCCTTACTTGAGAAAGGCCGAGGCCAACTGCAGGTCCTCAACCGTGGTAATCTTGAAGTTGGGGCGGCGGCTCTCGTAGATCTTGACGGGCTGTCCCGCAAGTTCGACGGCCTGGCAGTCGTCCGAGACCTCGACCTTCGCGTCGAGGGCCTTGTAGGCCTCGCGCAGGACCTTGACCTGAAACGCCTGGGGCGTCTGCACACTCCAGAGCTTGGCGCGATCCTCCGTCGCCGAAACGGTCGTTCCCTTCTCCACGCGCTTGATCGTGTCGATGACGCGACGGCCGATGGTGACCGCCGGCGCACGCTTCACAAGTTTGACGACCTCGCTGATGACATCCGACGTGATGCACGGCCGTGCTCCGTCGTGGACAACCACATAACGCGTGTCGACATCACACGCCGCCAGCCCCGCCTGAACGGAGTCCTGCCGACGGTTGCCACCGGCAACGACCGCCTGCAACTTCGAAATGCCGAACATACGAACGACCGCCTTCGCCGCGACCTGCTGATCCTTGCGGACAACAAGCACGATGCGGTCGATGTCCGGGCACCGCTCAAAGGCGAGCAGGCTCCACGCCACCACGGGCTTGTTCACGAGCGAGAGGAACGCCTTATCCGTTCCCGCGCCCATCCGCTCCGACTTCCCGGCCGCCACAATAATCGCACTCGTCATACCAGACTCCTTCCACAGCATTTCTTGTATTTCTTACCCGAACCGCACGGGCAGGGATCGTTGCGTCCAATCGCCTTACCTCCCTCGTGCGGATGCGCCGCCGAGGCACGGGCGAACGCCGTGCGCCCCGCCGACGACATCATCGTTGCAAAAACGTCCGCAACCGTCTTGACCGGCGCGGCGGATGCGGGCCGCCCTTCCGACGCGGCATCCGTCGCCGCGTCATCCCCGGCGACTTCCGCCGCGTTCGTCGTCACCCGAACCGAGGCCCGTCCCATGGCCGCCAGGGCACGCTGCATCCGCAATGCCGTTGCGCTCCTGAACTCCGCCGAGACGACCTTCGACTTGATGGATGTCATCAGCGACTCGAACATGTAGAACGCCTCCTTCTTGTACTCGACAAGCGGATCGCGCTGCCCGTAGGCACGCAGGTTGACGCCCTGGCGCAGGTCGTCCATCGCCCGCAGGTAGTCCTGCCACTCACGGTCGATGACCTGCAGAAAGACGCCGCGCTCCATGTACGGCAGAACCGCCGGATCCTCGCCCTCGCACTTGGCGTTGTAGGCCTCCTCGACGCGCTTCATCACCAGATCGCCCGCCTTGCCGGGCGTTCCCATCAGCGGCCGAATCTCCTCCTCCGTGACGGTAATCGGGAAGGTCACCCCAAGCCAATTCATGAAGTCGTCCAAACTGCCGTCCTTCTCGCTGAAGAGATAGCGTTCAGCCTGCGTCTGCACGAGGTCGTTCATCACGTCGAGGATGAGATTGTGCACCTCGTCCGGCTTGCCCATCAGCACGCGCCCGCGCAACTCGTAGACGATGGTCCGCTGACGGTTCATCACGTCATCGTACTCAAGCGTCCGCTTGCGGACCGCGAAGTGCTGCTGCTCCACGCGGCGCTGAGCCGTCTCGACGGACTTGTTCAGCCACCGGTGCTCCATCACCTCGCCTTCCTTCAGCCCCAGGCGCTGCATAATCCCCGAGAGCTTCTGCGACCCGAACAACCGCATCAGCGGATCTTCGAGCGAGATGAAGAACTGGCTGGAGCCAGGGTCGCCCTGACGCGAGCAACGCCCGCGCAACTGGCGGTCGATTCGCCGCGACTCGTGGCGCTCGGAACCGATGACGTGCAGGCCGCCGAGGTCGGTCACGCCCTCGCCAAGCTTGATGTCCGTACCACGTCCGGCCATGTTCGTCGCAATCGTCACCGCGCCACGCATACCGGCAAGCGAGACGATCTCGGCCTCACGCGCATGGTTCTTCGCGTTGAGCACCTCGTGGGGAATGTGCGCCATCTTCAGCATGCGCGAGAGAATCTCCGACGTGTCGACCGTCACCGTACCGAGAAGAACCGGCTGGCCCTTCTCGTGCCGCGCCGCGACATCGGCGATAATCGCCTTGAACTTCTCGCGCTGCGTCCGGTAGATCTGGTCGTTCCCGTCAATTCGCCGCACGGGCCGGTTAGTCGGAATCGCCACCACGTCCAACTTGTAGATGTCCTTGAACTCCCGCGCCTCGGTCTCCGCCGTGCCCGTCATGCCCGAGAGCTTCTTGTAGAGACGGAAGTAGTTCTGAATCGTAATCGTCGCAAGCGTCTGCGACTCCTTCTCGATTTCAACCCCTTCCTTCGCCTCCACCGCCTGGTGAAGGCCATCCGACCAACGCCGCCCGGGCAGCACGCGTCCCGTGAACTCGTCCACGATGTAGACGTGGTTGTCCTGCACGACGTAGTCGACATCACGCTCGTAGAGGCAGTAGGCCCGGAGGAGCTGGTCCACGACGTGCACGCGGTCGCTCTTCTCGACGAACGCCGACTGCGTGTTGCGCCGACGCTCAAGACGCTCCGCATCCGACAGCGTTGCATCCCCGTCGATCGCGCTCATCTGCGCGGCCAGGTCGGGCAGGACGAACAGCGTCGGATCCGACGGGCAGATCTTCTCGCACCCCTTGTCGGTCAGCGAAACCTCGCGCGTACGCTCGTCAATCGTGAAGTACAGCTCGTCCTTCAGCTGCTGGGCGCGGGCCTTGAGCATCTCGGAGAGCATCTGCATCTCCACGTCCTCGTGAAGCTTGCGGATGTTCGCATCTTCGAGCAGGTGCATGAACTGCTTGTGCTTCGGCATCGCGTGGTAGACCTGGTAGAGGCGGTCCTTCGCCAACTGGGTGTCACCGCTCTCAAGAGCCTTCTTCGCCTCCTGAATCAGCTCATTGCACATCGCCGTCTGTACGCGCACAATCGCCGAAACGAGCGGATTGATCTCCTGATAGACGTGGCCCGTCGACATCGTCGCCGGACCCGAAATGATGAGCGGCGTACGCGCCTCGTCAATCAGAATCGAGTCCACCTCGTCCACGATGGCGAAGTTGTGCCCGTTCTGCACGACCTGCTCGGGACTCTGCGCCATACCATTGTCGCGCAGGTAGTCGAAACCGAATTCCGAATTCGTGCCGTACGTGATGTCGCAGGCGTACTGGGCGCGGCGTTCCTCCGGCTCCATCGAGTTCTGAATGCAGCCAACCGTCAACCCGAGATAGCGGTAGAGATGCCCCATCCACGAGGAGTCGCGCTTCGCCAGGTAGTCGTTCACCGTCACGAGTTGCACGTTCTTCCCGGACAGGGCGTTCAGGTAGAGCGGAAAGGTCGCAACGAGCGTCTTGCCCTCGCCCGTCTGCATCTGGGCAATCTTACCCTGATGCAGCACGATGCCGCCGAGCAACTGGACGTCAAACGGAACCATGTTCCACGTCAGCGTGTGCCCGCACACCTCCTCGGTCGTGCCGACGAGATGACGACAGGCGTTCTTCACAAGCGCATAGGCCTCGGGGAGAATGTCATCCAGCGTCTCCCCCTTCTGAACGCGCGCACGGAAGGACTCCGTCATCTTCGGATAGTCCTCGGCCGCGAAGTTCTTCGCCTGATACTCTTGCTCAATCCTGTTGATTTCACGAACGATGGGCCACAACTTTCTCAGTTCGCGGTCGTTCTTCGTTCCCAATAGACATTTCAACAAATTCATACGGACATATTATACCAAAACCCCCTTGATTTTTGTTAGAATGTTGCAGGGAAGTTGGCAGAAAGTGTAAATTGTCGATTGCAGAAGTAAGTGGGCAGGGGATTTTGCCACTGACAGCACTGAAGCCGCGCGGGCCCTTGTGGGCGGCTGCGCCGATCCCGTGTGTTCAGTGGCTGAAAATCACACTCTCATTTCCCTTTCATTGACCGATGAGACCGCTTCTTCCGCGCCCTACTCCACCAAATCTGACGCGGGCAACGCCTCCAGCTTTCCGATTTCGGACGCGACGTAGTCCCTCGTCCCCGGATACTTGATTTGCGGAAGCAGGTAGCGGAGGAGCTCCAGCCGCCGCCGCGACCGGGCGAACGACTTGTCGAACGACGTAAGCCCCATGTCGTTCATCCGCGCCCAATTGACGTGATTCGAGGCGAATGCGAACGCATAGTCCCACGCCCGCCGCCTGTCGTCGGGCGACACGCCCGGCTTCGCCGCATGTTCCAACAAAGCCCAAACCGCGTAGACCTTGTCACGCTCAAGCCTGTCCTCGCCGTTGGTCACGGCCGAGTGCCGCATCAGCGTGTCAAGCCGCGAAAGGCCGTTGCTGGTCGGCCCGAGTATCGACAGGACACCCATTGAAGAGTTGCACCAGAAGTCCGAATTCGACGCACAGGACATGAGGAAGTCGACATCCTGCGGTGTGCCATAGCGTCCGACGAGCGAAATGGCTCGCCCCTTCTGCAACGATTCCGTATTCGCATCCGCATAGACGGCCTTCGCCGCCGAGACGAGCCGGTTGCTGGCGAAGTGAATGTTGGACAGTATGGCCTCCCGCTCCCCTGAAATGGAATGGATGCGCAGGAACAAACTCTCAAGGCTTCTCTTGAGCTGCACATCGTCAATCTCGACATCTTCCGCATACACGACGCACGCCGTCGCCAGAAGTGCCATCACCAGTAATCCCCTTACTTTCATTCCTTCATTCCTTTCTATTCGCACAGTGGAAGCCTGAACATGAATCCGCCACCCATGGGTTCCTCGAACCCGACGTCGACGTCACTCTTCTCCAGCTTTCCCTCCGGCGTGTATCCGATGCCGTATACGGGGCCGAGCGTCATGTCGTAGTGCCGGTCACCAGCGGACTTGAGTCCGTTCATCAGCATGCGGGAGATGATTTCCGCCATCGTCGTGCCCGATGGGTAGTACCGAGCCCCGGCCTCGCCCCGGCCGTAGCACCCGCCGTTCCAGTCGTCCAGCGTGTAATCCCACCGGACGAAATCGCCGGCCATCGTCAATCGTCCCTCGTCGGCCTTCAAGTAGATGTCCCGCGCTCCGCAGAGATGACCAATCTCGTGCGCAAGCGTGGTCAGGTACGCCGCGCTGGAAAGGACGATTCCGTACCTGGAGGTCAGCCCGAGGATGTCCACCTTGTCATCACCAGGGTCGACAATCTTCTCCACGAAGTAGCACTCGATTCCGCCCGTATTGGACAGGAGGTCCGTCAGCCTCCGATGGCTCCACCGCTCCTCGGTTCCCTCGCCGCGGACAATCCGGAAGGCTTTCGGTATGTTCGTCGTGCAGACGGACGCAAGATGGAAGGACATCCCGACCTGCTCGAAGACGTCGCTCGCCGCCTCCACCATCCGGCGGATCGTCTCCACGCCCTGGGCGGGTCCGCCGTCGTCCGCCACGATGACCGCGTGGACGGGGATGTTCGTGCAGGCCGTCACGCACAGGCTGAACTCCGGCATGCCGCGCTCGTCGTCCCGGATGGCGACCTTCAGCTTCGCCCGCCCGGGGGCGACCCCGCGCACGGTGACGGACCGGCCCGTATTGCCCCCGACGAACTCGATTCCGCCCTCCGCCCTCCAGGCGATCCGCCCGTCCGGGAACGACTCCGGGGCGACCCCGATCCGGAAGTGCGCCTCGCGCCCGACCCCGACCCCGCAGGGGTTGACCGCGAGCGTCCGCGTCCGGCCGCCCCCGACCACGTTCGTCGTCGCATTGCAGACCGGCTCGGCAGTCGGGCGGACGACGGTCGCGGGGGCGGACGCCACGAGGTCGTAGCCGGCGGACGGCCGCCACCGGGCGCGGACCGCCAGCCCCGGGTGCGCCCGGCTGGCGCCGGGCGGGCTGAGGTAGAGCGGTATCTCGATCCCGCGCGTCCCCTCGACGGGGTACTCCGCCCCCTCCGCAATCGCGACCGTGCACGCGTCGTCCGCGAACAGGTCGGGCCGCCCGCCGCGGCCGCGCACGCCCTCGACGACGACCGTGCCGTTCGTCGGGACGGGGGAGCGGAGGACTATCCGCCCGCGGGCGACGTCGTCGTCAAGGGGCGTGGCCGCCGCCCACGAGTCCGGCTCCCCGTCGCCGTTGTCGTCGTCGTCGTTGGCGAAGAGGACGTCCGGGAGCGAGACCGAGAGGATCGCGTCGTCCGCGGAGGGCCGCGCGTCCGGCACGAAGCGCGACACCAGCGTGCAGCCCGGCATCGACACCTCAAGCGAGAGCGCGGGGAACTCCGAGCGGGCCTCCGGGAAGTGGCACCGCATCACGGTCGTCCGCCCGCGCGGGCTGCCGACGGACACGACCGAGGGGTCGCCCGTCCGCCACGCGTACGAGGGCGCCGCGAAAGGCGGCACGTCGCCGAGGAGCGCGTCGAACGTCTCGCCGTCGTCCGCCTCGGACGGCGCCCAGTTCCGTGGCGACACCGCGAGCGAGGGCCGCCAGAGCACATAGGCCTCGGGCGGCGTGAGCGGGACCATCGGGTTCGGGACGACGATCTCGATCCCCCCGGCGTCCTCCGTCCAGCGCCCGCCGGAGGGCGGCAGTCCGACCCGTGTGGCGCGGGCCGCCGCGCCCCCGCACCCGTCGTCCGCCGAGAACGACACCAGCCCCGCGAGCTCCCGGGGGCGCACGTCGAGGGCGTAGCGCACGCCCTTCCCGAGGACGAACGCGTACGTGCCCGCATTCGTCACGCAGACCGAGAGGTCCCCGACGACGAGCCGCGTCGCCTCCGGCGGGTCCTCGGGGAAGACCGCCTCGAA
>CAKTUI010000021.1 GCA_934621385.1 uncultured Kiritimatiellota bacterium
GATGCGCATCAAATTCTGAAACGATGCGGATCGTTTTTTCGGGAGATGCGCATGACTCGACGAAACGATGCGCATCATTCTTTTTTGCGATGCGCATCATTTGCTTTTGCGATGCGCATCGTTTGAAAATTTGATGCGCATCAATTGGAGGCGGTGATGCGCATGATCTGCCGCGTGGCTCCTGTTGTCGGCCTGTCTTTCGTCTCGGACGAGGCGTAGGCCCTTGTGTAGTAGACCTCGGCCGCCTCAACACACTTCTTCCGTGTGCCGCGCCCTGGCACTCCCTATCGCGGCAGTTCGTGTCCGCCGCGAAGCCGAACTTGACGACGAATCCACTCCATAATCAGGTCGACGGTCTTACGCTGCAAATCGGGGGACAGCTCTACGCCCAGTGGAACACGCCACCACTTGTTCATACAACCACGGCAACAAGTCGCCGTGGCGTGCTGGGCGATGAAGACGGGGTGCCCATGCATGGGCGTCTGCCGTCCGTCTTTCAGGGGATGTGCCGACGCAAGTTTCTGCCGGACGAAGTCCTCGGCATGGCGGCGGATGGTGTCAAACCCCTTCTCCTCAAGGTAGTGCCTCTCACGCTCCGTTAGGTGAAACCGCCTGCGGAAGGCCGACTTCGCCAGTCGCGCAAAGGCCTCGTCATACGTCATTTCCCCAATTCCTCGTCCGGACCGTTTCGGACTCAATCGTCGTCAATCGCCAACAAGCGCAGTTCGACATGGCGATAAAGGTAGTCCGAAATCTCAAGCGTAAAGAGGATGTCGTGGGACGATGTCGCCGCACGAAGTTTCTCGACGAGATCGCCGCGATTCCACCAAATAGCCCGCAACGATTCGGCAATGGCGATCTTCGCACCAGTCCCGGTTGAACAGGGGCAAATCGAAATGGACAAGTGCTTCCCCTCCTGACCCAGCGGCCGCACATCACTGAAACGAACGCCGCGCATCGCAAAGGCGGGCCGTTCGTTCCCCTCACCAAATGGTGCCATTTTCATGAGTTTCTCGGCAAAGTCAAGCGTAACGTCCTCACCCCGAATCCAGGCATCGAATGGGATGCTTCCACAAATACCAGACGGCATCGCGGCAATTTGTGCCGCGCAGGCAGCCGTGAAAAGCGAGCGGAAGCTGTCAATCTCCCCCTCTTTCACCGAGAAGCCGCCTGCCGCTGCATGACCGCCGAAACGGGTCAACGCGGCGGATGCAGCCTCCAGTGCGTCCCGCACATTGAAGCCGACGGGAGCCCGCGCCGAACCGTGTCCCTCGACGACGACGCAGACGGGACCCGCCCCCACGCGTTCCAGGACTCGTGCCGCCACAATCCCCGCGACACCCGGATGCCCATCGGGCAAGTCGATGACCTGCGCCGCCGCCCCAGGGATAACCTGTGCCATCGCCTTCTCAAACATCTTCTGCTCAACGCCCTTGCGTTCAACATTGCACAAGTCGACGCGCTGGGCAAACTCACGCGCCCGCTCCCGATCCGAGGAGAGGATCAGCTGCAGCGCGTCATCGCCGCTCGCCATGCGCCCAGCCGCATTGATTCGCGGCCCGATGAGGAATCCAAAGTCCTCAACCTTCAGCTGAAGCGAGGCCGTGCGGGAGGCGCGGTCGAGGAGTTCGCGCAAACCGATGGGCGCTATCTGACGAAAACGGCGCAGAGCCTCCGAGACAAGAATACGGTTCTGCGCCACAAGGGGCATCACATCCGTCACCGTGGCAAGCCCGGCAAGAACCAGCAGCGGACCGCCAATCTTCGGTCCCTGGTAACACCCCTTCTCCTGAGCGCGGCAAATCAGGAGATTGGAAAGCAGAAAGGCCACGCCCGCGCCACAGAGTCCCTCCAGTTCACTCGGCGCGGCAACTTTCGGGTTCGCAATTGTGCAGTCGGGCAGTTCCGGCCCCGGGAGGTGGTGATCGGTCACAATGACATCGATGCCCTCCGACTGCAAGGCCGCGACCCAGTCAATGGAATTGATTCCGTTGTCGACCGTGACGACCAGTCCAACGGACGGATTCTCCCGCCGCATCCGAAGGACGGACGCTTCCGTCATCCCATAACCTTCCGTCAGGCGCTTCGGAATGAATGGCACGACATCCGCCTTCAGTGCCCGCAGGGCCAGGACCAGAATGGCGGTCGCACAAACCCCATCGCAGTCATAGTCACCAAAGACGACAATCCGCTTGTGCGCCAAAACTGCCGCGAGAATCGTCTCGGCCGCCGCCGCCACGCCCGGCAACTCCGTCGGCTTTGCAAGCCGAGAGAGCGATGGATCGAGATAGTCCGCGACCGTCTCGGCCGTAATGCCGCGAACGGCCAACAGACGCGCAAGAAGCCGCGGATACCCCGCGGCTTCCAACCGAGCGACCTTCTCGTCGTCGGCAACACGCTCGCACCAACGGCTCAGAGCGTCACCTCGTGACACCAACCGTGCTTATCCTCAAGCGTACCGTACTGGATGCCCTGCACGGTATCGAAGAGTTTCTGAAGGTGCGGACCGACGGTCGTCGGGTCGGAAATCTTGATGACTTCGTCGCCACGCGTAATCTCCCACACGGGAGTCACCACGACAGCCGTACCACAGGCTGCGACCTCGGCGAACTCGCGAATCTCCTCGTAGGGAACCGGGCGGCACTCGACCTTCCAGCCCAAATCTGCCGCGCACTGCTTGAGGGACATATTCGTCACCGACGGCAGAACCGAGCAGCTATCCGGGGTCACGTAAGTCCCGTCCTTCTTGATGCCGAGGAAGTTCGATGTCGAGAACTCCTCAACGAACTTGTGGCTCTTCGCATCGAGGTAAAGCTCGACCGGCCATCCCTCGCGCTTCGCCTTCTCGTGGGCGAACAGCGAGGCGGCGTAGTTGCCGCCGACCTTGACATCGCCCATTCCGTGCGGAGCCGCACGATCCCAGTCGTCGAAGATGACCGCACGAACGGGTTTCAGCCCGCCCTTGTAGTACGCGCCCACCGGCATACACATCATGATGAACGTATACTCACGCGCCGGGGCCACGCCAATCTGGGGACCCGTGCCAATCAGCAGCGGGCGCAAATACATCGAGCCACCCGTGCCATACGGCGGAACAAATTCCTCATTCGCCCGGACGAGCTTCTCGGCCGCTTCCACAAACATCTCAACCGGCACGGGAGGCATCACCGTACGCACAGCCGTGCGGTACATGCGCTTGCCGTTCTCGTCGGGACGAAAGATGGCAATCTTGCCCGACTTCTGGCGAAACGCCTTCATCCCCTCAAAGCATTCCTGCCCATAATGCAGGCACGAAGCACCGATGTGCATCGTGATCACCGGTTCCTTGACGAATTCAATCTCGCCCCACTTGCCATCTTTCCAGACGCTCCGCACATGGCAGTTCACATCCGAAAAACCGAAGCCGAGTTTCGCCCAATCAATGTCTGTTCTTGGCATACAACCTTATCCTTTCAAACCATCGCCGCGTATTATAGCACATCATTTCCGTTTCTGAAAGAGAGGAAGGGCAATTTCGTAAAGGTCCTGATCCTTCTGCAACAGGTTGAACACGCCCTGCATATCAATGTTGTACGCCGCGAGGAAGCTCCGTTGGGCAAGCGTCTTGCGTCCCGTGCGGTGCTGAATCTTCGCCAGATCCAACCAGGCCAGGGCATCTTTCGACGGTTCAAGCCGCAGGTACTTCGAGAGGCACCGCTCGGCATCGCCGTCAAGCCCCGCCGACACGAGGATGGTCGAAATCGCCTGCAGGACGGCCGGTTCGTTGACCTCGTCAATCAAGGGCCGGACGAGTTGCGCCGCCTCCATCGTGCGTCCCATGCCGAAATAGGCGCGGGCGAGCATCAGCGTCTCGGGTGTCGCCAACTTGCCCTCCGTACGACGGCGGGCCTCCAGCCGATCAATCTCCGCCATCATCAGTCGCATCCGATTGACATAATCGCGCACATTCCCCGTCCGGCTGTTGTTCGGGTCGATGAGATCCGTATAGTCCATCATCTCCAGCACGACATCCCACTTGGCGTACGGCAGGAGACACTCCTGGGCATAGCGGAACGTCGCCTCGGGCGAGGCGGGGTAGAGCAGGCAGGCCTCACGGAAAGCCTGCGCCGCCTCCATACGGCGCCCCTGCCGCCCGTACAGTCCGGCAATGGCCGCCCGCAATTTCGAGAACGACTTCTGTCCCGCGAAGTCGCGGCGATACATCGGGTCGCGCAGCAGACGCCGCGTATACCAGTCCCAGAAGTCCTGGTCCTTCGTGGCCGTCCGCTCGTCGTAGGGCGTTGGATCGCGATTGATCTTCATAATCAGGCCATGCGGCGAGAGATAGGGGTACATCCACGGAATCACGTAGCTTTCCTCCACATAGAAGGCGTGGCGAAGGCGATCGTGATCGAACATCATCTTCGTCAGAATTCCGTTGATTTCCATCACGCCAAGTGCACCCGTCACCTGAACGCGTCCATTCTCAATCCTAAGGTCGCCGTTCGCCGAGCGAACGCCGCGCTGGACCTCGTCCACATAAATGTTGAACGCCTCGGCGGAATCCTCCTTTGACGGAATCCAGATCTCGTCACCGTAAAGGTCGCGTTCGACGGACATATAGGTATCGTCCGCAAGCGCATTCTGAGTGATGAGATAGACATCCGGGCGGTAGTTCGCCGAATAAATCATGTAGGTCGGCACAAAGCGCCCCGGATCCGTGCCACCGAAGAAGATGGAAAACGGCTCCATCGGCTCCGGCCAGTTCGGATCGGGCAACGGCTCCTCGTCCGCCACGAGCTGGTCGTTGATGGCTTTCGCCCCTTCCAGCTGATAGGCCCCGAACTGCCAGCCGAAGGTGTGCCCATTCTGCTCCGCTCCGCCCAGTTCGAATACGAGCCGATCGTCAGTGTAGTTCTGGATAATTGGGGTAATGCCAGCGCCCAGAATCATCAGCACGGCCAAGACTGGCGCAAACTTACGCAGGCCCGAACGGCAGATGAGCGCACCGACAAAGACAAGCCCGTAGCCAATCCACATCGCAATCATCGCATGAGACGAGATGAACTTCACCTTCTGGATGAATCCGTCCTGCACATCACCCTTCACCTGCGCCAGCAAGATGAGCAGGAAGGACATCATCAGGAAGCAGCTTGCCGCCGCAATCATCCACTGCCAGAAGGTTTTGCGGTGCAACTTCTCAACGACCCAACGCCCGACAATGAACGGCACCAGCGCGAAGAAGACGAGCATATCCGTAAACTGCATCATCACGTCCGCGAAGTAGTGGCGCATCTGCGAGCCCATGAACGTGAGGAAGGCGAAGACAGAGGGAAAACTCGGTACGCCAATCGCCTCGTACTGGCCACGCATAATCGCGTGCTTGAAGCCCTCCCAGGTGCGCGGATAGCCCCAGTTCATCGGCGGATTGCGCAAATCGGAGACGATGGGCATATAGGCGTAGAACGAGACGCCAAGCTGCGCGAAAAACGCCGCGCCCGCCACCGAACGCCCGTTTGGCAGAGTCGCCCCAGCGAGCGCGAGGAGGACGAAATTCCAGGCGATGGGCCAGCCGAACCACCAGCTCTGCGGATGGGTCAGGCCGTTCATCGCACCGTGCGACAGCAGAAGGAACGCCGAAATCTGGAGTCCCGCCACTGGAATTGCAAAGCACAGGCCATTCTTCCGCGTCAACGAACAGAGGACGAACAGGAGCACCACCAATCCCCAGAAAATCGCCGTCGACTTGCCCCAGTTGTACGGGATGCCCTCATAGCCGTCGCTTCCCGCGACTGGCACGGCCGCCGCAAAGCAGACGGCGACAATCGCGAAGACGGCGGAAGCGCCGAGGAACTTGACCGTCGTTGAAGTCAGCAATCCCTCCTCGTCGCGGCGCATCGCCGCAGCAACCGCCGCCACGACGGACGCGGCAATCAAGGCGGCAATCAGAGCGTAGCGCGTCGGCTCAATCAGAGGCGCGACAGGCTCCGTAATCCCCGACCACACATTCTTCGACGTAAAGACGGTTGCACAGAGGAAGATAAGAACGGCCCCCGAACCACCGACGGCCAGCGCAATCCGCCGCGCCTGGTCGTTTTTGCCGCGAGTCCGCAGGACGGCCGCCGCGACAATGGAGCCGACGAGTGCCAAAAGTCCCAGAATCAGCATCGCCGTCGACGGGCAGGTGGATGTCTCCAGCACGGCCCTGTGCTTGTTGATGACATCCGACTGCATCAGGCGACTGGCGCGCATCAGCTGACCAATCTGCAGAATCTGATAGGTCATCGCCACGGGAATCAGATAGATGAAGACATCACGGAACATCCCAATGTTCGTCATCAAGATGATAATCGCCAGCGGCACAATGGCGAACAGCAACACCTGGTAATTTGTGAGCCCGAGGCCAAAGACGAAGGCCGTAAACCAAAGGATCTTGTCGGATGGCTTGCGCATCCAGCGATAGCTCAGCAGAAAGACCCACATCAAGAAGAGGGCATTCAGCGAATAGATTTCAACAATTGTGGACTGCGACCACTCGACAGGGGAAAGCGCAAACGTCAAGGCACCGCCCACGCCACCGCCGAACGCCAGCCAGGCGGATGGCGAAATCGACGGGAGCGCAACACCACCGTCCGCCTCGGCATCCGGCGCAATGAAGTCCCGCGAACTGCGGCAAATCAGCATGGCCGTGCACCCTGCGGCAAAGGCACCCGCCGTCGCCGAGAAGCAACTGATCGCCCAGGCCGGCGTCGGATGCCCCATGTAGGTCACCCAGAAGAAGAGCTTGCAGAAAATCCAACTGCACAGCGTCCAGAAGGGATAGCCCGGCGGGTGCGGCACACCGAGGTGCGCACCCGCCGTCGCGAGTTCACCGGAATCCTCAAGCCCGACGGACGGGCCAAGCGTGAAAAAGTAAACGGCAAATGTCACCAGGGTCGCCGTCCAAAACGCCGCCCAGTCAAGCCTTGAGAAAAACCGATCTTTCTTCATAGTCGTCTGCCAACCTGTCACGCTCGCGCCGAAAGGACGTCGCGTTCGTATTTCTTAATGTCGCCGAGCCACTCCTCGCCTGCGGACTTTCCTTCACGCCGGCAGAACTCAGCCCACACATCAGCCCACGGATAGCCCTTCAGTTCCTCCTGTAGGACGAGCTGAGCCGTAAACTCACCGGCATCCTGGAGACCCTTGAGCGTACCATTCGGCTGGAGCATCGCCTTCAGGAGTTCCTTCTGCATATTGCGCATCCCGAGCACCCAGGCGGCAATACGGTTGATGGATGCATCAAAGTAGTCGAGCGCGATGATGAAGTTCTCCGGACCCATCTTCACAATCTCCTGCGCGGCACCACGCAAGTCGTCGTTCTGACGGATGACATGGTCGGAATCCCAGCGAACAGGACGCGAAATGTGGAAGGCCACCTTGCCGAATGTCATCAGGAAGGAGCTAATCTTGTCCGCCACATTCTCGGAAATGTGGAAATGCCCCATATCCAAAAGACCAAGAATGCCGCGCTTCATCGCATAGCCCATCACGAACTCGTGCGAGGCGACGGTGTAGCTCTCAACACCAATGCCAAAGAGCTTCGATTCCAGCGTCGGCACGACCAGTTTGCGGCTGTACTTCGTTCGGAAGATTCGGTCAAGCGAATCAGCCATCCGCTGACGCGGTCCAAGGCGATCCGAGGGCTCATCCTTGTAGCCGTCCGGCATCCAGTAGTTGATTGTGCACGGACTCTTGAGTTCCTTGGCGAAATACTCGGCAATCTTGAGACACTGGATGCCATGCTTGACCCAAAACGCCCGGACTTTCGGGTCTGGGCTTGAAAGCGTCAGGCCATCCGCCGCCATCGGGTGCGAGAAGAAAGTCGGATTGAAATCCAGTCCGATGCCGCGCTTCTTCGCCCAGTCCACCCAGGGCTTGAAGTTCGCCGGCGTGAGCTTGTCACGGTCGGTTACGGATGATCCGTGTACACCGTAGCACGCATGGAGATTCAGGCGATGATATCCCGGAATCAGCGACATGGCAAAATCGACATCGTCCATCAGTTCCTGGGGCGTGCGAGCCTTCCCGGGATAGTTGCCGGTCGTCTGGATGCCGCCGGACGCGCCACCAGTCGTTTCGAATCCCGTGACATCGTCACCCTGCCAGCAGTGCATCGAAATCGGGATGCCCTTCAGGGTTTCAATGGCCTTTTCGGTGTCCACGCCAATCTTGGCGTATTTGCGCTTAGCCTCCGCATAGCTCATGACTGCACTCCTTCCTTGTTTGTTTTCGTGACGTAAATCTTCGCCATATCCGTTTTGAACGCCGACCTTTCCGAAATGTCGAGTTCCTCGAACAGCTTTTCACCCGGCCGGATGCCGATGAAGACGATTGGCAAATCAACGTAGGGACGATACCCCGCCTGCTCAATCATCCCCTCCGCGAGGTCAAGGATGCGAACGGGTGCCCCCATGTCCAGCGTGTAAATCGCACGCTCTGCGCGACTGGCGGCCTGAAGGACCAGCCCAACGGCCTCCTGAATCGTCATAAAGTAGCGTTTCATGTCGGGATGCGTCACCGTCACGGGGCGACGCTCGGCAATCTGCTCACGAAAGAGCGGAACGACCGAACCCGAACTGCCGAGGACATTGCCGAAACGAACGGCGCAGAAGGATGTCCCCTTTTCCCCATTCAACCCGATGACGACCCCTTCGGCGGCCAGCTTCGTCTTGCCCATCACGGAAATGGGGTTGACCGCCTTATCCGTCGAAATCAGGACGAAGCGCGTCACGCCATGGGACTTCGCCAGTTCGGCAACCGTCCGCGTCCCCTCGACATTGTTCAGCCACCCCTCCTCCGGATTCAGCTCAACCATCGGCACGTGCTTGCTCGCCGCCGCGTGCAGAACGACCTGCGGCTGGTACGCGGCAAATATCTTCTCCATGCGATCGCGATTGCCGCAGTCCACCATGAGCGGAACGAGCCGCACATTCCCACCAAGTCCCCGCATCTTTCGGTCAATCTCGTAGAGCGCATTCTCGCAGCGCTCAACAAGCAGAATCTGCCGCGCTCCCGCCGCCGCGACCTGCCGGACAATCTCCGAACCGATTGAGCCACCCGCTCCCGTCACCATCACGGTCTTGCCCGCAAGGAAGCGTGCCGCGACCGAATTGTCGAAGGTCTTCTCGCGGCGTTCGAGAAGCGACGCGATTCCCACGTCCTTGGCCCGCGCCACCATATAGATTCGCCAAAGGATGCGGATGCCGATGATGCCGACCGTCGAGAATGCGAAGCACATGAGGGTAATCGAATACGGCGGACGTATCCGAAAGCTCAAGTCTCCTGGCAACCAAATGCGAAGGCCTGTCAACACAAGGCAGGCCAAGGCCATCGCCCCGATGTAGCGCGGCAAATCTCCCGCACGAATCCGCCGCCAGGCCAGACGATAGCACCCGCACAGCAAAAGCGACAGCACATGCACCGTCACGACCGTCAGATAGGAAAGCGCAACGGCACGCCATCCCCAGCGTGGCTCCTGAAAGTCGAACCTGAGGGCAAATGAGCACAGGTAACTTACGCCAATAATCGCCGCGTCAACGGCGATTGCGACCACACGCGTCGCAAGAAACTTGAGCCAAGCCTCTCTTGAGCGCGTCATCATCAGAGGAATGGCAGAAGCAACGCCGGCGCAAAAATCAGGGAATCAAACATATCAAGGAATCCGCCCATCCCCGCCGGCAAGAATGTCGACGAATCCTTGACCCCGCACTCACGCTTGATTCGGCTCTCGATCAAGTCGCCCGCCGTCCCGACCAGGGCCGCCGTCACGCCAAAGGCCAGGGCCTTGGCGATCGGATAGTCCACGATGCGCGTCGCACTCACCGACGCGAGAAGGACGGAAACAAGGCAGGACGCAAAGATGCTCCCGGCCAGGCCTTCCCAACTCTTCTTCGGCGAAATCGTCGGACACATCTTGTGCCGCCCAAAAAGCATCCCGAAGGCAAAGCCCCCCATATCCGAAATCTTGATAATTGCAATCACGTAAATCAGCGTCATCACGCCGAACTCAATCGGAATCCGAATGAAGAACGACAGCGTGACCGGGATGTAGAGAATCCCAAGAAGCGTCACGGCGAGCGTCTGAATCGGGCGTTCAAACTTCCCAAACAGCGTCCGAAGCGCAAGCAGGAACACCAGAGGAATCAGCACATACGCACAGTCGACATCGTAGTAGACCTTGTAAAGAAGAACGGCCACCCCCGAGAGAAGCCCCAAAACGCCCATGCACCTATACTTGCGCGCCACCATCTGAGTAAACTCCAGGTGAACGCAAGCCACCAGCAGAATCATCACGGGCAACACATAAGTCATCGGCACCTTCAGAAGTGCCAGAATCACCAAGGCCGCCGTTGAAAGCGCCGCCACCACTCGCTTGATTACGTGCATCGTCCTCCCATCCGCCGCTCACGCCTTGAATAGGAGGCGAGCGCCTTGTCAAACTCCTCCCGACCGAAGTCGGGCCACAGTACGTCCGTAAAGTAATATTCCGAATAAGCCGATTCCCACAGGAGAAAGTTGCTCGTACGAACTTCCCCACTCGTCCGAATGATGAGATCGGGGTCCGGCACATCCGGCGCATACAGGTAGCGGGCAAATGACTGCTCCGTCACATCCTTCTCCCCTGCGGCAATCGCGGCGTTTACGGCATCCACGATTTCGGCCCTTCCGCCATAACTCAGCGCAACGAGGAGCGTAAAGTCGCCGCCGGCCGTCCGCTTCTCAAGCGCGGAAATCTGTCCCTGCAACTTCTCGGGCAGGTCGCCGCGCCGTCCAATCGCCCGAAAGCGGATGCCATTTGCAACCAGTTCATCCGCCTTCGTCGTCACGAAATGGCCGAGAAGCTTCATCAGTCCCGAGACTTCATCCTGCGAACGCTTCCAGTTCTCGGTTGAGAACGCATAGACGGTCAGGTAGCGAATACCCGCCTCGCGGCAGTAGTGCATGACACGATCAAGGGCGTCCGCCCCGGCACGATGTCCCATGAGACGCGGCAGTCGGTGGGCTTTCGCCCACCGGCCGTTGCCGTCCATGATAATCGCGAGATGCTCCATGCTTCGTCAGATATTGATTCGCAGCGTCGTCTCACGGGCCGGGCCGACCGACAGCACGCCCAACTTACCGCCAACCAGTTCCAGAATGCGGTTCACATACGCCTTGGCGTTCTCGGGCAGTTCCGAATAGTCGGTAATCTTCGACGTCTCGCACTGCCAGCCGGGCATTTCCTCATACACCGGCTCGCAAACCGAAAGCGCATCGAGATCCGCCGGGAACGTCGTGTAGACGAACCCGTCAGGACGACGGTAGCCCGTGCAAATCTTGACGACCGGGAAGGCATCAAGCACGTCCAGTTTCGTCATCGCCCAGTAGTCGATGCCGTTCACGCGCTGGGCATAGCGGGCAACGACCGCATCAAACCATCCGCAACGGCGTGGACGACCCGTCGTCGCACCGAACTCACCGCCGCGCTGACGGAGCGTTTCGCCGTCCGCATCCATCAGTTCGGTCGGGAACGGTCCCTCGCCCACACGCGTCGTGTAGAGTTTCAGGACACCAATCACGCGGTCAATCGCCCGTGGACCGATGCCGGAACCCGTGCAAGCCCCGCCCGCCGTCGGATTCGACGACGTCACGAAGGGGTAGGTGCCGAAGTCAATGTCGAGCATCGTCGCCTGCGCACCTTCGAACAGAAGCGACTTCTTCGCCTCCAGTTCCTCGTGCAAGAACTGAATCGTATCGGTGACGTAGGGCATCAGGGCCGGCACCATCGGCGTATACAGACGGACCATCTCGTCCGCATCGAGCGGATGCGCCCCCAGGGCCACCAGCGTGCGGTTCGCCTCCTCAACCTGATTGCGGATAAGGTCGGTGAAGTTCGGCTTCAGGATGTCACCGACGCGCATACCGTAACGCCCGACTTTCGCCGCGTACGCCGGACCGATGCCGCGGCCGGTCGTGCCGATTTTCTTGCCTTCGGGACGCGCCGCCTCCTCGGCCTTGTCGATGGCGCGATGCCACTGCATCACCATCTGCGCCCGCTCCGAAATGTGGAAGCGTCCCTTCAGTTCAAAGCCCCAGCTCTCGACCTGCTCCAGCTCCTTCATGAGGTCGAACGGATCCATGACAACGCCATTGCCGATGACGCAGTGCTTGCCGTTGTGGAGAATCCCGCTCGGCACAAGATGGAGAACGTATTTCTTGTCGCCCACGACCACGGTGTGCCCGGCATTGGAGCCGCCCTGGAAACGGACGACGACATCCGCCTCCTCCGTCAAGAAGTCAATGACCTTTCCCTTGCCTTCGTCACCCCATTGGGCGCCCACGAGTACGGTGTTCATTTCTCTGTTCTATTCCTTTACTTAAATGTACTGAACTCAAGCCGTGCCTTATTATACCAAAAATCGGCTGAGGGCGTACGCCCCGACCAATCCTGGCACAAATCGCCCACGGCTCATCAATGTGTCCGCGTTAGGTTAGGTATAGCGGAGAACTTCGTCCACCGTCGTATACCCGTCGAGAATCGAGCGGATGCCGTCCTCACGCATCGTCCGCATGCCAAGTTCACGCGCCTTCTCGCGGATGACAAGCGTCGGCGCACGGTTGTTGACGAGTTCGCGCAGGGGATTGGACATCCGAAGATACTCGAAGACGCCCTTACGCCCCTTGTAGCCCGTCCCGTTGCAGGTCTTGCACCCCTTGCCAAAGTAGAACGGACGCCCGCCAATCTGGTCTCGCGTCATCTCGATGCGGTCCAGCGTCTCATCGTCCGGCTCGTAGGCCTGCTTGCAGTCGCGGCAGCAGGTTCGGACGAGTCGCTGCCCGAGCACGCCTTCCAGCGTGGACGAAAGGAGATAGGGCGCAACATTCATGTCCACAAGACGCATCACCGCGCCCGCCGCATCGTTCGTGTGAAGCGTCGAGAAGACGAAGTGACCCGTCAGGGCGGCCTGAACGGCGATCTCGGCCGTCTCAAGGTCGCGGATTTCGCCAATCATCATCACGTCGGGGTCCTGACGAAGGAACGCACGGAGCACCTTCGCAAACGTATTGCCAGCCTGCGCGTCAATCGGGACCTGGACAATGCCGTCCACATTGTATTCGACAGGCTCCTCGGCCGTCAGCAGCTTCGTGTCAATCTGGTTGATGCGCCGCAAAATCGAGTACAGCGTGGTCGTCTTGCCCGAACCCGTCGGGCCCGTCACGATGAAGATGCCGTTGGGCTTCTCGATGTCCATCGTAATCTGCTCGTAGACATCCTCCGGCAAACCCACGTTCTCAAGGTCAAGCGAGGTCGCCGACTGGTCGAGAATACGCATAACGACCGATTCGCCGTGCGCCGTGGGCAGGCACGAGACACGGAGGTCGACGGGCTTGCCGGCCACCGTCAGGGCGATTCGCCCGTCCTGCGGAATCCGCCGCTCGGCGATATTGAGGTTCGACAGAATCTTGATGCGCGAGATAATCGCCGGTGCCATCTTCACGTCGGGCGCCTTCATCTCATAGAGCGCACCGTCCACGCGATAGCGAATCTTGAAGTCCTTCTCAAACGGCTCGATGTGAATATCCGACGCACGGTCCACAACGCCCTGGTAGAGGACCAGGTTGACGAACCGAATGATGGCCGACGAGTTCGCCGCGTTCTCAACCGAGGTGATGTCGTTGACATTGGCCGTCAGCCCCTCATCATCCGACATCCCCTCACCGAGGGACTTAATCATGTCCGCGACGGACTCGTTTGCGTCGCCGTAGTACTGGGCGATGCGATCCATCACGTCCTTCTCGCGGGCGAAGACGAACTTGACCTCCTTCGAGAGCGTGAAGAGCATCTCGTCGGAGATGCGTGGATCCACAAGGTCGAAGGTCGCAAGCGTTACGGACGAATCGTCCGATGCCACCGGAAAGACGTTGTACATCCGCGCCGTCGAGGCGGGAATCGCATTCGTCACGTCCGTGTCGATTGTCATCGAACCGAGGTCAATCGCCTCCGTGTCCTGATAGGCCGCCATCGCCGCCAGCAGGTCGTCCTCTGAAAGAATCCCCTGGTCGATGACGAGCTGACGGATGGTCTTCGACTCCGTCTTGGAGATTTCCTGCAAGTCCTTCGCGGTATCGTCGTCAATGTACCCGTTCTGGACGAGAATCTGGAGAATCGGATCAAGCATGGCTTAACGTCCGTACCCTTCCTCTTTGAGTTTCTCGACAACCGAATCAGGATCCTGCGACTTCGTAATGAGGTCCTCGTAGGAAATCAATCCCTGCCGGTAGAGGTTCATGAGCGAGGAGTCAAGCGTCATCATGCCGAACTTCGCGCCCGTCTGGAGATCGCTCTTAATCATGTTCGTCTTGTTGTCGCGGATGCGCGAACGAATGGCATCCGTCGACGTCATGATTTCAAAGGCCGCAACTCGCCCGTGGACTTCGCCATTGGCATCCAGCTTCGGCAGGAGAATCTGCGAAATGACGGCCTGAAGACCGGCGGCGAGCTGGGTGCGAATCTGCGCCTGCTGATTGGTCGGGAACGCGTCGACAATACGGTCGATCGTTTCCGCCGCGCCCGTCGTGTGGAGCGTTCCGAAGACGAGGTGGCCCGTTTCTGCCGCCGTAATCGCCGCGCCAATCGTCTCAAGGTCGCGCATTTCACCGACGAGAATCACGTCAGGGTCCTGTCGAAGGGCGCGGCGAATCGCCTCCGCGAAACTCGGCACGTCGTCGCCAACCTCGCGCTGCGTGACGAGCGACTTCGCCGACGTGTGATAGAATTCAATCGGGTCCTCAATCGTGATGATGTGGACGCCCCGCTCGTGGTTGATGACATCCAGCATGGAGGCGAGCGTCGTCGACTTACCCGAACCCGTCGGACCCGTCACAAGAATCAGCCCACGCGGCTTGAAGAGAAGTTCCTTCGCCACCGGCGGCAGCCCAAGCTGTTCAAGCGTCATCAGTTTGGACGGAATCTGACGAAGGACCGCACCGTAGCGCTTGCGCTCCTTGAAGATGGACACACGGAAACGCGTCCCGTCCGGGTGCGCCAACGCAAAGTCCGCACCGCCGTTCTTCTCAACCTCGGCCATCTGCGCGTCGGTCGAAATCTCCTTGACGAGTCGGTAGGAGTCCTCTTCCGTCAGCGTCTCTTCCGAAAGCGGCAGAAGCTCACCATTCACACGAAGTTCAGGCGGCATGTAGGCCCGGATGTGAAGGTCGGAACCTCCCTCATCAATCGTCGCCTGCAACAGTTCCGGCATCGTAATATCCATAGTCTTACCTCAAATTCCTTTTGTTTACCCCTTAGTCCGCATCGCCCATCGTCACACGCAGGACCTCGGCGAGGCTCGTCATACCGCTCGCGACCTTGAGCATTCCGTCCTCGCGAAGGGTGCGCATACCCATTTCGCGGGCGCGTTGGCGCAACAGTGTCGCGGGCGCATGGTCGAAAATCAGGCGCTGAATCGTATCATCCACCTTGAAGATTTCAAAGATGCCCTTGCGTCCTTTGTAGCCACTGTGGCCGCACCGATCGCAGCCCGCGCCGTGGTACATCCGCTCCGGCATCGTCTTGGCAATCTGTCCGAGCATCTTGATCTCGCGCTCGGTCGGCGTGTACGCCTCCTTGCAGTTCTCGCAGATTGCGCGCACCAGACGCTGGGCCATCGCCGCACGAAGCGCCGAGGCTACGAGGAACGGCTTCACGCCAATATCCAGAAGTCGGGTCACGGCCGACGGCGCGTCATTCGTGTGAAGGGTCGAGAAGACGAGGTGACCCGTCAGGGCCGCCTCCATGGCGATGTCCGCCGTCTCGGCATCACGAATTTCGCCAATCATCACGATGTTCGGGGCCTGACGCAGAATCGAGCGAAGTGCCGCCGAGAAGTCGAGGCCAACATCCTTGTTCACCTGGACCTGGTTGATGCCGCTCATCTGGTATTCAACAGGGTCCTCAACCGTAATCAGCTTCTTGTCCGGCGTATTGATCTGCCCAAGGCAGGCATAAAGGGTCGTCGTCTTGCCCGAACCTGTCGGCCCCGTCACGAGCACCACGCCGTCTGGCAACTTGATCAGACGCTCGAAAGTCGCCTGGTCATCCGTCAAGAAGCCGAGCTGCGGCAAGCCAAGCGAGAGGTTGGACTTATCGAGAATACGCATGACAATCGACTCACCGTGATTCGTCGGCACGGAGCTGACACGAAGGTCAAGGTCCTTTCCGCCGACCGTAATCTGGATTCGTCCGTCCTGCGGAATCCGCTTCTCGGAGATCTTCATCTTCGACATGATCTTGATGCGCGAGATGATGGCGCTCTGCAACCGCTTCGGCGGCGAGTCCATCTTTCGAAGCGCACCGTCGATGCGGTAGCGGACGCGGAACTCCTTC
Organism: uncultured Kiritimatiellota bacterium; assembly: GCA_934621385.1. Classification (GTDB taxonomy): domain Bacteria; phylum Verrucomicrobiota; class Kiritimatiellia; order RFP12; family UBA1067; genus UBA1067. The sequence goes on from CAKTUI010000021.1 coordinate 16,385, forward strand.
TCCATCGGCTCAATGTGAATATCCGAAGCCTTCATCTTGATGGCCGTCGTAATCAGCATCGTCGCCAACTTGATAACGGGCGCATCATCCCCGGTCGCATCCTCACCGCCGCCGATGAACTCATCACGCGTCTGCACGTCGGCGGACTCGCCGTCCGAATAAAGTTTCGCCATCGCCGCCATCACTTCGGAGCGCGGCGAAATGACGGCCTCGACATCGCGCCCGTGCAGGACGTACCGCAGGGAGTCAATCGCATCGTACGCCATGGGATCCGAAAGGGCCACGGTGATGGAGTCTGCATCCGCAACGACGGGAACGACCCCGTACTTCTTCGCGATCTCCGCCGGGATTTCCTTCGTAATCTCGGGATTGATTGCCTCCGCATTCACATGGCAGTACTTCAGGCCGAACTGGTCCGCGACCGTACCGAGGACATCGTCCTCGCTAATCGTTCCACCCGCAACGAGGACGTCCAGCGTCGTCTCGTTTTCGGCCCTCATGGATTTCGCCGCAGCGTCGATCTGCTCCGCGGTTAGGAAGCCGCGTTCGGTCAGAAGTTGCAGTACATATTCATCGTTACTCGTCATTGCAAGTCAGTAGTATACTATAAAAGACGATTGGGAACAAGTGGGCACAGGCTGAGCTGCGGCAGATGGTTTTGCCGGGTGGCCGCTGCCCGTCGGCATCGCGGCGTTCGCGGGTTTTGCCGGCCTGCCGTTCGGCAGGCCATTCAAACTGCCGCGCTCGCGCCTTCAGAACGCCTCTCCCTGGCGGGGGTTCGGGGCGCAACCCCCGTCCTTTCGCTGGTTTTCGCCGCGCCCCCTTGACAAGGCACCGCGAACTATGGTACGCTACAGGCAGTCCGATGGAGAAAGAGTCGGGTGAGAAAGAAAGTTGCTTTATGGGCTTTATGATGGCAGTGATGGCGGCGATTGCGGTGATGGCAATGGCAAGGATGACACTCATGACCGTGTTCACGATGACGACGAAGGGACAACCCACGCCCACCAATTCGCGGCACATTCAAACAAAAAGCCGCGTACACAGGAGAGGTATCGGGCAAGAGCGTCCGCTCCTCCCCTGCACGACCGCCCGTTCTTGGGCGTAGGCAAGACGCACCCTGCGCGGCAAAAAGTGCCGCGTCCACGGAGTCGGACGGGATTCTCCCCCGTCCGACGTTTCTTTTTGAACGAAAAAGCGGTGAAAACAAGCACAAAACGGCCCCAAAGGTCGCGCAACCTTCGGTGCAAGGTCTGCAGACCCCACAGAACAAGGTCTGCAGACCTTTTGCCGCGCCGCCGCCAAGAAAACCACCCTCGCGGCAGGTTGAATGGACCCCAAAATGGGGAATACCACGGCGGCATTCCGCCGCGCCACTCAAGCGTAAACGGAAAGAATATCCTCAACAAGAAGCGGAACGGTCAGGCGATTCGCCGCGAGGAACTCGGGCACCGCATAACGGTCGGCGAACTTCTTCGCCGCGCCCCTCACGAGAACCTTCATCTCCGTCGGACCGTAGAACCGCGCAACCTTCTCGCCGAAGCCGCCATCGACAACGCCGTCCTCCAGCGTGACGACAAGCGCGTGGTCGGCCTTGAGGCCGTTCAGCGTCTCCTCGTCAAGTTCCGACGCGGTTCTCGGATTGACAAGCGTCGCCGCAATCCCCTTCTCCTTGAGCGCATCCGCAAGTTCCGCACCAAGCGTGTAGTAATTGCCAAGGCCAAGAATCGCAACGCCCCGTCCATGCCGCGTGACATCGTAGCGGATGCGTCCCGAATAGTCTGACAAAACCTCCACGTCATTCTCCCGAACACCGTTCGCGGGCTCACGAATGGCGACGGGATGCCCTGTATGGTCAATGGACCAGTCGAGCATGGCGAAGTACTCCTTCTCGCTCGTCGGGCAGAGGTAGACGAGATTCGGAATGTTCGACAGGAGCGGAATGTCAAACCAGCAGAGGTGGGTGACGTCGTTCATCGTCGCGAGCCCGCCCGTCGTGACCACGATGGTCGCAGGATTGTCGTTCACGCAGAGGTCCTGGCTCAACTGGTCGTAGGCGCGCTGAACGAACGTCGAAACCACGCTGTAGACGGGCTTCGCGCCGCCCTTGGCAATGGCACTCGCGAATGCGACGGCGTGCTCCTCGCAGATGCCGACGTCGACGAACTGCTTGCCGGCCCGCTCGCGGTTGGCTTTTGTAAAGCCGAGCATGGCGGGCACCGCGGCGTTGATGACGACGACCTTCGGGTCGGCGGCCATTTTCGCGAGCAGGTGCTCCGCAAAGCGGCTGCCAATCCAGCCGTCCGCCGGAGGCGGCGGCAAGAGCGACTTGCCCGTCACGGGGTCGAACGGTGCCATACCCCAGTGCCACGCCTCCTTGTTGTCCGTCGCGGGCTTCCATCCATGCCCCTTCTCGGTATTTAGGTGGACGACGACTGGGCGCGGCGAATCCTTCACCTGGCGGAACGCCGCCTCAACTGCCGCCTCATCATTCCCGTTCGCAACATAGACGTAGTCGAAACCCATCGCCTTGAAGAAGTTGCAGGGATCGGTGCCATTCGTCTCACGCAGACGGGCAAGCGACCCATAGAATCCGCCGTGCGGTTCGGCGATGGACATCTGGTTATCGTTGAAGACGACAATCAGGTTCGTGCCCTGTTCCGCCGCATTGTTGAGTCCCTCAAGGGTCTCACCGCCCGAAAGCGACCCATCGCCGATGACGGCAATGACATTGAACTTTTCGCCGCGCAAGTCACGCGCCTTGGCGAGTCCCGTCGCCAGCGACACGCTTGTCGCGGTATGCCCGACAATAAAGTGGTCGTGGGGCGATTCGCTCGGCTCGGTATAGCCCGAGACGTCGTCGTAGTGCGCCTCATCGACATAGGCCTGCATGCGCCCCGTCAGCATCTTGTGGGGATAGCACTGGTGCGACACGTCAAAGACAATCTTGTCGACCGGCGAATTGAAGACACGGTGCAGGGCGACGGCCGCCTCGATGAAGCCGAGGTTCGGCCCGACGTGCCCCGTATGCCGTGAAGCACGAAGAACAAGAGCCTTGCGCATCTCGTCGCAGAGGTCGGTGACTTTCTCCGCCGGCACGGCCTTGACATCCGCCGGTCCCTTGATGGACATCAAATCAAACATGGTTGCTTTCTCCTTATCTGATGAAGTTGGTCATCTGCCACGGCTCGGGTGTCGGGACTCCCGCCTTGAGGCCCTTTGCCATCCAGGCGAGGTTATGCCCGAGGAGCCGCATCGTCTGCAGGCCTTCCGCGTCCTGCGCGACCTCGCCCGCCTCCCGTCCATAGGCAATGTTCCAGTACTGGGAGCCGGCGACGGGCATACCGAGGATGCCATAGAACATATTGAGCGTCTGAAACGCCGCGCTCGCGCCGCCGCGTCGGCAGACGGCGACGGATGCCGCCGGCTTGCCGCGCAAACGCCCAGCCGCCGCAAAGAAGACGCGCTGCATCACGGCCAGCAAGGCCCCGTTGGGCTGGGCGTAGTAGACGGGCGAACCAAGCACCAGGGCATCCGCCGCGAGGGCTTTCTCAAGAATCTCATTGGCAACATCATCCGCAAAGACGCAGCGTCCGAGTTCCGAACACTTCCGACAGGCGATGCACCCCCGAATGGGGCGAACGCCAATCTGGACGATTTCGCTCTCAACGCCGTCCGCCTTCAGCGCGGACGCGACCTCTTCCAGAGCCCGCATCGTGTTGCCGTTCGCGCGGGGACTGCCATTCACGAGCAAGGCCTTCACTTGGACACCTCCGCGACGATGGACTTGCCGAGGTCGAAAGCCTCCTGCATGAACTTGGTGGACTTGACCGCCCCCTGCTCGTAGACTTCCGTCGCAAGCACGCTCCCCGCAATTCGTGCACCATCGAAGCAGTCCATGTAGCCCTGGACGGCGGCAAGCACATTGTCGAACGAGGCGTTCTCGGCCATCGTTGCGACGACGTAGTAGGGCTTGCCCTTCGGCTCGGGCCAGAACTGGACCGAGCGATCGAGCACGGCTTTCAGCTGCGCGGCAATCGTAAAGTAGTAGACGGGCGTGCCGAAGACGACCGCATCCGCCTCACACATTGCGCGGCAAATGTCGTTCGCGTCGTCCTTCTGAATGCAGTGGTGCAACTTCTGGCAGGCGTAGCAACCCATGCAAAAACCAATCTTCTTTCCGCGCAGGCGCACGAGTTCTGCCGCGCCGCCCGCCGCCTCAACGCCCTTCGCCACCTCTTCGCACAGGGCGTGCGAATTTGAGTCCAGCCTCAGGGAGGATGAAATAATCAGGACCTTCTTCTTTGCGTTCATCTTTCGTTTCTCCATTTCCGATTGCGTATCGAGTCCGCAATCCTTATTTCTTCAGTGACGTTATTCCTTGGTCGCCGCCGCGTAATCCGCATCGCTGACGGGTTCAAGCCACGTGCTCTTGTTCGTCCCGGGATGGCACTCAATGGCCAGATGGCTGAACCAGGTCTTCGGGCCAGCACCATGCCAGTGCTCGACGTTGGCCGGTATCTCGACGACCGTGCCGGGTACCATCTTCACCGCCTTCTCACCTCGCGCCTGATACCACCCCTCGCCGCCGACGCAAATGAGAACTTGTCCGCCCGTGTGCGAATGCCAGTTGTTGCGGCAGCCCGGCTCAAAGGTGACATTGTGAATCGGAACGCCCGTCTCCTTGTCGTGCTTCGTAAGTGCCGCGAGCCAGCACCGTCCGCTGAAGTACTGGCGATAGCGCGTATTGGGGAAGCCGGCCTTGAACGGACTCACCGTATCCTCCGTCTCGACGCGAGCAAGGATTTCGCCAATCTCAGCCTCCGTCACGCCATTGTGCTTCGCGATGCCGATATGCGCCTTAAGCTGGGGCTCCACGTTTCCAATCGCAGCAAGCGCGGCAACGGTCGCCATTTCCCGCGTCCGCCAGTCGAGCGCATCGCGGCCGAAGATGTCGCCGAAGAGGTGCGCCTTGAGATAGTCGTCAATGGCCGGGCACCAGTCGAAGAACGGGCCCGCCACCTCGCGTCCGCAGAGCTTCGTCTGGTTGGCCGCACCGCGCACAAGCGACGCGCCGTCGGGACGCGACGGATTGTAGTCGCCCCTGCCGCGCTCGGCCTCGGGGGCCAGCCTGTAGAGAACGCCGAGCGCATTCAGTGCACGGGGGAACCCGCAGTAGGCGTAAAGTTGCGTTGCCGTCTCCTTGAGTTCGCGCGTCGTCCAGCCCGCCCCATAGGCGGACTGGAAGGCACCTTCCAGTCCCTGCAAATCACCACGCGCCGTGTAGGCCGCGACATCGCAGAGTGTCATTTCCTTTTCCGTGAGAGCCATTGTCTTTCCTCCTATTATCGTCAGAATTGCCAGTAAAGAAACCGTCCAAGCCTTCGCATGGGAACGCGTTGCGCCAAGTGCTTGCCGTATTGGCTTCATCGTTATCTTCCTTTCTTGTTTTCAGAACTTGAGACGGCAACCGATGTACCACATGATGCCGTCCATCGGGTAGCCGGGATAGTATTCGTAGTTTCGGTCCGTGAGGTTCTCAAGCGCCACGAAGATTTCGCCCTCGACGACACTGCTTGTCAGAGACTCAATCGGAACGGCGAGACGCGTATTAACGAGCAAGCCCTCCTTGAGTTCGACGAGGTCGGACGACTCCCGCGAATCACGGACGGAGTAGGCGTACATGCGGTCGATGAACTGTCCGTCAATCGTCCACTTCAGGTACGGGCAAATCGTCCACGTGCAGCCCGCCGTCGCCGTCCAGCGCGGCAGACGCGAAACGGGACTTGTCTCAGGGTTCGTGTAGGTGAGCCCCGCGAAGAGGGCGAGGTCGTCCATGGGCCGCCAGTGAGCCGAGAACTCCACGCCACTGGCACGCATCCCGCCGGCATTGACATAGCCGTGCGCCGTGCGGTCGATTCGGTTCTGGACATCCGTATGAAAGACCGCCGCAAGAAAGTCGACAGATTCGTCAACCGAAACCTCCACGCCGCCGGAGACGTAGTCCATAACCTCCGCATCCAGCGTGCCCCGTGCATAGTCCGCCGCCAGCGCACGGGTGTAGACGCCCGGGTAGTGGACGCCGCGCGAGGCGGTCGCGAACACCTTCACCCGATCGCGCCAGTCAAGCGTGAGCGCGGCATCCGGCGCCCATTCACCGTCGTATTGGCTATGGAAATAATAGCGCGTCCCGACGGAGGGCGTGAGCGTCCAGTCGTCCGAGAGGCGGAAGTCGTAGCGGGCACCAAGATAGGGCGCGACCGTCGTCAGACTGCCATCAGCCGAGAACGGAATCTGCCCATTGACGAGGTTGCGTGTCTCGGTCTCGCCGTGCTCGTGCAGAAGATCGAGTCCGCCGCGAATCCAGAGGTCCGCCCAAACATTCCCCTCGTAGAAGTTCCGGAAACTGAAGTTCAGCCACTCGGTATGCGCGTTGCCGTCCATGGCGGGACGCGGTGCCGGCGGACGGCAAAGCCCGTCCTGATACCAGTTGATTGTGCCGCGCTCGAATGAGAAGAGAGAGAAGCCCTTCAAATTGTCGCGTCCCGTGTCAAAGCGCGTCGTATAGAGGTCGGTCGAGAGGTCGAAGCGGTCGGTGCGCGGCGGTGGACGACCGACGACTCCCGGATCCTCGACCTTGCTCTCCGTATGCTGATAGACGAAGCCGAGGTGGTCGTATTCCGAGAAGTCCACGCCCAGCCGTCCGAATGCACTCTTGAGAATGGAGCGGTTGTGGTCGCGATAGCCGTCCGAATACTTGTAGCTCATGCCGCCGTAGGCATCGACGGGGCCTTCCTTCAGGCCGGCCGAACCGGCGGAGAGAAAGGTGTTGTAGCGTCCGTAGACGAGATCAAGTTCGGCCTCGTGACCCGGCTCGCGGCGACGCCGCGTCTCGACATCCACCGCCCCGAACGTATCCGAGTAGCGGGCCGGGTGCGGACTCTTCTGGACGGAAACCGACTCCGCGAAGTCGATGGGCATCGCATCCATCAGCGGATGCCCCCACATCCCGGACTCGCGTGGCGCGCCATCCGTATAAAGGCGCACCTCGCCGCCGGGACGCGCCGTGCCCATGCCGCGAATGTAGACGCTACCGCCCTGCGCACCGCCATAGCTGCCGATGGGCGCATAACGCGAAATCGTCACGCCCGGAACCTGTCGCAGGGCCGTCTGGATGTCCTGCGCATTCAGCCGCGCCAGCTGCTCACGGGAGACCAGCACCGTCTCGGCACCATCCCGTGAGATGCTCTCCGCCTGGGTGACGGGGCTCGCCGTCACGACCACCGGCGGCAGTTCAGCCACGAGGTTGGTCTCCGCCCCCACAAGAGAGGCGGATGCCAAAAGGACGACGAGTCCAATCTGAGAGGAGAAGTCTGTCTTCATATTCATCTTACTTACTTAGTTGTGTTACTTACTTAGTTGTGGAAGGCGGCGTATGCGTCCGCACGAAACCGCGCAGTGCCGCGACCATTTTCTCGGGCTCGGTCTCCGTGCCAACGGTGGCTTCCATCGGGCAGGATGCGCTCAAATCGCGATTCAGAATCTTCGGCACCATCCGTTCGGCTGTCGCCCGAACGCCATGGGACTCAAGAAACGCCTTCGCATCCTCGCCCATGAGCAGTCCATGGACATGACGCGCCCGTCCGACGATGGCGACCGCCGCCGCCGCACGCCCGATGACCTTATCCACGACAATCGCCCCGTTGAGCGAATCCGAATCGAGGAGGGAGAGAATCGGCTGAACGCCCCTTCCCTGTGCCCGTGCGCCAATCACGCCACCGCGAGCCGCCACAACCGCCGCGCCGCCGCGTTGGACGAGTCCCGTCATCTCGGCGATGAGGTCGGTCTCTCTGAACGGCCGCACCACGCGCTGACGGTCGAAGCCCTTGACAAAAATCGCCGGCATCGGCCGCGACGGGCAGACATGCTCGCACGCCCCGCACCCGATGCAACGCTCGCGGTCAACGACAGGGAATCCGCCGACAAGCGTGATGGCCTTGACGGGGCACTTGCGCTGACACGCCGTGCAGGGCGTACCATCCTTCGTGCGCAGGCAGAGGTCCTTCTTCCAGATGGCATGGCCCATGTGCAGGTCGCGGCGATCGACATGATCCAGCAGCCGCAACGCCCCCGCCGGACAGGCCGCCGCACACTTCTGCGGACACGCCAAGCGGCAGTGCGATCGGCGGAAGTCCATCTTCGGTTGACCGAACGTCTTCAGGGACATGGACGGCACAAGGCACTTCTCCGGACACGCCGCCACGCAGGCATCGCACCCGACGCACATCCGCTGAAAGAGCGGCCGGTCAACCGCGCCCGGCGGCAGGACCTCGGCCGGACGCGCCGGAACGCCCGGCAGGGAGATTGGCGCAAAGCCACCGTCCACCGTCTTCTCGCCGAGTTCCGCAACCGCAAGGATCCCAAAGCCCGACAGGGCCTCACGCCGCGTCACGCCTTCGTCGGCAGGCTTCGCGGCAACCGTGGGCTTGCCCATCGTCCGATTCGCGGCGAAGCACTTCCGGCAATTGCCGCATCCGTCGTGCTTCAGGTCAATCTTGTTCGCCATCAGCGCACGACGCGCCAGAAGGTTGAAGAGCGTCCCCACGGGGCACACCCAGTTGCACCAGATGCGTCCCGAGCGAATGGTCGCCAGGAGCAGCACAACCGCCGCGAGAACGACGCCCGGCACGAAACCGACGAGAGCCTTGCCGACAATCGAATAGGGCGTCAGCGCCCAGCCGAGGCCGCCAAGTCCGCAGGCGACAAGCGTCCCCACGATCGCGAACACCACCCAGCGGACAATCCGCTGCGCCCGCGTCTCCGGCAGGCGCGTACAGACGCGCCGGACGTGCGTCCTCGGGTGAATGACGAAGTGGGCCACACTCTGCAGGATGCCGAGCGGACACAGCCACGAGCAGAAGAACCGCCCGATGATCGGTGCCAGCAACAAAACCACGAGAAAGACGAGCGTCGGTACGGGCTGGATGCGCAGGGCCTTCGCCGTCGGCAATCCGTAGAACGCCCCGCAGACAACGGCGAGGGACAGGAGCACCACAAGGCGCAGAATCGTCCTCTTCATTTCGACACCTCCTGGTTCTTGAGCGTCTCAATCCACTCGTCAATTGCCGCGATTTCACGCGGAATGTCAATGGACTGCGGGCAGTGCGGTGCACAGCGTCCGCACCCCGTGCAGTGGTCGGCACGGCGCAATTCCTCGGGAACCGCCTTCTCGTAGGCCTTTAGCACCTCCTTCGCAGACGGCGGTGTCTTGGCCGTCAGGATGCTGTTCCTGAACAGCAGCAACGAGACGATGTCCAGTCCATACGGACACGGCATACAGTAGTTGCAACTGTTGCAGGGAATCGTGTTGAGCGAAAGGAAGTCCTTCGCCGCCCGTTCCAGGGCCTCCAGTTCGGCCGCGCTGCAGGGCTTGAGCGGCGAGAAGATGGCAAGGTTCTCCTCGATGTGCTCCGTCCGCGTCATTCCCGAGAGGACCGTCATCACCTTCGGGAACGTCCCGCAGAAGCGGAAGGCCCACTTGGCGAGCGTCGCCTCCGGATCAAGCGGCGTCAGCACCTGGGCGAGCGCATAGTTGTAGCGCGCAAGCCGTCCGCCGAGGAGCGGCTCCATGATGACGACGGGGATGTCCAGCTTTGCAAGCGTCTCGTAGAGGTACTTGGCATTGAGGTTGCGGGCGCTCACTTCCTTCGCGTGCAGCCAGTCGATGTAGTTCATCTGAATCTGCACGAAGTCCCACTTGTACTTGTCGTGGTGCTCAATGCACCATTCGAACGCCCTCGGTTCACCGTGGTAGGAGAAGCCGAGCTTGCGAATGCGCCCCTGCGACCGCAGGTCGGAGCACCAGTCAATCGCCCCGTTCTCAAGATAACGCTGCGAAAACGTCTTGAAGCCCGTGCCGTTGCCGACGGAATGCAGGAGATAGTTGTCGATGTAGTCCGTCTGAAGGGCCTTGAGCGAATTCTCGAACATCGCCTTGCAGGCCGCCAGCGGATACTGCTGAGGGGCGAAGTTCGAGAGTTTCGTCGCAATGATGTAGTCCTTGCGATTGTAGCCGCTCGCCTTCAGGGCCTTGCCAAGGGCCGCTTCGGACTCGCCGCGACAGTACGCGGGCGACGTGTCGAAGTAGGTAACGCCACCATCCAGGAGCATCCGAATCTGCCGATTCAGAAGTTCCTGGTCAATGGCGGAATCCGAATAGCCCGCACCAACCCAACGGTTGGCGTGCTTGCCGTCCACCGTCGCTAAGCGCATCGCCCCATAGCCGAGGAGCGAAACCTTCTTGCCGTCTACCGTGTAGTGTGTCGTCATCTTCGTTTCTCTTTTATTCGATGCAAACGCACAGCCCGACCGACCAGCCTCAGCCCTCAAGGGTGATGCGATCGGTGACGAATGACTTCAGCCCAAGGCCCATCTTGATGGTCGAACCGAAGAATGCCTTCGGCGGAAAGACGTTCGCCCCAGTGACGAGCGCGGCGAAGTCGCGTCCGCAATTCTGCATCCCGCCGCCGCCATGAGTCTGGAAGAGTCCGACCGACTTCGTCTTCAGCACGGACGCATTCTCACCGACCCATGTGCGCACGGGCGGGGCCATCGTCCCCCACCAGTTGGGCGTACCGACGAGAACGACGTCATACGCCGCAACGTCAAGGCCCTCAATCTTCTGGATGGGCCGCAGCGTCCCGGCGCGGCACTCGGGCTTCGCCTCGTCGCAGCAGTCCCCATAATCGGGCGCATACGCCTTCTCGGGCTTGATTTCGACGAGCCGTGCGCCACCACAGGCCTTGGCGAACGTTTCCGCCGCGTAGCGCGTGTTGCCGCTGCGCGAAAAATAGACGATGAGTACCTTATCCTCGCTGACTTTGACTGGCATGGTGTCTCCTTTCAGTTCTGACGGCTTTTCCGCGCAGGCGGGCAAAAGGATGCTCGCCGCCGCACAGGCGGCCGACTGCTTGATGAAATCCCTTCTGTTCATTTTTGTGCCCCTTTCACTTTATTGTCCTGCCAATCGTCCCGATTGCTCGGGACGGTAGAAGAATCGCGTCCACCCGAAACCGCCGCACCCGAGCGGAATCCATTGAGAATGAACTGCCCCGGATTCAACTGGACCTGGTCGTCAAGCGACAGGCTCTTCACCATCTGGGCCGTCCCCGTCTTGTACTTCCGGAAGTGCGGCGAGGCAATGTGCTTTCGGTAGGCCACGGCACTTGCGTAGGTCTCAAGAATCGTCACACGGCAGGGATTCGCCTTCTCGGCGAGGGCGTACATGGTCAGGACACCCGGCTCCGTGCGCAGCGAGACCTCACCGACCTCCCGCGCCAGCTGAATGTACGTGTCCAAATGCTCGGGATAAACCTCAATTCGCGAAAGACGCACGATTCCATCCGCCTGCAAAGGCTCCTTGGCGCACATATTCAGTCCCTCGGCAGGCGACGGACCCACCAAGAGCGAAAGCGCAACTCCCGCCGCCAGCACCCTTCCTCTCGCGAAGCCGCTCATTTCGAGACCTTCTCCTTTCCGTTCTTCCCGAAGTCCTCCAGCTCCACGCACTCCTTCACCTCGGCACGGACGAGGCGGACGAGTTCGGCGGCGGCCGGGGCGAGTGGCACATTCTCCCGCCACGCGAGATAGGTGCTGTTGTAGAGGGCGGGCACAAAGGGTCTGAAGACAATCTTCTTGGCAAGCATCTCGGGAATCAGCCCGTCAATCGAAATCGCCGCGCCAACGCCCTCGGCCACGGCATGGGCCGCGTTGTAGAGCAGGTTGAACGTCCCGGCGACATTGAGCCGCGCCACATCGTAGCCCGCCCAGCCGGCGAGTTCGGACGACATCCTGAGGCGGCGCGGCAGAAGCAACGGCCGACCAAGCAGATCCTCGGGTGCAATCCCCTTCTTCTTCGCAAGCGGATCGCCCTTCGGCAGAACCAGCCCGAGTTCGTGACAGACATTGAGCGGCAGCGTCTCGCACCCATCGAGACGATCCGGGCCAATCAGCACCGCGAGATCAATCGTCCCCTTCTGGATGCGCCCCGTCAGCTCTTCGGCATTGTCCGACACCAGCTGGAACGAGACGGCAGGATTCTTTTTCTGCAATGTACGCAGGGCGGCGGCGATGCGCGAGAAGCCGAACGTCTCGGCCGCCCCGATGACGATGCGCCCGGAGAGCTTCGACGCCGCGCACGTCACCTCGCGCACCGTGCAATTGACAAGCGACAGGACTTCTTCGGCCCGCTTGCGGAAAATCTCGCCCTTGGCCGTGAGCCTGACCGCACGGGCGCCGCGCTCCAGAAGCGTCTGCCCCAACGATTCCTCAAGCTCACCCAGCTGCTTCGAGAGAGCCGGCTGGCTGATGCCCAGCTTCTTCGCCGCACGAGAGATGTTGCCCTCGCGGGCAATCGTCGCAAAATACCTGATATGCCGAAGTTCCATGCCGCATAGTATAGCACGGACGATGTAGAACCGTCAACTATGGAACTTGAACTTCCATAACAAAAGTGAATAGGTTAAAAAACCACCGTCCCGCAAAGATTGAACGACGACCCGTGACGGCCGGCAGGCCGCGCCTGAGCATTCAGGGGGATGGTGCGCACGACTCCTCTCACCCACGGAATCGTGCCGTTTCTCTCACAGGCTCCGCAGGTGGGCGACAAGACGAGCGACCTCACCGCGCAGGTCCTCGGCGGTGCCGTCATTGCGAATCGTGTAGTCCGCCCGCGCCGCCTTTTCCTCGACCGGCATCTGCGCGGCAATCCGCGCCTCCGCCTCGGCCCGCGTGTAGCCCCGCGTCGCCATCATCCGCGCCACCTGCGTCTCGCGGCGCGAGGCGATGCAGCAGACGAAGTCATAGTCCTTCGCCCAACCCGTCTCGAAAAGGAGCGGTATCACCGCCATGCGCAGAACCGACGCGTCCCGGCGCGGCGAACTGAACCACGCCTCAAACCGCGCCCGCACGAGCGGATGAATCCGCGCCTCAAGTTCCTTGCGGGCGGACGGATTTCCGAAGACAATCTTGGCCAGACGCTTCCGCTCCTCCACCGGAATCATCTCGTGCACGATGCCGTCCGCATCCAGCGTCTCCACGCCGAGTTCGTTCAGGTAGGCCGCCACGAGCGACTTGCCACAGGCAATCCCACCGGTCAAGGCCAGCCGCTTCACGGAAGATGGACCTCCACCTTGAAGAAGCGGTGCGACGCATAGTCGACGGACTGCCACGCGGCATCCTCCAACGCCGCCTTGCCAAACACCGTGTAGATGCGCGGCGGATTGTCCTTGCGCAGGTCGGGCGACCACGAGAGACTGACCGTGCCGTCCTTCACCTCAATCGCCGTCAGGCGGAAGACCGAGTCCGCATCCGTCGGATCCGTTCCCGCGATGTATTCCTGCCAGCGCGGCACCGTCCAGCCGGCCTTGCCGGACGAGGCTTCAAGCAAGGCCCTGTAGCCACCCGCCGACTTTACTTCCGCCGCCGAATAGTACCCATCCACCCACGCGTACGGAACGGACACCGTACGCGCCGCGCCGGCGGCATCCGTATACTCAAACTCCTCCTCGGTCGCACTCTTGGGCTCCCACCGCACATCGTCCACGTAAAGCGGAGCATAGGCAACGCTCCTGGCCTTAATACCCCAGACCCATGTCACCGTCTGCTCGCCTTCCCCAAGCGTCAGTTCAACACGCGTCCAACCCGCGCTCTTCCTCGGCGGCTGGTAGTCAGACAACGTATTACCGTTCAGACGAAGCGCGTAAAGGTGCTCGGCATCCGAGCCATCATTTGCCCGGCACCAGTAAAAGGAAAGCTTACCCGGGCCAACCACCGTCAACGCCATCGTAGACTCCGAACCCATAGGAGCACCAGCGGGATGGATTCTGGATGCCACACACACCGTATCCCCGTGTCCGACTCCCTCTTGCGGAATCCAATTCCACGAATAGGTTCCCAATTTGGTCGTCGACAGAAGGACGGCATTATCGAGTCCGACCGCCTCCGAGAGTTCGCCCACGCCATCCCAGACGGCATAGAGCGTCACCGTGCCGTCCGGCTCGGCCGTCAGGTTGGAGACGGTGTCACCGTCCGCGTAGACGACATCGCCGCCTTCTGTCCGCGCCCAGCCGAGGAATCCCGCCGAGGCGTAGTTCTGGTAGGTGCAGGTCGGCAGGTCGGACGCGACATCATAGGTGCACGCCAGCGGCTCCATCGTGCCGAGCACATTCGCCGCGCCCGGCTTGAAGACGATGGAGTAGTGATTCGTCATCCAAACGGCGTAGAGCGTATTCGTGGCATCCATCGGCGCGGCGATGCTGACGACCTCCTTATCCGCATAGCGCGGCAGAAGTGACGCAGCGTCCGTCTCGTTCGTCGCCCATCCGCCGAACGTGTAGCCGGTCTTTGCGTAGGCGTTCGGCGTGAGGGCCTGCGCCTCGTTGCCGTCAAACCGCTGCTGGGCCATCGTGCCGCTCGATGCACCATTCCCGTCAAAGTCGACGTAGTGGTATCCGGACCACTGGGCATGGAGCGTCACCGAACCCGATTCGGCCAGGTTCTTGACAACCGCCCCATCCGCAAATGTCCGCCCGTCGTCCATCCGCCAGCAGACGAACACCTGGGTCGGACGCGTAAACAGGTTGGCCGAAAGGGCCTGCTCTTCGTCATACTTGAAAGTCTGGCTTTCCATCGTCCCGCCCGTCGCCCCGTTGCCGTCAAAGACGACCGTATACTTATTCGCCTCCCACACGGCGTAGAGCGTCAGCGTCCCTTCCGCGAGAAGTCCGCCGACCTCCTCCCTGTCCGCATAGTCCGCCGTCACCGCGTCGGCCTTCTCGCTCCAGCCGAGGAAGGTGTAGCCTGTGCGCGTGAAGCGGTTCCGCGACAGCGCCTTCGTCTCCGAATAGAGGAATTCCTGCGGCTGGGTCTGCCCACCCGTTGCGCCATTGCCATCGAAGACAATGTAATAGCGGAGTGCTTCGTACTGCGCCACGTAGGTGGCGTCGCCCCTCACCATGGAACTCACGGTCGGAGACCAGCTGACGAACCGATAGCCGAAACGGTTGTCCACGTCCGTCGGCACCTCGACCTTCGCCCCGTAGGAATAGATTCGTACGTCATTCGTCAGGACGTGGCGGCTGTCGTAGTAGACGAACGTCACCGTGCAGTCCGACAGTGTAAAAGAAGCCGTATAGGTGGCGTCTCCCGTCACGGTAATCGTGCGCGAGGCGGACATCTCGCCATCGTCCCAGCCCACAAAGACGGAACCCGTTGCGGGCATCGCCGACACGTTCACACGATCGCCATACGCGTAGGTGTGGCTCCCCGAAGGATTCACGGTGCCGTTTCCGTCCACGAGGAACGAGACCGTGTAAGTTTTGACCACCCAGCTTGCATAGAGGGTCGTCGCCTCCGTCAGGTCACAGGTCTGGTTGCTCGTGCCATCCGCCTTGTAATAGCACCGCCCGCCACCATTGCGGGCGGTGTAGTAGCCGTCGAACGTGTAGCCCGTCCGTGTCGGGAGGACGGCGAGCGATGGCATTTCGGCATCGTAGGTCGCCGAGACCGAGGCTGTCGGCGTGTTCTCGGCCTCTTCCGCCGAGAGGGTCACCGTCACGATATCTGCCGCCCATTGCGCGTAGAGGCGGATGTCTGCGGCATCCTGCTCAACGCCGAGCGTCGCCCCCGTCACACCTGTCGCCCCGCAGGCGATGGAAATCCCCTTCCCATCCTTCTGGGTATTCCAGCTGGCGACATGGTAGCCGGTCCTCACGCACCGACCGGCCGCGAGTGCCGTCACCTGGTTCGTGTAGATGAGAGCCGTCTGTCCGGGCGCGGCATTCCCCACCCACTGCCCGCCGTTCGCATCATACGAAAGCGTATAGTTCATCCAGCGGAAGTTCGCAATGAAGTGCGAAACCGCCCGCTCGTCCATCCGATTCGTCAAGTCGGCGAGGGTCAGCGTGTGGCTGCTTGCATTTGAATAGGCATACGACCTCTCTGTCCATCTATTCCACAGCGTCCAGTCCACCAAATGCCACCCGGCCTTCGGCGTTGCCTTGAAGGTGACCGTCCAATCTCCCATCAGGGAGGCAACCGTCAGATCGCTTGAATCGACCTGTTGGCCATCCGTCCATTCAGTCGCCCGGACGACCGACGCATCCGCACGGGACTCCGATCCCGCCAGCGTATAACGGCCCTGAACCGTATAGGCCCCTTGCGCCGACAGGCCACCCAGGGCAACCGTCAGGGCGAACGAACAAATAAGGTTGAGAATTCGCTTGCTCATAGCCGTATTATACCAAAAAACCGCTCGTGCGGGGATTTGCACGGTAGAGGATCGAATCCGTCAGGCTGGCCCTGCGCATCGCCTTCCTTCGCGCCGCCGCGAGAATGCGCTCCCTCGCGGCGAAATCTTCCTGTGCCCAAGGCATAAAGCCAACAAAAGCGCACGATTCCATTCACATATTGACAAGAAGTTGGAGTAAACGCCATCCGCCGCGTGACCGCTCGGCTGTCGCCGTGATTCCGATGCCCATCCGCGGCAGACTTACTGCGCAGTAAATCAAAACTTACTGGGCAGTAAGTCAAAAGTTACTGGGCAGTAAGTTTTCTTCTGATGGGCACGGGAACTTCGCGGGATGCGCACGGGACGCATTCCCCCTGCGCACGACAGGAAATTCGGATGCGCACGGGTAAGCCCTCCCATCGGCACAAGACGGGCCGCCAACAGGCTCATCCAAACGGAGGCAAGCCCGACCGTTGCGCGGCGGCTCGCCCACCTTGGCGACCCTTCGCGCGCTCCGCTCCTTCCAAGCAGGGGTTCGGGGGCGCAGTCCCCGTCCCTTCGCCGCGAACAGAGAACGGCAATGCCGCTGCCTCAGATGTCAACCTCGACGCTGACCGACTCGGCTTCCTTGCGCTCCCGTTTCGCCCGCTCCGCCTGACGCTTCACGTCATCGTCCGACCTCACCTGGAAGAGCGAGCCAATCTCGCGGGCGAACTTGAAGTTGCCCTTCTTCTCGTTATTCTTGATGATGTCTTCCTGCTCGCGGAAGGACAGGCGACGCGAGGTGAAAAGTGGCCAAATCGGACGATCCCCGTCCTTTTCGTATTCGACACCCTCCTGCTCAATCATCAGTCGCCCGCCAATCAGTCCGCCCGGACGCTCCCCGATGCAGATATCCACGCGAATGGTCTCGCCCTTCTTCAAAACAAACCAGTCGCCGATGACAACGCTGCCGTAGGGACTCTTGCCGACGGGAGACTTCCACCCCGACACGGCGGCCGGGGTGTCGCCATAGACGCCCCAGTTCGCCTCAAGGACAAGTTTCTCGTTGATAAAGCAGGCCATAAAGTCATCGAAGTCACCGATAAATCTGAACTTTCCGCTGACTTTCGGTTCCAGATTGGCCGAATAGTGGGCCATCCATCCACGCGGCTTCATCTTGTCGCCCACGCCAAAGGCATCCGGTCCATTCTCGGCCTTCTGCGTCGGCACCCAGATCTTGCTCAGCGCGACTCGCGCCGGAACCTTGTAGACCTCCGTCTCGGCCTCCGGCCCGAACTTGCCGTTGTTGATGACCTTGCGGGCCTGCTCCCAGTACCTGTTAGGACCCCAACCCTCAATGTCCTTTCCGCTCGCATCGCGCTTGAAGTCGAACATCTCGCCAATCATATAGCCCGGGGGAACGCCACCGATCTTGTCGCCACCGACCTTGACACCGAACGGACTGCCGCCACCGAGACTGGCCATCTTCGGCCCCGCGATGATGTTCGCCATCCGAACCGGCGAATTCAGAGCCTGAACCGTCTTGGACGGGGTCAGCGTTGGCGCGGCAACGATCTCGACAGGTGTCGGTGTCGGCATATCAACGCTGACATCCATCGACTCGGCATCCGGCTCAACCGAAACCATGTCCGGCGTGTCGGGCGGCGGCTCCTCATCCGGATCCTCCAGTTTAGGCTCCGTCTCGACACGCGCAATCTCAAGTTGCATCTCCATTCGATTGGAACCCGTCGTCGCCGTGATGACAATCAGCGAGATAATGGCCAAAATCGGCAGAAGAATCGCAATGACAGGGGCCTTCAGACGGTCAACCGCGAGCATGGCACGCTTGTACTCACCCGACGAGTGCGGCGCACGAAGCCCCTTCATGAACTCCTTAAAGGAAGGCAAATCAGCCCACGAACTGGCCTTTTCCTCTTCAGTCATTTCCTCTTTCTTTGACATCAACGGTTCCTTTCTTCCTTCGCAAACTCAAACGCCACCGAACCCCAATCGGTTCGGTGGCGTCTCCAAGTCCCAGATTCAAGGAATCCGTTAGAGCGCGCTGCTGGGGAAGAATGTTCCGATGGACTTACCGGCAATCAGCGGCACAAGCGCCGCCTTGCGTCCATTGGCGATATAGGTGTCGATTCCCGCCGAAACGGCCGCCTTCACGGCCTTCAACTTCGAGTCCATGCCGCCCTTGGAAAGCTTACCCTTCTCGTCCGCATGGACAAGCCGCATGATACCGCGCAGACTGTCGACGCGTGAAATGCGCCGACCACTTGCATCCAGCAGGCCGTCAACGGTGGTCAGCAGGACGAGGGTGTCGGCCTTGACCAATTTGGCAATCAAGAACGACATCCAGTCGTTATCGCCAAAGGTCTGCCCCTTCAGTTCCTCATCGGCAACAACATCGTTCTCGTTGACAACCGGCACGATGCCGGCGGTTGTCAGGCGTTCCAGCACCTTCTTGACATTCTGGCTGCGCCGCCGATCCTCAAAGTCGTAGTGCGTCAGCAACAACTGGCCGATCTTCACCCCGTGCTCGGCGAACAGCTTCTCGTACTCGAAGATGAAGCGCGCCTGCCCGACCGCCGCGCACATCTGGACTTCGTTCACGTTCTTCGGTCGGGCGGTCAGTCCCAGGGCCTCGACACCTGCCGCAACGGCGCCGGAGGATACGAAGACAATCTCGCAACCCGTCTTGCGAAGTTCACACAACTGCCCGACAAGACGGCGCAAGGCCCGATAATCCGGCCTGCCCGTTTTCGCCGCAATCGCGTGCGTACCGACCTTTACTACGATTTTCATACGCGTATTATACCAAAAACCGTCCTATTCGGGCAGGTTCTCACTCAGCCCACGAATCACCTGCCGCGAAACCACCGTCTGCCACGCTCCCGTGAACGGATGGCGGAAGGCCAACGAGAGGGCGTGCAGGTAAAGCCGCGAGGCCCTTTCTCCGCCGTACTTCGCATCCCCCACGACAGGATGCCCCGCCTCGGCGAAATGCACACGAATCTGGTTCTTGCGCCCCGACTTGAGCGAAACCTCCACAAGGGTCGTCCCCCGCTCCTCCGAGAGCTTGCGCCACTCGGTGCGAGCGAACTTCCCGTGCCGCGCATCCTTCACGCTTGAAACCTTCATCGTCCTCGGGTCGTCCCGGAGGTAGGACTCGAAAACGCCGCGCTCCGCGTTAAGAACCCCCTCGACGCGGGCCAAATAGGTCTTCTGCGTCAAGGCGTTCCAGTCCGCACGGAACTTCTCCGCCACGGCCTCGGACTTGGCGAACATCATCACGCCGCTCGTCTCACGATCAAGACGATGGACGAGCCAGACGCGCCTTGAGCTGCGCAACTGGCCCTTTCGGACATAGTCGTTGAGCAGGTTCTCGGCCGTCAGTTGGGTCTCGCGGGCGATGCGTCCGACGAGTTTCGTGTGCGTCGTCAGCAACCCCGCCGGCTTGTCAATCACGATAACATCCCGATCCTCATGGAGAATCTCGAAGGGCAAGCGGTGCGTCTTCATGCGATGCGCTCAAGAACCAGGTTGCATTCAGGCACTTCGGCGGAGGCAATTGTGAAGGCCTTCAGAAGATCCGCCGCGCACCGTTCCAGGGCCTCCGGCTCATGCGAAGTCTCCAGCGTGGCGAGCGGCGCACCGACGACCACGCGATCGCCGCGCTTGACGGCAAGCGTCACACCGGCACGGGGGTCAATCTTGTCGCCCGCCTTTGCGCGTCCCGCCCCCAGCTGGAAGGCCACGCGGGCGACTTTCTCGGCATCAATCGCCTCAACGAAGCCCGAACGCATGGCCTGGATGCAGAACTTGAAGGTCGGCTGCTGCAGAAGCGCCGCGAAGCGATCGAGGTCGCCGCCCTGCGCGGCAACCATGGCGCGAAACTTGGCCAAGGCCGATCCGTCCGCCAACCGGGCGCGGCACTCTTCACGTGCGGACTCCAGCGGAACGTCCTTCGTCAACGAGACCATGAGCGCGACAAACTCGACGCACAGCGACACCAGCTCGCCAAAACGCTCGGGCGTGCGCCCCTCAAGGACGGCGAGAGCCTCGGCGACCTCATTCGCATTGCCGACCGCGAATCCGAGCGGCGCATTCATGTTCGTCACCAGGGCCGCCGCCTTCCGCCCCGATGCCCGCGCACCCGAAACGAGCGAATGCGCAAGTGCCACGGCATCCTCCCGCGTCCGCATGAACGCCCCGCTACCGCACTTCACGTCAAAGACGAGCGTTCCCGAACCCTCGGCCAATTTCTTCGAGAGAATCGAGGCCGTAATCAGCGGAATCGACGCGACCGTCCCCGTCACGTCCCGCAAGGCGTAAAGTTTCTTGTCCGCCGGCGTAATCTCATCCGTCTGAACAGTCATCGAGACCCCCACGCGGGCAACGACATCCTGAAAGTCGTCCAACGAGAGGGAGGCGTTGTAGCCGGGGATGGTCTCCAGCTTATCCGCCGTCCCGCCGGTCAGCCCGAGGCCGCGCCCCGTCAGGGACGGCACGGCCACGCCGCAGGCGGCCGCCAGCGGCTGGATGATGAGCGAGAGCTTGTCCCCGACACCTCCCGTCGAGTGCTTGTCGGCCGTCGGCATCGTCCATGTGAGGCAACGTCCCGAGTTCATCATCGCCCGCGTCAGATCGGCGGTCTCACGCTCGGTCATGCCGCGACAGCAAATGGCCATGGCCAGCGCACTCATCTGATAGTCGGGTATCTCACCCTTCGTAAAACCCTCGATGAATTCACGAATCTCCGCGCTGCCAAGCGCATGGCCCTCGCGTTTCTTGTCCAGTATCAGCTTCGCAATCATTCCTGCCCCTCCTCTTCCTTCTGCGTCAGTTCTGCGGACTTCAGCCCCTTGTCGGGCTTCACGCCCAGTTTGCAAATGCGGATGGCTGGGCCCTTGATGGAACGGCCCGACCCGTCGTGTGCGGCCAGCCTCAGCGCACCGTCCAACTCGTCAGCGGCGGACTGCATCTTGCGCCGCGCCGTCTCAAGGTTCACGAAGAGCTTGTCCACGCGCTCCACGAGCAGCTTCGCCTGCTCGAAAATCTTGTCACAACTGCGATCGAGATTGTAGCGGCTCCAGCCTCGCGCAATCAACCACAGGTAGCCGAGCAAGGTGAGCGGCGTCACGAGAACGACGCCCCGATCGTAGGCGAACTGCGGGAACTTCGGATCCTGTCGAATCGCCTCCTCCAGCATACCGTCGCAGGGAACGAACATGGCCACCAAGTCAATGTAGGTGTAGCCCGTACGCAACTGCCGCCCCCGCGACGGATAGTGTTTGTCGGCGAGTTCCTGCACATGCTTTCTCATGCTTGCCAGGTGCTGGCGCAGCGCGGCAGTCCGCGCACCCTCATCGTCCGCATTGTAGGCATCGAGATAATCCTTCAGGCTCGTCTTCGCGTCAATGACGAGCATCTTCGAACTCACCGCGTCGAAGACAACCGCATCGGGGATGTCACCCTCGCCCGTTCCCGTCTGGGTGACGAAATGCTCGCCCTCGACCAGCCCCGATCGCGTGAGAACATCGGCGAGCACATTCTCACCCCAAAGTCCTTGCTTCTTGTTGCCGCTCTTCAGGGCCGCGACAAATCCCGTGGCCTCTCGTTCAAAGCGGACGGCCGTTCCCTTCAGCACGTCAAAATGCGAACGGATTTCACCCTCGACTTTCTGCGTGGCTTTGGCGGACTCGTTGGCCGCCGTGCGGAACGACTCCAGCTGACGATACAGCGGTTCCAGAAGCGCACGAACTTCAGCACCATTGCGCTCGCTCAGCGACTTTTCGCGCTCGGCCAGTTTCTCGGCCGTCACGCTTGAGACCTGGGCAAGGAGCGCGCGCAGGGCCTCCGCCGTGCGCCGCTCGGCCTCGACGCGCAATGTCTCGCCCGTCTGCAGGGTCGTGCGCAGGCCGGCGATTTTCGCCGCCTGCACCATCCACACGAGAAGTGCGCCGAGGGCAAAGCCCAAAACTGCCGCGAGCACAGGGAGCAGCCACGACATCAGGCGTCCGCCTTTCCACTTTCGTCCATGGGAACGGCTTCCGCCATCGGAGTCGGCGTTGCCGCCCGCGTCTCGCCGCCGACGATTTCACGGAAGAAAACCGATTGACCAAACTGAATGTAAAGCGCAACAACGACACCCCACAAGGCCATCAGGACACACACGACGATGGCCAGCAGTCCCGAAATGCCCTGTACATAGGTGGCCCATGGATCGGGAAGGATTGAATCGGCCAAGCGCACCCCCAACATCACCACACACAAAACGAACGCCGGAATCAGCAAAAGCACGAACGCCTTCCAATACGAGCAGTCAAGGACGAAGGACTTCCACTTCTTCCCATTCATCAGACGCTTCGTCTCGTTCAGGCACCAGTTTGCACCACGGTCGGGATACACCACCTTGATAAACCAAGCGAAACGGTAGCGATAGGCGTTCACGACTGTCCAGGCGACGCCCCCAACAAAGACGACAACCGCAACAGCAATCAGCACAATCGATCTATTCTGCAACGGCAAGCCACCGGTGACGCCAGCAGCGACCCCAAGAAGCCCCACCGCAAGCAAAAGCGGCGCGGCAATTCGAAGCGAAAAGAAGAACATGAGCGACAGCATGCCGAATGGGGACTTGAAGCCCTCCAAGGACGGCAAAAACCACGGCTTTTCAACCCCGGTTCCCGAGACGGCCCGCAAACAAACCGACGCGGCGGCATGGCTCTGGATGCCGCGGAAGATGAAGCGAACAAACAGAATGAAGACTGTCGCAATCGTCATGTGCAGTCCGACCCGCACCGATGGCACGGCAAGATCCATCCCTGACCGTCTCGCGTTCATCCAGGACTCGTAGAACCCTTGCCAAGTGCGAACATCCAGCGTGGCAAGCCCGGACTCAATCGCGTTCAACGCAAGGCCCGAAACGATGCCAATGAAAATCGAGACGCACAAGAAGCGCCATCCCCAGGGTGTCCGCCTCAGCAAATTCCAGGCCTCCGCCCGCATTTCCTTGTTTGATTTCATAAGTCGAGATTCCTTTCCTTTTAAATCAACGACCGCTCTCACCACTCAATGCGCAAATAACCCGAAACGGGGACAACCACATCCTGTACGCCCTCCCGAAGTGCGGGTGGCGGAACGCTCTTGCCGAGAACGTCGAATGCGGCGACCGCCTGGGGCATCGCCGCGAGCCGTAGCGTCAGGCGACTTGCACCGCTCCCATTGACCACATAAACCGGCTTGTCCGCCGCGCCGCAGTCAACGACGGCATCATTCAAGTAAACGCCGACGATTCGCTCCGCCGCCGACTCGCCCTCAAGAACCGGGTACCGTGCCTCCGGATGATGTGGGCGAAAGGCTCCGTGCAGCAGGGCCTCTTCATGACGCGTACTGAAATCAGACCAGTGGCGAATCATCTCCACGTGCGCGGCCGGAAGATTCGTGAGCACCATCGAATACTGAACAACGCCAAACAGGCTGTCCAGTACGGGACGCGCCGCCCGTTCCACCGTGTCGGACGGATGCCACTCCAGCATATCGCCATGAACGGCACTCTTTCCCGATGTCAGGCGCAACTGAGCAATGCCGCAACGGTTGGCCTGCTTATCGCCGGGGCAGTCCGCAACGCGCATCATGTTCCCGTACTTGCGAATCGCCGCTCCAATATACTGTTGGCGGAACTCGACGAGCAGGTCGGGCTTGATGGACTTGAGCCGCGCCATGACATCGGCCATCAGCCGATCCGTCGCCTCGGCGAGATTGCGGTAGTCACGGCCAGCGTAATTCTCCGCAATGGCCGGATCGCGTCCCTGCACGGCAATGCTGTCGATGAAGTCGAGCTTGAAGCCGTCCAGGTTCCAGTCCCGCAACGCCTTCTCGTAGATGCCGACCAGAAAGGCACGGACCTCGGGGAAGCGCGGATCCAGCACCCCCGCTCCCATCGTATTATACAAGTACTTCCCCTTGAACTTCTCATAGTTCGTCGACTTCTCGCCAATGAATGGAACCGAATACCAGACCATATACTTGAGTCCCATCTCCTGGACTTTCCGAACGTGCGCCGCCATGTCGGGGAATCGCCGCGTGGAGACATTCCAGTCCCCGCAATACGCGTAGCCACGGTTCGTGTCGTCCGTCTGCCACCCGTCATCCACAATCAGCGTCTTCATGCCCAGTTTCGCCGCGATCTCGCACTCCCGCTCAATTTCCGAGGCGAACAGGTTCTGGTGGAAGCCGTACCATGTCGAGTAGAGGGGCTTAAACGCCGCATCCGGCGTGGCGCACGGATCATTGCCGGGGCGGGACGAAACCCATTCAGCCGCCTCACGCACTGCGTCCGCCCAAAATACCGCCCGGGCATCGAACCGAATGCGCACCTCATAGGCCGTCATCGGTGATTTCGTCCCCGTAAAGTAACCGAATGAGCACCGCACGATGCACCCCTCCTCCTGAACGCAGGCATTGAAGCGGACCTGCTGATGGCTTTCGTCCGTAGCGAACGTAAAGCGGTTCGTCTCCACATCGTTGAAAAGCGCATAGACGGGGATTCCTCGCGCAAGGTCGGACATCACCTCGCCCGCCCACACGGGCGGCATCCCAACATCCGTTGTCCGCGCCGACCAGCGGTGATGCAGGTCGCGCTGAGGCATGGACCAAGCCACGTAGAACGTCGGCGGCAATGCCTCCTGAGGAGACGAGAGGACAATCTTCAGTTCCTCCGTACCATCCGCACAAGCCGTGCGAGTGGACGCAAACGACCAGGTAGACGAATCCCCACACCAAATCTTCACCGGCCCGACAGAAAAACCGGGCTCAATTCTCTCAAAAGTCTCCGCCCAAACGAGCGAACCTGCCAATGCCACCAAGGCGCAAACAATTGTTCTCATGGGCAGGGATTTTACCACAACCATCCGCATCGCGTCAAACCGTATGCTCGTGAGTTTGCCTGTGTACTCATACCAATTCGCCAGGATGACAATCCTGCAGTTCCTCCTCCGTTCATTCGGCAGGTGCATTCCCATTTCTCATATATCGATCCCGGGGCCTGCACCAACGTCCAGTTGCCGACTTCGTCATAGACGGAAATGTCGTAGCCGCCACTGACGACACGGGAGTCCACGAGAACCGCACAAACTGTATTCCCCAACTCCATAGACGAGTGAATTATACCATATTTGCACATTTCCTTGCGCGAGGAACATGAAACCCGCCGCATCAACGGGAGCCGCGTAACCGACCGCCCTGGTGAACGCATTCGCCCATTCCCGCATAAGCGAACAAATCATGCTCTAAGCGCAGGATTCCGACGCGTAAGCGGCTTCGCGGCGGATGCCGACGGGCATGGCCCCGACGCGACACGGGCAACCGCCGATGGGCACGGGAAATTGCCGCGATGCGCACGCGGCGCATTTCTCCTGCGCACGACAAGAAACTCCGATAAGCATCCGAAGGAAGAACAATACCCACGAGCCGAACCGGCCCTCCCCATCGCAGGGGAAACTGACAGGCAGAAACGGTTGGTGCGCGGCGGATTGGGGAATTCAACCGCCTTGAGCAGCGTTCATTCAACGAGGTGAAGAGCGTTTTGAATCGGCCTTGGTCAATAGGCGTGAAGGGGCGAGGACTCGCGGCAGTGTGGTTGACTGCGATAAAGCGACCAGCCGTTGTTCAGCCAAAAGGCGATTCCGCAGACCCACATGGCCGGCAAAAGAAGTGAATGATTGCCCGAAATCTCAGCCACGATGACAATGGCCGTCATCGGAATGCGCACGGCACTTGCAAGAAAGCCTGCCATACCAACGAGTGCAAACGCCGCCGGGTTGATTCCAAACGAGGCAGGGAGGATGTGCGCAAAGAAAAGCCCAACCGCCGCGCCCAATGTTCCCCCACAGACGAGTGCCGGAGCAAAAACGCCGCCCGAACCACCCGAGCCGACCGTGAACGCCGTTGCAATCGCCTTCATGAAGAAGAAGCAGACGAAACCGGCAATCGTCAGCGGTCCGAAATTGGCAAACAGTTCACTGCGCCCGGCCGTGAAACTCGCCTGGATAATCGAGTAACTCGTCCCCAAGACATCCGGCACGAAGAAACCGATCAGACCCGTCAGCAATCCGCCAATCACAACCTTGAGCGCCCCCGAGATGCGCAACTCGCCGAAGCGAGCTTCCGTCGCTCGAAAGAAGCTAATGTAGAACCTGACACCAAAGACGACGACAATGGCCAGGACAAAATACGGGAAAAGCCGCAACCCGTTCGTATAACTGCAGTCCGGCGGCATGACAAAAAGCGAATCCCAGCCGAAGAAGCAGGCGTAAATCGTATAGCTAACGGCTGATGCGATAAAACTCGGCAAGAGCGTTTCGTACTCCACGTCGCTTGAGGAATAGAAAATCTCGAAGCCGAAGAGCGCACCGGCCAAAGGCGCCTGGAAGAGCGCACCGATGCCGGCGGCAAGTCCCGCCGCCATCAGAATCCGCCGCGCACGAAGCGTCAGATTCAGGAACCGTCCAATGACACTGCCGCAGGCGGCGCCAATCAGGGTCACCGGCCCCTCATAACCAGCCGAGCCACCCGAGGCGACCGTCAGGACGGAGGCCACGGACTTCACGGGAATGACCGCCCCCGTAATGTAGCCATCCCTCAGGTGATAGGCGCGAATGGCACTATCCGTCCCCCGCGCATGTTCAAGTTTCGAAAAGCGACGAATCAGCAGGTAGCCAAGCCAGGCCCCAACCGCCGGGAGAAACAGGAGAATCCACCGATGCGGATCGGAAAAGAGTTCCCACGAGAGAAACTTCCGAACGAATGCCGAGCCATCCGAAAGCCGCGACAGGGACTGGTGATGCCCGATGCCCTCCAGAATCCACTCGTTGCCAAGGCGAATCAGATAGCGGAATCCAACGACGACAAAACCAACGGCAAACCCGACGAGAATGGACTCGCCAAAGTACTTGCCCGTTCGAAAAGAGAGTCCTTTCCCGGCCAGAAAGAACCGCCAACTGGATATTGACAACCGACGAAACATACGATGCCGCTATTATACCATATAAGTTGGGAGCGATAGCATGGGCATATGAAAAAAAAGCGGGCGGCGAAAGTCTTTCGCCGCCCCTTTGTCGCGCACGGTTCACCCGCACGCAGTTCGCGCCTTACTTGGAGACTTCGGGTGCCTGCGCCGCGGCTGCGGCGGCCTTCGCGGCAGCTTCGCGCTCCGCGAGGACGTCCTCAATCTCCTCTTTCAGCTTCGCCAGTTCTTCGACGCTCATCGTGGCGACAGGCTTGCCCTTGCGAACGGGGATGTTCATCCCATGGTCGCGGAGGAACTGATCCACCTTGTCTTGATTCTTCTTGTAGAGATAGAAACCCGCAGCAGCAACGCCAACACCAACGGCGGCACCGACGAGATGATTTGCTGTAATTGCCATAACTATTTCCTTTCCTTTAAGAGGTTCGTCATTATTATATCATTTTTTCGTGTCGTGCATATCGTAGAAGAAAATGCGAAGCGAATTGCCGACGACCAGAATCGTGCTCGCGTTGTGCATGACCGCACCCACTATCACGGGGATGAGTCCCAGACCGCCCAACAGGAGTCCGACCGTATTCACGCCAACCGACACGAAGAAGTTCTGTCGAATCACGTCCATCGTATGCCGGGCGAGACCGTATGTCGCCGGCAGGAGCATCGCATTGTCACCCGCAATCGTGATGTCCGCCGCCTCCATCGCGACATCCGTGCGCGTCTTGCCGAGCGCAATGCCCACGTCGGCATAGGCAAGACCTGGTGCATCGTTGATGCCGTCGCCGACCATCACGACGCCGTTTCCGCCCGCCTGAAGACGCAGGATGACCTTCGCCTTGTCCTCCGGCATCAGTTCGGACTCAAACCCATCCAGCCCAAGGCGACGCGCCACGACATCCGCCTGCTGTTCCTGGTCGCCCGTCAGAAGCAAAATGTCATCCACACCCGAAAGCCGCAGGCGATTGAGCGCCTTCTTCATGTTCTCGCGAAGCGGATCGCGAATGCCGATCAAGCCGACGATCTCCTCGCCACGCGCAACATAGATGACACTCTCGCCGTTCGCGAAGAGACGGGATGCCTGATCGCGCATCGGATGCGTATGGATGCCCGCCTCGTTCAAGAAGCGTTTCGAACCAACACGCACGACCTTGCGCCCGACCTCCGTCCAAACGCCGCGTCCGACGACCGTGTGGATTTCCTTATGGCGCGGAATCTTTCCGCCCACGCGTTGGAGCTGCGAGAGAATCGCATTCGCCATCGGGTGACGGCTTGTCTCCTCCGCCGCCGCCGCGAGCGCAAGCACTTCCTCGCGTGAATACTCACCCAAGACGGTGGCAATCGACGTGACGCGTGGCTTGCCTTCCGTCAGCGTCCCCGTCTTGTCCAAAATGAGTGTATCGGCTTCGGTCAGGGACTGGAGGGATCCTCCGCCCTTAATCAGCACACCATTGCGTGCCGCCGTCGAAATCGCCGCCGAAAGTGCCGCGGCCGTCGACAGGCGAATGCCACACGAATAGTCGATAACCAGCATATTGAGCGCCCGGTTCACGTCCTTCGTCGCCAAAAAGACCGCCAGTGCGAGCGTAATGTTCACGGGCACGAGAGCGGCGGAAAAGCGATCCGCATACGTCTGGATCTCCGCTTTCTTGCCCTCGGCATCCTCCACCATGCGAATGATGCGCGAAACGGCCGTCCCTTCGCCAACGGACTCAACGCGAATGGTCGCCGTGCCGTCAACCGCAAGCGTACCGGCATAGACCTTACCGCCCACCTCCCTCGGTACGGGACCGAACTCGCCAGTAATCGATGACTGGTCGACGAAGACATGGCCGGCGACGACCTCGCCGTCGGCGCAAATCTTCTCGCCCGTGTGGACGACGATGAAGTCCCCCTTGCGCAGGGCCTTCACGGGGACTCGCTCAAGCGGCGTACCCGGCTCACCATCGGACGAAAGCCACGCCTCTTCGCCATCCACCGACAGCATATCGCGAATGGCATTGCGCGTCTGGTCCATCGTATATGCCGTCAGC
Source organism: uncultured Kiritimatiellota bacterium (assembly GCA_934621385.1). Taxonomy (GTDB): domain Bacteria; phylum Verrucomicrobiota; class Kiritimatiellia; order RFP12; family UBA1067; genus UBA1067. The sequence goes on from CAKTUI010000021.1 coordinate 45,717, forward strand.
GACTCCGCCAAATCATGCAGCAACAACACGGTCAGAGCCGAACCGGCGCGCCCGGTTGCCACGCTCGAAACGACCGCCAGCGCACTCAGCGTGTCGGCATTCGGCAGAAACGTTCGCGCCAAGACACCGATGCCACTGCGAAAGATCGGCCCCGCAAGGGCGAGTGCACCAAAGCCCGTCGGCGTGAGCATCCGTCCGAGAACCGTCGTAGGAACCGCCCGCTTGAAAATCCACGAGCCGACAAGCAAGGCACCCGCGATTCCCGCACGCGTCAGCATGGTCGGCAGCGTCTCCTCATGCAGGTCGCGCTCCTGGACAAGCAGGTGGTTACGCTCCTCACGCTCCTTGCGAAGCGCACTCAGCGAATGAATCTGGATGAGACTCTCAACCGACTCAAGCAGTTCCTCATCGCCCGTCACATCCGGATTGTAGGTCAAGATGACGCTTGACGCGGCGCAATTCATCCGCTGCGACAAAACGCCGCGCAACTGTGAAAAATGATTCTCAAGGTCGGTCTGCTCGGCCGACAGGTACTTCACCGCCCGGCAGACAATGCGCACACGGCCTGGCAGGCGGTGCGCAAATTGGCACTTGAGCAATGGCGGTTGTGAAGAACGAAACGACATCCAACGCCTCCTTCTTACTTAAAGGACTAAACTACAAAGTCGAAACGAATCGTGAGACGGCCGCCGCGACACCCGCCTCATCCATTGCGTCAATGTCACCAAGGCCATTGAGGAAGAGGATGAAGGCATTCCAAGCGGAATCGAGCCACGCCATAATCTCGGCCTCGCACGTCTTCGCCACATCGTAGCGAATCAGGAGATTCCCCGTCATCAGGCACAGTTCGGCCGTTTCAATCCCCGGCAATTTCTGAAGCCGCTGTATGAAAATCCCCGAGAACTTTTGCGCAAGGTCGGGATACTGCCGAACACCGTTGATGTTCACGCGAACGCGACCCGGCAACGAGTGAACGATGCGAATCTTGCCAACGCACTTCAAGTAGGCCTGAATGAGTGGATTCATAACCTTTCCCTTTCTTACAGACGCGCCGCGTCCTCTTATTTCGTGAGGGACTGCTGAAGCCACCAGAGGACGGCCAGTGGCGAGAACTTCGCACCGCCGCGCCCCATCATGCCACGAATAAACGTGATGACCAGCACGAATGTCATCAGTGCCGGCAGGTCGAGAAGCCCATGCGAACGGCGCAACAGAGCCTGGTTGAGCGCATAGTGAATGGCCCGCAGTTCCCCGCCAAGCACCGACCGATGGGCGCGAAACGCCGTCTCAAAGTCGAACCCGTGCGTCGCGGCGGCCACCACCAGCAAAGGCGTCAGCTTCTCCGCGTCATAAGTGACAAGTGCCGTGCCAAGAATCGGATTAACCGTCACCTCGTGGATGCCCTCCAGCCGCTTGACCGTCGCGGCAAAGTCCGCAAGACCCCGTGCCCGCCCCTTGAGGGAAGGGATGCTCAGGCGCAGACGCCCGCGAATCGAGTGGACGACCTCCAGCACACCGGAGAACGAAACGACCTGTTGAACTGTGTTCTTCATCATCACGCCGAATAGTTTACCACGACTTACTTTCCGCGTCAATGGCGAATCATTAGGCGTAGCGTTCGAAATACTTCGAAAGGTATTTCTCAAGCCGCGTCTCAAGCCACGGCGTGACATGCCAGTAGTCGCGCAGGTTCAGGTATTCCCCAATGGGGCCGTTCTGCCCCGGCTTCACACCGTACTCGCACTTCAGGAGGATGTTCCGCGCCGTCGCCTCGCTGGAGACGAACTCGATGACCTGCGTCCGAAAACCAAGAATACGCATAATCATCGCACGGAACGAGTCCGTCAGAATGTCACACAGACGCTCGCGCAGAATTGACTGGCGCATAAGACCGGCGAAAGCCCCCTTGTCGTCAAGCGTCTTCTGAAGTTCATGCTGGCAGCAGGGTGCACTTAGGATGTACCGCGCCTTCCATTCGACACCACGCGTCAAAGCCTCGTCCGTCGCCGTGTCACACGCATGGAGCGAGACAACCATATCCGCCCGCTCAAGGCTCACCGCCCCCAGATCGCTCTCAATAAAAGTGACGCGGTCGGCAACGCCAAGGCTTTCGACCATTTTCCGTGCAGACGAAATCACATCGCTCCGACGGTCGATGCCAATGACCTTGACGGCCGGAATGCGCAGAACCTGCGAAAGATAATAGTAGAGTGCAATGGTCAAGTACGCCTTGCCGCATCCGCAGTCAACGACCGTGAAGTCAACCAACGGCTTGCCATCCTCCGGTTTCGGCTCGACCTTCACCGTCTCGCCGACGACCTTGAGAAACTCATTGACCTGATCGTACTTGCCTCGCATGGAGGCCCGAATGCGGCCCTCGCCATCCGCCAGTCCAACCACACGAAGGTAGGCCCCCGATTCGAAACTCGTCAGGGGAAGTTTCTTCACGCGGTCGTGCGGCTGAACGACAACCTCCCGATTCATTTCGGCCGAACGCGAAACAAGCACATGCCCCTTGCGCGTGACGCGCACATGAAGGTCGCCCTTTGCCGTCATCAGGTGCAGGTCGCGGGCACCCTTCTGGGCTATCAAGTCGTCAAGCCCACTGACAATGCCATTCGTGTCGAAGTTCCGCACATGAACCTGACCATCGTCCGTCATCTCGGCCTGGAACTTGCGTTCGCCGCCGATCTCAACGGGCCGAATGGCTATCCGAAACGTCTGGCCGTTGCGGCGAACGGACTGCGAAATCCGCATGAAGCCCTCGCCAAGGACGCGGGAGCGGATTTCCTCCGCCAGCTTCGGGTCAAGTTCAAAGCGTTCCATATCAGACCTTCCCGTGACGACGCATCTGCCGCGTCATCGGCGGATCAATCACCTCGGGAGTCAGGACATCCGACTTCGCGGACGTCTTCCGCCGAATGAGCCACATCTGGACAATCGAGAACACCTGGCTCAGCGTCCAGTAGAGCGAGAGCGCGGACGGGAACGAATAGAACATCACGAGCATCATGACGGGCATGAAGATCATCATCATCCGCTGCTGGCTCTTATCACCCGTTGAGGGGGTCAGGGCACTCTGAAGGGCCATTGTCAGCGCCATCAGAATCGGCAGGATGTTCAGCCCGCCGAACGGGAACCAGCTCGCGAAGAGCCCTTCCGGTTCCGACAGGTCAGCAATCCACAGGAACGGCGCGTAGCGAAGTTCAACCGCACTGCGCAACACATTGAAGAGCGCAATGAAGACCGGAATCTGGATGAGCATCGGCAGGCACGAGCTCATCGGGTTGACCTTGTGGTTCTTGTAGAGTGCCCACGTCTCCTGCTGAAGCCGCTGCGGATTGTCCTTGTACTTCTTCTGAATCTCCTTCATCAGGGGCTGGATTTCCTGCATCTTCTTCATACCGACCGTGGACTTGTGCGTCAGCGGCCAGAAGAGGATGCGCACGAGAATCGTCAGCAGAATGATGGCCACACCATAATTCGGAATCCAGGCATTAAACACATTGAGAATCCAGACAAGCGGGTAGCAAATCCACCGCCACATGCCGAAATCCATCACATCGCGCATCCCAAGGTCCCACAGGAGGGACTGCTTCTTCGGCCCGACATAAAAAACGCTCGTGCGCGTGGAGCCGACCGTTGGGAAAGTCACTTTTGCCGCGACGCTCTCGGGCCGGTAGTTTGCCGCACGAACGTCACGGGCAACCGTCGCGACGAATCCGGCATTCGCCTCCGTCGATCGCGCAAGGGCCGTCACGAAGAAGCGGTTCTTGACGGCGACCCACGACCGTGCCCCCGGGCAGGGCACATCCATCTTGGCCGGCAATCCCGCCGCGCTCTTCGAACCGCTGCAACCACCGGAGATTCCGCCGACGAGATAGTCCTTCAACGGCTCCTCATCCGCATGGTGAACCGCCTCGCCTCCCTTCGGACCGTCAACGAAACTGTCAATTGAGAGAAGGTCGTTCTTCGAGACTCCCATCTGCATCACACCAAGCGAAAGTGAGGTGTTCGCCCCAGGTGCCGCATGGAACGTTTCCTCGTATGCAACCTGGTAATCCGCCCCGAGCGAGACCTTGCGCGTCACTTTCGCATTGACGAACACAATCTCGTTGGACGAAACCGAGCGCACCTCGTACGCGGCATTCGGGGCAAGACCCTCCACGCCCTCCAGCGCACCAAGTGGCGAATCAGTGAAATCGAGAACGACGGGCGGATTTTCGTCACTGACCGCGCCAAGACGATGGGCGTACTGCTTCAGCGTAGCCTTCTTGACGACAGCACCCCACGAACTGAACTCCAGCTTGAGCTGGTCGTTCTCAAGCGTCAGGGTCTTTTCGGGAACGGACGGGGCCTCGACCACGGGAGCCTGTGTAACGACCGGCTTCGACTCCGGCGGCGGGGGCGCAGGCAATGTCACAAAAGGCGCACCGTTCGTCGTCGTGTTCGCCGTCTCGGCAAGACGGGTCTGCTCAGCGGCGGCCGCCGCCTTCTTCTGCTTGGGAATTTCAGTGAAAATGTACCAGGCCAGCACTGCACCCAGCAACAGGCAAATAATCTTTTCCGTCTTGTTCATGTCTCAGTCTACCATCCTTCCTCTTTATAAAAGCATCCTCATCTGCCGCGACTACCGCGACACGATGGCGGGGCGATCGCACCGCCACCTCCCCTTTGCCGGCACCGGATCGTACCCATGGCGACCGAACGGATGACACCGCAGGATTCGCCAAAGCCCGAGAAGCGTACCCTTCAAAGCCCCATGCACCGACAGTGCCTCAATCATGTAGTTCGAGCACGATGGCACGAACCGACACGCCCCACCCATCAGAGGTGAAAGCGCGACCTGGTAACCACGCACCAGAAATATCAGGATTGAGCGCATAACTCCCTCATCTCCGCCATGACCTCGGCACAAGTTCGACCGCCAATGGCGCGCTTCGCAATGAAAATCCACTCCGTTCGCTCTGGAACGGCCCCCTCCTTTACCAGCAGGCGGAAGGCTTCGCGCATCAGCCGCTTGGCCCGATTGCGGGGAACCGCATCGTGGAAGGTCTTCTTGGAAACGACGACGCCGGCCAAACGGTCGGCGTCGGGGGACTTCAAACGCCACCCGACGAGGAGACGCCCCTTGACGGGACGCCCCCGGTCGAAGATACGCTTGTATCTCGCGCCGGGGAGTCGGGTGGACATCTTCTATGCCTTACCTCAAACCTGGGTCAAGCGCTTGCGACCCTTTGCACGACGGGCCGCGAGAACCTTGCGTCCGCCCTTCGTCGCCTTACGGGCGCGATAACCGATTTTCCTTTTCCGCTTGATCTTCGACGGCTGCCATGTCATCTTCATGATATTCGTTCCTTTCTGCTCAAATTGTTGAGTGCGTATTATATCATATTCACTCCAACTCCTTCAAGTGCCCCATGAAATTGGAGATTCCCCAATTTTTGAAGCAAGAAAATCGCCGCGCCCTTGAAAACAAAGGGTGAAGTGGCGATTTCCGTTTTGCGCCAATAGTGAAAATCCGAC
>CAKTUI010000022.1 GCA_934621385.1 uncultured Kiritimatiellota bacterium
GCCCTAGCCGTCCCCTCGGGCGCGACCTTTTTCATGGCCGTTCCCATCCCCTTTGCAAAAATCCGGGATAAGGGTGACACGGAGCTTGAGCGGTGGGGCTTTCTCCGCCCTTCTGCGCTGAGGGTACGAGGATGCTGTCGCCGTCCCTTCGCTGTTTTGCCGCGCCTGCCGCCCGTCAGGCCCTCGTCCGCCCACTCAGACTGCCGCGCTTACGCCTGCACAATGGTAGACAAAACCCACAAACAAATGAACGGGGATGTAGACCTCGGCTTCGACATTCCATCCTCACTTTCTTGCGACTTTTACGTTCCTTGCGGCTCCCCCCTCCACCTTCCCTGACTTCCGTGGTTGAACGCCCCACCCTGACTTTCGTGTTCCGAAGGACTTTCGCGGCCTTTCGTGTTCGCCCGCAGGGCTTCGGCCGCCTCAAACCACCCCAACAAATTCCGTGATTTCCGTGTATTCCGTGGTTGTTCCCCACGCGGCAGAATTCCGATGCCCATCAGACGGAATTCCGATGCCCGTCGGAAAAATTTCTGATGGGCATTAGAAGGTACTCCAATGCCCGAAGGAAAGGACTCCAATGCCCATTAGACGGGACATCCGCCCCCAACGGACCGAAATCCGATGGATGTAACGCTTTTTCCCCGCCTCCGAAGACTAAGCCCCATGTGCTCACCCTTGCAACGACGCGGCACTTTTTGCTAAAATCCACGAATCATGCGAAAGTTCTCTCTGTTTTCCCTTCTTTACTTGTTGGCACTGTCTCCCGCTCTCCTCGCCGATGTTGAATTCGCTCCGAACGGCGGATTCATCACGAACGGCATCCCCGTCCAGCTCATTGGTAATCTCATCTACGAACTTCCAACGGCCGAAAACTATCGCTCTTTCCCCGGCGAACCGCCCGGATGGGAATGGCTCTACGAATGTCCACCGAGCCGCGCCCAGTTCGATCGGCTCGGATTCAATGCGACGGGCGGCGAAGTTCCGACGGACTGGATGCGCAAGTACCGTCCTGAAGGCGGCTTCTGGCAAGCCGCCCGGCGAATGGACTGGTCCATCGGCGACGGCTACTACAAAAATGGGCTTCCTGCCTGGGTAGACTACACCTGCGCCGGGTGGTCGCACGGCGGTCTCGCCTACGATTCGCGGCGACCTCCGTCCGCCGCGGCATTTTCGGCGGGTGACTGCCACTTCCTCCCCTATTCACTTATCACGGATGAGGGGCTCAATCTCTACCGCGAGATGTGGCAAAGCGGCGCACGCGAACTGATCCGTCATGGTGTCAAGCCCTTTGTCTACGAACTTTTCAACGAACCCGCCTACGATGACCGCTCCCCCACCGCCGAAGCGGCCTTCAAGCGGCATCTTGATTCTCTTCCCTCGGACCGACCGCCAGCCGCCGACGAGGTTGAGCGGCGTAAGTTCAATCAACGCCATTTTGCCAATGCCGTCGCTCGCGGAAAGACCCTGATTCGGGAAATTGACCCCACGGCGCGAACCTGCTTTCAGCCTCTGCAATCCGTCGGCTACTTCATTTGCGCCGACATCGATCTTTACGCGGCCAACCGTACGACAGATCTTGTGGTTGCACCTACTGGCGGCGGGGACGCATGGGATGCACTTCTCCTGCTGGCCGTCGCGGGCAATCGCCCGATTGTCGATGGGGAAGCCTACCCTGGCACAACCCGCGCCAGTCATCGCGCACGGATTCTCTCCGAGTACGCCCGAGGGCTGAATGGCACCTACTACTTCAAGTGGGATCGCCGCGCAACGAGTGCCATCTGGAAGGAGAAAGACGCACCCGCGCGGCTGGCCGAACAGTACCCCTACTGCGCCCTCAATCCAGCATCCGTTCCTCCCGAGGCCTTCGCCGGGCTCAAGGATGCCGCGAGGGACATTGCCGCCGTCAATGACCTCTTCACCTCCCGCTATCGCGGCATTCCCGCCTCCGTCGCCGTTCTCGTCTCTCAGCCAACCATCCGCCTCTGTCAGGCGGAGCGGCGCACCGACGCGATTCGGATGCGCGAGGCAGGCGAGGCTCTGCTGGCCGCCCGGCTACCCGTCAAGGCCCTGTTCGAAGAACAGCTGAACGACGAGCATCTCAAGGGCGTCAAGCTACTGATTGCCGCCGGCATTGATGCGACACTTCCCGAAACCAATAAACGCCTGAGGAAGTGGGTGGAGTCCGGCGGATTCCTCCTCGCCGTGGGTGGGAAGCTCAACCGCGATGAATGGGGTCGGGCCCGAACGGATGCTCTTCTCCCCACCCACGCGAACAAGCGACTCGGCGAAGGTCGCGTCGGGCTCGTCGATCGTCCACCATCCCCGCGTGAAGCCACCACACTCTACCGGTCAATTGCCGCGAAACTCGGAATCCGCCCATCCTGCCGCATCACGGATGCCGAAACCGGGACCGAAGTCCCCGACGTGGAATGCGCCGCCGCGCAGAAGGTAAAGAGCTCGGCCGGCTTCATCCTGACGAACCATGGACTCACCCCACGGGCCGTGCGACTGAACCCAATTGCCGTCGGTGCGGTACACCCGCGCTGGACGGACATCACGACGGGCGAGGCTATCGCCCAAACCGCCGATGGCGATCTGCTCCTCCGACTTCTGCCTGAAGTACCCGTCATCATCCGCGGCGAACGCGACCAGCCAGCGACGCGGCCGCCTTCCGCCGCCACCTTTCTCGCCGGACTTTCCGCCTGGCGAACGGTCCATGGCGGAAAGGACATCTCCACCGCCGCCTACTGGATGCCAGTGGAAGACACAAGTACCGTCGACCTCCGTGCGACGGCCAACTGTGCACTTGAAGAGACGCTCTCGACAATCCCCTGGGGACGGAACATCTATGCCGGAATCCCCTTTGACCTCATCCGAATTGACCAAAACGGCAACCGCTCGGGACTGGACCTCGCCAAGCCCACGCCCGCAATCCCCGTCGAAGGTCAGGCCCGAAGCATCGCCTTCCTTTTTGCCGCGCCCGACAACTGGACGACCGAACCGCTCTTCTCCTGTACATTGACCTATCAGGACGGAACACGGGCAACGGTTTCCCTCGACTCCAAGCGCGACCTTGCCAACATCGGCTGGCGAAACACGGCTGGCAAGACTCTTCTCGTTGCCTGCAAGTTCAACCCCCGCCCGCTTGTCCCCCTCGCCTCGCTCGCATTCTCGACAGCCCCAAAGGGCACTCTGCTGGCCGCAGTTACGCTTGAGCGTCCCACAACCAACCCGTCCGCCCGCGCCTTTCAGACTGAGAATGTCCGCAAGGCCGGGGCTTGGGGCGGACTCGTCGTCCATGCCGAAAACGACCGCGTTCGGGTTGATGTTCCCGATGCGGCCCTGGACTGGCCTGGCATCGCAATTGACCTGCGCGAACCGCTTCGTCTTTCAACCGACGACATCGCAACGAAATCGCTCGTCTGCGAAGCCACCCCCAGCGAGACGGTGCATGGTCCCGTCTCGCGTCCCATCCCTATTCCACAGTTCCAGCTGGGCTATCGAACGGCGGACGGACGGGAAATTCGCGGCGGATTCGTTTGGCCGGGCACCCAAATTGAAAGCGGCACATGGCGAACAATCAGAATCCCCCTCCGCAAGCTCCTGCCAAAGGATGCACCAGGCATCGAACGTCTGGCACTCCAGTTCCGTCCGTTCGGACCCGAACGGGCTGGATGCAAAATCCGCGCCCTGCGAATTGAATAGCCGCGCCAAAAGGTAATGCGAACGAACCCGCCCAAATCACGGATTCGGACGGCGAAGCCAGTCAATGACCTCCGAGAAGAAACTCTCGGGCGTTGAAGCCCCACTGGTGACCCCGAGAATGTTCACGGACGCGAAATCCAGTGCCTTGACCTCCTGCATCGTCCCCGCACGGAATGTCCGACACGCGGCGATTTCGCACAGACGCCGCGTATTGGACGAATTGGCACTACCGAGCACAAGGAGTCCATCGCCCTTAAAGTTTCGCACGGCATCCTGACGAACCTTCGTCGCATGGCACACTTCGGCCATTGTCACGACGCTATCGTACCGCTTGCGAAGGCCGTCGACAATCCGCGCCACCTCATCCGCATTCATCGTCGTCTGGCTCACCACACCGATTCTTCGAACATCGTGTGGTGGGAGATCGGGATAAACATACGCACCCTCAACCTCGCCGCGAATCCCCATAACCTCCGCATGGCGCGGATTGCCGATAATCACAACCGGCAACCCTTGAGCCGCAAGCGACGCAACCGCACGATGGACACGTTCGACAAACGGACAGGTTGCATCGACGACCCGAAGGTGACGCGACGCGGCAATCTTGCGGACGGCAGGTGAAACCCCATGCGCCGAAAAGAGCACCGTCGCCCCTTCTGGAACATCCTCAATGCGTTCAACGAAAGAAAAGCCGCGAACCCGAAGATCCGCGACCACCAGCTCGTTGTGCACGAGCTCATGAAGACAGTAGACATCCCGAAGCGACAGGGCCTTGAGCAAGGCCGCCGAGACCCCGGCGCAGAAGCCGTGCGGCTCAAGGACCTCAACCGTCATCCGTTCGCCCTTTTCGCCGCATCCCAAAGGGCATCCATCTCCGCCAGCGTCATATCCTTGAGATTGCGTCCCTGGTCCTTCGCCCCGGCCTCAACCGCCCGGAAGCGCCGCGCAAACTTAGCCGTCGTCAGTTCGACGGCCGATTCGGCATCCACGCCAAGATGACGCGCAAGATTGCAGACCGAAAAGAGCAAATCGCCAAGTTCGGCCTTGACACCTTCCAGTTTCGCCGGCGGCAACTTGGCGGTATTCTCAGCAGCACCAGATGCCGCGAGTTCAGCCTCTAGTTCACCAAGTTCCTCACGAATCTTCGCAAGCGGGCCTTTCGCGTCCTTCCAGTCAAAGCCCACGCGGGCAGCCTTTTCCTGCGTCCGCTGCGCCTTGAGAAGCCCGGGTAGCGTTGGCGGCACACCGTCCAGCGCCGAATGCCGCGCCTCACGCTTGTGTTCCATCTGCTTAATCTGCTCCCAGTTCTTCAGCACCGTCGCGGTATCCTTCGCGTCGACCGAGCCGAAGACATGGGGATGGCGGCGCACAAGCTTGTCCGAAATCGCATTCGCGACATCGTCAAACGTAAAGCGCCCCTCCTGCTCGGCCATGACGGACTGAAACATCACCTGAAGGAGCACATCGCCCAACTCCTCAATGTGATTCGCCTTGTCCTCCGGCTTGTCCATCGCGGCAAGGAGTTCATAGGTCTCCTCAAGTACGCACGGCTTGAGGGATTCCAGCGTCTGCTCCCGATCCCAAGGACAACCCGTCTGCGGATTACGCAGACGGGTCATGATTTCGTGGAGTCTTTCGATTCCTGTCATCTTCGGCAAGCCTTACTTGACGGTCCTTTTCTTGCGCGGCTTGGGCTGTCCAATCTCGGTCAGCATCTTGCGGAAGCTGCCCTTACGGACATTGAACGGCTTGCCGCCCTTGATACGCGGGAATTCGCAGGCACGAATCTGTGCGCTCGCATCCTCATCGGGACCGACGACACCGCTGATGCCCTCAAGCGCACAACGCACCGCCTCGCGCGCGCACTTCTCAATCAGCTTCAGATCCTTCTTGTTCGGCGCGGCCGCACGGGCAAAATAACCGGACTTGAAGACCTGAACCTTCTCGGCGTTCAGCAGTTCGCCAAAGCGCTTGCCAACATACTGGCCAACATTGACCTTGTCGAGACGCGGGTGACCGAACGCATCGACCGGAACGTCTTCGCCACGACGCTTCATCTCGGCGATGATATCCTTCACGCCCGCACCTTCGGAAACGAAGATGTTGACGCTGTCAACCTTGTCCATGATCTTGCGAAGGCGCAGGGCTTCCTCCTCGAAGTCAATCTTGCACTCGGGCACATAGACCGCATGGACATCCTGACGCTCACGCGTGAGGTTGAACTCCGGCAGGAACTTCGTGCGCTGGAGCATCTTGCGGTAGTACTGCGCCGTCTTGTAGGTGAGCCAGCCGCAATTACGGCCCATCACCTCGTGAATCGTGAGGGCGCGGGGGTTCGCACTGTTCTCCTTCACGACGTTCATGAAGAACTTTGCCCCCTCCTCGGCCGCCGTCCAGGCACCCAAGGACTGCTTAATCGGGTAGACGTCGTTGTCAATCGTCTTCGGAAGTCCAACGACGATCAGCGGATAGTTGTGCTTCGCCAAGAAGGCCGCCAAGTCGGCCGCCGTCGTATTCGTGTCGTCGCCACCGATGGTGTGCAGGACGTCAACGCCGTCCCTAACGAGCTGGTCGGCCGCAACCTTCAGCGGATCCTCACCTTCCTTGACGAGGCCGCGCTTCACGCAGTCCTTGATGTTCGTCAACTTCACGCGGCTGTTGCCAATCGGGGAGCCGCCGTGGCGCGTCAGAATCAGCGCATTCTTGCGCACTTCGTCCGTCACGGGGATCGAATCGCCCTTCAGAAGCCCCATGTAGCCGTTGATGTAGCCAATCATCTCGACATTCGGGGCCTTTTTCGTGTATTCGTCAATCAGGAACCCGATTGAGCTTGAAAGGCACGGAGCCAATCCACCAGCCGTCAGAAATGCGACCTTCTTCACTTCTTTTGCCATTTTTCTATCCTTATCTCTATCTGTCTGTTGATTAAAAGTCCTTGTCCACTATCCGTCAGAGGGCACGGAGGGCATTCGCCATCTCGATGGCCGCCTGCATGGCGCTGAAGCCCTTGTTGCCCTGCTTCGTGCCGCAACGCTCGACGGCCTGCTCAAGATTCTCGGCCGAGACGACACCGTCCAGAACGGGAACGCCCGTCTCAAGCGAGATCTGGCTGAACGCCCGCGCCGTCGTCTCGTTAATCAGCGCCGCGTGAGCGGTCGCCCCCTGAACAACCGCGCCGAGCGCGACAATCGCGTCCGTGCAGCCCTTCGTCGCCAACTTGGATGCCGCGAGGGGGATTTCGTACGCTCCGGGAACGCGCACAAGCGTCAAGTTCGACTCGTCGCCGCCCAGCCGCACAAATGCATCCACAGCCCCCTTGACCAACTGCTCGGTCAGAAAGCTGTTGAAGCGGCTCACGACGAGCGCGATGCGCAGACCGTCGGCGGTGAGTTTTCCGTTGATTTCCTTCATTTGTCTTCCTTACTTTAGATTGCCTTAGAACTCAAGTTTCTCGTACATCATCGCGAGGAACTCGGGATAGGTCATGCGCGTCTGCTGCATGGAGTCGCGGTCACGCACGGTGAACGTCCCGTCCTGAACGGTCTGCGCATCCACGGTGATGCACCAGGGCGTGCCCGCCTCGTCCTGACGACGATAGCGGCGGCCAATCGCACCCGAGACATCCCACATGCAGTTCACCTTCTTCTGCAACTTGCCGAAGATTTCGCGGGCGATGCGATCCTGGTCGGCATCCTTCTTGATGAGCGGAAAGATGGCAACCTTAATCGGCGCGACCTTCGGGTTGAAATGCAGAACCGTACGAACATCGGCCTTGCCCTTCTCGTCCGTCAGCGGCTGCTCCTCATACGCCTCGCAGAGAAGCGCAAGCATCAGACGGTCAACACCGGCCGACGGTTCAATGACATGGGGAACGTACTTGCCGTCGAAGAGGTTCTTGCAGAACGTCTCGGCCTTTGCCGCGAGATCAGCCCGTTCGGCATCCGTCAGCACAATCTCCTTGCCCGCCTTCGCCGACAGGGCCTTCTGCTTGCGCTCCAGCCATTCCGCCTGCGTCTTGACGATGAACGCGGACTTCTGCTCGTCCGTCATCTTCTTGCAGGCCTGCTTCAGCGGGTCGTCGAACACGCACTGCGGAACCTTCGAGTGAATCTGGTGCTGCGTCAGGTCGAAGTCCGAACGCGCCGCAATGCCCTCAAGCTCCTGGCAACCGAATGGGAAATCGTACTCAATATCCACACACGCACGCGCATAGTGCGCCAGTTCGTCCGGCTTCTGCCAATATTCCACGAACTTCGAGGTCGGCAACCCAACGGCGTTCAGGAAGCGCTTGCGCTGCTCAACCCAATACTTGTGCCAGACTTCCCAGCCCCAGTCATCCTGCACGGGACCAGACAGGTCGGGATTGTCGGCGAGGGTCACAACATGGCCGTACTGGAGCTCAATCGCCTCATCAGGGCGGATGAAGAACTCAAGCTCCATCTGCTCGAACTCGCGGCTGCGGAATGTGTAGTTGCGCGGCGTCACCTCATTGCGGAAGCTCTTGCCCATCTGGGCGATGCCGTAGGGAACGGTCATGCGCGACGTCGCCGTCACATTGAGGAACTGGGCGAAAATCGCCTGCGCCGTCTCGGGCCGCAGGTAGGCGACATTGGCCGGGTCGTCAATCGGGCCGACGACCGTCTTGAACATCAGGTTGAACGGCTTCGGCTCGGTCAGTTCGCCGCCGCAGTAGGGACAGAAGAAGTCGCTACCGGCAATCTTCGGCTGGGGCTTACGCTTCTGGTCGGCATAGATGTCCTTGACCTGGTCGGCGCGCATGAGCTTCTTGCAGTCCTTGCACATCGTCATCGGGTCAGCGAACGTGTCGAGGTGGCCCGAGGCCTTCCAAATCTTCGGATGCATGATAATCGTCGCGTCAAGGCCGACGACATCCTCGCGACCACGGACCGTGAACTGCCACCAGGCGTTCTTCACGTTCGCCTTCAGTTCGCATCCAAGAGGGCCGTAATCCCAGAAACCAGGCATGCCGCCATAGATTTCCGACGAATGATAAATGAAACCGCGGCGCTTGCACAAAGCGCTCAGCGCGTCAAGGGACGATTTGTTATCTTCTTCTGCCATAGCCCGCATATTATACCATAAATTGGCTAAACATGGCCGATACGTGCATTACAGATGAAAATCACATGAAACTCCTCCCTCGGCAACCCCTTGGACGAGCACCACCGATGGGCATGAGAGCATCGCTTCGTGCGCACGAAAGAAGCCCCTGATGCGCACGAGAAGGTTCTCCCCTGCGTATCAGAGAATCCTCCCATGCGCATAAGTCGGCGTTGACGTGCGCACCGCAAGAACCCGTCAAAGGACAGTGAATCCATCTGCTGGGGGACACACATGCTCCGTTCCTCGTTAACTGCGAGAAACGAACCGCTCAACCCAGAAACAAGCATTCTTATGCGTTCGCCTTCAAGAGGAAACTGGGCACTCAGTTGATGCCGGCCTTGTTGAGGCGATAGTTCATCATGCGCGGCGAAACGCCCAATTCACGCCCTGCGGCGGAACGGTTCCCATTGTGCCGCTTGAGTGCCCCCTCAAGAATCCGCTTCTCGACGGCCGCCAACTGCTCATCCAGCGTCAGCGTCGCATCTGGGCGGAACGGATCCTCGGCGAACTCCTCGCACTGCAGGGCCGGCGGCAGGTTGTAGCTGTGGATACAGTCATCCTTTGCCGTCAGAACCGCACGCTCAATGCAGTTCTCAAGTTCGCGAACATTCCCCGGCCACGAGTACGCCTGAAGCATATTGATGGCCGGTGACGAGATTCGCGTCACGTTCTTTCCGTACTTGACGCTCATCTTGCTGAGGAAGTGCTGCGCAAGGAGAATGACATCACCCGAACGCCGCGCAAGGTCGGGCATCGTAATCGGAAAGACGGAAAGCCGATAGTAGAGGTCCTCTCGGAAGAGTTTCTTCGCCATGAGGTCCTCAAGGTTGCGGCTCGTCGCCGCGATAAACCGAACGTCGCTCTTGAGTTCCTCGTTCGAACCGACCCGCGAAAAGGTGCGTTCCTGCAGGAATCGGAGCAACTTGACCTGAACGGGAATCGTCAAATCGCCAATCTCATCGAGGAAGAGCGTGCCCCCGTTCGCAGCCTCGGCCCGCCCGATGCGCCGCTCACGCGCATCGGTAAACGCCCCCTTCTCGTGTCCGAAGAGTTCGGACTCGACGAGGGCCTCGGGAAGTGCCGCGCAATTCAGCACAACGAACGGCTTGTCCTTTCGCTCGGAAAGCCCCTGAATCGCCCGCGCCACGAGTTCCTTGCCCGTTCCGCTCGCGCCGCGAATCAAAACCGTGGCTTCGCTGGGGGCGACCTGACGAATCTGCTCGTAGACCGACAGCATCTCGCGGCAGTTGCCAATCAGCCGACCCGGATGATCCGACAGCATATCGCGCAACTTGCGGTTCTCCTCCACAAGTGCCTCGTGCTCGGCGCATTCCTCGCGGCAAACCGCCGCCGCCTCGGCCGTGATGTTCGCAATAATCTCCAGAAGCGCCACGTCCTTCGCAAGTGAACCCGCGTCGCCGTTCATTTCACGGTCTACCGAGAGCGTTCCGATGACCTGCCCCAGATGAATCAGCGGGACGCACACGAACGAGAGCGGCTCATCCACTCCCCGAGCCTTCGTCCTGTTCAGGAAGCGACGATCCTTGCGCACGTCAAGGACGACCTCCGCACGGCCCGTCTTGGCGACCAACCCCGTGATACCCTCGCCGATATGATAGCGGCCAAGTGCCCGCTCCTCCGCATTTAACTTCTTCGTCGAGGCCTCAATACGCAACTCGTCACCCTCAAGCAAGGTAAATGTGCCGCGCAACATCCCCATGCTCCGCTCAAGAATCTCAATGACCTCGTTCAGCAGAAGCCGCACATTCCGCTCCCGAACGACAGCGGACGTAATTTCCTGCAGAACCTCAATTTCATCAGACGACACCTTGGTTTTCATTGAATGTAAATTTTACCAAATGTGCGGGCGACATTCAAGCGTGGAAAATGACAGCGGAGAAACAAAAAAGGCGAGGGAACAACACCCTCGCCTTCGTCCGTCGCCCATACAGTCGACTCAGTAGACAATCGCCACATCCGGAAGTGCCGCACGAATCCGCTTCATCTCCTGGAGCGAAAGCTTCAATTCACCCAACTGGAGCGAATGAAGGCCTTTCCAGGCCGAAAGATCGTCCGGCAACTTCGTCACGAGCGTACGCGAAAAGGAGAGATTCTCAAGCCCACCCTTCTTCGCCAGCCACTCCGGGACTTCCCGAATCGGATTCCCCGACAAGTCAATGTCCGTCAGATTCGGCAACGACTCCAGTGTCGCCGGAACGGACGGCAGGAGATTGTTGCGCAGATAAATCCGACGCAAGTTGACCAAAGACGACAAGTCTGGCAACGCCGAGAGACGATTCCCATTCAGGCGCAACCACTTGAGACCCGTCAGGCTTACGACCTCGTCCAGATTCGTCAATTGGTTCCGATCGAGGTTGAGATAGTCGATACCCACCCCGTAGGACAGATTGGACGATGCGCCGCGAAGGTCGTTCAAGCCTCTGTCGTTCAGATAGACACGCGCCTCGGGCGGCACCGTCTCACGGGCCGGCACGGGTTCGTCAAAACACCCCGCGACCAGTGCAAGCGCACCGATCGCAAGGGGTTGGATCATCAGCCTTCTGCCAGACATCGGTCGCCCAATTAGGCCTTGGCAGCAGCCGCGATGATACCAGCGAAATCAGCCGCCTTAAGTGCCGCGCCGCCGATCAGACCGCCATCAATATCCTTCTTGGCGAGCAGTTCCGCCGCGTTGCCCGGCTTCATGGAGCCGCCGTACTGGATACGGACGGTCTCCGCCGTCTCGGCACCGACGAGCTTGGCGAGCGTCGCACGAATCAGCGCATGGACTTCCTGCGCCTGGTCAGGCGTCGCCGTCTTGCCCGTGCCAATCGCCCAAACAGGCTCATAGGCAATGACGAGCTTCGCGCAATCCGCCGCCGAAACATCCTTGAGACCAACATTCATCTGGCGCTCAATGACCTCATTGAGCTTGCCGGCCTCGCGCTCCTCAAGCGTCTCACCAACGCAGACGATCGCCGTCAGGCCCGCCGCGATGACCGCACGGGCACGCTTGTTCACGGTCTCGTCCGTCTCGCCGAAATACTGGCGACGCTCGGAGTGACCGATGATGACATACTTCGCACCCGCGTCAACAATCATGCCCGTCGAAATCTCACCCGTGAACGCGCCGTGATCCTCCCAGTGGGCGTTCTCGGTGCCGATGCCGACCTGCGTACCAGCCGCCGCCGCAACGGCCGCCGGAACGTCAATCGCAGGCGTGCAGCACACGATTTCAACATTCGCGAAATCCTTCGTCGCCTCGGCGACGCCCTTCACGAGGGCCGCCGTCTCGGACGGCTTGACGTTCATCTTCCAGTTTCCGGCAATGATTTTCTTGCGCATTTTCCTTTTATCCTTATTACTGAATTACTACTTATTCAAATCGCTCAATCCCCACATCCACAGGGAACGTCCTCATGCTTCTCGAAGCCGGAGAACTCGCGATGGCGAACGCCCGCCGCCGCGAACATCTCTTTGACCGTATCGAGAAACGCATAATCGCCGCCATAGACGACCTCGCGGATGCCCGCGTTGATAATCAGCTTCGCACACGTCAGGCAGGGTGAAATGGTAATGTAAATCGTCCCGCCCTGAATACCATGCCCGTAGTAGGCCGCCTGGCAAATGGCGTTCTGCTCGGCATGGGTGCACAGGCACTCGTCAAGGTGCGTCCCGCTCGCCGCCGTACCGGCGCATCGCGGGCATCCACCGTCAAAGCAGTTCCTAACGCCACGCGGCGTTCCATTGTAGCCGGTGGAAAGGATATGGTTATCCTTCATGATGACCGCCCCCACGTGACGACGGCAGCAGTTCGAGCGCTTCGCCACGACATGGGCAATCTCCATGAAATACTCGTCCCAACTTGGACGCGGATCTTTCCGTTTCACTGACATTGGCGCATATTATAACATAAATGCCGCCTCTGCGCCCATCACGCGCAAAAACTACATGGCGCGCAAAATGACGCCCTTGAGGTACAGTCCCTCGGGGAAGCTGAGGGCAACCGGATGGTCAGCCCCCTGACGAGTGCGGGCAATCATCTGGAAATCGCGCCCCGCGTCCTCAGCCGCCTCCGCCAGAATCTTGTCGAAGAGATCCGCCGTCATTGCTCCCGAACACGAGAACGTTGCAAGGATCCCATTCGGACGAAGGAGTTTCATCGCAAGGAGATTGATGTCCTTGTAGCCTCTCGCCGCCTTCATCACCTGCGAACGCGACTCCGCGAACTTCGGCGGGTCGAGGACAATCAGATCGAACTGCCGCCCGCTGTCGCGGCATGTGCGCAAATACTTGAAGACATCCGCCTCAACATATTCCATCTTCGCATCACCCAAGGCAACGAGCGATGCATTTCGCCGCGCCAGTTCCAGGGCCTCATGCGAAACGTCGACCTGCGTCACCGAGGCCGCGCCGCCCGCCGCCGCGAAAAGTCCAAATCCGCCCGTATAGGAGAAGCAGTTCAGGACATCCGCCCCCTTCGACAGCGAACCAACCGTTTGCCGCGCATCGCGCTGATCGAGATAAAACCCCGTCTTGTGGCCCTTCCGCACATCCACAAGATACTTGACGGGACCTTCGGAAATTTCTACGAGTTCCGGCGGTTCCTCGCCCGACAGGACACCAAACCCCTCTGCCAGAAGCCCTTCCTTCTTCCGCACGTCAACATCGCGGCGCTCGCAGACACCCCGACAGGACGGAACGCACCTCATCAAGGCCTCGCCAATCACCTGCTTCCACCGCTCGGCCCCTGCGCTCGTGAACTGGCAGACGACCCACCCCGCATAGTAGTCGGCGACAACACCGGGCAGCGCATCGCTCTCGGCGTTGACAAGGCGGAGAGCATTCGTCTCCGCCCGTGCGAAGAAGTCCGCCCGGCGGCCGACGGATGCGGCGACGCGGGACGAAATCAGCCCCTCGTCCGGCACAACTGCCGCATCGAAGGAGAGCATTCGGACGCGAATCTGCGAAGTCGGCGAGAAACTCCCGTACCCGAGCGTCTCACCTCTCGCCGAGCAGACCTCCACGGTCTCGCCCGACTCCGCCGCACCCTCCTGGATGCCGCCCGAGAAGATCCACGGATGCCGCCGCTGAACCGACCGCTCCCGCCCGGGCTTAAGGACAATCTTCGTCATCCCGTACGCCCCCGTTAGCGAACGCGCCGAATGGCGCCAAACTTGCAGACCTGCCCACACTGCTTGCAGCCGGCGCAGAGGTTCGCGTCAATGACCATCTGGAAGGCCCCGGGACGCACTTCCTTGCCACGCGTCATCGCTGGACACCCCATCTTGAAGCAGGCCCCGCAAGCGCGGCACTTCTCCGCATCGACCTCGCACAGCCCCTCCTTGGTCAGTTTCGCCGCGATTCGGCAAGGCGCATAGGCGATGATGAGCGCACCCTCATCGCCGTCCATCGCATCTTTCAGCACCGTCTCAAGGGCCGAAAGGTCGTCCGCCGAAACCTTGACGACCTTCTTGTAGCCCATGGCGCGGGCGATGTCGCCAATCTCCGTGACGGGAGCGGGGTCACCCGTCAGCGTCTTGCCCGTGCCCGGATTGTCCTGGTGGCCCGTCATCGCCGTAATGCGGTTGTCGAGGACGACCGTCGTCACCGGCGTTCCGTTATAGAGGGCGGAGAGGATGCCCGTCATACCGCTGTGGAAGAATGTCGAGTCGCCGAGAACTGCACAGATGCGCCCCTTCAGTCCAGCCTTCCGCATCCCCGCCGCATTGCCAATCGAGGCTCCCATACAAATCGTGGAGTCCATCGCATTGAGCGGAGGAAAGGCTCCCAGCGTGTAGCAGCCGATGTCACCGGTCACCGTCGCCTTCAGCTTCGAGAGGACGTAGAAGACGCCGCGATGCCCGCATCCCGCGCACAGCACAGGCGGACGCGTCGGTAGGGTCGCATCCACCGGCACGGACTTCGCCTCCGGCACGTCGCCGAAAATCTCATGGCGAAGGTTCTGAAGGCGATCGGCGTTCAGCTCAAGCATATTGAGTTCGGTCGTGTGGGCGACGACCTTCAGCCCCATCGCCTTCACCTGGTCCTCCAGGAAGGGATCCAGTTCCTCCACGACCAGCAGACGGTCGACGCGGCTGGCGAAGTCCGCCACGAGTGCCTTCGGAAGCGGATTCGTCCACCCGAGCTTGAGAATCGTGTATTCGGGGAAGATTTCGCGAACGTACTGGAAGGCCACCGCCGAGGTGATGATGCCGAGTTCGCGCTTGCCGGGGATGATGCGATTGAGGCCCGACGCACACGCGGCCTTCTCCATCGCCAGCGTCCGCTCCTGCGCGGCAAGACGCTGCCCACGGGCGAACATCGGCACGGGGATCGTCTTGCGAATGTTCTTCTCGTAGGGAATCAGGGCATGGGGCTTCGGATTAAAGTCCCCGAGATCGACGAGCGACGCCGAATGACTGGTGCGGGTCGTCAGGCGGATAATGACGGGAACCTGGAACTTTTCCGAGATCTCAAAGGCCTCGCGCACCATGTCGTAGGCCTCCTGGCTATCGGACGGCTCAAAGAGCGGAGCGCGGGCGAACTTGGCGAGGTTTCGGTTGTCCTGCTCATTCTGCGAGGAATGCATTCCCGGGTCGTCCGCCGAGATGATGACCATGCCACCCGTCGCCCCAACGTATGTGAACGTCATCAGGGGATCCATCGCCACATTAAGCCCGACATGCTTCATGGCCGTCAGGGCACGCGCACCGGCCATGGACGCACCGATGGCCGTCTCCATGGCGACCTTCTCGTTCACCGCCCATTCGCACCGAACCGTATCCTTGAACTTGGCAATGTTTTCGAGAATCTCGGTCGACGGCGTACCCGGATAGGCCGAAGCCACAACACATCCCGCCTGGGCCGCCGCGTGGGCAACCGCCTCATTCGCACTGAGGAACTTCTTCATGATACACGTTTCTCCTTCAACATCCATTAGAATCAGCGGATATTATACCATAAACCGCCGGCTCGGGGGCTTGCAGGCCGCCCGAGCCGAGAGGCAGGCGAAAGCGCGGCAGATGTTTTGCCGGCCTGCCGTCCGGCAGGTCTCGATGCTCTCCCCGCCGTCAGCGGAGACGGAGGAAGAAGCCGCCGCCCAGACCGTCCTTCAAGTAACCCCGATCGTCAAGGCTGAAGACTGGCGTCTTCGTCGTCACGCCGTCCGCGTACCGAATCGCCGCGATCTGAGCTTCGGTCAAACCGTTGGCATCCGTTCCAAAGCGGATGGCATTCCGCTCAAGACGGTTCTTGAGCGTCAGCGTCGCATCCGTCGCCCATGCCCATGTGTAGGCCGCGCCACCATCATCTGGATTCGTGCCCGAAATCTCCCGCGAATTCGCAAACGCGATGTTCACGCCCTCATCCAACTGAAGGCTGGCCGAACCGTCCAACTGCAGGCGGCCCAGGCGAGAGCCGGAGGCCGAAGTCGCAAGGCGCAGCGTTCCACCTTCGAGGAAGGTCTGCCCGGCAGTCGTCCCGTCAATCTCGCCGAATGTGCACATCTGACGCAATTCGATCGTTCCCGCGCCCTTCTTGCGGATGCCATACGCCCAGCGCGTGTAGTCCGTCGGCGCACTTCCATCACTCCGCCGGACGATGGGCGACTCCACGAGCAAATCAGAAGCCTCATCCCCCGTGACATCCGGCACGGCAAAATCCGCCGTGCACGTTCCCCTCAGCGTACCACCGGGGAAGTCGATGACAATCCGATCAACGGAAAGGACGGAAGCCGAATGCCCCGAAACGGTTAGTTCGGTCGACCTCCAACCCCACGCCTCATAACCGAACCACATCGTCGTTCCGACGAACTGACCGCCCGAAAGAATCGGATTGCTGCGAATTGTCATCCGATCGGTATCACGCGTTCCGTCCGAGCCGTCCGCAATCCAGGTGTTTTCCACGACACCGCCCGCCTCAACGGTCACGGGCTTTTCGTTTCCAAGGCAGTCGCGGCGCTTGAGGACAAGCGTCCCGCCCCTGCGGATGAAAAGAGGCTGGTTTCCGTCCGCCGCGTTCTCGAAGTCGAAGACGATGCGTCCCCCATCAAGGACTTCGGACTGCATGGCACCGGCCGCCGCATTGAGGGAGAATCCATACCTCCGCCCGCAAAGAACTGTACCGAAAATGTGCCAGGCCGCCGAGTGGTTGTCCCGACGCGAGGCGTAGGTCTCATCCGACAGGACGACTTCCGTCCCGGCGGCGACGGTCAGGCCGCCGCCACTCGCCGTCCGAATCGTCCCTCCGAAGGACTGACTTCCGCCCATCGTGAGCACGGTCTGAACCGCCGAGGACTCAAAGTCACCCGAAAACGCCGCGACAAACGAGTCGCCCGTCAGGTAATCCCGTGCGGACTCCGAAGCGCGGCCGATGTCGGAGAGCGGTCCGGCAAACGTCATCTCCAGGTTCTCGCCAACCGAAATCTTGCCCCCCGCCAGCACACGGCCGGAGAATCGAACCTGCGGCGTGACCGTGAATGCAAAGTCCGAGAAGTCGCCGATGGCCCCGACCAAATCCGACAACCGCCAATCGCCGCCCGCGGCGTTGACCCCCTTCCACTGCGGACGCGTCTCGCTCGTCCACGGTGCCTCATCGTAAATCAGGAACGGCCAGACGCTCCCGCCCTTCTCCGAATCGCCCCGGCTCTCCAGCGTCTCGTACGGGCAATCGTCAAAAGCAGCCACACCGTTGCTCACTCCCACACGAACGGTCTTTGAGGAGGTCACCTTCGCAAGGACATCCTCGCCCGCGACCTTAAGTTCAACCTGCATGGCCGCCAGCCAGTAGACACCGTAGCTCTCAAAGAGGCGGCGATATTCAACGACCATCCGTTCCTCCGCCCGGCTCACGACGAACAGCTTGCGATAGGAGAGATTGGCGGCAAGCGTGTCAACCGTCTGAACGCCCGACTCCGGATAATCTTTCCATTCGCCACTGCTCCAGTTCCCCTCGGCATTCCACCCGATGCTGTGGTCGGACATGGAAAAGCCACCCACCGAAGCCAGCGGAAGCGACGCGCCAATCTTACGCCACTCGTTTGCGGAGAGGTAGACGCCCGACTCGCCCTTGACCTGGGCAACCCCCGACTGAATCGCGAAATCGCCTGCGGCGTAAACCGGGCAGGCAATCTCCGCACTCAGGGCACTCATGACAACCTTTTCGACCTCAAGCACCCCACGACCGGAAAGGACGAAATCCGAACCGCCGACGGTCAGTGTCGTGACCGCAACATCCGCCACGAGGGTAATCGAACCACCCTGCGGAAACGAAGCCGCATTTCCGTCCGACCATGGAACGACTTCGCCAGACTCGTTCTTCCATGTCAGCGAAGAGGAATCCCAGATACCCCCCCCCTGGTATGTCAGCGTCTCACCGTAAGCCGCAAGGCCAACGGACAGAACACAAACCGCCGCAACAACTTTCGATATGCTCATATCACTCCTATAAGGGTGGAAGTTCCGTTCACAAGGTTGTGGGAATCGTATCAAAAAAAGATGAGGCCGTCAACACCGCCCCCTCGCCCGAGACGAGAAACAGGCGGCTCACAGGCTGGAACGCGGCAGATGGTCTTGCCGGTCTGCCGTCCGGCAGGCCATTCAAAGTGCCGCGCCCGCGCCCTTCAAATCTTTCAAGCCCCTCCCTCCCTGCGACCTTTGCGTCCCCTGCGGCTAAAAACCGCCCTCCCCTTTCCGTGCGCTCCGCGTGTTTCGTGGTTCGGCCAACCTGCCCCCATGCAAGCGGCGCGGCGAAATGGTATAATCGCGCCATCTTGTCCGACGGAGGACTCCCTCTTCAACGAACGGAGGACCCCGCCCAGCGCAACAAGAGAAAGGCCGGCGCAATGGATAATTATGCGGCACCGGCGGAAGTGGATGGGCGCGCTGCCGGCGGGACGATTAGACGGTCGGACGGGATGACATCACGCGAAGCGCCGGCAGGGCCGGCGGGAAGGATTGACCATGTCGACGAAGGAAAGTCGTTTGAAGGAAAGTTGTTTTGCACGGGCGAGCGTTCGGAGGGATTCCGGAGCCCCGGCCGAGGCGCATGCGTTCCGCCGCGAGGGGACGCGGGGAGACGCACGCGAGAAAACGCCGCGCTTGCGCCTTCAAAACGCCTACGCGGTGGGGCTTCGCTCCGCCGTTCTCAAGCGGAGGTTCGGGGGCGCAGTCCCCGTCCCTTCGCCCCCAGCCTTGCCCGCAAGCCCCCTTGCATGCGCCGCGATTGCGCGGAACGGACCGTGCGCGGCAAATAAATCCGCCCCACGGCGGGCCGCCTGAGGGGCACGTGCGCATCCGCAGCGCGGCGGACGCGCACTGCCGTCACCGCAGAACGGGCGGGGGAACTGTCCCCCGCCCGCCTTCTTTTGCCCAGATCACGGCGGAATCACCGAGAGAAACTGACTGAGTCACTCCGAGAGACTGAGCGAGTCACTGCGGGACTCGACTTTTAAAACCGCTGGTCGTGAACTCCGAAACAACGGGAGAAGGGCTTCGACCCTCGCGATTTTGCCGCGAAAACCACCGTTTTCGTTCAGACGATTACACGAAAACCAGCCACGGACCACACGAAAATCACGGAAGAAGGACCGCGAACGGCAAGGATGTCCCGACAATCGTCCGCGTCAATTCAACCGGCTCAAATGTCCTGTCGAAGAGTTCGAGTGAAAGCGGCGCGAATGAGAAACTGACGGTTGGAACGATTGTGCTGGAGAAGTCGGCATCCCCCTTCTTGAACGTTCCCGTAACGCCAGGAACGACCGTCACCTTCATAAACTTTGCAGACGCGGCGGACGTTTCCGCCCCCACTGCCGCACCGACTTCCACTCCCGCAAAGACCGTCGCATCGACTCCAATATCCGACACCTTCATGTCATCGTGCGCGTCGAAATTCTGAATGGACACATTGCCGTCGTGGGTCAGCGTTCGGTTCTTGTATGAGAGCGTCGCATCGACGGCAATTGGAACGCGCATCGCCACACTGCCGCTCACCGCCGCGTCAATATCCACCCGTGGTCCCGCCCAGCACAGGAACGGGGCTTCGGAGAAATTCCGAACCGAGTATAGCGACACATTTGAAACGGACAGCGACCCCTTCTCCACCATGAGATCAAGCCAAACGGTTCCCTTGAGATTCACGTCAAAAGACGTGATTCGCTTGCGCCCATTCACCTTCTCCACATTCACGTGCACCGTCTGCACGAGATCGTTTGTCGCGGAAACGGCCACCTTCCCCGAGGTCTCCTCCGTCTCGCGAAACTGGAGAGTCGGCGGCACGGAAAGCGTACTAAATCCCGAATTGATTGCAGGTGAATCACCTGACGGCTGTTCATCCCCGGCATCGGCTTCCACGGATGAGATCGCCCCCACGCGATCCTCAATGGATGCGTCCAATCCCTTCGGCAACGAGACGGACACCTTGAAGAAGCGATGCGTCCCATCCACACGCGAGGACCATTCATCCGACAGATTGGCCTTTCCATAAACCGTGTACACTCGCTCGTCGCCCAAGTCAGGCATCCACGTGAGTTCAGGTCCGTTCGCGCCCATTTGAATGGACGTGCGGAAGACACTTGCCTCATCGTCTGGATTCGTTCCGACCACATACTCGTCAAAGACGGACATCACCCGACCATCGGCGCGGCACTTTGCAAATCGAGTTGCCCGCGACTTCATCGCGGCGATTTCGCTGCTGCGGGCATAGTCTCTTGTGGTGAACCCCTTGGCCTTCAACCAACGATCAAAATTCGTCACGTCGAGCGCGTAGTCATGGCGCACCGTCTGGGCACCGAGCGACGACAATCCCGCCGAATTGACGGCGCGCAGGCGCAGGTAGACGGCCTCATGCTTTGGGAATCCCCGCACACTGACGCTGGTCACCCTGCCAGTCGGGACGATTGAGGGAACCGTGCTCACGGACTGGATAACCGTTGCAAAGTCCGCCGTTTTCGAGAACTCGGCAACCATGTTCACAGCTTCATCCCTGACACCCGAAGACTCCACTTGCACCTCAAATGTTTCAACGGATTCCTCGCTTGCCGTATGCCACGCCTCCATTTTCGGCTTCACGGCCACATCGGCAAGCGTCGGCGTGACGGCTGTGAAGGTATAGGCGCGTCCATTCTTCTTGAGTTTTCCGTTGTTTGTCACAACAAGACGCGCATAACACTTGCGTCCGCTCTCAAAGACAGGCACGGCCGTTATCGTCGCGACGGTTGCCGTATTGATTGCAACGGCATCAAAAAGACGCGAATTGCAGAAAGCCGAATTGTCGGCCACTTCGATTTGCACCGTTGCAAACGTGGCCTTTGTCCGCGTCACCGTGTTTGATCCATATTCCTGCATCGATGCCAACATCGTCAGGACGCCACTCTGCTTGGAATAGCTGCACGCCGTGCCAAAGATAGGCTCTCCCTTCCATGTCGTCGGCACCCAGCGAATGCGGTCAAGCCAACCGGCGTTCGCGGCCGTTGTTTTCCCGCTTTGATTGTAATAGCGCCAATGGACGCAATGTGCGCCATCCGTCTTGAAAGTATACCCCTTCCTCGCCCACGCAACATTCGGTCCCTTGATCGTTGTCGATGCCGTCACGCCCTCATTCGTTGAGGTGAAGAACGAAAGTCGGTCAGAGGTGTCAGCACCATCGACCTTCCAATCGAAGTAAAATGTCCCCTTCCCTGAGAAAGAGCAATAGAACCAGCTGGTCTCGCCCTTTGCAATGTCCGCACTACGTGCCGCGTTCTTTCCATCCCGAGACACGTCCTCATCGACCGACCACGAACGATTGGCTTTTGTCCAGAACTTCACATCATCACAGTCAAGGGCCAGGTTAAATCGTGATGCCGCAGACGAAGTGGCGGCGGATGCCGGCGCGGCACTCCAAAAACTCATTGTTCGCCCATTCGGAGAGAAATGGGAAAGGTTCAGCGTCGCCGCCGTGCCATCCGCCCATCGTGCACAGGGAACGCTCGTTCCATTGAACACCCCGCCATAAGTCTTCGCCGGATTATCCGCCTTCCACGCATCCCCCGAATCGCCATTCGTCTTTGCGGTCTCAAGTGAGTAGAGACCGTCCGCCTGCTCAAGGCTCACTTCGTAATTCAGACGGTTCGTCGCCGCACCGTAGTTAGCGAACACCTTCTTCTGCGAATCCGAGAGCACCGTCGGGTACATGTTGTCGCCATCCTCATTGCACCGATAAATGGCAATGCCGCTTGAACGGATCTCTTGATCGTAGCCTCGCGCCTGACGGTTTTCAATCAGGTAGTATTCCTTGGCATTCTGTGGATTCGCAAAATAATAGACGTCGCTGAGCGCGTCCGTAACCGTCACCCATCCACCGACTGGCAGGGGCTTCGGCTGAACCCATCCCATCGCCACACGCAAATAGGCGGACAGGTACTGCGGATGCGTGTCGTACGTTCCCGTTCGCCCGCACATCAAATCCCACATTCCAACACCATTTCCGGGAAGGGAATTGTAATGGTACAGATCCAGGAAGTCACAGACCATGTGCCCATTCTCATGGCAAAAGGTCAGGATGGAAGGATTGGACGTCACGGGCGTCAGCTGATAAGTCGAAAAGTGACACGTGTGTCCATCAATCGTAATCTGGGCCGCCTTGTACTGGTCGGATTGAAGCGTCGACTGATGCGCCCACAGACCATACCCCCACGTCGTCGACTCTTCTCCCGCAAAATACACGTTCAGCGCACGAATCGAATAGTCGCTCATGACAACCAATTTCTTCTGCTCACGGTAGCTGGCCTGCTGGAGACGCGGCAGAATTTCAGTCGCGTAATCATCCCGTGCGGCAAGAACCTGCAGCACATCGCCAATGAGCTGTCGACCGCACTGCCCATTCTCAACCGACGGCTTGTCGTAGTAGTCACGCGGATGCGGTGCCTGAATCCATCCGATGACAACATTCGTGTAGATGAGAACCCCACCGCTCACCGTCTCATAATAGGCGCGGCACGAGGAGACATTCCCATATTTGGTAAACTTGCTGCCGTTGATCATTTCCTCCAAATCGCCTGCCGAGACGTTCGGATGCGCGACGGCCGCAAGAGTATTCGTCTGTCGGCCATCCTCATCAATCAGCGGGAAGTCCACAAGCAAGGTGACACCGACGATCGTACCCGAAGTCGCCTGATAGTTCTCATTGGCCGCTGCACTTTGATAGGTCGCCGAACGAGTTGCCGTGGTTGAACCCAATGAAAGGCGGCTCGCCTTGCGTGCACGCCATCGCTCCGTCCGCCCGGTTGACTGCAAGTATTCACGCATCCGTTCGCGAACCTTCTCCATTCGAGACTGCCGCGTCTGCTCGTCAGACTTCTCGTAGCATCCCGTCTGCGGATTGTAGCTGAGCGCATTCCCCTCCTCATCCCTGAACGTCGCCTGATACTCATCGCCAACACCATAAATCAGCTGTATTGCGCCCGTCGACGGCACACGATGGGTAAACCACTTTCCAAAGGGTGCCGCCCCTGCACAGCAGGCGACGGCGACCGTCCCAATCATCACAAGAAGTCTCTGCATTCTTTGTCGTTATCCTCTTTTGTTAGACGCGGTAAAGTTTACCAGATCTAACTCACGGCTGTCAACCGCGCCTCGCAAACTGGTGAAAATGCGTGGTGAACGAGTCAATCTGACTATCAGGAGTACGACATCAGGCAGCGTTTTGACCGATGCCGCGCACCGTCAACATCCCAAACGGATGGACGCACGAATAAGGAATCGAGATGCCAATGCCGCCCGCCGAAACGCGAGCCGCGACATCTTACGCCCCGTGGGGGATGGGCTTCCACTGACGCGTCGGAACGACAAGCGCCGCCAAAACCGAGGCCGAAAGGATGAGGGAGAAGACTGGGAAAAGCAGGATGGGCAGGACACGCGGCCGCCGCTTTTCCTGCGAAAGCGCCACGGAAGCCCAGGCCGTAAACCATCCCATGACAAAGACGAACCCAATGACACCGAAGAAAAAGCCGCTCGCCGAAGCCACCGTTTCGCCGCTCAACAGACGGAAAATAAACGCCAGGACATCAAACAGCAGAATAAACGCAACGGACATTCCCGTCAGGATGGCGAAGAAACTATCGAACAGGCGCAACGTCGGACACCTCACGAGCGTCTTGACCCACGGCCTAAAATACATCCGCACGACTTGCCAACCGCCTGTCGCCCAGCGGCGAAGCTGCCGCCACATGTACGGGACTGTCACAGGTTGCTCGTCGGCATAATCCGCACCGGGAACATAGGCGACCCGATATCCGCGCAGGTTTCCCATGACGGTAAACTCAACGTCCTCCACCATGGTCTTCGTCTTCCATCCTTCCTCCCCAAGGACGGAGAGAAGGAAAGCGAACCCTGTCCCCGTCAGTTTCCCCGAAAGGTGAAGGTTCGTCCGTACGCGGTTAGACAACTCGTTCATCATGTTCCAGTAGATCGTGTACCAGCCGGAAATCAGGTTCGTCCGCGCATTGGAGGAATGGCGGCACCCGGTCACAATCGACTCGCCGTCACACAACGCCGCGTTGACTTTGCAAAGCCATTCAGGCGAGACAATGTTGTCCGCGTCAAAGACGGCGATCGCGTCATAGCCACCACACGCACGAATCTTCTCAATGCCCCAGGCGAGCACATCGCCCTTCCCCGCGCTCGGAATCGTCTTCTCCCAAACGGTTGCGCCCGCCGCGCGCGCCCGCGCCACGGTCTGGTCGCTGCAATTGTCCGCAAGGACGATGACATCGCGCAAGGCGGCCGGATAACGGCTCATCAGCAGGCTTCGAACAGGCAGGCGAATCACCCGCTCCTCATTCCGCGCACAGATGAGAATGGCGAAGCGAAGGTTCTTTTTCGCCTTGGGGTGCACACGCGCCCGCCGCAAAAGGCCGAAGAGGACAATCACCGTCGACCAGAAAAAGACCAGCGTCAGCCCCAGGCACAGAAAATTGAAGAGGAGCAAAAGCCGCGCATCAGTCATCTCGCCACCTCCTGTGAACCCAAAGGTACTGCTCGGGATAGCGACGAATGGCCTCCTCAAGGCGATCGTTCAGCAACTGCGTCACCTGCGCGAGATCCGCGCCGCGTTCCACACGAATCGGGCTACCGCCCACAAGCCTGTAGCGATAGGGGGCAAGCCGAACAAACGAACCGACGACGATCGGAAAGCCCGTGCGCATGGCAAGCCGCGAGACGCTCGTGAAGGTCCGTGCCGGACGGCCGAAGAACTTCAGCAGCAGGCCACCATGCGTATACTGATCCATCAGGATGGTCATGGCGGCACAATCCTCGCGCCACTTGCGGAGAATGTCAGGCGACATGCCCTGGTTCTTGTTGACGATTGTCACCGGCCCCCTGAAGTGATGATTCTTCATCCACCGCGTCACCAGCCCATTGTTGGGCAGACGCGCAATGGCAATCATCGGCCGGGCAAACGAGAGGATGTTCGTCGCCGCCTCCCAAACGCCGTGATGGGAACTCGCCAGGAGAATCGGCGTGTCGGGTGTCTCAAGGAGAAGCCGGACGGTTGTCGCATCGGCCTCCGTCGTCATGTCCAGGTGTTCGCGCCAATTGTCGGCGTTCACGACCCGTGGGACAAACAGTGCCTCACAGATGTGCCCGGCAAAATGGCCGAACGAACGCCGCGCAATCCGCGCCGCCGTCCGTCGATCGGACGCGACACCCGCCCGCAGAATGTTCTCAATGGCAATCTGGCGACGACGGTGGAAAAACGGCCAAAGGAGCGAGGCTAAACCCGCTCCAATGTCGTAGGCATGACATTGCAAAAAGGTCATGAAAAGCGGATTGTGGCCGCACGGCCGTGACCGTCGAGGCCCTCAACGCCCGCAAACGCCTCAATCGTGCGACACGTTTCCTGCAAGTCCTTCTTCTTGAACGCAACGAAACTGTGACGACGACGGAAGTCATCCGGCGTAAGACCCGAGAACATATTCGCCGCGCCCCCCGTCGGAAGCACATGGCTGGGGCCCGCGACAAAGTCGCCGGCGGACTCCGGCGTCCAAGACCCGGCGAAGACCGCGCCCGCCGCACGAACGCCCTTCATGACACGCGTGGCATTACGCGTCATAATCTCAAAGTGCTCCGGTGCAAAGCGATTGACGACCTGGAGTCCATCCTGCACGTTCTTCGCAACGACAATCAGGATTCCCTCACGATCGATGACACGCTGAACGAGCGCCTTGCGCGACAGGGTTTCAGTCTGCGCAAGGACTTCCCGACGAATGGCCTCTGCCAACTTCATCGAGGTGCACACGCAGAGAGATTTCTCCCACCCGCTTCCATGCTCCGCCTGCGAAAGCAAGTCAGCCGCAATCCAGCGGACGTCAACAGAACCATCCGTCAGGACGGCGATTTCGCTCGGACCCGCCACCTGGTCAATGGCGACATAGCCATAGACTTGACGCTTGGCCGCCGTCACGAATGCATTGCCCGGACCAGCAATCTTCTGGACCTTCCGACACGTCTCCGTGCCAAAGGCCATCATACCAATCGCCTGGATGCCCCCCACACGGTAGATCTCGGTTGCCCCCGCGACACGAAGCGCATACAGGAGAACGGGGTTGACCTCCCCCGTCCGCCCCGCCGGCGTGCAGGCAACAATCTCCTTCACGCCCGCCGCCTTCGCAAGCGTCACGGTCATGATGGAGGTCGAGGCGAGCGGAGCCGTCCCGCCCGGGACATACACACCGACGCGATCCATCGGGGTGAAGAACTCCCCTTCCGAACCGCCGCCGGGAGTCTTCATGCTCCATCCGCGCCGAAGGGAGGCCTTTGAAAACTTCAGGACGCGGCGGTGCGCATCAAGAACGGCCTTGCGGATATCCGCAGGAATCGCCGCCGCCTCACCTTCCCCATCCGCAAGTCGCAGATTCGGACCCTTGTAGCCCTCGAATTTCGCCACATATTTACGGACGGCGGCATCTCCGTTCTTGCGAATGTCGGCAAGAACGCCAAAAGCGGCCTTCTCGGCCTCTTCTGGAAAGGCTGGACGCGCATTGAACTGCTCAATGCGCGCATCGCCCGTCTTGACAATCCGAATCATAGACTTCTTCGGTCCTCACTTTTCCTTGTTCTCGCCCAGCATGCACGTCAACGTGCCCTCGGCCGCCAACTCACCGTTGACATAGCCCTTCGCCTCGAAGACGGCGATGATGGAGCGCAGTTTCACCGTCTTGACGACCGTCGTGAACGTGTCGCCCGGACGGACTGGACGCTTGAACTTCGCACCATCCACCTTGGCGAAGAGGAAGCCAGGCTTCTTGTCGCCGAAAAAGCCACGGGCAATCAGTCCCGCGCCGGCGGCCTGCGCCATCGTCTCGACCAGCACAACGCCAGGGACAATCGGGAAGCCCGGAAAGTGTCCCTTGAAGAACTCGTTCTTCTCCATCGTGAACGTGTACTCGGCAACCGCCCCCGTCTCGTCCGCCGACAGAAGCCTGTCGACGAAGAGGAACGGATCGCGATGCGGAAGAAGATCGATTCCCGGCGTGTTGTAGACCTTGCCAAGAACAGGAATTTCAAAAGGTGTCGCCATGATGATTAAGCCTTCTTGAAGACGAGAATACCGTTGTGACCGCCGAAGCCAAGCGACGAGCTCATCGCCACGCGGATGTCGCGATTGACACCGACATTCGGCGTGTAGTTGAGATCCAGCTCAGGGTCGGGATGCTCGTAGTTAATCGTGGCCGGGACATATCCCTCCTTGATGGCAAGGGCCGTGATGGCCGCCTCAATCGCACCCGTCGCACCGAGGCAGTGCCCGTGGAACGGCTTGGTCGAGGAGATGTTGATCTTCTTCGCCTGCTCATCACCAAAGACGCGCTTGAAGGCCGTCGTCTCCATCGCATCGTTGAGATGCGTCGAGGTGCCGTGCGCATTGATGTAGTCCACCGTCGACTTGTCCGTCACACCGGCATCCTTGAGCGCGACCTCAATCGCCTTCACCGCGCCATCGCCAGAAGGATCCGGGGCCGTGATGTGGTAGGCATCGCACGTCGCGCCATAACCAGCGAGCTCGGCGTAGACCTTGGCACCACGCGCCTTGGCGTGTTCCTCACTTTCGAGAATGAGGATGCCGGCACCTTCGCCCATCACGAAGCCATCGCGGTCGACATTGAACGGACGGCAGGCCTTCTCGGGCGTGTCGTTGAACTTTGTCGCAAGGGCCTTCTCCTTCATGAAGCCGCCCACGCAGAACTCAAGAATCGTCGCCTCTGAACCACCAGCAATCACGATGTCGGCACGACCCGCACGAATCGCATCCATCGCATAGCCAATCGCATCCGTCGAAGACGCACACGCCGTCGTGATGACCTGGCAAGGCCCCTTCGCACCGAGCGTCAGCGCGATGTTGCCTGCACCCTCGTTCGAGATGAGCTCCGGAATCGCCAGCGGGGAAAGACGGTCGGGACCACGGTCAAAGAGGACCTTGTACGACTCGCCGGTCACATCCAGACCGCCGATGCCCACGCCAAGAATCGTACCGACGCGATCCATGTCAGGACGGTTCTCGTCCGTGAACCCGGCATCACGCCAAGCCTCCACGGCCGCCGTCACGGCATACTGCGAGAACAGCGCCATGTGCCGGGCTTCGCGCTTGTTCAAGAGACCGCCCCCAATGGCATACTCCTCAAAACCCTTGATTTCCGCCGCAACCTGGCAGGTGCAACGGGAAGGATCGAACTTGGTGATGCGGCCAACGCCCGGCTTACCCGCCTTAATCGCTTCCCAGGTGGCAGCCTTGCCGTTGCCAACGGCGGTGAGCATTCCAATGCCCGTGATCATGACTTTCTTCATGGTTACGTGTCCTTTCTATTGAAGAATAATTAGAGGTTGGGCCAAGTGCAATACGTACCGGCGTAGGTGAGCCCCGCACCAAAGCCGACCATCACGATTTTCATGCCATCCTTCAGCTCACCGGCGCGCACGGCCTGGTCAAGCGAAATCGGAATTGACGCGGCGGACGTGTTCGCCGTCGACGCAAGATTCAGCCAAAACTTCGACAGCGGCAGTTTCATGCGCCGCGCAACGGCCTCGATGATGCGCCCATTCGCCTGGTGGGCGAAGACGCGGTCAACGCCCTGCTCAGGCGTTGTGCCGAACTTCTCGCAGAGATCCGTCACGACCTTCGACAACGTCCTCACGGCAAAGGCGAACACATCGTGCCCGGCGAGTTTCATCTCAGGTTGCACGGGCGGAGGCGGCATCGGAATGCCAAACTCCGGATCGAACTGGAGAGCATCCTTCGTGCCACCCGTCCGCACGATGAAGTTCGCACCGGTCCCATCCGCGCCCAGAATCGTATACGCCTTGGTATGCGTCGCAGCGACGCCCGGTGCCTCGTCATTGCCAAGAACAAGTGCACCCGCGCCATCGCCAAAGAGAATGCAGCTTGAGCGATCCGCCCAGTTGACGACTCGCGTCAGGCATTCCGAGCCGATGACAAGGGCCTTCTTCTCCGGATAGAAATTCAGGAAGCCACGCGCCTGCTCCAGCGCATACACAAACCCCGAACAAGCCGCCTGGAGATCAAAGGCTCCGGCATTCGTGCACCCAAGCTGAGCCTGCACAAGGCAAGCCGTCGACGGGAACGGATTGTAGTCCGCCGTCGAAGTCGCCACCACGATCAGGCCAATGTCCTCCGGCTTCACATTCGCCGCCTCAAGGGCCAGTTTCGCCGCCTTCGTACCCATCGTCGAGGCACTATCTCCCTCTTCGGCGACATGGCGCGCATGAATGCCCGTGTGCGAGTAGATCCATTCATCCGACGTATTCAACGGCTTCGCGAGGTCGTCATTCGTCACGACCCTCGGAGGCAGGTAGCTGCCCGTACCTAATATGCGTATACCCATTATCTTCTGTATCCTTTTGGCGTGTATTATACCATAAAACCGCCTGCTCGGGGGCTTGCGCGGCGGCTCGCCCGAGAGGAGGGACTGGCCGTCCTCTGGCTGGAACGCGGCAGATGGTCTTGCCGGTCTGCCGTCCGGCAGGCCATTCAAAGTGCCGCGCCTGCGCCGTGGTGCGCACGACAGAACCGACTCGTGCGCATCCCGCACCCCGATGGTGCGCACCTCGCAACACTACGATGCGGAGACGGCGCGGGTCTTCGTCTTCCAGCGAACGAGCAGCAGCCGAACCTTCGCCTTGAGCGAAAGACTGCCGCGCAACTTGGGATCGCGGGCAAACAAATCGTCGCAAACCGCCAGCAACTTTCGGTTGAAATCGAGATTTCTAACCTTCCAGACCTTGCCAATCGTGGAAGAAAGCCCGTCCCCGGCCTGCCGACGGGCAAAACGCGCGGCGGATGTCCCCCGCGCATGGTCGAGGATTGCGCGGATGCCCGCTGCCGAGTCCCGCAGCTTACGCTCGGAAAACGGCGAGTGGATGAGCGAGGTGGCCGATGGATTGATGCAATAGACATAGAGCGACTCGTCAACAAAGGCCATCGTCGCAACATCACAGAAGAGTTGCGTCGTGAACGGATAGTCCTCAAAATAGCGGACTTCATTCGAAAACCGACGGTTTCGCAACAAGTCCGCCCGATAGAACTTGTTCCAGGCACTGTACTGGACCTTCCGCCCAGCAATCCAGGAAGACGGGTGCACACTCCAGCGCGGCACCTTCGCAGGCGATGCCTCGGAAACGCCACTCCCGGAATCCTTCCGAAACGATGTCGAAATCACAATGGAGGCACCCGACGCCGTGGCGACGGAGGCAAAAACCGACAGCGCACAGGATGGAATGTAGTCGTCCGAGTCGACGAACATCACGTAATCGCCCGTCATGCGGTCAAGGCCGGCGTTTCGTGCGGAGCCAAGCCCTCCGTTCGGCTTGTCGACGACCACGAAATTCACCCCTTCAAGGGACGAAAACCGCTCCCGCTCGCCGACAAGAATCGCCGGGGAGCGGTCGGTCGAGCCGTCATTGACACAGATGACCTCCACGGAACGCCCCTTTTCGCCGCCCACAAACTGCCGCGCCGCCGCCTCGACCGACCTGAGACACCGTTCAAGATAGCGTTCGACATTGTAGACGGGAACAATGACGGAAATCTTCATCTTCCACCCCCTCCTCGCTGTCCAAGGGTCTTCCGCAACCGCTTGATGAGCTTACCTGGATGCGTCCACATGTAGAACTGCCGCGCCTGCAGGGCTCGGTGGCGAATGTTCCACTGGTAGCCGTAGGCATTCAGCCGCCGCGCCGACTCGATCGGCTGATTGAAGATGTTGAGCAAGAAGGACGCAAACTGCGCCTCGTACCACTCAATCGGATGACGGAAGGTCGGGGCCGTCAGCTTTTCAAAATAGGCCTCATCGTCCCGATCGAGCCGAATAATCTCCTCGATTGCCCGTTCCATGTCGTCTCGCGTCGCAACGCGAACCATGCACAACGGGTTGAAATCATCCTCTATTCGCGGATTCCCGTAGTAGATTGGCACGCTTCGGGCGGCAAGCGCCTCCATCACCTTTTCGGTCGTATACCCGGGCACGACCGAATTCTCAAAGGCAATGTTGAACTTGTAACGGGAGATGAACGCCAACTTGTCCGCCACCCGACCGCCGACGTTGTTGAAGAGCTTGCCGCCGGAAGCCACGGGCTTGTACTTCGAAAGCTTTCTGAAGAACTCAAGCCGTGCAGGATCGCCATCCTCGTTGGAAACGACAAACGAACAGAATTCGCGCCGCGCCAGCGCGGCACATTCGTCGGGCGTTGGACGCGCCTGCTCACATAACTGCCTGAAAGTCCCATAGGCCGCAAAAAGCGGAAGGCGCAGGTAGCGGTCGCCGAACGAGAGGTTGTCAAACCCAACGGCATAGTCGAAGTGGTTAAAGTTCGGCACATAACTTTCGCCGACGATGACGAGTCGAACCGCATCAGGGAAATCAAGGTATTCGTCGTCGAGGCCACCGTCAATGACGTATTCGGGGTGGACGGCATCCAACTGGACATCAAAGTGGCGCTTCAGGATTCGGTAGGCCCAGACATTTTCAGGTCGCAGACCATAGTAATCGGCAATGTGAATGCGGATTGTCTTCATTTCAAATGGAGCCGCCACCGGTCTCCCTCCTACCTCTCCCACAGTTCCTTGACCCAAGGGCAGGGAAGCGTCCAGGTGTTCAGGTGCCTACCACGATACCCGCGAATGGCCTCCTCGGGCGTCGGCTGCCCATGGAAGCAGAGAATGCGCGCCGCCGTGCGCAGGCGCGGCACCAGAAAGTGGTTGAACGGCCAAGGCCAGGTGCAACTCCGCTTGAACGAGCACACGAAATCTTTCGGCCAGAAGTTCACATTCTCAAATCCAACCGCATGCGTCATGTAGGACTGCTCCGTCCCGTAAACCTCGGGATTCATCGCCACATCCACCTCGCGCCTGAATGTCTCGTAGATACAATCGCTTTTCTCACCCGCGTCAAACCGAAAGCAACTGGAGTTTCCGCAAAACGGTACTTTGCGAAAGATGCGCTTACGCCATTCAATCCAGTTGTGGATGATGCAGAACGCTCCCGGACGATAGTCGAAGAACGGATCAAGGTCACCGACGATAATCTGATCGATGTCGAGGAAAAGCGTCGGACCTTCCAGCGCGGCGAATCCCTTTTGAAAGACAAGGAGCTTGACGTAAATATTCGGCCAGGTCGGGTAGCGGGCGTTCACATGCAACCAGTCCGGCTTCTCAGGAAAAGGACACGCCTCAACACCTTCCGCCAAGCCGCTGGGGTCATCCGTCACGCAAACGAAGCGAAACGGACGATGAAGGTGCGCCTTCACGCCGCGATAAATGCGGTTAACGTACTCCGCCGAGTACATTGTCCCCCACTTGAATGTCAGGATGTTTACTTTCGCTTGCATAGCGGCATTATACCATATCCCTTTCACCCGAAGCAACTTGCCCCACCCGAGCACTATGGCAGCCTGAACCACATCTTCTGCGACTCAACGCACCACCGCCCAGTGACCACCCTTGTCGGATCCCTCACGAACAAGAAAGCCCTTTTTCTTGAGTCCTGTCAGGAGTCGCTCGGCCTGCCGCGTGGAAATTGAATAGGTTTCGGCTATCCGCGCAGCCGTCAATGTTCCATCAAGACGCAACAGTTCCAGGAGATCGCGCTCACGGGAAGAGAGTCTTACACCGACACTTACACCGACATTTGCACCGACATTCTTGAATTCTTCACCCTTGCCCTTGATTGCCTGCAAGATGCGCTCAAGCATGAAG
Organism: uncultured Kiritimatiellota bacterium; assembly: GCA_934621385.1. Taxonomy (GTDB): domain Bacteria; phylum Verrucomicrobiota; class Kiritimatiellia; order RFP12; family UBA1067; genus UBA1067. Next base: position 33,079 of record CAKTUI010000022.1, read on the forward strand.
TCGATGAACGGTTCCGAATTGCCCAGAAGCGTTGAGCGCCGTATGGAGAGGTAGTAACCGCTTTGGTTCTCCCATACGATGTTCTCGATGGGGGCGGCGTAGAATGCGTCTCTCCACTTCCCCAGAATGGCAGTCTGCCAATAGCGACCCGTTCTGCCATTGCCGTCCAGGAAAGGATGGATGAACTCGAACTCATAATGGAACACGCAGCTCTTCACGAGCGGGTGAGCACCGGATTCGTTCAGCCACTTGAACAGATCCTTCATGAGCTTCGGCACCTGCGCAGCAGGCGGGCCATGTGGATGACATTCCCAGCCCGATCTATGACACCGATCTGTCCCGTGCGAAACGCTCCAGCGGCCTCGGCGAGACCGCCCATCATCAGCTTGTGGACTTTGAGGAGGTCTTTCATCTTGTAGGGGTCGATGCTTTCTATCGCCTCATATGCCGCCGCTGCGCACAAGACCTCGTCAATCTCCCTTTGCGGGGCAACGACCTTCTTCCCATCGAGAACGGCGGTGACCTGGTCTTCCGTAAGGGTGTTGCCTTCAATGGCGGTTGATCCGTGAATCGTCTTGATGCGGTTTGTCTTGCGAAGCCACACACCTTTGACACCGGAAATCTCGATGTCAAACCTCTCCACGGCGGCGGATATCTCGGCGATGAGATTCACTGCCTCTTCGCCCACCTTGTACGGGGGAATGTACTTTTTGGAACTCATTGCTCGTTCCCTCCTGCTTCTGTTTTCCAATATGATTTGGCCGAATGCACAACCTCGACTCCGTCTATTATAGCAAAACGTTTCGCCATGCGCTCGTCCTGATGGTGGAGGTGAGGCAACTCGAACCCAGTGTCCGAAAAATAGGGGAAACATTATTTTGAGATAACCCCATCTGTCGGTTTTCGGGACTGATGCACCACCGATTTCCTCTATTTTTCAAGAGCCGTTTCAGTTGTTTCGCCTATTGTTTTCAAGGTTTTATGCTCCTTTCGCATAGATGGGATTGCGGATGATGCCAGCCAATCCCAAGTGACACAACACGCCAGCGGCCCTGTGAACGCCCCCACGCCAATCATCAAGCAATAGCTCGGCACCCCGCATTGTCCTGAACTTTCTTGTTAGTTTTCTTGATAGTTCTTGCCGCATCATATCACTTCTTCACGATCCACTTGCTACCTCTGGTCGCCCCCTCGCGAACAAGGAGTCCGACATCTTTCAAAGCGCGGACAGCTCGCCACACGCTGTTTTCAGAGATGTTCAAAGTGCGGGCAATCTGAGCAGTATCCTGTTCTGGGTTTTCTGAAAAGGCGGCAAGTACTCGACGAGCATTGGCACGAAAATCATTTCTGTAGGCTCCCATTAGAACCTCAAAGTCAGGATTTACCCCCACTTCGGGAGTTTTCTCCATCACTTCCGGCTCTTTTACCCCCACTTCCGATGGGATTACCCCCACTTCTTGGCCTTTTACCCCCACTTCTGGTTTTTTCACCCCCAGTTTCTGGATTTCCACCCCCAGTTCCGACTCGTCTGCCTCAAACTCGACCATAACCTTGGTGCGGTCGGGTTCGTATGACTCGACAATGGACGGTTCGGCGAACTTCTCCTTCTCCCAGACACCATACAGGCTCGACAGCCCCATGCCGGAACGTTCGCCGATGCGCACCAGCGAGAAGATGTTGAATATCTTTCCGTTTCGAGCATCGCTCGTGCCGCCTGCGATGGCGACGGACTTACTCATGCGCAGCGTTCCTGGATTCGAGACCTCCAACCTCTTGGGGTACTTGTCGATTACGATACCGCGCCGTCCGTGGTAGTCCGCGTGGATGAGCGCGTTCGCCAGAACCTCGCGGAGCGCCTTATGTACCGGCGTGTCGTCAACCCGCGTCACGTTGTCGGATGCGATCTTGAACGGCACCTTCACCCCCGCCGTGATCGACTGATTGATGCGGAAGAAGAAGTCAAAGACGTTTCCGCTCCAGTTGGCGTCGCCAGAACACACGCGATCCGTCCAGCGGACGTCCGGCGAGAGGTGCTCGCGGTAGTCGAGGAAGAAGTACGGCAGGACATTCGTTATCTCGTTGAAGTCGCCGAAGCAGACAAGCCCCGCCATCGTGGGATGCACGACGCCGTCGCGACCGCGCACCGCCGCGCCGATCTTCATCAGGAATCCTTCGTCGGAAAGTCCGCTCCACACATGGCCGGGGCGAAGCTGGCTGAAATACATCCGATACCGCCGGATGGTGTCCGCGTTGAGGTCGGCAACCGTCATTTCGTCGATGACGCAGTTGTCAGCCGTCTCGGCGCACTTGTCACGGATCATGCCCTCGACCGTCTCACGCGAACAATGGAAGTCGCCCTCGCCGTTTCTACGGTATGATCCCTTGAACACGTCCGCACCGACATAGACCGGACGGACTGTACGCTCCGCGCGCGGGACCTCGACAACAACGAGCCGTTTGCCGTCAACCTCGACGGGATAGACTGACTCGTTGAACAGGACATTCGCGCTGATCTTCTCGGCGTTGTTGACCGCATTCCAGATGTCGGCCACGGTCTTCTCCGCGTCCGGCAACCCCTCGATCTCGCGCTTTCCGTCTTTTTCGCGGATGCCAAGGATGACGGTTCCGCCGTCCGTGTTGGCAAACGCGCTGTACGACGGCCAGAAGTCGGCGGGGACGCCTCCTTTCGCCCGCTTGAATTCGACGGCGGCATTCTCGCTCTTTGCCACGAGTTTCTTGATCTCTTCGCTCTTCATCTCAACTCCTCTTGAAAGATTATATCACGATTCTCCTTGGCATGGCTGGTCGTCCAGTATTGTTTCGCCATGTGGGTGATTTCAATGTCAACACCATCAATGTCAGCCAATCGCTCCGCCATGCGCTCGGTGCAACCACAGCGAACATGATTGCTCGATTTGTCCCAATCTTTGTTTGTTGGGTACATCAGTTCGCTCCCTTCTTGAATCTAAGGTGGAATAAATCCAGGACATCGCTCATCCAACCTATGCTGCAATGAACGATATTCTCAGGCCATCTGGGCAGACGGCGGTAGAACCATACGACCCATGCCGGGACTGCGACGAGTAATGCAAACGGCCAATGGCAATCGACATACATCAACGCCGCCGCCACAATCGCTGACAGAATTGTTGCCGAGAACACGGCTCTCCATGTCCGTCGAGTGATCCATCGAGGATCGGGGTCGATGTATCTATATCTGTTTCGCATCGACAGAACCTTTCTCGTTTTCGAGTTTATAGTATGCCACAGTTTCAGAACCACGAATCTCTCCAAAGTTCGTTTGGGTAATCAAACGAACATCGTCACGGAAATTGTAGCGAATTATGTTCTGTCCATAATATGTCATGCCGTAACTAACAGATTTTGTGAAAATTCCACATAGGAAAGCGTTGTGTTCACGACAGGCGAAAAGGCGTAGGACACGTCAATCATTGCTTCATGAGGCGGCTCTGTATCAAAAACTAAAGAATGCGCGCCTTCCGATATCAGCCAACCTTTATCGAACTCAAGGTACAAACTTCCTCTAAAGCAATTGTCATGTTTTGAGGTTGGTTCATTCATCTTGAAGAAAGGTGTACCTTCACGTGGTTTGGAGACAAACACGTGTTTCAACGTGGCCCCGTATGCGGCATCATATCGCTCAATGCCGGCATAAGACCGTCCGGCAGCTTGTGCAACAAGGATATCATATAGTGCCTCAAATGTATTTGCACAGTCAAAATCCCCCTCACAATGCTGGAAAGAAGCCTCTGCCCCAATACATGATTTCGGCTTACAGTCATCAGGATCGTGTTCGTCATCCCAGGCGGGTATATCGCGACATCCCGCGTCGAGAAGTAATTTCATGGAGGGAATCTTTGATGCGAGACAACGTGACCATGTAAGACTCGCAAGGCACTTTGCACCGGCGCGACCTTCGTCACGGGAAGGATCGAAACCATGCTTCAAAAAGAACTCGATCACGGCGGGGAGAGAGTCAACTTTAGGCAGTTCTCTTCCATAGTCCTCCGTGTCTTGCCCTCCATAAATGATGTCGGACAACGCATTCTCCTCACCGTCTTTCTCAACAGCATTCACATCAGCTCCGTCCTTCACCAGCTGCTCAAGCTTGGCAAAGTCAGGATGTACTTTTGTGGCCTCAATTATGAGCGCAAGATTGATATCCCTCCAATTGTTGCTCATGGCTGCACCTCCTCGAACTCGTCCCAGATGGCCTTGAAGTGTGGCTTGGCAGCGAGAAACTTGTCCATGTCAGCCTTGAAATCTTCGTATGAATAGTACTCGATGGCGTTGAACTTCCAGCCAGCTTTCGTGACATATATGTCGTGGAGCATTTCAATTGCGCCCGTCTCGTATGCGATTCTGTCAAAGAACAGCGAGTAGGCAGTTCCCAATTCCACAAAACTCCAATGCACATACTTATCCGTACACTCGAATTTCTCATGGTAAATTCTCGCACACTCGGCCACTCCGCAACCGCACGTGAACAATTCCTGCTCCCCGCCATCTTCTCCAAGGGAGTTCAGCAAGGCATAAGGAGAAATGGCCGCTTCGACAGTTTGATTTGTGGCGGGGTCCTTCACCTCTAGCGACCAGAAGAAACCATCCTCGTCATCTTGGGACTTGACGAATGGGGATTTCTCGATGATTTGCATTTCGTCATCCATTGAACCCTCCAAACTCAGGCTGCGTAGCCGATTCCTTTTTCTTCTTGAGCCATGCACGGTACTCATCGGTGGCCTTTTTGAATTCCGCCGATTTTGCGTAGAGGTAGCATCCCTCAAGCGGCCATCCATTCAGAACCTGCTCGGCAAGGCGAGTCGCCTTAAGAATCTCGTCTACACTTACCTCATTCGGGATGGTCTTGTTCGTGTTGAAATAGTGTGCTATATATTTGTATGATGGGTTGTCAACGCCAAGCCGTCTGCAAACAAGCCACGAAACAGTCTCGGCCTCGAACTCCTTTGCTGCGTGGGAAAGATTACGAATGCCGTCCAGGCGTTTTTTCTGACTGTAACAGTTGGGAAGATGATTGCAAAACAGATGGCCTAGTTCATGGAGAATGGCGGCGAATTTCACAGACGTACTCGACCCCGCACTTACGCGGATAGAATAGGCAGGGCGCCATGTCGTTGGACATTTGTCCTCACGGCTGAATTCAAGGTTCGGATCGTTCTCCTGTCCCACTTCCAACTTCCCGGAATAGCTCTCGCCCGTCCTCATTTCCCCATAGACGATTCCCCAATACTTGAGATTGTCAATGAGCTTGCGGAACCGCCCTTCGTCAACCAGCTTGGTCGGATCGCCATCGTATGGCTTTGCAAGATCCTCCTTGAATCCGTCCAGCTTGTTCGGAAGCACCATCGTGTCGCCAACGTCATACACGTAGTAAACGGGCGTGAACGGCCACAAGATGACCAGGGGGCGCCTGTCATTGATGACGGTGCGGTTATATTTCAGCCAGCTCATAGCCGGAAGCACAAATCGCGCTCCGGGATTCTGTATGTGAATCAGCATGGCATTGTATGGTGCATACTTTTTGAAGTGCGCTGTAAAGTCCAACAGTTCTTTGAACTTTTCGGAGGACGCATAGTCTTGAACAGTCGCAAACAACTCGTCGATGCCCTTGCGAAGCATCTGATTGTCATTGCCGAACGGGGAATCCTGCTGTTTTTCGCTCATTGCCGCCTCCTTCCCGTTGCGAAAGATTTTATCAATTCTTGCAAGGCACGTTCAAGCATCGTCTCGAACTCCTGCAATTGCCCTGCGGACAATCCGTCGGCACCTTCAAACCCGATTTCTTTTTGTCCGTAGAAATCATACTCGGTCAAAATCCAATCCGTCAACGATTCTTTGTCGGACATTGCGGCACAGGCACCATTGCCTACTTCTAGTTCATAACAGGCACAAGCCGTCTGCTCCTTCTCATCCCAAACGCCACACTTGTCGGACAGCACACTAAACATTTTCTCATCGCCAGCCGGAGCAACGAGAACTATTGCAGCATTCCTCGAGAGAGGGAAGTCGGGCAACTCACGCCACAGAATGCCGTACTCATTGGCAATGCGCTTTATGATTCCGCAAATTGAACAGCAACCCCTAGACATAAGGGCAATCGGGCAAGTCTCGTCTTTACCGAAACTTTTCATACCGACTCCTTGGCGATAGTCTTCCAATATTGACTTGCCGTGTGCGAGACAGAGATTTCAATATCGGGTATATTGATGAGGTCTGCCGCGACACGCTCGGCGAAGTACACGGAGCGGTGCTGGCCTCCGGTGCAGCCGAAGGCGACTTGAAGATGGTCGCGGCCATCACGCTTGTACTGTTCGATAGACTGGCGGACAAGCATCTCGGTCGCTTCAAGGAACGGCTCGACCGTTTCCGGGAAGCGGGCGAAGAAGTCCGCCACGGGCTTGTCACGCCCCGTATAGCCGCGCAAGGATTCATCCCAGAAAGGATTAGGCATCGCCCGGCAGTCAAAGACAAAGCCCCCTCCGTTGCCAACAGAGTCCTCCGGGATTCCGCGTTTGAAGGAGAATGATAGGATTGCAACCTTCATGGGACTCCTCCTCCGAATCGCTGTTCAATTTCGTTAGAGAGTTTTGGTGGCAATCTCCACATCCCCACGTTGCCGCGACAGGGGATGGGCGTCGGCAGGCGACGGATGTTGGAGAGAATCCACCAGTTGGGGTAGCCCTCGTTCCAGATTCGGCATTCGCCGGCAAGGGCGGTGTTGCAGGGAACACGATCCATCGCATCGTATTCCATTGTGCCGATAATACAACCCGGCCACGATTGAACCTCGTTCCATTTGAGAAGATGTGCGAATGCGGATGGATCGCAATGTTCCGCCAGCCAAACAACAAGATTCTCGTATTCCTTCCGGCAGAAGTTCTTGGAAACGCTCATCGCGCAACGCCCCCTCGCCGGAACCGGCAGACAACTGCGGTTCTCCACACGCTTCAGTCTCGACATGATCAGGACGGCGTATGCTCCGGTGCAGGTAAAGGCAGAAGTGATCATTTGACGTAGCCTTTGCGCTTATCCTTCACAAGTTCCAAATGACTACCTTTGTCCGGGCTGATGCCAAACTTCTCTGGCGAGAGGCCGAGCATTGTGACAGATTCCTTAGTCCGCGCTGGGAATGTTATGCGGAACTCCCCGTTTCTATTTTTCATGGCGCGCTTATCGACTTGCCGACGATTTGCTATCGGCGGCTTCATCCCCGCCTTTGCTCGTTGCTGCTTCTGCATCGCAGCCAGTCTTCGGGACTTCACAAGTCCCATTGCAACCTCCATTCTTTGGCATGGTAGTGTCAGTCACAGACGTTTCTGTCGAATGAGTTTCATTGACTAATGTCTGAAAATCGCAATTCCTAATATCAGCGTTCTTCTTCTCATTGCGAGGCACACATTTCTTTCCGTATTTTTCCAATTCGTAGGCATATTGAATCCGATCAATTATTCGCTTGATAAGTTGATCAAAAATCGAGTTATCAGTATAATCCGCTGGAGCGATAAAATTCACGCGACCATCCGCAAACAACTTGTCAGCGACTTGCTTACTTTTGTTGGACTTAGATTTATACACACCTATCGCAAAACCGCCTTGTTCCTTTACAAGACGCATACACGGGATATCTGTTGTTCCATCTCCAACATATATCATCCTGCTGAATGGAACGGGCCTGTTTTCATGCTTTACATATTCATTCAAGCGCACCGTGTCGGAATCATCCTCAATTCCCTTGTTTATTCTGAAAAGGTACTGGGTTTTTGATGTACAATTCACAACTTGAGCTGGCCACTCAGCAACATCGTTTGTATCATAGAGGAATGTGCAAGCATAGATTTTGGTAAAGCACTTACCAATTTCCGATCCCTCGACCATTTCTTTAAGACCAGAAGAAATGATATAGTGTTTTACCGTTACTCCATGCTTACGTCCATACTGGTTAATTCGAGAAAACCAGTCTTTTACTCCAGGGTAAAAATCAATAGTTTTGCCATACTCTTGAAAGGCCGAGCGAGTTGTCTTCAAGTTGCTGCCTGGCAACTTCGCCTTGTCAATCATCTTCTTCATGTACATGAGATTCTGATCGGCACCTTTTTCTTTGGCAAGACCATTTGACTCCTTCCAGAATGTTTTGCGCTCCTTCTGTTCCAAGCCAAGGAAAAAGCCATACTCTTGCATATTCTTTGGCGAGAGCGTTCCGTCAAAGTCGTAGCATATTGCAACTATTGGTTTAGTTGTAGCCATTGTGACTTTCCTTTCTACGAAATCCTAAATGTACTGAACAATTGACCGACATTCCGCTGAACCCAATCGCTTCCAAATTCAGCGAAGAAGGAAGAAGGATTGCTCGTCCCAACCAACAACCCTCCATTCAAGGAGCAGATTGGCTTGCCGCTGGATGTGATAACAATGCGTTTAATCACTCCGGCTTTATCCGCCACAAACTTCAGGACAGGGAATCTCCCTTTGTTCTTCAGCCCGGCCAAGTCAAGATTGTTTGTCATTTCAAGGCGTAGCGTCTCCGATTCGCCAATCGCACTTTCGGCTTGGTCGGTATAAAAGAGACCTTTCTGCGGAATGACCTGCTTTTCATTGAGAAGCCAAGAACTTGTTTGAGCATTGAGATCAAGCTTGCTCACAAGTTTCTCAAGATGGCATTTTAATGTGTCACATCGCCCTGGAAGCAAAGGAAACGCACCCACATTCTGCTCTTCAATCAACGATGCGTAATCATATGCCGCAACCCTAGCTGTGGCACCTGAATCAGCAGGAAAGAGTATGTAGGCACCTACAACTTCGTGCTTTACACCATCATTCGCCCCAGCATCCGTCTTGCGCCAAAGAATCGCATCTCTATAACGATGCATTTGATCAAGGGCGTCTCTTGGTGCTGCGTCCTTAAAACACGTTGTCACGCTGTTTTCGATTCTGTACTTGGCATCAAAGAGATATGTATAAACTTGTGTTTTATCGCAAAGCCGAACAACGATATCCGGGCGTTGCTGGAACGGCCTTGCAAAAGCACCGTTAGTCTTTTCGGAGTTTTCGCCGTATGATTGCTGAAAAGCGACATCCGCAATCTTAGTCCCATCGGAATGGCTGTAAGAATATGCTATCGGTGTGATGCTTGTGTCATCCTCGTCCATTCCTGCGGCTTTCAACGCTTCGACCGCTGCGCTTACGCTCACTGGTGTTGCCTCTGCAACACCTTTAGCTTTCATTATGCCATCCATAATTTCCTTGACCGCAAGGAAGCACCAGAATTCGTAAAGAGCAGACAGTTTAATCAGTCCAATAGCGAATCTTCCACCACCCAACGAGAGGTCGGCCTGGAAGAGATGACTCATCAATTCCCACACCTTGCGAATCTCAACATATCCGCTACGCATTTGCATCACAAGGCTATTGGGTGTTCCTACAAATGTGCCTACGCGGGACAGCTTGGCATCCTTGGCATAGCGGCAGAATCTATCGATGCGCTTGCCAAGTCCTGTTCTGAAATCCGCATCATAGGCTTCATCATCCTTTATGCCTTGATATGCCGCTTTCAGCATTGCAGTTATTCTGCTAAGCGTCCATTTGACAAATCTGTTCTCCGGCGTATCAAACGTCATCTCATATATTTCATCAACAAAGCGATATCGCTCAAGTCGTTCGGAGTCATCTTTCAGTTGCGCATACTTCCGTGCCATCATAGGCGACCACTTCTTGACTTGATCGACACGACGACGATACGGTGTCTTTGTCATCTTTCGATATGGCTGGTGCAATATCCGCTTAATGGCGGTCTCATAGACATCCAACGCCTTGTCGAAGTAAACGACCCACTGGGTGGCCTCTGTCGCTAACGATTCAGTTGATGTCGCCACTTCGTGAAGCGTTTTCGCTTTGTCAGAGAATATAAGTTTGCGATCCCAGTCCTCAACTTTTTTGAGAATGGCTCGGTAGTCGCTCTGCACGTCCATCTTTGTTGATGCAACCGTAAAATCGATCCAAAACGATTTTGGCACATCTTGTTCTCGCCACTCAATCTCAAAATGGAAATCACCCGGCTCGTTGACAAAGGAAAACTGGCCGTGAAGTGAATTGCCCCGTGCCATGAAACTTTCAGTAAACTCCGTCAAATAGTGCCGAACGCGGATGGAGTCATTGTCAACCTCATGCGCAAAATCTATGTCGAAGAAATATGTTAACTGCTCGAATACGACTGGCTTCGTATCAAGGAATCCATTTGAGGCAATCTGTTGCTGCGCGAGAATCTCGTATTTCGCAGGCGCACCCTTTGGTGTGTCAACGTTAAGCGCAATGGTTCCCTCATGGCTCACTCTATATCTGACATCCCTACGGCCGAATCGATCAGTGTAGTCTGACAGTTTCGCCCTGACACTTTGGTTTGTGCCAAGGGAAAAAGTCAGTACATCGGGGATGTTGTATATTAGCGCGTCCATTGCAGAGGACACTCCTGATTACGGCCAGAACCCAAGGTATCCGCCATTAGATTTCGCGGCTTTCTCCATTCGGGCGAGAGACGTCTTGCTCAAGCCCTTGTCATCGAGAGAGTCCTTGAAATATGCTTTTAGCCTTGAAAGCAGTTCAGCTCTCTCGTCCAAGGTTCCTGTTATCCGAGGAAGGACTTTCATCAGGGCCATGTGGTCCACCGCAATTTTATTGTAGTCCACATCTGCCCCTGCCTCATCCTTCAAGGGGAGCATCTTCATTGCTTCCCTGTAAAGCGTGCTTTCAATGCCGAATCGATACCCAAGGGCAAATGGCGTTTCCTCAAACACACCCTTGATGTTGTCGAGCATTACCCTAAAGTCATCGTCGAGTTTTCCGGGATCATACGCTTCACGCTTTGAGAATTTGGCAATGTCATCGGCACAAAGTAAGAGAGACGCGATATCTAATTTCTCATAGCCTTTGCTTTGAAGCTTACTGTAGTTGACATCATTCATCTCAATCGTCATTGCGCGATCGAGAACCTTGCGGGAAATCTGATCCGTGGAATCGTCCATGTTGACCGTTCCTACGACAAAAAGATTCTTCGGAATCACAAGTCCGACCCGCTCGATGAGTTCCTTTGTCTCTGCCGGGAGAGCGTAGCCATCGAGCTGAAGATTCGTCACGTCGGCATCAAAGAGCGCAGGTTCGATCAGCGGATAAGAGACGGACTTGCCGCTTTGAGCATCTTCAATCGAACCTTCGCTTGCACTAAGGTATTCCGCGAAGTAGTGTTCGACTGGCGCAAGGTTCATCTCGTCAAGACACGCAATGAACGGCGTGTCGGGGAAGCAGTGCGCCTTGATTATGAAGTTGATGAAAGACGTTGTCTGGTAGCCTTTCTCCTTGATGGAACTTCTGTACCCAAGCAGATCGCTTGAATCATGCCAGTTCGGTTTGACCGGCACTATGATGAAGTTCTCCAGCGGCTTGCGCTTTCCGTTGGAATCTTCCGATGGCTGAAGGTCTTTGTCAAGGCAAGTCATGTAGGCCAGTTTCTTCGCCATGCGGCTCTTGCCTGTTCCTGACGCTCCTGCGAGGATTGCAAACGGCTTTGTAAGCAACGCCGCCACAAGCCTGTTCATTAGATCGTCCGCCTTGCTGGACAAGACGTCGCTCAGTTTTTTGTCTCCGGGCTTTTTCTCGCCTGTCGGTTTCTTGAGTAGCTGCTTCATCATTTCCTCCTTTATGTCCTTTTCGTTCTCCGTAACGAACCATAGAAATTCATTGACCGTGAGATAGTCGGCTGGGGAACTATCGTCTGCTGCCTTGCCAATCCCCATCTCATGCATTTTCTGCATAACAATTTGCTGGAGGGACTTGGTCTTCTCGTAGTTAGCCACCGTTAGGTCATCAGAACTTGGGGCGTTGCGTAGGCCAAGAATGAATAGCCCCTCATCCATCATTCCTGACCAAGTCGCAAATTCGTCTGGTCTCACCATCATCATGAAATAGAACATTATCCCAGCACCAATGCCCTCTACTGGAACTTTGTTGACAGGATCAAGATACCATGATGCTGAATGAGGATTTGTCCTTTCTTCACGCAAGAACTTACCAACAATTCCTTTTTGCGAAGCGTCGAACTTCGAGAATGCCGTTCTCTGCCGAGACGAGAACACAAACTTCACGAAGTGGTTGTAATCGAAAGTCGGCGCAACTATTTGATGCTCATCAATCGACGCGAAGGCTTGCCGCGCATCCTTTACCCAGTCGTCAAAGGACGGCCAAATATCAGCCGAGAGAGTACTCCTTTTTTCTGAAAACAATTTGAGAGCAACATCAATCACAGATGAGTTTAGCCGCAATGTAGTCCATGAGCTTCCCCATGTGAACAAATCAAAAAAATCCTTAGCTGACAACCTCCCGTTAACAGGTGTGAATTTCAGCTCTGTTGACCCCGATTTATAAAACTCTGGAGCATTTTCCATCAAAGCTGCAATTGCGTCAGCGTTGCCTATTGGGATGTTGTACATCCCTTGCAATGCACTCTTAACGTCCAGCGTATGCGATGGTGTCCTTGCTGCCTCTACAATCAACTGATTATAAATGTTGACCGTTGATGATGCCCCCGCCATGCTCGGAGCGTATGGGTTGGGAGAAATATAATTCTTGGCGACGACAGACAAGTATCGCCTCGCTTCATCTTCATCTATGTTGTGAAGAAACCTCGGGTGATACAAGTCCGTTTCATCAATATAGTACAAACCTACTTGGACAGCTAATTGATACGCAGTCTTGGCAAATGTCTCATAGCTAAAAGGGGTGCCCGTTGCTGTGTGCTGTCTGACGTATTGCCAAAACTCATCCTTGGGAACGACCTGTTTAGGCAAAACGCTAACAAGTGAGGCTATAGTTCGTGGCGTAGCGTATCGCCATCTGCACAATGGGTCGGCCATAACTATTTTTTCCTTTTAGCGTCATCGCCCAAGATGGGCATGACATCATTAATTTTTTTGAGGATCGCAACTAAGACATCTACCACGATTGCATTCCCCGCCTGTTGATACATTGAAGTATCTGACACAACAATCTTAAAAGAGTCACTGAAACCCATTAGACGTAAGCACTCACGCGGGGCAAGTTTGCGTAGCCGCCCATTTCTAGTGATGTAATTGTCAACGCCCGACCGATGCATTTTGTGCATCGTGGTAAGAAGTGGCCTCGCAACGGGCAAATCTGTTGCCGGGCGAGAAACAAAGGTCTTTGTCCCTGATGCCAGTACGTACTCTTGAACACTTTGAGATAAAAAGTATTTGTCCATTTCAGGCATGCCCAGCCGCTTCGCAGTCTCTTCGTCTACAAACACAAAATCCCCATGCCAGTTGAACTGTTGGTTCTTCTTTTGGCAGAGTTGAATAGTTCCATTTACCTGTGTGTAGCTCTTGGACAAATTCTTTGCGTCAAGCACAAATTTCACCCCTTTTTCGGGAAGGTAGTATTTGCCTGGAACCACATCAAGCAGGAAATCTTGCATCGTTGTTGTCAATGGCATCTTGTTTGGGAATGCAAATGTGTCATTGACGCCGAGATCTTTTCTGAATCCCACAACAAAAACTCTTTCGCGATTTTGAGGTATTCCATAGTCGCGTGAGTTCAACGTTTGCATCTTCCAATCATATCCTAGATCGGTGAAAATTTTGGAGATGATTCTCCATGTTCGCCCATCATCATTACTCAACAATGCTCTGACATTTTCGTATATAAAACACTTAGGTTTTATCTCAGAAACCAGTCTTGCATAATCGTAAAACAAGGTTCCTCTTGTGTCCGACAAGCCCATTTGTTTCCCTACCGCACTAAATGATTGACAGGGGCTTCCTCCTACCAGTAGGTCTACCTTATCCCTGTAGTGACCGCCTTCCAAAAACGAAACATTCCAGTGGAACTTGTCATCTGTAACAGATGTGTAATTAGCTTGATAAGATTTCCTTACGGCATTTCTATTCAATAGCGGAGCATATAATTCGTCCACCATTGCTTTTCTCGCTGCAAAGCTTCCTCCGCGCTCCCATTGTTCTCGGAATTTATAAAATCCAACAGCCTCGTGAAGCATATGAACTCTGTCTTTGAGCTCCTTCGACGGGCGGGTGCTTGTTGGTTCGACACCTGCCAATAATGCCTTGATTATGTCTCGTTGCGACTTTATTATCTTAAAGGCGTTTTTGAGTCCTTCCAACGTCGGATTCATTGCCTTAATGTCTTGAAGTAGGCTCTTAAACTCTTTCTGACAATCCTCTGTTGTGATTGCATTACAAGGGAATGGCGTTTGATCGCCATTGTCACATGCGAAAACAATCTCGTGATCTATGTGCATCCGAAGCAATGCCTGCTCTATGGCTCCGATTCCGCTAAAGACTGTCGCCAGCTTGAGAGGTGTGCGTGGCGAGGGGTTGTTCTTGGTCTTCATTTATTCATTATCCTTTCGCTCGTCGTCTGGGATATACTCAACAACATCTCCCATGCCGCATCCTAGAACCTTGCATATCTTCTCCAATGTTGAGGTGACTACCGGTTCTCTTTTTGAGAGTCGTGCAAGGGTTACGGAAGAAATGCCAGTCGCATGGCGAAGGTCGGTCTTCGTCATGCCTTTATCGATAAGCATTTTCCAAAGATTGTTATAGCTTATACCCATATTGTCTTTCCCAAGTTCGATTGCGTATATTATACCATTTTCTTAGTGTATAACATCAAACATATGGTTTGGGAAATGGTAATATCTAACGGGTCAGCAAAGAAGAGAGGAAGGCCATGGGGATCGAAGAAGAAGAAAGACAATCCACACCACCCCCTGTCTAGTTCGATTCTGATAGACTATCCCCTGTTCCTGCTCAACAGGTGTTGGGATAGCCGATTCGCA
>CAKTUI010000023.1 GCA_934621385.1 uncultured Kiritimatiellota bacterium
ACGCGGACGGTAGGGGACCCTCGTACGAGTACGACGCGAACGGGCGGCTCGCGCGGCGCACGTGGGCGCGGGGCGTGGAGACGGCGTACTCGTACGACGGGTGGGGCAACCTGACGAACACGGCCTACTCCGACGGAACGCCCGCCGTCGCGCTCTCGTACGACGCGATGGGCCGTCAGGTGGCGGCGGTCGACGCCGCCGGCACGACGGCGTTCGCCTACAACACCTTCGGCGCGAATACGAACGAGACCGTGACCGGCGTTGCGGGGACGAACACGATCGAACGCCTTTACGACGAATTCGGGCGCGACGCGGGCTACGCCCTCAACGGAGTCCGCCGGTCGGCAATTGGCTACGACCCCGCGACGGGCCGCCTCGCGACGATGCTCGCCGCCGGAAGTGGAACGCCTTTCGTGTGGAGCTACCTGGATGGCAGCGACCTCAAGTCGTCGCTGACGTATCCCAACGGGCTTGCGGCCTCCTGGGACTACGACGGCTGCGGCCGCCTCACGCGGGTGCGCAACGCGGCGGCCACGGACGTCGTCTCGCAGTACGACTACGCCTACGACGCGGCAGGCCGCCGCGTCTCCTGTGCGAAGTCCGGCTCGGCCTTCGCGACACCCGACACCTACGGCTACCGCTACAACGCCCGCAGCGAGCTGACGAACGCGACGGCGGCGGTTGACGCCGCCTACCGCTACGGCTACGGCTTCGACGACATCGGCAACCGCGAACAGTCGGCCGAGCGCGGCACGAACTGCTCCTACGCGGCGAACGGCCTGAACCAGTACGCGGCGGTCGGCGGCTTCGCCCCCGAGTACGACGCCGACGGCAACCAGACGCTGGTGAAGACATCCACGGGAACATGGAGAGTCGCCTACAACGGCGAGAACCGACCCGTGTCCTGGACGCAGGGAACGAACACGATTACGATGTCCTTCGACCGCATGGGGCGCCGAGTCACCAAGGGCGACCGGCGTTTCGTCTACGACGGCTACCTGCAGGTGGCCGACAGTGCCGGCAGCGCGTTCGTGTGGGATCCGACGGAATCCGCCGCGACGCGTCCACTTGTGTGGCTTCGCGGCGGGGATGCCGCGTACTACACGCACGACGGCAACAAGAACGTGAGCGAGGTCGTTTCCGCTGGCGGCACGCTCGCCGCGCACTACGGGTATGCGCCATTCGGCGCGGTTGTTTCATTGTCCGGTGTGTGGCCCGACTGCAACTTCTGGTGCTTTTCGTCCGAGTACATGGATGACGACATTGGTATCTTGCTCTATAACTTCAGAGGTCTTAATTCAGTTGCTGGGACATGGCTGACACGAGATCCTACAGGCGAAGATGTCTCCATAAACCTATACCTATTCCTTAATGACAATCCAATAGGAAGTTTTGATGTGCTTGGCTTGCTTGCGGACGCTACGCACGGGACCACTAAATGTAAGGAATCGGAATCGTGTGATGTCTTGGCTGATAAGCTGGGCCAGTGGGAAAACCACTATCAGATTCGATATCGGGAATTGGTCGAGGACAAGCATTGCCTTAAGGTAAAAGACCCGAGACGCTACAACAACCATGTGGACAAGATAAACGAAAGCAAGGAGAATATTTCTCGTTGTTTTGAGATGATTTCTCAAAGGTGTCCGGATGCCTGTCCGCCGGCTGTTCAATGGTTGCCGGATCCCATTAAGATCCAGATTCCCAGTGTCATTCCGCAGGCGAGGTGGTGGGATAATGTCAATTGGGATTGTGTCGGTTATACTGTCGGATTCGGATTTTTGGCGGCGGGGGCTGCGCTATGCCCATTTGACGGGCCGTGTGGCGAAACCGTGTTTGGCTCGTTGATGTTAAGAAATGCCAGTTGCATTTTTAAATAGGGAGGTGAGTATGGCGAAGATTGTCCGGCCGGTTAAGTTCTCAGACCCGAATTTGGATTTCACCGAACCGGGTGCCAGTAAGGTGCTGAGGGATATCCTCAAGAAGCGGGATGACGAGATTACGCTAATGGATTTCCTGTGGATATTCAACGGATGCCTTCCCGCCGGCACATACGAGGAATGCCTCTATTTTGTGCGCCCCG
This sequence comes from uncultured Kiritimatiellota bacterium, assembly GCA_934621385.1. Taxonomy (GTDB): domain Bacteria; phylum Verrucomicrobiota; class Kiritimatiellia; order RFP12; family UBA1067; genus UBA1067. Next base: position 2,081 of record CAKTUI010000023.1, read on the forward strand.
CACTCGACCGTATTTCTGCGGAGGTGTCCCAGTACTCGGGGATATGGACGCAACAATTGGACGAAGCCCTGAGCCTGCTGCCGGATCTGTGCATTTGGGTTCGGGTCAGCTGGGAAGAGCTTGTGCGTGACGGGTATGTTGCGGTGATGCGGGATAGGATTTGCGGCATCATGGACGGCTTGCTTGAGAGAAATGTAGATGATGGGACCGTGGCCGATACCATATCAGAGATGAACAAGTGGCCGGGGACGAGGTTCGGGAGCGCTTGCATGGAGGAAAGGATTAGCCTGTTGGATCGCGACAGGGCGAGAGAACTGCGCAAGTGGGTGGCGTACTTTGAGCGGCTTGGCATGGAAAGCCAGGGAAATCCACAGGGAATTGCGACTGGCACGGACGGCAAGAACCATGGAGGCGTGTGCCCAAGATGAAGTTCGTTCTTTATCTGTTTTTGGTTTCGCTGGGTTCACTCGGCCGCCTCACGCGGATTCGCAACGCGGCGGCCACGGATGTCGTCTCGCAGTACGACTACGCCTTCGACGCGGCAGGCCGCCGCGTCTCCTGTGCGAAGTCTGGCTCGGTCTTCGCCGCGCCCGATGCCTACGGCTACCGCTACAACGCCCGCAGCGAGCTGACGAACGCGACGGCATCCGCCGATGCCGCCTACCGCTACGGCTACGGATTCGACGACATCGGCAACCGCGAACAGTCGGCCGAGCGCGGCACGAGTTCCGTCTACACGGCCAATCGGCTAAATCAGTACGACGCGGTCGGTGGCTTCGCCCCCGCCTACGACGCCGACGTCAACCAGACGCAGGTGAAGACATCCACGGGAACATGGAGGGTCGCCTACAACGGAGAGAACCGACCGATCCGCTGGGAGAGCGGCGACACGGTCGTCACGATGACCTTCGACCGCATGGGCCGCCGAGTTGCGAAGGGCAACCGGTGCTTCGTCTACGACGGCTACCTGCAGGTCGCCGACAGTGCCGGCAGCGCGTACGTGTGGGATCCGACGGAATCCGCCGCGACGCGTCCGCTCGTGTGGCTTCGCGGCGGGGATGCCGCCTACTACACGCATGACGGCAACAAGAACGTGAGCGAGGTCGTTTCCGCTGGCGGCACGCTCGCCGCGCACGACGGGTATGCGCCGTTCGGCGCGGTGGTTGTGAAGGTATTCACGATAGCAAGGGAATGGCTAATCAATGAAAAGGCGTAACAATGACAGGGCGGTAAGATGGTTGCTCAACGGACTCCTTTTGTGTTTCTTCATCCCGATGGCAATTCCGGCGTCGGATGACAAGGTACTTGTGGCGGACAGGTTCTTTCAAATCTTGCCGATATTCCTGTCGCTACTGGCACTACGCATACTATGCGGTCAGAAGAAAGGGGACAAGGACGGAGAGTCCAGGGATTTGCGGCGCAGGAAGTGTTCAAACCGCCGGTATCTTGGCGATAGACGATAATGTTGTAGAGTTCTCACTTGAATGAGTTGAACGAGTGAATCCTGCTTAGTTTGTGATGAAGATATTGTGTATATGCGAATTTCAGAGACGACGAAGAGGTGCTGCGCGACTCGCCGCCGTCGGAGTGGTTATTCCAGCAACCAGAGGCTCTCTGTCGAGGATTGACAGGCTGAAAGTGTTTGCCTGGCCAAGCGAGGAAGCGTTACGAGACCACCGCCGCATCTGGGTTGGGCGAGATGACGCATAGACCACGAGCGTGCGGTTTTTGGTATAATGGCCGCAATGAGAAGTTGTAGAGAGTTCGGGGTGTATCGCGACAGGTGTCCGAGTACCCGAATTGCCACGGTGGGAATGTGGTCGTTTGGCTGTCCCTGCGGGGCAGTTCCGTGCGGGATGTCCCATTGCGCGGGTCGTCGGATCTGTAGGTTAATGGGGAAGTGAGGACGATGAGTGTCAGCGGACGGATGGGGCTTCTGTGTTGTGTCGTCGGGGCGGCGGTGATCGCTGGTGTGGTGCTGTGCGTATTGCACTCGGATGGCGGACGGAGGGAGGAGACTCCATTGCCGACGGCGGGCGGACGGGACGGGGTTCGGACAGTTCGCATCGTCCCGTCGAAATGTCCCGTTCGTTCGCAGGAGGATTTTGTGGCTTCGCCTGATGTCTCTGCCGCTGTTGCGGTCGTCTGCGGAAGGGTGGATGCGAGCGCGGATCGGTATGGGCTCCGAAACGATGCGCTCCGTTCGATTGCCCGCCGACGTGACCTGACGGAAGGGGATGTCGCTGCGCTGATGGCGTATGTCGCCTCCGGGGGCGGTGCGCTCAACCCCACTCGCGAAGCCGCCTTGCGGAACGATGTGCTCAACCTCCTGCGCAATCAGGATCTGATTCCGAAGTCGTTGCCCGATCTCCTGATGGACATTGTCCGGAACGGACGGCACGATGCGACGCTCGTCGACTATGCGATTCAGCACCTCGGGGCCTTGCAGCACGGTCTTCCTGACGTGATGGCGGGGCGAGTCTGCGATGCGCTCTTCGCGGCCGCATCGGGAATCGGGCGGCCCTACGCGGGGACGGCCCTCTACGCACTCGCCGATGCGCACGGGTTGACGGGCGCGGAGACCGGGCGTCTCCACCACCTCACCTGCGCAGCCTGCTCGTCGCGCGCACATCCGCTGACTCGCCTCGCAGCCTTCCAGCTCGCGGGGCAGCGCGGCTATCGCGAGGTCCTGTCGGATGTGAGGGCCGTCCTCCGGGGCGACCGTCGCGATGCGGTCGCGGACACGGTCGCCGTCGGAACGCTCGGTCTCCTTGGTGATGCGTCGGACATTGCGTTGCTCGAATCGATCGCCGCACGGGGTGGTTCCCGCCTGACGGAACCCTGTGCGATGGCCATTGAAAGAATTAGCGGGAGGATTGTGAAATGAGGGTGTTTCGGTATGCTCTTGCTCTTGCGGCGATCTTCGCGGCATCCGCACTCTTTGCGGGGCCTCGTCTCGTGTATCCGCCGGGCGGAATCGACTTCGGCGCGATTCCCGCCGGCGAGCCCGCTCGCGCCGGATGCGCCCTCGGGAACTCGGGCGACGCACCTCTGAGGGTCTCGCGTGTGACACCGTGCTGTGGCGCGGAGGTGGAGCTTTCGGGCATGGAGATTGCTCCCGGCGCGTCCGTGGAACTGACCGTCTCGCTGAAGCCCCAGCTCCCGGGCGAGTTCTCAAAGGCCGTGCGCCTCTACTGCGACGATTCCGCGATACCCGTCGTCTCAATTCCAGTTCTCGGTCGTTCCGTCGAGGGGTTGGCCTCGGGCTTTGCCTCGCGCTTCACGCTCCCCGCAGTTCTTCTCGCGGGTCTCGTGGACGGCCTTAACCCGTGTTCGTTCGCGATCATGATTTCCCTTGTCGGCATCCTTGCGATTGGCGGCCGCCGCCGGAGGGCCCGAATCGTTGGGGGGCTTGCGTTCTGCCTCGGTTCGTTCCTCACCTATGTCCTGATGGGACTCGGCCTCATGCAGGCAATCCGTGCGCTTGAGGGACTGCGGACGGTCCGTACCATCCTCATGGTCGCGCTGTCGCTCGCGCTTTTCCTCCTCTCGATTCTGAGCTTACGGGATGCCGTCCGCTTTCGGCGAACGCCGGTCTTCTCGGTCGTGACGCTGAGGCTTCCCGAGGGCGTGAGGGCGCTCATCCGCAGGATTGCCATGGAGAGCTGGAGCGGGTCGGCCGTTGTTGCTGCGGGACTCGGGTGCGGATTCCTCGTGACGCTCCTTGATGCCCTCTGCACCGGGCAGGTCTATGTGCCCGTCCTGGCACTCATTGCGCACGAGCCCGGGGCCTGGCGATCCTTCGCATTCCTGATCGCCTACAACCTCGCGTTCATTGCGCCGCTCGTGGCGGTCTTTGTCCTCTTCTCCGGAACGACCGACGCCTTTCGGATGGCGCGATGGTCCTCGCGGAATGTGATTCCGTCGAAGATCGCCCTCGGCGTCGTGTTTGCCTTTCTTGGGATTTTTATGCTGCTCATCCGATGACTGGCTCATTGCCATGGACGGTCCCCAGCGGAAAGTATGCGTCCTCTGGGTTCCCGCGTCGACGGTCGCGCTCCGTTGCATGGGCTTGAATTCGATGCCCTGACATGGGAAGTCTCCGCATCCGCACGTCGACGGGAAACACAGAAGCCCAAACCGAGTTGACAAACGCAAGAGGAGGGCGCTGGGTTGCGCAACCCAAGGGGTCTATGTTGCGCAACCTAAAGGGAAAGGACTAAGGTGCTTTCCCCTCGTCAAGCTGTCGGTGCCCTCTTGACCTCGGTAAGTTAGATATGGTAAACTTTACGCCGTCCGCAAGGAATGGTTCGCGTATGGAATTTAAGTCAAATCCTGATGGTGGTTACAGCCGGTCCCCGGCTCCGGTTGGTCCGGGCCGGGGTGTTTTACCTCCAATGCCCGAGGGGGCGCGTCCCGAGATTGACGATGCGCACCGCAAGCGGCTCCTGAAGTTTCTTCTGGTAAAGACGGCGGCCGTGAGAAGTGGCGTGAAGCCGGCTGAACTGCTCCGTGTGAGGAACTGCTACGCAACGGAGAACGAGCAGGGCTTTCGTTTTTGCCTTTATCGCCGTGACATCTACTTCACGCTGCGCCTGGAGTATGTCGAACTCAAGGTCGAGGAGGGGAGTTCGCTTGTTCTCTTTTACCATCCCGAGACTCTTCGGCGGACGCTTGCCGAACCTTCGAACCGGGCGTGGCTCATTCGGCAGGGCTATCCGAAGGACGGCTCGATGGCGGACGACCTCGCCGAACTGCAGCGCCGCGCAACCGGTTCGGGCATTCCGCATGAAGTTGGAGTCTTCATCGGCTATCCGCTGAAGGACGTCGCGGGCTTTATGCGCCACTTGCCGTCGACCCCCGTCCACAATGGACTCTGGCGTGTCTACGGCGATTGCATCGAGTCCATTCGCCGGATGCGGCTGTACGGACAGGTGGAGCGGCTGGCCAGAGAGGCCCTTGAGCGAGCGGAAGATTTGAACGCCTTCTATTCAATGGCGGAGGAATTTTCAAGGACAACACAACTCAAAGGAGTCAATCAATGGACAAGGTACACGTAATCTATGGAAGCACAACGGGGACGACGGAGGCGATTGCCGAGCGCGTCGCGTCCGATTTCGGTACGGTTGCACTCAATGTGAATGCCGTCGGGCCGGAGGCACTGGAGGCGGAATTGCTGATTCTTGGGACATCGACCTGGGGGTTCGGTGATCTTCAGGACGACTGGGTGACGACGGGACTGGGACTCATCGAGGGCGCAAACCTGCAGGGTCGCCGCGTCGCCCTTTTTGGCTTGGGCGACTCGCAGGGCTTTGCGGATACATTCTGCGACGGCATGGCCGCGTTGGCTGAGGCTGTAACGGCCCGTGGGGCGACGCTGGTTGGAACGCTGCCGCTGGATGCCTTTGCAGGCGTGACCTCGAAGATCGCCCAGGATGGGCATCTCGTCGGTCTTGCGCTGGACGAGTTGAACGAGTCCGACAAGACCGAGGGTCGCCTGACCGACTGGGAAGCACTTGTGCGCTCGCAGGCGGGTCTATCGGTTGCCTGATGCGACGCGGCGACTTGCGGGCGGAAGGCCTGAAGTCGGGGATGCGGACGGAGGTCGGGGGCCTCCGCCCGTCTTTTGCTCGGGTGGGTGATTTTTGATATAATAATGTCTCGTTCGCGGATTGTATAGCAAGGAATAGGTTGATATGTGGAATTATTCAGAAAAGGTGCTGGATCACTTCCGGAATCCCCGGAATGTGGGTTCGATTGAGCATCCGGATGGGACGGCGACCGTTGGGTCGCTTGCGTGCGGCGACGCCCTCAAGTTTCAGTTCAAGTTGGGTGCGGACGGGCGCATTGCGGAGGCGAAATTCCAGACATTTGGATGCGCGAGTGCGATTGCCAGTTCCTCGGCCCTGACCGAGATGGTTATCGGAAAGACGCTTGAAGAGGCGAAAAAGATTACAAATAAGGAAATAGCGGACTATCTTGGCGGTCTGCCGCCGCAGAAGATGCACTGTAGCGTGATGGGCCGCGAGGCGATGGAGGCGGCCATCAAGAACTTCGAGACAGGCAAGAACACCGATCGCAATCTTGAGGAAACGGTTCTCTGCACCTGCTACAACGTGTCCGAGAATGAGGTTCGCCGCGTCATCACCGAGAACGGGCTGACAACCGTTGAGGAGGTGACGAATTTCACCAAGGCTGGCGGTGGTTGCGGACGCTGCAAGGGGCGCATTCAGGAAATCCTCGACGAGATTAACAAGAAATGAAACTCGGATTTGACAACGAGAAGTATCTCGCCGAGCAGTCGGAGGAGATTCGTCGCCGCGCCGGTAAGTTCGGCAAGCTCTACCTCGAATTTGGCGGCAAGCTCATCAACGACTTCCATGCGGCCCGATGCCTGCCGGGCTACGATCCGAATGTCAAGTTGCGGCTTTTGCAGTCGCTGAAGGATCATGCGGAGGTGATTCTCTGCCTGTATGCGGGCGATATTGAGCGCAAGAAGATGCGGGCCGACTTCGGCATTTCCTACGCCGACGATGCCCTCAAGCTGATTGACGACTTGCGGAGCCTTGGCTTGACCGTGCGCGGCGTTGTCATTACACGCTATCAGGAGCAGCAGGCCGTCAAGCTTTTCCGTGCCAAGCTTGAGCGGCGCGGCGTACGCGTCTACTACCATTACAAGACGGCTGGCTATCCGGCGGATGTTGACACGATTGTGTCCGACATGGGCTATGGCAAGAACGAGTTCGTGAAGACCGAGAAGCCGATTGTCGTCGTGACGGCTCCCGGGCCTGGTTCGGGAAAGTTCGCCACCTGCCTGACGCAGATTTACCACGAGTACCGCATGGGCAAGGTCGCCGGGTATTCCAAGTTTGAGTCCTTCCCGGTCTGGAATCTGCCGCTTGATCATCCGCTGAACATTGCCTACGAGGCGGCGACGATTGACCTCAACGATAAGAACATGATTGATCCCTACCATCTTGAGGCCTATGGCATCAAGACGGTGAACTACAACCGAGATGTGGATGCGTTCCCGCTCCTGGTGGCCATTTGGCAGAAGATGACGAAAGGGGCCTGCCCCTACAAGTCGCCGACGGATATGGGCGTCAATCGGATTGGCTTCGGCATCATCGATGACGAGGTTGTGCGCCAGGCTTCCAAGCAGGAGGTCATTCGCCGATTCCTTCGCTACCAGTGCCAGTTTGCCGAGGGGACGACCGATCGTGAGTCGGTTGACCGGGCGAAGGACCTGATGGAGTCGCTTGGTCTCAAGCCGGAGGATCGCGTGGTCGTCGAGGCGGCGCGCCAGTCGGCGGAAGAGGCCCGTCTACGCGGCAAGGGCAAGGCGGGGGGGACGATCGTGTCGGGCGCGGCGATTCAGCTGAAGGATGGGCGGATCGTCACCGGTCGGAACTCCGACGAGATGCACGCCGCCGCCGCCATGGTGATGAATGCCGTTAAGGCCATTTCGGGCATCCCCGCTCAGATTCCGCTCATTGCGCCAAACGTCATTCAGGCGATTGCGCACATGAAACAGGACATTCTCAAGGTCGGTTATACATCCCTGAACTTGGATGAGGCTCTGATTGGTCTCGCGATTTCGTCGACGACGAATCCTGCGGCGCAGATTGCCATGGAGAAACTGAATGAGTTGCGCGGATGTGAAGTCCATATGACGCACATGGTGACGCCTGGCGACCAGGCCGGACTGCGCCGTCTCGGTTGTCGGTATACGTCCGATCCCTATTACGCGACCACGGCACTCTTTACAGGCGAGTCGTGAACATTGCCGTCTCACTTCCGCTCACGTTCAGAGTTTGCCGCCAGATGCGGCGCGGCATCCTGTCGTGTGTGCGGACGCGGGCGGATGTTCATGTGGACTTGATTGACGGTCGTCGTTCGGCGACAGTCGACTTGACGAAATACGACGGGTTCATCGGACATCCCGATGAACTTGTCAGCAGGGCGGACATACCGATGGTCGTCTGCGACCCCGACACAGGATGGGAGAGCAGCTATGTTCGCACGAAGATGAAGGGACAGGGAGTCTTGACCTGCGAGACAGAGGCGGTCGGCGGACTGGCGGCGGACTTCTTGGTGGAGGAGGGTTTCGTCCATTTCGCTTATGTGGACGAGGTCGGTTCCCCGGCTTGGTCCGTGCGACGATGGCGGGCTTTTCACGCACGGTTGCACGAACATGGCTTTGACTGTGCGCTGTATGGTTGTACTCGTGGGGAACAGGGTGGACCAGACAACAGACGACTGGAACGCTTTCTGAAGAAACTGCCGCGACCGACGGCCGTCCTCGCGGCCCATGACGGACGGGCGCGGGAAGTGTTTGACGCGGCGCAGTCGGCCGGCTTGATTGTGCCACGAGACATTGCCGTGATGGGCGTGGACAATGACGAGGACCTGTGCGAAGCCATGTGCCCGTCCCTGACATCCATTGAACTGGATGCCGAGTCCGCCGCCGAGGAGGCAACGAGGCGGCTCATTCAGTCCATTCTCGTACCCCAGCCGGTGGGGCGAATCGTCTTTGGACCGAAACGAATTGTCCGCCGTGCGTCGAGCAGGCTTCTGCAGGCCTCGGATGACCCCATCGTCTCGAATGCGTTGAATTACATCGTGACTCACGCGACACAGGCGATTGATGTTGACCATGTCGTAAGGGCCTGCGGCACGTCGCGGCGGCTTCTTGAGCGGCATTTTGCGGACTCGCTTTCAACTTCCGTCGGTGCACTCATCACGGAAGAGCGGCTGAAACGCGTTCGGATGCTTCTTGAGGATTCCCCGTACAGAATAGCGAAAATCGCCCGCATGTGTGGGTACGGTTCTTCTGCCTACCTGGCGCGGATCTTCCTTCGGCACTTCGGAATGACGATGCAGACCTATCGGAATCGCTCGCGGCCATAGGCGAACGCGGCGGATTGTCCGTCGACTTTGGCGACGATGAACGAGGAAATTTCCCATGAAGGGCGTATTTATGGTACAATACGCCCATGAAGTTCAAACAGTTGCTGGTGAGTATGGTCCTCGCGGCCGTTGTCGCAGGGCTTAATGCAAAGGATGTGCTCGATATGGAACTTGCGAATGAAGCACTTGGGAAGGGCGTGAAGATTGCCGTTTGGCCCGAGGGCAAGATTCCGCTTCCGGGTGCGGGCGCACCCTATCGCGTACATGACACGAACGGGGGCATCGTCCGCCTGACGGATGTGACCGTGCCGGAACTCGCTTATTTTCCGTCCGCTGGAGAGGGCGTGAAGCCGGCGGTTCTCGTTTGCCCGGGCGGCGGTTATACGATTCTCGCCTACAACCATGAAGGGACGGAGATTGCCGAATGGCTCAACTCGCTTGGTTTTTCCGCGTTTGTCCTGAAGTACCGTTGCCCAGGGCAACGAGATGCGGCGCACATGGATGCTCAGCGTGCGCTGTCGCTCATTCGCTTCCGGGCGGAGGAGCTTTCGATTGATCCGAAGCGTATCGGCGTGATGGGCTTCTCGGCGGGCGCAAACTTGTCCGTGCGCCTTTCGACAAACTGGCGCAACCGCGCCTATCCGACCGTGGACGAAATTGACGCGGTCTCGTGCCGGCCCGATTTTACCCTGCCCATCTACCCGTGGATGCTGGTCGTTGGGAACAACGATGAGAAGACGCTCCCCCTGACGCTGCGCGGAGAGTTCGCCGTCGATTCGGAAACGCCTCCGGCTTTCCTCGTCCAGACGGAGGACGACTTCGCGCACATTGAAAATTCGCTCGCCTACTATGCCGCGCTCAAGTATGCGGGCGTTCCCGCCGAAATGCACCTCTTCACGCGTGGCGGGCACGGGTACGGCATCCGTCGGCACGACACCCCCGTGGACGGATGGGAAGAGCTGGCGGCGAAGTGGCTCAAGTCGACGTGGCTCAAATGATGGCCCGCAGACAGATGTCGAGCCGGAACAAGTGGTTGCTAACGGGCGGAGGGCTTTCGCTCCTTTGCCTCCTCATTTCAAGTTGCCGCAGTGCCCAGGACTATCGCACAGAGGCCGACGAGACGGGAAAGGCCTATCTGTCGGCTTATCAGGAACGGGTGACGGGCCGCACGGAACCGATTGAAATCGAGACACCGGCCGATACGCTCCGTCGCCGGCTCATGCTGGACCAGGGTCTGGTGGCAAACGACCCGGCCTCATTCGGCATCCGTGATCTGCCGACGAATCTCTACTGGCGCGGTGAGGATCGACTCCTCCCAGGCGGCGACGATCCGTCCATTGCCATTTGGCGCGGCGGAACGAATGCGCTTGAGATTGGGCTGGTTGATGCCGTAAGAATTGCCGCCTACAACAGTGCGGACTACAAGAGCCGAAAGGAATCGCTCTTTCAGACGGCCCTCGGAATGGACTTGGAGGATGACACCTTTCGCAACATCTTCTCAAGCACACTCGCCTCCAATATGTCCGTCTGGCGCGATGCGTCGGAGGAGGATGCCGTGGCGAATCACGCCATCAGTCACAACGAGTCGGCGCGACTGGGCGTGAGCCGCAAGTTTCGGAACGGTGTCCGGATGACAGGTTCCATCATGGCCAACTTGGCCGGCATGCTGACGGGCGACCGGCGGACGGCATGGGGGTCGTCCGCCGATCTGAGCATCTCAGTGCCGCTCCTGCGGGGGTCGGGGGAACTCGTCAATACGGAGTCGCTGACCCAGGCCCAGCGTTCCTTCATTTATGCAGTTCGGGAGTTCGAGCAGTACAAGCGTTCGTTCATCTGCCAAATCGAGTCCGCCTATCTTGCCCTCGTGCTGGCCAAGCGGCAGAAACAGAACCAGGATGAGGCGTTCCGTCGCGTCATCCGCTCCACACGCCGCTCCTATCGCATGGCGGAGGCCAGCCGCATGTCAAAGTCGCAGTTCGAGCAAGCGCACCAGAGCGAACTCTCGTCCAAGGCAAGTTGGATTGCCTCCTGCCAGAGCTATGAGGCGACGAAAGACTCCTTCAAGATGACGCTTGGTTTGCCGCCCGACGCCCGCATTGAGCCGCGCGAGAGCGACCTCATTGAACTTGAAAAGTATGTGGGGCGATTCGCCCGGCTTCGTCTTGGCCCTTATGACATGGGGAATGGATCCGAGATTGTACTTGATCCGCCCGATTCGGTCGATGACGGCGATCTCAAGAAGCGCACGGATGCCGCGATTGCCCTTGCCTTCTCGAATCGCCTCGACTTCGCCAGTTGCCGCGATCGGCTTGAGGATGCACAGCGCAAGCTGCTGATTGCCGAGGACGCGCTTCGGGCCGAGGTGACGTTTGGGGCCTCGGCCTCCGGTTTTGCCGACACGGTCGGACCGATGTCGCGGCGAGACGGCGTTGAGCACGGTCGCCTGCATCCGAGGGACTGGACGGCGAATCCGCTGCTGACGATTGATTTGCCGATCGAGCGTCGTGCGGAGCGCAATGCCTATCGTGCCGCGCTCATCGCCGTGGAGAATGCCGTGCGCACCTATCAGCGCGAGGAAGACTCGCTCAAGAGCACGATTCGGTCGGATATGCGGGCGATGAGCCAGACGAAGGACAACCTGCGCATCCAGTTCGTCGCGATGAACCTCGCCGAACGCCGCGTGCGCAACCAGGAGATCCTCCTACAGGCGGGACGCGCCGACATGACGGTTATGCTGGAGGCCCAGGACTCGCTCGTCTCGGCCAAGAATTCCCTCTATTCGGCGATGATTAGCTACAAAAACCAGGAGTTGGCCATTCAGCGGGATTTGGGGCTTCTGGACGTATCTGTCAACGGGACCTGGCAGGAGGCGGACCTTGTCTCGCTCGGCATCTTGCCGGACCCAGATGCGGCGGGTGATGCACAACGACAGGAACAGGAAGGATAGGAGAAGTCGTGAAGGCGAAGAAAGCAGTTCTGGTTGGCGTCATCTCAATTGCCGCGCTCGTCGGGGTAATGCTCCTCGTGGGCCGCAAGGGCGGCGTGGTTTCGACCGAGACGCTCTATGCGCCCGTTCAGGAGGGACCGCTCGTCATCAGCATTGAGGAGTATGGCGAAATCGCGCCCAGCGAGCAGATTGTGCTCAAGAACGAAGTGCAAGGGCGCGTCTCAATCATCTCGCTGATTCCCGAGGGAACCATCGTAAAGAAGGGGGATCTCCTCGTCCAATTGGATGTCTCGTCGAAAATAGACGAGAAGGACACGCAGGAGATTACGCTTCAGAATGCCGAGAGTGCCGTCGAGGTGGCGCGGGAGGCCCTGGCCATTGAGGAGAACCAGTCGGCGAGCAATGTGGAACTGGCCGAGCAGGACTATACGTTCGCGAAGGAGGATCTCGATAAGTACGAGAAGGGCGAATACCCAACGACTCTCATCGGACGCAAGGGGCAACTGGCGCTCAACGAGCAGCAGGTGAAGCAGGCGAAGGACAAGTACGAGTGGTCGAAGAAGCTTTATGCGGAGAACTTCATCTCTGAGACGGAACTTGAGAGCGACGAGTTAAGCTGGAAGTCGAGCCGACTGACGCTGGAGACGGCGCAGCGCGAACTTGAGTTACTTGAGACCTATACGCACCGCCGCGAACTGGCCAAGTACAGAAGCGATGTCAAGCAGAAGGGCATGGCGTTCGAGCGGGCGAAGAAGAAGGCGGCCTCGGCCATTGCGCAGGCCGAAAGCAACTTGCGGGCGAAGGAGCGTGAATTCCAGAAGCAGCGCCAGCGACTCGACAAGATTACGAACCAGATTGCCAAGGCCTCGATTCGTGCGCCGCGTGGCGGGCAGGTCGTCTACGCGACCTCGCGCATGGGACGCGAACCGCTTCAGGAAGGTCAGGAGGTCTGGGAGCGGCAGGAACTCATCGTCCTGCCGACGGCCGACACGTTCGCCGCGAAGGTCAATGTGCACGAAGCGAGCCTCAAGAGCATTGTCACGGGGATGCCCGTTCGCGTCAGGTGCGATGCAATTCCGGGGCGGATCTTCTCGGGAACGGTCCGCAAGATTGCGCCGATGCCCGACACGGAGCGCAAGTGGATGAATCCCGACCTGAAGGAATACCCAACCGAAATCTACATTCCCGACGGCGCGGGGGAACTCCGCAACGGCATGGGGTGCAAGGCGGAGATTGTCATCGCGCGCTATGACAAGGCGATTTACATTCCCGTCCAGTGTGTCGTGCGCATCGCCGGCGAAGCCTACGTCTGGGTGAAGGCAGGAACGGGGAACGAGCGACGGTCGGTCATCGTTGGGCTCGACAACAACCGCTTCATCCGAATCATCTCGGGGCTGAAACCCGGCGAAGAGGTCATGCTTGCGCCGCCGTTGGGCGAGTCTGCGGTGTCGGAGGCACCGTCCGTTGCGGTCAGGACGGACGGCAAGTCGGAGGGAAAATGAGCGGTCGCGTCGACTATGCGATTGAGGTGGAGAACCTCACCAAGGTCTACGACATGGGAGCCGAAAAGGTCCATGCCCTGCGTGGCGTCAGCGCACGGATTGCCAAGGGCGACTTCTGGGCGGTCATGGGCAGTTCGGGTTCCGGCAAGTCGACGATGCTTCAGATTCTCGGTTGTCTGGACCGTCCGACATCCGGAACCTATCGGCTGAATGGACGCGAAGTTTCGCAGTTGGACGACGATGCGCTGAGCGATGTCCGTCTTTCCTATCTCGGCTTCGTCTTCCAGAGCTTTAACCTGATTCCCCAATTGACCGTCGCCGAGAACATTGCCCTGCCGCTCTACTATCGGGGAGTCGATGATGCGGAGGGGCGTCGCCGGGCAGCGGAATACGCGGACTACGTGGGGCTTGGCGACCGGCTGAAACATCGTCCGAGCCAGTTGTCGGGCGGACAGCAGCAGCGCGTGGCGATTGCCCGAGCGCTTGCCACCGACCCCGTGGTGATTCTGGCGGACGAGCCGACGGGTAATCTCGACACGGCGATGAGCCTTGAAATCATGGATCTCTTCACCGACCTTCATAAACGCGGCAAGACGATTGTGATGGTGACGCATGAGGATGACGTGGCCGCCTATGCCGAGCACCGAATCGTCATGCGGGACGGACTCATTCGGGAGATGCGATGAACGCCGTCATTTCAAGGGTCGGGCGCGATGTCCGTTTGGGTGTCAAGAACTTGCTTCTGCACAAGTTGCGGAGTTTCCTGACGATGCTCGGTCTTGTCTTTGGCGTAGGGAGCGTGGTCGCCATGCTGGCCATTGGCGAAGGAGCCTCCCGTGAAGCCCTTGAGCGCATCCGCCGCCTGGGCAGTCACAATGTCATGCTTGTCTCAAAAAAGCCGCCGGAGCAGGCGAATTCAAGCAGAAAGGTCGCCTGGTTCTCCATTTACGGTCTTCTCTATGAGGACGCGACGCGGATAGCCGCGACGATTCCAACGGTGGATCGGGTCGTGCCCGTGAAGACATTTGTCAAGCCGAGCCGTTTTCGCAAGCGGGCGCAGGATTTGCGCATTGTCTGCACGACGGACGACTGGTTCAGCCTCGTCCGGCGCGATGTGCTGGCTGGGCGGGTGATGCGCGAGAAGGATGTGTCGTCCTTCTCGTCGGTGGCGGTTCTGACGGAGTGGGGGGCGCGCAAACTCCTCGCCAACGAGCACGCTGTCGGCGAGACGCTCACGATTGACGCGAATACCTACGAAGTCATCGGCATCGTGCGTAGCGAGGCGAGCGACACGGAGGCATCGGATACGCCGGACCGCCGCACGGATGTCTACATTCCCCTGACGACCGCACGGCAACGCCATGGTGACGTCTTCTTTCGGCGGACGCAGGGCGCAACCATCCGCGAAAAGGTCGAGTTGCACGAAATCATTGCCCATGTCGATCGGGAGGAGAATGTGGAGGCAACGGCGAAAGCCATTGCGAGACTCCTTGAGTCATCGCATCGCAACGCCGACTACAGCATTGATGTGCCGCTTCAGCTCCTTCGTCAGGCGGAGGCGACAAAACGGACCTTTTCCATCGTCCTCGGCGCAATTGCCGGCATTTCACTCCTTGTCGGTGGCATCGGCATCATGAACATTATGCTGGCCTCGGTGACGGAGCGGACGCGGGAAATCGGCATTCGCCGCGCCATTGGCGCACGGCGAAGCCAGATTGTTGTGCAATTCCTCATCGAGGCGCTCGTCCTCTCGGCGTTTGGCGGAACGATTGGATTGGCGCTCGGTCTCTTTATTCCATTTCTAGTGACCTGTCTCGCGGGGATGCCAACCGTGGTCACGGCGTGGAGCCTGATTCTCGCCTTCGGCATCAGCGTGGGCGTAGGCGTCGGTTTCGGCATTTATCCGGCTGTCCGCGCCTCGCGGCTGGATCCGATTGTCGCGCTCCGCTACGAGTAGTCCGCTTGGTTGAAAAGCAAAGTTTTGGTATAATAGGCCGCATGAACATGAGAAAATCGCTTTGTGTTGCCCTCGTAGCACTTCTCTCTTCGCTCGCCTGGGCGGATGTCATTTCGCTCGAATGCGAGCAGTTCGCGGAACTCGGCGGGTGGAAGCTTGACTCGCAGTTTCGCCTTGAGATGGGGTCGACATATCTGATAGCGCATGGAATGGGCGTTCCCGTGGCGGATGCGCACACCTCGTTTGATGTAACGGCGGGGGGTCGGCACACGGTCTATGTGCGCACGAAGAACTGGACGGCACCGTGGAGCGAGGCGCAGGGGGCGGGGCGCTTTAAGGTCCTCGTCAATGGCGTTGAAATGCCAGAGGTCTTGGGTGTCCAGGGCAAGGGCGAATGGCTTTGGGTCAAAGCTGGCGAGGTGGACCTCGTTACGGGAAAGAATGAGATTGCCCTGCGCGACCTGACCGGATTTGATGGACGGTGCGATGCCATCTGCCTGACGACGGAGGCGGCTCCCGTCCGTGCGCCGCAGAAGACGGGACTTGATGTCGACCGCAAAGTCACTCACGACCTGACGGTCGTCGGCGGCGGCATCGCCGGCATCTGCACGGCGATTTCAGCGGCGCGGCTCGGACTGAAGGTCGCGCTCGTGCAGGATCGTCCGGTCTTGGGTGGAGCAAACTCCTCAGAAGTCCGCGTTCATCTTGGTGGCTACCAGAACCTTGGGCCCTATCCGCGTCTCGGCGATGTCGTTGCTGAGATCGGTCCGGCAAGGGGCGGTAATGCAATGCCCGCAAGCCAGTACGAGGATAATCGCAAGTTGGCCGCTGTGCAGGCCGAAACAAACATCACCCTTTACTTGAATACGCTCGTCTCGTCCGTCGGCAAAAAGCCGGACGGGAAGGGTAACCGCATTGAGTATGTCATTGGCGAAAATGTCGTCTCGGGTGCACGCACGATGTTCGTGTCGCCGCTCTTCGTGGACTGCACGGGTGATGGCACGGTCGGCTTCCTCGCCGGAGCCGATTGGCGTCTCGGGCGCGAATCGAAGGCCGAAACGGGTGAGGATATGGCTCCCGATGTGGCGGATAAGATGACGATGGGCGCGAGCGTCCAGTGGTACACGAAGAAAATGCCCGAACCCATCGCGTTCCCGTCCGAACCGTGGATGATTACCTTCAATGAGACGAACTGCGAATACAACGTCAAGGGTGATTGGGACTGGGAGACGGGGATGCTCCGCGACCAGCTTAATGACTTCGAGACGGTTCGCGACTATGGTATGCTGGTCGTCTACTCCAACTGGTCGTTCATCAAGAATCATGGTCTGCGCAAGGCGGAGTTCGCCGACCGGACCTTCGCCTGGGTTGCCTATGTCGCTGGCAAACGTGAAACGCGGCGGTTGATTGGTGACCACATTCTGACGCAGCAGGATGTCTTCGAGGAACGTGAGTATCCGGACGGGACATGCTGCACGACATGGAACATCGACCTCCACTATCCAATGCCGTCCAATGCGCGGCACTATTCGGGCGAGCCGTTCCGTTCGATTGCAACCCACAATGTCCATGGGCCGTATCCGATTCCCTATCGCTGCTTCTATTCCCGTAATGTCTCGAACCTCTTCATGGCCGGGCGCGACATTTCGGTAACGCATGTCGCCCTTGGCACGACCCGCGTGATGCGTACGCACGGCATGATGGGCGAGGTCGTCGGTATGGCGGCCGCCATCTGCAAGAAGTACGGCGTGAATCCTCGTGGCGTTTACGAGAAGCATCTCGATGAGTTGAAGGCCCTGATGACGAAGGGCGTTGGACTCGGCAAGCCCCAGCCGCCGCAGGACTACAATTGCGGCCATACGCGCCCGGGACGCTTTTCGAAATGAGCGTCCGTGACGACTATCTCGCGCTTGTCGAGCGGACGCTGGACGAGGTCTTGCCGAAGGAAGGGGATCGTCCGGGCATTCTGACGCAGGCGATGCGCTATGCGGTTGGCGCGGGTGGCAAGCGGATTCGTCCCCTGATTTGCCTTGCGGCGGCGGTTGCCGTCGGTGGACGGGCGGAGGACGCGGCCTATCCTGCGGCGGCCATTGAACTTCTCCACAACTACACTCTGGTCCATGACGACCTACCGGCGATGGACAACGATACGGAACGTCGCGGCAAACCGTCCGTCTGGGCGAAGTTCGGTGAGGCGAATGCGATTCTCGTCGGTGATGCCCTCCAGGCACTCGCCTTTCAGACGGCGGCGCGTTCGCCGCGCAATGTCGCCGCCGTTGTCGCGGCACTGGGCCAATATGGCGTGGGCGTTGTCAGGGGACAGGTTGAGGATGTCGCGGCGGATGCGGCTCGTGATGTCGCCTACATCTACGAGCACAAGACATCGGATCTCTTCATGGCGGCGGCGGTAATGGGAGGGTACGCCGGGGGCGGGAACGCGGCGGATGTCGCCGCGCTGCGGGACTTCGCTCTGAATCTTGGGCTTGCCTTCCAGTACGAGGACGACCTTCTTGACGGCGATTCGCCGTATGGAAAGGCGGAAACGGAGCGGCGGGTTGAGGAAACGACGGCAACGGCCGTCGCGGCGCTTTCGCGCCTCCCGGGCGATACCACCTTCCTGAGTGGACTCGCCCGACGGCTCGTTGGGCGCACCGCCTGAGATGCGGGCATGATTCAGTTTGGCGTGAATCTTTTCCGCGGCATTCCCGTGGAGGTTGTGCGCAAGCGCGTCCGACGCATCAACCTGCGCATTCGCATTGATGGGTCGGTGCATCTCTCGATTCCGATGTGGCGGGCGACGTTGGCGGAAGGCGAGCGATTTCTGCTGGAGAAGTGGTCGTGGGTGATGAAGCGGCGCGGTGCCGTCAAGGTGCTTCCGCCCGCCGCACCTACCGAGATTTCACCCGAGGAGCGAACGCATTTTCTGGAACTTGTTGCGGAACTCCAGGCGAGATGGCAATCCCTCGTGGGTGAGCAGGGTGTCGGACTTCGTGTCCGTCGGATGAAGTCCCTGTGGGGGTCGTGCCACTGGCGCAAGCGAATCGTCACCTACAACCTTGAACTCGTCCATGTGGCATCCGAACTGGTCGAATATGTCGTCGTCCATGAGTTGACGCATCTCAAGGTGCACAACCACGGGCCCGAGTTTCAGCGACAAATGGACGAATATATGCCCGACTGGCGACTTCGCCGCCGTCGGCTCAACTCTGCAGCGAAGGGATGAGCCACAAACCGCCGCGCTTGGGAACGATGGAATGCAGGAGGGGTGTGATGACGAGTCCCGCAGCCCCTCTAATAATAAGGTATAAGGTGCAGGAGGGTGAAGGGTGTGATGTTTCATGAATTTCCTTTCTGTTTTAGTTTGTTGTCTGCGTCTCGGCGGCCGATAGGGGCTCTGTTTCAGAAGTCGCGGCGGAAGGGGAATGCGTTACCTTCGTTGGAGTTCAGTGCGTTGTGGACGATAGGTCCGTCCGATGCCCATCGGAGCGTTTTCTGATGCCCATCAGAATTTTTTCCGATGGGCATCAGAATTCCGTCCGACGGGCATCGGAAATTCGCCGCGTGAGGTTTGCCTGACGGACATAAGGCCAGTGGAACGGCGAAGGGTCGGGGAGACGGCTTGACATACATACCTGAAGGTATGTTATAATACGCGCCATGAATTTTGGTCGTGGACTATTTCCGTATCTTGCGCTGACCATTGCCTTGGTCGGCTGTTCGACGATTCGACGCGCTCGCGATGCGCAGGCCGAAGTCGCTCCGCGTGGAGAGGAGGCGCAGGTCTCCGCCATGCAGGGGCGGCTCGACTTGCGCGGCAAATCTCTCGCCGAACTGGTGGACTTTGCACTGACGAATCGACCGTCCATCGCGTCTGCCCGACTTGCTGTCGAAGATGTGCGGCTTGCCCTTCGCGAACTCGCGGCGGATGCGCCGCTTGTCAGCGACACGCCGTGGACGGCACCATCCATCTCACTGAACGGTGACTACAGTGAGTCGAGTGCAGGGACGCACTGGCACGAGCACGACTACAGCACGAGGGGTGGTCCGTCGGCTGGCGTGTCGGTCGATTTGCTGCTGTGGGATTTCGGCCGGTATGATGCAAAGGCAAAAGCCCAGGCCGAGCGTGTCGTGGCCGCCGAGGTCCAACTTGTCGACGAGGGGTACACGGTCTTTGATGAGGTGGCTTCCGCCTACTTCACCTATCTTGAGAAGTGTGCTCTGCTTGACGTTGCTCAGACGAACGAGACGGAATACGCCGACCACCTGTGCCAGGCTGAGGCGCGTTTGGAGGCTGGCGAGGCGAATCGGCTGGATGTCCTGCGGGCGCGGCTCGACTACACGCAGTCGCGGCAGAAGACGGTCGCGGCCTCCAACCTCGTGACGACCTCGGGTGCTGAACTCATGCGAGCGCTTGGCGTGGATGCGTCCCGGGGTACATGTACGGATGTCTTTGGCCACGTTTCCGATGGCATCCGCTATGTTCGGCGCGGATTCGCCCGAACGACCTACGGCGTTGACGAAGCGTTCGACTTGGCGCGTACGAATGCGCCCTCCATGCGCGTTGCACGTGCCAAGTTGCGTGCCGCGTCTCATCAGGTGGACTATACCGTTTCGGATCTGATGCCCTCCATTTCGGCGACGACTTCATTCAGGTGGTCGGATCCGCTCTGGTACTGGAGTTGGGGCGTGAGCGGCGTTCAGAGCATCTTCCAGGGCTTCCGCAAGACAACCGCGGTGGATCGGGCCGTCGTCTCCATGCGGCAGGCGGCAACCGACGTGGATACGGCTGAGCAAAGTCTCTCCGTCTCGATTGAAACGGCCATTGCCAATCGTGACGACTCGGTCAAGGCACTTGAGACGGCCGTCGCATCCATCCGCAGTGCGCGGGAGAATCTTGAGATGGTTCGGCGGCAACTGTCCGTTGGCGACGTGAGTCGTATCGAGCTTTCGGAGGCGATTGCCGCGCATTCGACGGCGGTGGGCGATTGCGTGACGGCATTTTACCAGGGGCAGCGTGTCGAGGCCACGCTTTTCGCAAAGGTTGGCCGCTACCCCGTCTACCAAGAAGAACGCGTTGAGGAGGATGTGAAATGAACGGAATTTCGCTAATCCGTCTGGTGGGAAATCTCTCGCTCGTCGGACTAATGGGGCTTTGCGGCTGTTCGGGCGAGGGGGCCCTGGGCGGTGCGCCGCGAAAGCCGACCTACCGCTATGCGCCCATCACCCGAACCGACATCGTGCGCACGGTTGAGGCAACGGGGACGGTTACGCCGCGCAATTCCCCCAGTGGCATTCCCGTTGGCGCACAGGTCAACGGCAAGATTGTCAAGCTCTTCGCGGATTACAACTCGATCGTCACAAACGGACAGATTGTCGCGCTCATCGACCCTCAGGTCTACGATGCGAACTACAAGAGCGCCGTCGCCCAACTGCATGGCAACGAGGCGAACGTCAAGCTGCGGCAGGCCCAGCTCGTCCTCGCGGAAAAGACGCTCGTACGCAAACGCAAGCTCTTTGAGAAGGGGATGTGCTCTGAATCGGATCTCGACGCGGCAATCGAGTCTCGCGACAGCACCATTGCGCAACTTGAGAGCGCCCGTGCGGCGGTCGAGCAGTCGACGGCCGCCGTCAGTCAGGCGCGGGCCAACCTTGAGTACTGCACGATTCGATCGCCCGTGAACGGGGTCGTTCTGGATCGCAAGGTCGAAGAGGGCGAGACGGTCGTCTCGTCCATGAATGCGGTTCCCGTCCTGACGATTGCCGAGGACCTGAAGACGATTTGGGTGGAGGCGACGATCCCCGAGGCGGACGTCGGCAACATTCAGGTCGGTCAGTCCGTCACCTTTACGGCGGACGCCTATCGACGGAAGTTCCAGGGGCGGGTGCGGCAGATTCGTCTTGCCGCGACGACCACCAACAATGTCGTAACCTATCCGATTATCATCGAGGCCGAGAATCCGAAGGAAATGCTTTTTCCGGGCATGACAGCCACGCTTTCCATTGAGACGGCGCGGGCCGAGGACGTGCCGGCCGTGAGCGCGGCGGCGTTCAGGTTCCGGCCGAAGGCGGGTGATCAGGCCGAGGGCGAGGTGCCGCAGGGACGCAAGATTTGGGTCGAGCGTCCGGACGGCAAACTGGAGGCCGTCGCCGTGACGGGTGGTGTCTCGGACGACTCCTTTACGGAACTGAAGGAGGCCGAAAGCCTCATCGGGCGCAAGGCGGTCATCGGCTACGAGACGGTCCAGACCGCGAAAGCCCTTCAGGACGAGGCGACGAATCCGTTTATGCCGAAGCCGCCGAAGCACGGAACGAAGGGAACGGCACCAGAACCGAAGAAATAATGGAACACCTCATCGAGATTCGCGACCTGCGCAAGACCTACACGATTGGCGACGAGCCGGTTCACGCCCTCGACGGCGTGTCGCTCTCCATCGACAACGGCGAGTTCGTGGCGATTATGGGCGCATCCGGGTCTGGTAAGTCGACGATGCTGAACATTCTCGGGTGCTTGGACACCCCGACCTCGGGGTCCTATCTGCTGGATGGGCTTGAGGTGGCGCGGCGTTCGCGGACGGAGTTGGCCCGCATCCGCAACCGGAAACTCGGGTTTGTCTTCCAGAACTTCAACCTTCTGCCGCGCACGAGTGCCGTGGAACAGGTGGAACTTCCCGACCTCTACCTTGGCCGCCTCGGGCGTTCGGCTCGGCGCAAGCGCGCCATTGAACTCCTCAATCGCGTCGGTCTCGGCGGGCGGATTTTGCATACACCGGCCCAGCTTTCGGGAGGGCAGCAGCAGCGCGTCGCCATTGCCCGCGCCCTGATGAACCAGCCACCCGTTCTTTTCGCTGATGAACCGACCGGCAATTTGGACACGAAGAGTTCAATTGAGATTATGGACCTTTTCACCCAGCTCTCAAATGAGGGCATCACCATCGTGATGGTGACGCACGAAGACGACATCGCCGCCTATGCGAAGCGTCATCTTCTGATGCGCGACGGAAGACTTGTGAAGGACGACCGCTCATGAATTTCGCGATGATCTTCAAAGTTGCGACGCTCGCCATTCTTCGCAACAAGACCCGTTCGCTCCTGACCTGCATCGGTATCATCGTCGGCATTGCCGCCGTCATCGCCGTCATGGCCATCGGCAAGGGAGCCTCCGCGATGATGGTGAAGGAAATCTCGTCGATGGGCAACAACCTTGTCATGGTCTTTCCCGACCGGAACCGACAGGGAACCGTTCGCTCAAGCCTCGGCTCGGGCGAGACGATGACCGCCGGGGACGCGGAGGCCATCCAGAAGGAACTGAGCCACCTTGTAGCAGCCGTCAGCCCCTCCGTCAACGTGAACAGCCAGCTGATTCGTGAGAATCGCAACTGGAATACGCGCGTCAGCGGCGTTTCCTTCGATATGCCGGACATCCGCAACTGGGAGGTGTCGGACGGACGGTTCTTTGACGAGAATGAGCAACGGCGGTCGTCCCGCGTATGCGTCATCGGACAGACCGTTCGGAACAACCTCTTTTCGGAAGAAGAAAATCCAATTGGTCAGATCATCCGCATTGGTTCCATGCCCTTCAAGGTTGTAGGCATCTTGGCATCGAAGGGGGCGAATGGCTGGGGACAGGACCAGGACGATACGGTTATGGCACCCTACACGACGGTTGGACGCGTCCTCCAGCGTTCGAAGTTCAGGTCAATCAAGATGATGAACATCTCCCTGCGATCCATGGACGACCTTGAGGAGGCGAAGCGGGAGATTACGGCCCTGTTGCGCCAACGGCACAAGCTTGCGGACTATCAGGACAACGATTTCGAGACACGGGACACGACCGAAATCATGAACACGATTGGCTCCGTGACGGGACTGATGACAGTTCTGCTGACAGCCGTCGCGGCGATCTCTCTGCTCGTTGGCGGCATTGGCATCATGAACATCATGCTGGTGTCGGTCACGGAGCGGATTCGGGAAATCGGGCTTCGAATGGCCATTGGGGCGACTCCCGCGAATATTCTGCTTCAGTTCATTCTTGAGGCGGTTGCGCTTTCCACGGTTGGCGGCCTCATTGGCGTTGGTCTGGGCATTGGTGCCGCGCACGCCATTGGCGAGATTCAGCACTGGCCCATTGTCATTGAGGCCTCAAGTGCCCTCTACGCCTTTCTCTTCTCAGCGTTTGTCGGAATGTTCTTCGGGTTCTATCCCGCCTATCGGGCCTCGAAACTGAACCCTATCGACTGCCTTCGCTATGAATAGAAAGAATGTCCAAGTAGGCAAACGGGGTTGAAACGAAAAGACCATTTTGCTACAATACAGGAATCTTCTTCAGAAGAGTGTCAAAAGTAAAACTCAAACACAAAGAAAGGTAATGAAATGAATCTGTCTCGTAGGAATTTCCTTGGCGGTCTCACGGCCGCCGGTGCCGCGATGGTGCTCCCGGGGTGCTGCAATTTCTGCCTGGGTGGCAAGGATGCGAAGATTGCCCTCCAGCTCTACTCCATCCGCGGCTACATCAAGTCGGTTGGCCTCGCGAAGGCTCTTGCGGATGTCTCGGCCATTGGCTACAAGGGTGTGGAGTTCGCTGGCTACTACGGCTTCAAGCCCGAGGAAATCAAGAAGATGCTGGACGACAACGGCCTTGTCGCCTGCGGTACGCACGTCTCCAACAGCGAGTTTGCGCCCGAGAAGGTTTCGGCAACTTGCGAGTTCAACCTCGGCTACGGCAACAGTTTCATCTGCTGTCCCGGCGGTGGCAATATGCCGCCCAAGTGCGGATGGGGACGCGAACAGCCCGCGCCTTCGGTTGAGGTCGACGACTTCATCAAGAAGCTCTGCGACTACTACAACACGGCGGCAGAATCGGCTGGCAAGTACGGCTGTTTCGTCGGCCTCCACAATCACCAGTGGGAGCATTTCGTGAAGATGACGGATGGAACATCCTTCTGGGACTACTTCTTCTCGAACACCGATCCGCGTGTGAAGATGGAGCAGGATGTCGGCTGGACGACCTGCGCGGGCTTCGACCCCTGCGAGTCGTACAAGAAGTATCCGCACCGCTCCATTACGCTTCATGCGAAGGAGAATGGCATGGGTAGCAAGGGGCCGTTTGACGCGATTCTCGGCCAGCCCGGAGAAGGTGCCGTCGGTGTCAACTGGGATAAGCTCATCCCCGTCACTGAGGCGGATGGTGTCGCTTGGTATGTTGTCGAGTGCGAACAGCACGATAACGACCTGTTTGCCGTCACGCCGTCGTATGCTTTCCTCAAGTCGAAAGGACTCAACTGATGAAACTCAACCGTCGTAATTTCATTTTCGGATCTACCGCGGCCGCTGCACTGGCGGGTTGCAGCACGCAGAAGGTCGGTCTTCGCGAACTCAAGCCCGGCGAGAAGCGCCGTCTGGCCATGATTGGCTACGGCATTCAGATGCGCACGGCCCTCATTCCGCAGTTCCTCAATCAGACCTTCGCGAAGAATGTCGAGATTGTGGCCGTCTGCGATTGCGACCGCGTCCGTGCGGTCGCCGGTGCTAAGCAGGTAAACGATGCGTACAAGAAGAATGTCTGCGAGGCCGTCATCGACTTCCGCGATGTCATGAGCGATCCGACGATTGATGCCGTCTGCATTGCGACCCCTGATCACTGGCACGCCTATATGTGCGTCGAGGCGATGAAGCACGGCAAGGATGTCTACTGCGAGAAGCCGCTGACCTTTTCTCCCGAAGAATCGGCGAAGGTTATCGCGGCTCAGAAGAAGTACGGTCGCGTCTTCCAGACTGGTTCGATGCAGCGCAGCTGGAAGGAGTTCCGCACCGCGACGATGATTGTGCGCAATGGTCTCATCGGCGATGTGATGTACGTCGACGCGAACTATGGGCGCAGTGGTCAGAAACTGGGCGGTCCGTCCCACCCGATTCGCTTCTTCGACGATCCGAACAACGCGGCGAAGGAAAGTGCGCCGAATGCGGACGTTGACTGGGATATGTGGCTTGGGCCGGCTCGGTGGCGTCCCTACTCGGATCAGCTCGCCCCGCGCGGCGTGAACAAGTTCTATCCGATGTTCTGGCGTTTCGACGACGATATCGGCACGGGCTACAATGGCGACTGGGGTGCGCATCACCTCGACATCGCCCAGTGGGGTCTTGACATGGACGAGTCCGGCCCGGTGAAGGCCATTTGCTCTGACGAGCCGCACTCCACTAACCTCTATCACGGCGGACGCCGTCAGTATGGCATGAAGATGATCTTCAAGAAGCCCTACGGTGATGTGGAACTCTACCACGGCCCGTTTGGTGTCTGGGGAACCGTATTCTATGGTACGGATGGTATTGTGGCCGTCAACCGCGGCAAGATTGCCGTCTGGAAGGGCACGGGGCTCGTCAAGCCGACGGCTGAAATCCGCAAGGCCCTTGAGGATGCCTCCTTCATGTCCGACAAGATTGTCGCGGCTTCCATCGGCAAGGACTATGGAACCGACGCGACCGTCAAGAAGGATAACGCGCTTGATGCCGCGTTAAGCAAGCTGAATGCGGCGTTCGACCTTGCGCACGCGAAGGTTCAGCTCTACAAGAGTCCGAACCAGGTGCAGAACTTCTGCGAATGTATCGAGACCCGTGAGATGACGATTTCGCCGGCAGAAGTCGGTGCTCGCGGTGCCGTGCTTTGCCAGATCTGCAACATGAGCTATGTCTATGACACGGGCTTTGACTGGGACCCCAAGTCGTTCACGTTTGCGAACGGGACGGGTGACGCCTCTTGGCTGAAGCGTCCTTATTACCGCAACGGATGGGACATCGTTGTCTAAGACGACAGTTTCTCCAACTGTAGAAGAAGGGGAGGCCGCCGTTGTTGACTGACGGCGGCCTCCCCTTGGATTTAGGGTTTCAAGAATAAGGATTAGAAGAATATGAATCGTCGCCATTTTATTCAGGGGCTTCTGGCCGCAGGTGCAACCCCTCTGATGCCTGGATGTCTTTCGGCAACGACCTATCGTGCGAACGGCAAGGTTCGGTTGGCCGCCATTGGTGTCGGCCAGCAGGCTTGGTATGACATGCAGGAATTCATGAAATGTTCGGATATCTGCGAATTCGTGGCCTTGTGCGATACCGACATGGGTTCAAAGGAGACGCTTGATGCCGTTAAGGCGTTCCCTGGCTTGCCACGCTATCGCGATTTCCGCGTCATGTTTGACGAGATGGCCGACTCCATCGATGCCGTTCTCGTCGCCATTCCGGACTTCTCCCACTTCCCTGCTGTTATGCACGCAATGAAATTGGGCAAGGCCGTCTATGTCGAGAAACCGCTTGCCCATACCTTTGAAGAATGCTCACTGCTGGTGGCCGCCGCCAAGAAATATGGTGTCGTCACGCAAATGGGCAACCAGGGACACTCTTCTGAAAAGTACCACCAGTTCAAGGAGTATGTTGAGAAGGGGATTGTGAAGGATGTTGAGCGCGTCGTCGTTCACATGAACTATCCACGCCGGTGGCATAAGTATGGCGGCAATATATTCCGCTATCCGGACGCGATGGATGTGCCAAAGACACTTGACTGGGACAGCTGGCTGGCAACGGCCCAGTTCCATAACTATTCCGACGAATATGTGCGCGGCGAATGGCGTTGCTGGTTTGACTTCGGCAACGGTTGCCTCGGCGACTGGGGTGCCCATTTGATGGACTGCGTCCATGAGTTCATTCTCAAGGGCGACTTGCCGACGCGCGTCGAACTGAACCGTTGTGAAGGATGGAACCAGTTCGTCTTCCCTTGCGCCACGACGATGACCTTCACCTTTCCTAAGAATGAGAGGCATGATGAGATGCGTCTCGAATGGTACGACGGCGCAAAGAATATCCCCGAACTGCCAAAGGGGTTCGTCTATGCAACGCCCGATGGCATTCCGCAGAATTCGGCCAACGTCGGGGAGGATCAGATCAAACTCTATCCTGGCAAGGAAATGTACTGCCGCGATGGAACGATTTGGCAGTCGCTTTCGCACAAGCATCCTCTCCATATCGTCGGCGACTACAATGCCAAGTTGCCGGATTATCCGGCGGAAACGGAAACGCACTATCGCAACTTCATCTTGGCCGTGAAGGGTGAGCAGGCGGCTCGCAGTCCATTTGAGATTGCCGCGCCGCTCTCGCAGGTTTTCTGCCTCGGATGCATCGCTCAGCGTGTCAACAGAGGTTTTAGTTTCGACCCGACAACGGGAACCATCCCTGATGATATTTATGCGAATGCATTCTTGAAGGGACCGGCTCCACGCAAGGGATGGGAGGAGTATTATAAGGTATGAAGAAGAATAGCGTCATTGGATTCTGGGGTGCAGGAAAAATGGCCGAGGGAATCCTCTCAGCCCTGCCAACTGTTACGAATGTGGTGATGGCAGAAAAGAATCCTACACGCGCAGACGAACTGCGGAAACGCTACGGTGTTTCCGTCACGGATAGTCTCACCGAAGTTGCGCAGAAGACGACGATCATCTTTCTCGCCGTTCGGCCACAGGATGTAGATGCCGTCGCGGCGGAAGTGAAGGGTTGTCTGACCCCGAAGGTGACGATTGTCTCGATTGTTGCCGGAAAGACAATTGCCAAATTGCGCAAGGCGTTTGGCCGCTCGGCGCAGCTGATTCGTGTGATGCCGAACCTGGCCCTTCGTGCCAAGGCCGGTATGTGCGCAATCTGCCCGGCGCGGAATGTTCCGAAGTGCGATGTCCAGCAAGTCGAATCCATCCTTGGCGCGGCCGGTGCGACCGTCATTCTCAAGGAAAAGGCCTTTGATGCCGTGACGGCTCTAAGCGGATCGGGGCCAGCCTATTTCGCCTACATGGAGGCGGCAATGGCAGAAGGGGGTGTCAAGCTTGGTCTCACGCCGAAGGTCGCTCGACTTCTGGCTGAACAGACTATGTACGGCACAGCCAAGTTTCTTCGGGAAAGCGGGGCTGACTTGCAGGCATTTATCAATGGCGTTTGCACAAAAGGCGGCACGACTGCTGCCGGAATGACCAAGCTCGCGAATCCCATGTTCAAGAAAATTGTTGCCGCGACTTTGGCCGCCGCCGCAAAACGCAGTCAGGAATTGGCTTAGGCTTCGTTCTTCCGCACGAAATCATTAGCAAACGAGAACCGCCGCGACAAAAGCGCGGCTGTTCTCGTTTTGTCCGTTCAAGTCAAAAGGGGAGAACTTACTTGAGAGGGATGGTCCAACCTGCGGTTTCGCTTTTCTCGGATGACGGGATGGAATATTCGTCGTCCTTGAAATACTCAATCGCATCATCATCTTCGACGGTGTCCATGCGATCAACCTCATCCTTCACGCTTCTTTTTGTGGACTTCGCGGATGTTCCTTTCTTGACTTTCGGTGAGGCGACCTTGGATGCCTTCACTTCAGGCTTTGCTTTAACCTGTTCCGCCCCTTCGTCATCCTCATCATAAGCGGCTCCAACTTCAGCAAGAATTTCATCAATATCAGTCTGGGAGAGGGTTGGATGACGACTCTTTGCCGGTTGAGAAGGGGTCTGCGTCTGTTTCTTCGGCGTATTTGCCGCCGGACGCTCTGCCGCGCCGTTCTCCTTGGCATCTTGCGACTGATAGTATTCGGGGTAGAGCCGCCGCCGATGCATTTCGACTTCCTGCTGACGAACTTTTTCACGCTCCTCATTGAGTTTCTTCTTCTCATTCTCAAGTTTGGTCCGAAGCTCTTCAAGCGATGCCTTTTCTTCGTCCAGTTTCTTTTGGCGAGCAATTTCGGCGGGAGACGGTGCATTTGGTTCGGCTGGCTTCTCCGTCAGTTTTTGCTGAATGGTCTGCAACGATTCCGTCATGGCCTTCAGAACGGACTCGTTGGCGGCGGGCGCGGCAGTCATCCGATTCAACGCCTGTGCTTCGGACTGTCGGTCGCGTTCCTTCATGACATAGTCGACGAGCCGGTCGTTAAGCGCCTGATTGCGTTCACTAACTGCATGGAGCATAATCATGAAAACGGCTATGACGACCGCAATCAGAAAGCCAAAGAAAACACAGAGCGCGACCATGCGCTTTCGGGCCTTCGCCTGTTCTGAGTCAATGTACTGCTGAAAGGCCTTCAGAACGGGAAAGTCATCCAGTCCGTCCGTCTGCCCATAAACGCTGACCGCATTGAGGCGGCCGTCAAGATCCGATGTCTGATTTGCCATAGAAGTGCTCCTCTAATTCCTTAGTTTACATAATGCGCCTTATGAGAATGACTTGTCGTTCGCGTGAAGGGCGTTCATCCGACGTGAAATCGTTAATTCGTAGCCTTGGTTTGTCGCTCGGTAATACTTCTTGGGACTTCCAAGATAAGCCTGTTTGACATAATGATTTGCGAATTGGTGCGGATATTTGTATTCCGTGACTTCGTTTGAGCCAATGGCTTTGACGTGCTTGTTCTTGAGATGTTCGGGCACGGGTTGCACACGTCCGGACTCAATATCCGCCATTGCCTCAGAAATCGCCATGCAACTTGCATTCGACTTCGGAGCCGTTGCCAGGTAGGTCGTCGCCTGTGCCAGGTTGATGGCGCACTCGGGCATCCCGACGAATTCACAAGCCTGCATGGCCGCCACGGCGACAGGCAGGCCTCGCGGGTCGGCGTTACCAATGTCCTCGGATGCGCTAATCACCAACCGCCGCGCAATAAAGCGCGGATCTTCGCCCGCAACGAGCATCTTGCCCAGCCAATAGATTGCCGCGTCCGGATCGCTGCCGCGAATGGACTTGATGAAGGCGGAAATGGTATCGTAGTGACCGTCTTCTTTCTTGTCGTAGTGGACCTGTCGCCGCTGTACGCATTCCTGGATGACGTCAAGCGTCAAATGGATGGCTCCATTAGCATCGGCTGGGGTCGACCGCATCGCAATTTCAAGCGCGGTCAGCGCGTGGCGAGCATCGCCGTTGCACACAGTGGAAAGGAACTCCCGCGCATCGGCATCGAAGCAAGAAGGGGTCTTGCCATATCCCCTTCTCTCATCGGCAAGCGCCCGGTCGAGAAGTTGGGCGATTTCCGCCGGTTCAAGGGCATGCAACTCAAAGACAAGCGAACGCGAAGTCAGCGGCGTATTGATGAAAAAGTTCGGATTATGCGTCGTCGCTCCAATCAAAATGACGGTTCCATCCTCGACATACGGCAGAAGCACATCCTGCTGGCTCTTGTTAAAGCGGTGGATCTCGTCGACGAAGAGGATCGTCCCTTTCCCGCCGAGTTCATTCCGCGCCCGGTCACAGACCTGACGAATGTCGGCCACATTCGAAACAACACCGCTCGCCCGAACGAAATTGCGCTTCGTCGTACGGGCGATTACTTCCGCAAGCGTCGTCTTGCCACATCCGGGAGGACCGTAGAAGATGACATTCGTCAGGCGATCGGCTTCAATGACGCGGCGCAGAAGTTTGCCCGGTCCGAGAATGTGCACCTGTCCGACGACTTCGTCAATCGTCAGCGGACGCATTCGTGCGGCCAAGGGCTCACTCTCGTAATCGAGGGACGACATTAGACGTAGGCACCCTGTTTGCGTAGTGTTGTGCGCAGTTTCTCAACATTGAGATTGCGCGACAGAACCCCTTCCCGCGCAGCCAGCGCAGCGGCCGTTCCTGCGGCTTCGCCCGTCATGAAGCACGGGCCAATCAGGCGGAAAGTGTCGCACGTATCGGGCGCACCGATGCACCTCCCGGCCGCGAGCAGGTTCTCGACCCCTTCTGGGACAAGACTGCGATAGGGAACAGGGAACGCGTTATGCGGACCGTCGGCACCGAGCCAGCAGACGGTGTCGGTGGGATTCCAATTCCCCTTCAGCGCGGCACGATTCACAATGCAGCCGCTTTTCATGAGGCGCGTGGCACGGGGTCCAATCTGCGAACAGGTATTGGCAATGTAGACTTCTTCCCAGCCGGGAGTCTTGCGCATTTCCCGCACGTGATCCCACCAGAATTTGCGGTGCTGAACTTCCGCCTTCGAGAGTTCCCGAACATCGAGACCATTCCCCTTCGGGCCGAGTTGACCAAACCAGCCGCTTGACTTGTTCGCTTCATTTCCACGCGTCGGCCAGGGGCCGTCGCGGCGGATGTTGCCAGCGGAATCACGCGGCGGTTCCTTGGCGGTGATGCGGTCCATATTGGCCAGGCGCGCCACGGAAC
Organism: uncultured Kiritimatiellota bacterium; assembly: GCA_934621385.1. Lineage (GTDB taxonomy): Bacteria > Verrucomicrobiota > Kiritimatiellia > RFP12 > UBA1067 > UBA1067. Next base: position 33,543 of record CAKTUI010000023.1, read on the forward strand.
CGATTGAATGCGTAATCTGTCGATAGTCCGCCCCGGCGGCAAAAAACATATCGCCATCGCCCGTGCAGTCCACGACTTGCTTGGCGAGAATCGCCTGCCGTCCCTGCTTGGACTCAAAGACGACACCCAGCACGCGGTTGCCGTCCTGGATGACATCGACACCCCACGAGTGAAAGAACATCTCGATGCCCGACTCGGCGACCATCTTGTCCATCAGGTACTTGGCCCCTTCCGGATCGATGGTCGGCTGCCAATGCTGACGGTTGGACGGACGCTTCGTGCTGACATCCGCCCCCAGGGCCGCCGCACGGTTCATGAACTCCTCGCAAATGCCTCGCGTCACCAATGTCCACTCGCCGCTTGCCTCGCGGCGGGAAGTCGCAAGCAAGATGAGGACCATTCCATTTGTGAAAAGCCCGCCCAAAGAACCGTACCGCTCCACAAGTGCCACCTTGACACCCATCCGTGCGGCGGCGACAGCCGCTGCGAAACCCGCCGGGCCGCCCCCCACCACGACGACATCCGTCTCATGGAAAATCGGCACTTCACGCGCCGGCTGGAAGACCTTCCCATCCTTTATGAACGCACTCGGACCATCCGTCAGGGTATGCTCAAGGGGAAAGATGTGCTTGCCAAACCAGAGGTTGTCGGGGTCGCCGACCGAACCAGGCGGCAACCGCCCGGACATGGAGACGTACTCGTCGCCAAGGGCTGCGCCCGAGGCGAGACCTGCCGCACCCAGTCCAAGTTTCTTCAAGAATTCACGCTTCGTGATTTGCATGGCTTTTCTCCAACATTGCCCCTAAATTATACCATAAATTCGATTGTTCGGGGGCTTGGCGGCGGCTTCTCCGCCCCGAATGCGGCGGCGGTCTCGCGATGCTTTCCACAGGACGACAACAGGCTGGACTGGAACGCGGCAGACTGAAGCGCCGCGCCTACGATGATACGCACGACAAGTCCGACTCGTGCGCATCCCAGACATCTGTCGTGCGCACCACGGAACGCCGCGATGCGCACGAGCGGGAGCGCGACACTGCCCTTTGCAGCCGCCTGCCGCTCTTTCTCAATACTTCTCGATGACGGACTGACGCAGGCGATTGAACTCGTCCTCGCTAATCAGTCCGTTCTTGCGCAAGTCCGCAAGTTCCTCAAGTTTCTGCTTGATTGAGGACGGCTTCTCGACCGCAACGGGCCGTGCCTGCCGCTCCGTCCTCCGCTCCCGTGCGGCGGCCGAGACCTCCCGCGTCGCCCTGACAAAGTTCTCAATCTCCCCATCACTCGCTTCATTCACTACGGCAATGTACTCCTTGCCCTGAACATTGATTGCCAGGGCCCGCGTCTTTGCCGAAAGAGCGACTACAAGCGAAATAACACATCCGAAGAGTGCGACAGCAATGAGGCCACCAACACTGCCACCAGCAACACACAATACGCCAAGTAATACAAACACTATCACAATTGCAGCCGCAAACCCTAATGCTGTCGGATCTGTGACCGCACGAACGGCGATGGAGTTCACATTCGCCACATCCGCCTCAAAGGATTCAGACGAAAAGGTCTTGGCATTCTGTAGAATCTTGAGATTACCCCAAATCTTCTCCTCCGACAGCGCGAGCGAACTGCTTGAAAGACTGCCATTGACCGCCAGACTGTAAAGATAGTTCGTTCCGATGTGCGCAATAACCTCCTCTTCGCCACCGTCATTTTCTTGGACCATTTTCTGGACCATTTCCTCTAACATATCCCGAACCTTTTTGTCGCTCGTCTGTTTTGCATCCAGGAATTGAGCGCTCTCCCGGATGCCGCTTCCGTTCGGCGTTCGCACATAAAAAGAAAACCTCTCTTCATGTTCCACGCGAGGCCCTGAGATTGCCCTAATAGAAATACGAAGAGAGGAAACGCTTATGCGTTCCTCTGCAAGGTACCGCCTATCAGTGAAATTTCTCAGGTTTCGCGTGACGATCGCTTTGCAGTTGCAAATTGACTTTCGGTATCCGAGGGTGGACGCGGCAGTCAGCGCAGATGTCGTCGCCAGACTCTCCAAATCAGTTCCCGGACTCTATCGCTCCCCCACATCGCGGCAGTTGATGCCCCCTTTGCAAGAGAACGAAGGTATTATACCATAAAACCGCCTGCTCGGGGGTTTGCTCGAAGCTGTCGCTCGGTCTCGGCTTCCACGGTTGCGCTCACCTCTCGCGCCCGAGACGAAGGACAGGCCGCCCACAGGCCGGAACGCGGCAGAATGGTTTTGCCGGCCTGCCGTCCGGCAGGCTTCGGCCATTCAGACTGCCACGCTGCGCCTTCACAACGTCTACGAGGCGCGTCTGATTTCGAACCACGGAAACGGCGCGGCGGTTGGCGGGATTCGCGGCAAAACGAGCAGGCGGAGACACCCGGTCTTGCCATGCTCACATCGAAAGCAACAAGTCCTGAAAAGTGATGGCAAACAGACCCACCTCGGCACCCGAAGCGGCAAACCGCCCCTTCACCGTGGCGACGAGTCCAGATGGCGCAAGCCATTGCATTCGCATTCGCTCCAATTCCTCAACCGAAAACGACGGCTCCATCCGTCCATTCTCAATGGGGTGGTTCGGCTCACCGTCGGGCTGCCAGCGGCACCTCAACAGACAGGAGGCCGAATACTCCACGGGTTGCATCCGGACTTTCACCTGAAACAGGACCTCCGCAAGCGCAAGGGACAACATCAGCATTCCCACAAGGAATCGAACTTGACGCTTCACCACTGCCCCTCCTGTTGCGCCTCCTGCCTTTCGGCATTTCCCCACTCCTCGTCCTGCCACTTGGGCGTGTACCCAACCTTGACAAGAGCCCCGGCGATTGCCCGCGCCATTCGAACAGAGCCCTCACTCGTGATTCCGTTCCCGGGATTGACAACATCCGCAAGCCTCGTGGCGCGAAGGGCCTCCCACCGAATGCCCAGCCGCGTAAACCCATCCGGCGACTCGATTTGGCGAATCCACTCGGACAGGAATCCGTCCGCCAGTTCCTCAAGATCCGCCCGCGCCTCGGCATGGAACTTCTCCTTGTAACGCCGGAGCAAGGAGTAGACCTGCGGCTCGATGTCCGCCTGTGCAAGGAAATTCTTTCGTCGTCCGTACAGGGCCGCATAAAAGCGCGCAACCTCAAGCCCCGAACGGATGAACCGCACGAATTCCGAGGCATCCGAAAAGTCAAGCGTTTCGTCCGCGAACAGGAATGTCCTTCTGAAGACGGCCAGAGGGGTCTCCGCCTCCCTCTTGGCGGACCAGGCCAGGTCGTCGTTCGTTGCGGGGAACTCCCCGATGATTCGCCGAATCTCATTCGTGTCTCGCCGCTCATAGGCATGCGCAAGTTCCGCGTACTTCGACTTCAGCGTATCGCACTCGGCCTGCGACAGGGTGTTTCCTCTCGGCAGAAGGCTTGAGTAAAGTTCCCCCCGTTGCACAAGGCCCCGTCCCTCATCCTTTGGCGGCGGCTCTTCATGATGGCAACCGAACCCCCAGCAAACCTGGACGACGACAACGAGTACCACGATTTCGAGGACCTTGTTCCAAAACATTTCGGGCATACGCTTGACCATCATTCCTTTGTCACCACTCCTTTCGTGCGCCACCGACTTCGCGTCAGCCTATAGCCGAACTTCTGGACAGACGATGTGCCATTCGATTCAATTGTGAAGACCTGCAAGTAAGCATCCTCCGCTCCACCCCGTTCGACCGCGCGAGGAAGCCCCCGGACGGGTACAGCACCAGCTGCGCCGAGACCGACGCGGGCGCGGCGGACCGCCGGAGGGGCGGGCGCTTCGTCGAGCCGTGCAGGACGAGGGCGAGCGCAAGCGCCGCGACACACCCGCGCCCCGCCGCCGTCACCGCACTCTGGACTGCCCCGCTCATGGATGCGGATATTTTACCACAATCGGGAGCGTCATGAAATAACGCGGCAGTTTGGGATAACCACGGAAAATTGCAAAGCCGAATGGTCGGCAAAAGCGAAAGCGGCTGCGCACCCTCGCGTCGGCATGAATCGACGCGGAAATGCCCATCACAAACGGGGTTTTTGACGATTATAGGAGGTGGATAGGCCCGTCGCCACGGGCGGAGACAGGCATCGCGACGGGAAAACACCTTAGTCCTTTGATGAAAGCACCTTAGTCCTTTCCCTTCGCGATGCCCACCTCGACCCGTTGGGATGCGCATCCCAACCCGTTCCCTTCGGCAAGACTCGCGCCCCTGATGGGCATCTCTCAACGCACTCGTTGGCATTTCCCATCGTTTTGATGCCGCGAATACGCTGTGATGTGCCCCGCGAATGGCTCATCCCGAGCCATCAGGTTTTGGAAGGGAAAATCAACAGAAGCCAGTCAGCCCCCTATGCACAGGAAGATGACACCCGTGACGATGACAAGAAGAGCTATCCCCTTCCGCAGGAGATTCGTCTCGTGAAAGAGATGTGCCCCCAAGACAAATGTGATTACGACCGAGAATCGCCGCAAGAGCGAGCAGGCCGAAATCGGCACATTCGGGAGCGCAAGTCCATTGAAATAAAGCCAGTCGGCGGCCGTCAGCAAGATTCCCACAAACGGAATCGTCCATCGCCATTCGAAGCGATCGTGCGAAAGCCCCATGATTCGTCCCGAAAGGAGAAAAAGTCCATAGCAGACAACGAGAAAAACCTGGAACCAGAATTGCGTCGCCTCGACCGGCGCACCGGCGACCTGGAAGACATACTTGTCAAACACGGCCGAAACCGCCGAGAAGAACGCTCCTGCAAAGGCACACCAGATGGCCCGGTTGCGGAGGAAGTCAATGCCCTCGTGCTTCCCCGCCCATGAGAAGACAAAATAGCCGAAAAAGACGAGCAGCATACCAATCGCCTGAATGATGCCGGGCATTTCCCCATAGAGGAAGAAGGCCACGACGAAGACGAGCGCCGGCGCACTCGCCCGAATTGGCGTCGCAATTGAAATGGGCAGCGTCCGAAGTCCCTTGAACGTGAATATCCACGAGACGGAGACAATCAAGGACTTCAGGGCCGCCAGGACAAGGACGCGTCCGCCCGGTGAGAGCATCGCCGCGAGATCGCCCCGAAGGGACACGGTCGAGACGAATGCCGCGCACCCGAAGGACGTCGAGCACAGCAGGACGGGAAGAACTGCATTCGAGCGGACGCTCGCCTTTTTCGCAAGGTCATAGAGGGCGAGGAAGAAGGCACTCGCCAGAATCCAAATCGTCCAGGTTGCCACGGTTAGTCCTCAGGTGCATCCGCCGTCGGGAAGAGCTTGTCGAGAATCTGCTCGGCGGGCGTGTAGGCCTTCTTGCGGGAGTTGCAGTCCTTGCAGCACGGGACGCAGTTGCCGCGTGTCGACCGTCCGCCGCGAGCGACGGGAATCACGTGATCCAGCGTCAGGTTCTCCGCACCGACCTTCCGATGGCAATAGTGGCAGACACCGGCGGCAATCTGTGCCTTCCACCAGTCCGTCGCCCGCAATTCCCGCGCCCGCGCGCGCTCACGCTTCACATGAACGGGGTCGGGATTTAAGTCCAACCAGTCCTCCATCTCGTCACGCCCTTTCCGCGTCACTCGCCACGAGTTGCCCGATGAGAATCTGCGGATGGGCCTCGCAAATCTTCACGCGGACGAGCGAACCGACCGGCGGCTTTGCGGCATCCGCCGGCGAGTCCCAGACGACGATGCGATTGCCGCCGTCCCGACCGCTCATCCGTTCGCGATTTCGCTTGCTCGGCCCTTCCACCATCACTTCGCGCACCGTTCCGACCAATCGCTCATTCCGCCGCTGGCCGCGGCACTCCTGATCCGCCAACAGCACCTGGTCGCGGCGTTCCTTTTCCGCCGTCGGGACATCATCCGGCAACGCGGCACTACGTGTCCCCGGGCGCGGCGAATACTTGAAGATGAACGAGTTGTCGAACCCGGCCTCCTCCATCAGCGAACGCGTCGCCTCGAAGTCGGCCTCCGTCTCACCCGGATACCCGACGATGACATCCGTCGTCACCGAAAACTCCGCGTCCAGTGCACGAAGCTTGGCGACAGCCGCCAGGTACTCCGCCCGCGTGTAATGCCGCCCCATCTCAAGAAGGATGCGGTCGCTGCCGGACTGAACGGGCAGGTGCAGGTGGCGGCAGACCTTCGGGAACTCCCGATAGGCTCGAATCAGTTCATCCGTGCATCCCTTCGGATGGGCGGACGTAAAGCGAATGCGCTTGATGCCCGGAATGGCGGAGAGGGCCTCCAGCAGGCGCGGAAAGGCCTCGGTGTAGCCGCCCGGACTTGGCAAATCCGCCGCGTCCCACGCCGGATTCCTTACGCCGTAGCGAAGGACGCTCTGCCCGAGAAGACACACCTCCTTCACACCGTGCGCGGCCAGTGCCTTCACTTCGGCCACGACTTCCCGCGCCGGACGCGAGTACTCGTGCCCGCGAACATCCGGGACAATACAGTAGCTGCAGCGGTTGTCGCATCCGACCAGAATCGTGACGAACGCCTGAAAGGCCGCCGCTCCCGACGCGGGCGCGGCAAATGTGTGCGCATCAAGGCCCGCCGGAACGGCATCCTCGCCCACATCGAGAATGCGCTCGCGGCGCTTTTCAAGCCGATTGCGCATAACCTTCTCAACGATGCGCGGAATCATCCCCACCGCGCGCGGGCCAACGGCAAAGTCAAGCCGCGGCAACTTCTTGAAGACCTCCTCCCCAAGACGCTTGACCGCACAGCCCATCAGGCCGGTCACCTTGCCGGCAGCAATCAGGTTCCCCGTCTTGCCGACGGCCTTTTCCTCGGCCTTCTGGCGCACGGTGCAGCTGTTGACGATGACGAGTTCGGCGGACTTCTCGTCCGCAGCCTTCTCGTGCCCGGCGGCCAAGAGGAGCGCCTCGACGGCCTCGGAGTCGCGCACGTTCATCTGACAGCCGTAGGTATGAATCAGAAACTTCATCGTCAGTCAACAAGCGTCGCGAAGTAGTCGTCCAGCGTTTCGGCGCGGCGGATTTGGCGCACCGACCCGTCGGACTCCAGGAGAAGTTCCGCACTGCGAAGCTTTCCGTTGTACTGGAAGCCCATCGAGTGCCCGTGCGCCCCCGCGTCACAAATGACGACAAGATCGCCGCGCTCCAGCACCGGAAGGACGCGCTGAATCGCGAACTTGTCGTTGTTCTCGCAGAGGGAACCCGTCACGTCGTAGACGCTCGTTTCGCCGCTCTGCTCCTTGCCCGGCACGACAATCTCGTGATAGGCCCCATAGAGCGCCGGACGCATCAGGTTCGCCATGCAGGCGTCAAGCCCCGCGTAAAGGCGATAGGTGTTCTTGATGTGACGGACACGCGCCACGAGATAGCCGTACGGACCCGTAATGCAACGACCGCACTCCATGAACAGCTTGAGCGGCTTCAGCCCACGCCCAACGACCATCTCGTCGTAGGCCTTCTCGATGCCCTTGCCGACGTACTCAAGGTCCATCGCCTTCTGCTCCGGACGGTAGGGAATGCCGATGCCGCCGCCAATATTGACGAATTCAAAGGTAATCCCGACCTTTTCCGTCAGTTCGGCAACCAAATCGAACAGCAACTTCGCCGTATCGATGATGTAATCGGGATCCAGTTCATTCGAGGCGACCATCGTGTGGAGGCCGAAGCGCGTCACACCCGCCGCCTTCATCTTGGCATAGCAGTCGAAGAGTTGCTCACGCGTAAAACCGTACTTGGCTTCCTCGGGCTTGCCGATAATGGCGTTGCCGCCCTTGAGCGGACCCGGGTTGTAGCGACAGCAGAACACGTGCTGCGCCACCGCGTCGGATAGCGGACGCGCCGCGAGCTCCGGCACGGCTTCGCACAGGTAGTCCCAGTGCGTAATATCGTCGAGATTGATGATTGCCCCGAGTTCCCAGGCCTTTCGGAACTCCTCAGCCGGCGTGTCGTTCGACGTGAACATGATGGATTCGCCGACATTCCCGACGCGCTCCGCAAGGACAAGTTCGGCCATGGACGAGCAGTCGCTGCCGAAATCGAACTCCTTCAGGAGTGTCATCAGGTGCGGATTCGGCGTCGCCTTGACGGCGAAATACTCGCGGAAGCCCTTGTTCCAGGCAAACGCCTTCTTCAACCGCCGCGCATTCTCGCGAATCGCCCGGGCATCGTAAATGTGGAAAGGCGTCGGCCATTTCGCCGCGATTTCCTCCAACTTCGCCTTGTCAAACGGGAGTTTTCTCATCTCTCTCTTTTCTCCAATATAAGCAAAACCGGGCGGACGTCTACCCGTCCGCCCGATTGTCGACGACCTCAGTCCTCGATTTCAGCCTTCAGTCGCGCAATAAACGCATCCGTCGTCATCGCCCCAAGGTCACCCTCGGAACGCGACCGGACGGAAATCGTCCCCGCCGCCTCGTCACGCGGCCCAACGACAATCTGATAGGGAACCTTCTGCATCGAGGCTTCGCGAATCTTCGCGCCCAGCTTCTCGGCCGAGACGTCGACATCCACACGGAAGTCCGCCGCACGCAGAGCCGCCTGAATCTTCTTCGCATACGCCATCGCCTTGTCGGAGATCGGCAGGATGCGCACCTGCTCAGGCGCAAGCCACAGGGGGAACGCCCCCGCGTAGTGCTCAATCAGGATGCCGAAGAAGCGCTCAATCGACCCGAGCAGCGCACGGTGCACCATATAGGGCTGGTGCTCCTTGCCATCGTCACCGATGTACGTCAGGTTGAAGCGCTCCGGGAGATTGAAGTCGAACTGGACCGTCCCGAGCTGCCACGGGCGACCAAGCGCGTCCTTAATCTTCATGTCAATCTTCGGACCGTAGAAGGCACCGCCGCCCTCGTCGACCTCGTACTGCATTCCCTCCTGCTCAAGGGCATCGCGCAGCGACTGCGTCGCCTGCTCCCAGCGGGCCGGATCGCCAACCGCTTTCGCCGGCTTCGTCGAGAGATAGGCCTGAATGTCATGGAAGCCGAACTTGCCCAGCATCTTGCGGGCGAACTCAACCGTATCCTTGATTTCCTGGACAATCTGTTCGGGCGTGCAGAAGATATGCGCATCGTCCTGCGTAAAGCCGCGCACACGGAAAAGCCCGTGGCGAACGCCGTCCTTCTCGTAGCGGTAGACCGTGCCGAGTTCGGCCAGGCGCATCGGGAGATCGCGGTAGCTACGCTTCTTGAACTGGTAAATCTGAATGTGGAACGGGCAGTTCATCGGCTTGACGTAGTACTCCTCGATGTACGCGTCATTGCCGGATCCCTCCTGAACCTTCATGCAGGGGAACATCCCCTCCTTGTAGAAGCCGAGATGCCCCGAGGTCTGCCACAGAACCGAGCGGCCAACATGCGGCGTGTAGACGATTTCGTAACCGGCCTCGTAGTGTTTCTTGCGCCAGTATTCCTCAATGGCGACGCGAATGCGCGCCCCCTTCGGAAGCCAGTGCGCCAGACCCGGACCGACCTGCTCCGTGATGGTGAAGAGCTCAAGCTGCTTGCCGAGGACGCGGTGATCGCGCTTCTTCGCCTCTTCCTCACGGGCGAGAATGGCATCCAGTTCGGCCTGGTCCTTCGCAACGATGCCGTAGACGCGCTGAAGCATCTTGTTCTTCTCGTCCCCACGGTAGTAGCTGCCGGCAAGACGGGTAAGCTTCACGACACCAATCTGCTTCGCGTGCTCAACGTGCGGCCCGCGGCACATCTCGACGTAATCGCCAACCGTGTAGGTCGAGATCGGCTCGCCCTCGGGAATGTCGGCCAAACGCTCCAGTTTGTACTTCTGGCCGGCCAGCATCTTTGCGCATTCCTCGCGGGACACGACCTTCCTGACGAAAGGCTCGTCGAGGGCAATCAGACGGGCAATCTCCGCCTCAATCTTCGGAAAATCGTCAGGCGTGATGCGGTGCGGCAAGTCAAAATCGTAGTAAAAGCCATCGTCCGTGGCAGGCCCGATATCAACCTGCACGTCCTCAAAGATGTTCTGAATGGCGCGAGCCATCAGGTGCGCGGCACTGTGCCGCCTCATTTCATCGCTAATTTCAGCCATAATGCTCCTTCTTTGCCGCATATTATACCATATTCCGCCCAGGACTGACATCGCGCCCTACCGCATCACCTTGTCCAACAGGGCCTGATAGCTGTCGACGACATCGTAGACGACATTCTCGCCGCTGATGGCCTTGAAGTGCTCGCGGGCGCAATGGATCTTCGACCGCTCGATCTCCCGCAGTTCGAGCGAGGTCTCAGATTGATTTCATGATGTCTAACAAATTCTGGTAGCTATCCACTTCATGGTACATGACGTTATTTGTGGATATCTCGTTGAACAATTTCTTGGCGCACGCGATTTTCGCCTGCTCGATCGGACGCAGCTCAAGACTATCCATTGACCCTTTTGTCTCGGCGACGAAGAAAATGTGCTTGACGGTGCCTTCATAGAAGGCGATCGCCCAGTCCGGCGAATAGTTGCCTACAGGCGTGGGAATTTGAAAAGCCCGCGGCAGCTTGGCATAGACGCAGACCTCATCCGCCGCATCCAGATCCTCGGCAAACTTTCTCTCAATGCTCTTGTCTGCCGTTCCGTCCGTGAACACATAGTCCTGAACGGCTTTCTTCGCAAGGAACA
>CAKTUI010000024.1 GCA_934621385.1 uncultured Kiritimatiellota bacterium
TATTTGGCAAACGGGCTATGCCAAGATCTGAGCCCTTCTTTGGTTGGGTGCACACTATTATGGCAAACTGCGCAGGCTGGAACGCGGCAGATGGTTTTGCCGCGCCGCGCCTTCAGAACGCCTACGCGGTGGGACTTTTCCCCGCCTTCTGCACTCCGCCGCTCCCAAGCGGTTCGCCCTTCCGCACTTTCAGTGTATTCCGTGGTTGAATAACCCACCCCGCCTTTCGTTTTCGCCCGCAGGGCCTCAAGCCGCCCCATTCCGTGTGCCGCGACGCGGCTTTCTGTGCTTTCAGTGGTAAAACTCCCACCCGTTCACCCCAATTCCGTGATTCCCGTATAATCCGTGGTTGTTCCCCTCATGGAGAAATTCCGATGCCCGTCAGACGAAATTCTGATGCCCGAAGGAAAAATTTCTTATGGGCATTAGAAGGTACTCCAATGCCCGAAGGAAAGCACTCCAATGCCCATTAGACGGGACCGTCTCCCCCAATTGGCCGAAGTTCAATGGAGGTAACGCTTTCGCCATCCGCCGCGACTTTCTCAACGATGGCCCAGTCATCCGCCAAAACGCATCCAATTCCCCAGAAAAGCCAACTTGTCCCTACCTTATATATATAGCCTCCACCTCTGCGGCTCCGCGTGAAACCGACTGCCCCGCAGAGAGGAACTTACACAGTTCCGCGGCGAGTTGCGCAACTGAAAGCGCGGCGGTTCTCAACCACCGATCCAGGAACCGACCTTGGGAATCCGACGGATGACAAGCGTGATGAGGGCCGAGGCCGCGAATGTGCTGACAGCCGTGGCCAAGATGCAGAGCGGCGTCGAGAGAATCGGCTTGAGTGCCTCAGAGACGAACACGAGCACGAGCAGATGGACGAGGTACATGCCATAACTCGCCTCCGCCAGCGGACGAACGACCCGCGCATAGAATGCGCCGTTCCACCGAATGTACCGCAGGAACATGAATGCACCGATGACCGCCAACGCGACTCCAAGCGAACAGTACTCAATGCCCATCTCAAGATCCACCGCCGCCGCGTACGGTGCCGTCCATGGAAATGCACGGCTCATGCGCCCGAAGAAGAGTCCGCCCATCAGCACCACCCCGACAATCCAAAGCAACACGGCCACGCGCACCGTCTGGCGGATATCAGGCGTGGCGGCGAACCGCCGAAACCAAAGTCCAATCAGCAAATAGCCGATAAAGCCGCTCACATAGTGGAATGCCCCGAACTCATTCCATGGGCACTCCCCCCCCCCCCACAAGTCCACTATGGCAATTTCGTCGCGGCCACCGGACGGAACAGTCCCCGCAGAGTCGAAAGGACGGTAAATGCGCCGCTTTCCGCGTCATAGCGGAGCGCGTGGACCTCATCCGAACGCTCCATGGTGACGAGGGCCAGCGTCTCGGAGACAAACAGGAAGTCGCGTGGCCAACTGCCGGGAAGCAGCGAGCGCGCCTGCGGGGTCAGTTTTCCCGTCGCCGTCTCGTAGTCGTAGGCGACCAGCGAATTCTCGCCACGGTTTGAAATGACAACCCGATGGCCGTCTGGCGAAAGGCGCACGGCCGCCGCGAGGTCGCCGTTGTAGCCACGGCCCGTATCCGCCACCGGTAGCGTTGGCACGGAGTCGAGTGCCGCGAAGCCGCCCTCGGGACTCCAGCGGTAGGTGCCGAGCCGATTGCCGAGTTCGAAGAGCAAGAAGGCGAGTTCCCCATTCGGGTGGAAAAGCAAGTGCCGCGGCCCCGCCCCCTTGGGGAGGGTTCCGAAGACGGTCCCACGCGGATAGGTGACGACCTCGTCCAAACCAAGATCGACGACACAGAAACTCTTGCCATCCGGCGTGGGGACGGCCTGATGACAATGCGCGGCATCCTGGCGCGGCAGATTTGGTCCCTGCCCCTTGTGCTGGTAGGTGACGACGCGCCCGAACGTGCCGTTCACCACGGGAACGGAGCCAGCCCGTCCACCCGAATAGTCCGCCCAGTTCACCTGTCGGCCGTCCGGCATCACCGAGACATGGCAGGGCGTACCACCGACACCGACCTCGCCAATCTTGACGAGTTTCGACCCCTCCACCTCAAAGGAGGCGAGTCCACCATCCGCGCAGGAATAGAGAATCCGCCCGTTCGGCGAAAGGGCCTGGTAAATGGCCTGCTTCACGGGATAGGACGCGACGATTCGCATATCTCCCGTCTGGGCATCCAGTTCAACGGCATGGAGGCCGTTCGTATGCGTTGCGTCCGTGTAGCAGCCGATGTAGACGATCATGGCGAGTACTCCCATCATTTCGTTAATCCTTATTTGTCTGAAGCCTGAGCGAGGTCTGCCGCCGCATCGGTTGAAGCGCGGCAGAATTTCGGATTGTTGCCGGCGATGACAAGGGCGACCTCGCCCTTGACCTTCGCATTCGCATATTCCCGGACGAGGTCGGAGAGATAGCCACGCGAAACGCGTTCGTGCAGTTTCGTCAGTTCGATGCAGACGGCAGCCTCGCGGTCGCCAAGTGCATCCAACGCAGCCTCCAGCGTGGCCGCGATGCGGAACGGCGACTCGTAGCAAATGAGCGTATGCTCCCGATCCCGGTCTTCGGCGAACCAGTTCCGAAGGGCACCGGGTCCACGCGGCGGAAATCCCCGAAAGGTGAAGGAACTCGTCGAAAGTCCGCTCATCAGGAGGGCGACATTCACCGCGCTCGCGCCCGGAATCACCTCATAGGGAACGCCCTCCTTCGCGCAGGTGCGAATCAGTCGATAGCCGGGGTCGGAAATGCCGGGATAACCGCCATCCGAGCACAGGGCGACCTCCTGCCCGGCGCGAACGGCCGCGACAATCTTCTCGGTGATGCGCTCCTCGTTGCCCTGCCGATACGAAATCATCTCCGGGCGCGGCACACCGAAATGCGTCAGGAGCTGCCATGTCCGCCGCGTGTCCTCGCAGGCGATGAGCGTCGCAGATTTAAAGGCATCCAGTCCACGCGGCGAGAGATCCCCAAGATTCCCAATGGGCGTTGCAATCACATGAAGCATTGAATCGTTCCTTCCTATGCAATTCGGTCCCGCTTGAGAAAGGCGATACGCGCAACCAGGATAATCGCCGCACCCACCAAGTAGAACAGCGCAAGCGACGACATTGAGTAGGCCATGTTGCCGCCAAACGCCTTGGCAATCAGAGGCAGGACCGTGGATGAGAGAGAGCCGAAGAGGAAAGCAATGCACATCATGATGCCCACGCCCGACGCATGGTAGCGCGGGTTGACAACATCGAAGAAGGACGCCATGAAATTCGAATCGTAGATGCCACGAAACAGTCCAAAGCCAAGCATGGCCACGCAACAGAGCACGAACGACGTGGTCATCGACATCCAGATGATGAACGGTATCGCCAGGGCAAGCCCCGCCACGCCCAGTTCAAGACGAATGCCCGGATGGCGTCCAACCACGCGGTCGCCGAAGCGACTGCCCGCAAGGATGCCGACGACGGCCCCGAGGTAGTGCCAAAGGACGGCATGAAGCCCAGCCCACTGGCCGAGGAACGGGCACGAACCGAGGAAGGCCTGCTGGAGATGGGACGGCATCCAGTTCTTGAAGCCGATGTCGACATAAATCATCATTGCAAGTCCCAAGGTCACGCAGAGGGCCGTCGGGTTCGCCAGAACCGCCGCGCAGGCTTCGCGAATGCTCGGCTTCTCATCGGATGAGTCGTCTGCATCCGCCGCCTTCGTCACGACCGGCCTCGTATTGCGCAGGAAGAACGCAAGCACACCTGCCCAGACGAGGCCGAGTCCGCCCAGAATCCAGAACGGCAGTCGCCAGCTCTCACCGCCCTTACCCGCCAGATAGCCGGCAAGACCGCCGCATCCAACGATGCCAATGTAAAGCCCAAGCTGAAGAATCGACATCGCCGTTGCCCGCGACTCCCGGTGCAGCTGTGAGACGAGAGAACTGGCCGACGGATAGTAGAATGTCTGGCCAAGACCGTTGAGAACGCCGTAGGTCACGACAAGGAGTCCGACGGAGGCCACGAACCCAGAGGCGAAAATGCCAAAGCAAAAGATGGCTACGCCGATTGTCACCATCCACTTGCGATTGAAGAGATCGGCCGTCAGCCCCGCGAAGGGAACGCAAATACCGTACATCATCGCGAAGACTGTCCCCACAATTCCGATGGCGACCTTGTCCACTCCAAAGGAGGCGCAAATCGCCGGGACGGACGGCCCGAAGAGCTGCCGCGTTCCCTGCTGCAGGAAGAACGCCACCCAAAGAAGGATGAGTGCCGTCCACTTGTAGTCGAGTCTTTTCATCGTCGGTCTCCTCTTGTTCGGCTCACGCCGATTTCCGTTTGCCCAATCTCAGCCGCAGCGCAATGCGGATCGACTCCGTGGCGATGCCAGCGGTAATCTTCGAGTAGCCGTGCGCTCGATTGGTGAAGGTGATGGGAAGTTCACGAATTGAGCATCCCGCCTTCCATGTGCGGTGGTTCATCTCCAACTGGAAGGAATATCCGGCACTTTCAACCGTCGCGAAGTCAATTTTCCGAAGTGCCGCGACCTTCCAACACTTGAAGCCCCCCGTCGGATCGCGTAGCGGCATCCCCGTCACCACACGGATGAATACGCCCCCCGCACGGGAAATCAACCGCCGCGAAAGCGGCCACCCCGGGGTTCCGCCGCCCGCCACATAGCGCGAACCGATGACAAGGTCGGCATCTTCGGCCAGCAGGCGCGGCACGTCGATCGGATTGTGGCTAAAGTCGCAGTCCATCTGGACGATGCGTTCCGCTCCAAGTTCCATGGCCTGCTGGAATCCCGCAACATAGGCACGCCCGAGTCCTTCCTTCGCCTTTCGGTGCAGGCAATGGACACGTGCGTTCGTCTTCCTGATTTCCTCGATGACATCCCCCGTTCCATCCGGCGAATTGTCGTCCACGAAGAGGAGTTCAATCTCGGGAGACTGCGCGAGGACGGCTTCCGCCATCGGCCGCACATTCTCCCTTTCGTCGTAGGTCGGGATGACGACAACCGCCCTCATCGCACCGCCTCAAAAATCGACTCGGGGGACATCATGCGGCCCTTGCCCTTCACGCCACAGGCGAGTTCCCCGTCATCTGGCTCAATGACACGGATGCCTCGCGCCTTCAGGGCGGCAATGTTCTCCTGCGTGACCGCATTCTCCCACATGCCCGTGTTCATCGCGGGCGCAACGACAATCGGCGCTCGCGTCGCAAGGAGCGTCGCCGTCAGCAGGTTATCCGCCAGCCCATAGCGCATTTTCGCAAGCGTATTGGCCGTCGCGGGCGCGACAATCACGAGGTCTGCACACTCCGCCAGGGAAATGTGCTCGGGCTTCCAATGCGCCGGCGCGGCAAACTGGTCAATTTCGACGGGATTGCGCGACAGCGTCTGGAAGGTCAACGGCCGCACGAACTCACAGGCCGCCGGTGTCATGATGACATGGACATCATCCCCATTCTTCACGAGAAGGCGTACAAGTTCAACCGCCTTGTAGGCAGCGATTGACCCCGTCACACCCAACAGAACCGTGCGGCTCATCGTGCACACCTCGTACGAAGGTCGTCCACGGCCGCCTTCATGTCCGCCTGCTTGAAAAGATAACTACCCGCCACGAACTGATTCGCCCCCGCTTCCGCCGCGCAAACGGCCGTCTCAGCGTTCACTCCACCATCCACCATAATGTCAAGGCCGGGCATCCGCTCACGAAGCCACGTCACCTTGGGCAGACAGTCGGCAATGAACTTCTGCCCACCGTAACCCGGGTGAACCGTCATGACGAGTGCCTCGTCAATTTCCTTCAGGTAGGGCGCAAGCGTCTCCACCGCCGTCTCCGGATTGAGCGCAATCGCCGCCTTCAGTCCCAATTCCCGAATGCGCCGCAACTCAACGTGAAGATCGCAATCCGCCTCGACGTGAATCTGAATCGTCTGGGCCCCCGCCTCGGCGAACTTCTCAAGGTAGAGGTCAGGGCGCGACATCATGAGATGGACATTCCGATAGAAACCAGGTGCCGTCCTCGCGGCAAGCTTCACCACATCGGGTCCAAACGAGAGATTCGGCACGAAGTGCGCGTCCATGATGTCAAGGTGAAGGGCCTCGGCACCCGATGCCTCGGCGCGGCGGATTTCGTCCGCCAGCCGACCGAAGTCCGCCGCAAGCAAAGATGGCAATATTTCAATTCGCATGGTGAGATTATAGCATTTATTTATAAAGTGCGCGAAACTCCGCATAGGGAACGACCCGAATCTCGCCCTTCCGTTCACGCGTGGCGAGTTCCTCAAGTATCCGTTCGAAGTCATTGGTTCCCTTCAGGGGATTCCATCCGCCGCTCGTCGGGGAGGTACCGTGGAAGAGCAAATCCGCCCCGCGCCGCTTCGCCTTCGTGTTGGCCAGGCGATCAAGCTTATCGAGAATCGAGTCGGGCGTTCCGCGTCGCATGGCATCGCCCCCAACATTGAACCGAATGCCGAACATGGGAATCATCCCATACTCGCGAATCAACTCGTCCACGGATGGCCGTGCGGCCAGATAGGGATGGCACAGAAAGCGCGGCGCAACGCCGACCTCCTTCGCGATAACATCCCGCGACGCGTAGATCTGCCGACGCACCTCATTCGTCTCGCCCTTTGACAGGAGCGTCAAGAGATTCGGATGCGATAGCGTGTGCGAGGCGATTTCAAACCCCTGCCGATGCAACTCGCGCACGTCATCCCATGTCATATAGCCAGGTGTACCGATGCGGTCGGTGATGATGTTGAACATGGCCGGTCGGCCGAACTTCTTGAGAAGCGGCGCAACCTCGGTGATGTTCCCCTTCGTGCCGTCATCGAATGTCAGCGCGACCAGCGCCGGATCGGCCCACGCACACAGCGCCGACGCGGCAAACACCAAGACACCAATAGCCCCTCTTCTCATTTCCTGTTCTCCTTTCTTTCGAGCCGTTAGCACCTCTCGCGCTCAAGGAAGTGCCCCGCACGATTCCCCGTCAGAACGCCGTTCTCATACGGGATGACTCCATTGACCATCACGCACGAAACGCCGGCGGCGAACTGGTGCGGATTCAGGTAGGTCGCGCGCGAGGCGAATGACTTCTCGTCCCAGACGACCACATCGGCGAAGTTGCCCTTTTCCAGTGTTCCCCGACGGGGAATCTCAAAGCGCCGCGCCGGAACAGATGTCATGCGTGCAATCGCCTCCTCTCGCGAAAAGCCGAGCGCACGGACACGGCGGTAGAACTCCGGCATCGTCCCATAGGCGCGTGGATGCGGGTGATCCGCCCCCAGCGGCCCCCATGGCGCACGAAGCGAGGCATCCGAACCTGGGACAATCCAAGGCCGCGCATAAATCTTATCAAGGTTCTCCTCGCTCATGCCAAAGAAGAACGCGCCCGTCCGGCAAAGGTCCTTCGCAAGAATTTCACAAATAAAGGCACCCGGCGACCCGAAGGGGGCAAACGATTCGGCGACCGTCTTGCCCGAATAGGGCTTCGTGTCCTCGTGCCACGTGCCACCGATCATGACGGAAGCCCAGTCCCGCCCCGAAGCATCGATTTCATCGATGATTCGCTTTCGCGTCGCCGGATCGGCGAGACGGACGCTCTCCGCTTTCGCCGCGCCCTCGCCCGCCCAGTCGGGGAAGACAACATCAAGATCCGTCCCGGCGGCACAGTAGGGATAGCGGTCGCTCCCCAGCAGAAGGCCGGCCGCCATCGCTCCCTCAATCTTATCAAGCGCGGCATCCACCTTACCCCAATTGGCCCGCCCGCTCGTCTTCAGGTGCGAAATCTCGGCGCGGATGCCCGTCGCATGAACGAGGTCAATGACCTCATCAATGGATTCCAGCAACCTGTCACCCTCCGAGCGCATGTGCGTCGCGTAGAATCCGCCGCGAGCCGCAGCAACCCGCGCCAGCGAAACGACTTCCTCATTCGTCGCGTACTTGCCAGGCTGATAGATAAGCCCCGTCGTCAGTCCCCACCCACCCTCGTCGAGGGACTGCTCAAGCAGGTACGACATTCGCTTCAATTCGTCCGCCGTGGACGACCGCCCCGCATACCCGACAACAGACGAGCGGAGCGTGTTGTGGCCAACAAACTGCACGGTATTGACGGCTGGATGCGCCTTCGCAAGCACCTCACGATATTCAGCAACCGAATGCCAAGTCAACCGCTCACCAAGAATCGACGCCCAGTCGGACGAGAGCCGCGCCTCACCATAGCGCGGCGCAACCGATCCCCCGCACTGTCCATTGATTCCCGTTGTAATCCCCTGGGCAATCTTCGAGGGAGCATCCGGCTCAATCACAAGATAGGCATCCGAATGCGTATGCGCGTCAATGAATCCCGGCGTGACGAGCAAGCCCGTTGCATCGATGACGCGGTCGGCGTTCCCATATCGCGCAGGAGTCTCCGCATGGGGAACGACCGCCGCAATCAAGTCACCCTCGACCAGAACGTCGCCGACGAACGCGGGCGCACCCGTGCCGTCGACAATCGTCCCGTTGCGAATGACCGTCATCCTGCCGACCTCAGTTCTTGAATGAGTGAATGGGCGCAGGAATGCGTCCCCGCCGCGAAATCATCTGCTCGCACGAGAACTTCGAGACTTTCATAATCGGAGCATGACCCAAAAGCCCGCCAAATTCAACAGTCTCGCCGACCTTCTTGCCCGCCACCGGGATGACGCGGACGGCCGTGGTCTTCTGGTTGACCATGCCAATGGCCGCCTCGTCCGCAATGATGCCGCTGATGGACGCGGCAGATGTTGCACCCGGAATCGCTATCATGTCCAACCCGACTGAGCAGACGCAGGTCATCGCCTCAAGTTTCTCAATCGTCAGGGCCCCCGCATTGACCGCGTCAATCATTCCCTGATCCTCGCTGACAGGGATGAATGCGCCCGAAAGCCCGCCGACATACGAACTCGCCATCACGCCGCCCTTCTTCACCTGGTCGTTGAGAAGTGCAAGCGCCGCCGTCGTCCCCGGTGCACCTGGATGCTCCAGCCCGATTTCCTTGAGGATGTCCGCCACCGAATCGCCAACGGCCGGAGTCGGCGCAAGCGACAAATCGATAATCCCGAACGGAACGCCCAACCGATGGCTCGCCTCCTGCGCAACGAGCTGGCCGACGCGGGTAATCTTGAATGCCGTTCGCTTAATCGTCTCGCACAGCGTCTCGAAATCAGCCCCGCGAATCGTCTGAAGGACATGATTCACCACGCCCGGACCAGACACGCCGACATTGATGATGGCATCCCCCTCACTCACGCCATGGAACGCCCCCGCCATGAATGGGTTGTCGTCCGGCGCATTGCAAAGCACGACCAACTTGGCACAACCAAGCGAATCGCGGTCCTTCGTGCGCTCCGCCGTCTCCTTGATGATTTCACCCATCAGCCGGACGGCATCCATATCGATTCCCGTCTTCGTCGAACCGACATTGACCGAAGCACACACCCGTTCAGTCACGGACATTGCCTCTGGAATCGAGCAAATCAGCATCTCGTCCGCCGGAGTCATCCCCTTGGAGACTATTGCCGAGTAGCCACCAATGAAGTTGATTCCGAGTTTCTTCGCCGCACGGTCGAGCGTCTTGGCAATCTTCACAAAGTCCTTCGGAGACTTGCAACAGGCCGACCCGACAATCGCGGCCGGCGTAATTGACACGCGCTTGTTTACAATGGGCACACCGAACTCCTGCCCAATCTCATCACCCGTACGGACAAGATCCTTCGCCTTGGTTGTCAACTTCGCATAAATCTTGTCGCAGGTCGCCTTGACGGAATTCTCGGCACAGTCCAGAAGCGAGATACCCATCGTGATGGTTCTCACATCCAGATTCTCCTCAAGAATCATCTTATTGGTCTCAAGGACCTCATTGATGTTGATCATGTCGGCTTCCTCCCGCCTCAGACGCGGTGCATCTTCTCGAAAATCTCAGACTTCTGGCAACGGATGCGCAGGCCAATCTCATTCCCGAGTTGAGCCAGTTCAGCGCCAATCTTGTCGAACGGCTTGCGGCATTTCGCGCCATCGACAATCATCATCATATTGAAATAACCGCCGACGACGGTCTGCGAAATGTCGAGGATGTTAATCTTCTCCTTGGCAAGATAAGCACTGGTCTTGGCAATGATGCCCACAGTATCCTTGCCGACAACGGTGATGATGACTTTCTTCATAGTAGTTGTATTATACCATAAACCGCCCGCTCGGGGGCTTGCGCAGCAGAATGAAGTGCCTCGACAATGCCTTCACCCTCCCTCTCTATTTAGGCAGAATCACCCCAAAAAACGAAGGGCGCGAACAGGTCTTATCCCATCCGCGCCCTCTCGTGACACCTCTCGCGTCAATTAGCTGAGAAGGTCGTCGTCCGAAGAACCGCCGTCCGACGGCGACGCGAGTTCGTCCGCCATCTTCAGGTCGGGGCTGTCCGCCGAGTTGTCACCCGTGTCGGGGACGAGCGGCATCTGAAGATCATCCTCTTCGTCGTCCTCCTCACCCGGGATGCCCGAGGTCGGAATGCCATAGAGCTCCTCATGACGCTTACGCTGCTCTTCGCGGAGCTTGTCCATCTCCTCATCGGAAATGGTCTCGCACAGCGGGACGAGCTTGAGATAGCGATGAAGCGGGAAGCCTGTGCCGCCGGGGATCAGGTGTCCAAGAATGACATTCTCCTTGAAGCCACGCAGTTCGTCCACGCGACCCATCGTCGCCGCCTCGGTCAAGACACGCGTCGTATCCTGGAACGAGGCCGCCGAGATGAAGGAATCCGTCTCAAGCGCCGCCTTCGTGATGCCGAGCAATGCAGGCTGAGCCTCAGCCGGGCGACGACCCTCGTTCATCATCTCCTCGTTCACGCGCAAGAACGTCTGACGCGTCACCTGCTCGCCCCAGAGGAAGTCCGTGTCACCCGGATTGGTGATGCGAACCTTGCGGAGCATCTGACGAACGATAATCTCGATGTGCTTATCGTTGATTTCCACGCCCTGCAGACGATAGACCTGCTGAACCTCGTTGACGAGATACTTCTCCAGCTCCTGCGGACCAGACACCTCAAGGATTTCCTGCGGGATGACCGGACCTTCCGTCAGCTGCTGGCCCTTCTTGACCTTGTCGCCCTTGAAGACGACGATCTGCTTGCCCATCGGGATGAAGTGCTCCTCGACAAGGCCCGTGACATTATCGATAATCTTCACACAACGCTTGCCGCGCACATTCTCACCGAAGTCAACCACACCCTCGATCTTGGCGATTTCCGCCGCGTCCTTGGGCTGGCGCGCCTCGAAGAGTTCTGCGACACGCGGCAGACCACCAGTAATGTCGCGGGTCTTCGCCGCCTCACGCGGCGTCTTCGCAAGCAACATACCAGGCGTCGCCTTCATTCCGTCGCGCACCATGACAATGGCACCCGTCGGAATGTCGTGCGAGTCGAGCATCACATTCGCCTTGCCGTCCTTGCCCGCGCCACGAATCTCGATGCGCGGGTGGAGATTCGATTCACGCGTGTCGAGCACAACGAGCGTCTTCGCGCCACTGGCACGGTCGGTTTCAGTCTTGACGCTGACATCTTCCTCGAAGTCGACGAACTGAATCGTACCGGCGGCTTCCGAAAGAACAGGCACGGAGTGCGGGTCCCACATGGCGACCTTCGTCCCCTTCGTGACCTTCGCTCCATCCTCGACGAAGAGAACCGAACCCATCTGCAACTGATAGGTATCGAGTTTGGCACCCGTCTCCGAGTAGATTTCCAGCGAGCCGTTCTTGTTGAGAACGACTTCCTGTCCCTCATCGTTACGCACCATACGCACGTCAACGAGGCGGGCGATACCGTCGTTCTTGAGAACAATTTCAGGAACCTTAGCCGTTGCGGAAGCCGTACCACCGATGTGGAACGTACGCATCGTCAGCTGAGTACCAGGCTCGCCAATCGACTGCGCGGCAATGATGCCGACGGCCGTGCCGATTTCGACCTGCTTGCCCGTCGAAAGGTCGCGTCCATAGCACTTCGCGCACATGCCGTGTTCGGCATCGCACGTCAGGCCCGAACGAATCCAGACCTTCTCGATTCCGCTCTTGTTGATGCGGTCACAGGCGGCCTCGTCGATAATCTCGTTCGCCGGAACAATCGTCTCGTTCGTCTTGGGGTCGCAAATCGGGTACAGTGCCGTACGACCAAGAACGCGGTCGCCCAGCGAGACCTTGACTTCGTCGCCCTCGATAATCGCCTCGACCTCAATGCCGTTCACCGTGTTGCAGTCCTCCTGCGTGATGATGACATCCTGCGAGACGTCGACGAGCTTGCGCGTCAGATAGCCGGCATCCGCCGTCTTCAGAGCCGTATCGGCCAGACCCTTACGCGCACCGTGGGACGAAATGAAGTACTCAAGAACCGACAGACCTTCACGGAAGGACGCCGTAATCGGACGTTCAATAATATCGCCGGACGGGTTCGCCATCAGGCCACGCATACCGGCCAGCTGACGAATCTGGAGTTTCGAACCACGAGCCTTCGAGTCCACGAACATGTAGACCGGGTTGAGTTCCGTCGGTTTCGAGCACTCCGGCGAGATGTTGCGGTCGATCGTCTTATAAAGCTCGTCGCCAACCTTCTCGGTCGTCGTCGACCAAATGTCGACGATCTTGTTGTGACGTTCGCCGTCGGTGATGATACCCTGTTGGAACTGCTGCTGAACCTTCTCGGCTTCGGCGCGAGCCTTGGCAATCTCGGCATCCTTATCGGCCGGGCGAATCATGTCCTTCAGGCCCATCGAAGCGCCCGAAATCGTGGCGAACTTGTAGCCCAACGCCTTAAGGTTGTCGATTGCCGCGACGGTCACATCGTGCCCGGCGACCTTGTGGCAGTCAAGAATCAGATTGCCAATCGTGGACTTCGAGCACTTGTCGTTCCAGAAGCCCATTTCCTTCGGCCACACATCGTTGAAGATAACGCGTCCAGCCGTCGTCTCAATCGTCCGACGATCCGACACGCCATGCGGACGGCCCGTCGTGCCGTAGTCAGGGTTGCGGAAGCGGATGCGCGTATGGTAGTCAATGCATCCCTCGGCAATGGCCAGCTCGACATCGGCAATGTCGTTGAACAGCGGCAGGTGCTCCGACGAGCAGTCCGTCTTGCCGGCAATCTTGCCAGCCAGTTTGTCCTGCTGCGAGGGAACGGTCAGGAAGTAGAGACCAAGGCAGACATCCTGCGTCGGGGTCATCACGGACTTGCCGGATGCCGGCGAGAAGATCGAGGTCGAGGCGAGCATCATGAGCTTCGACTCCATCTGCGCCTCAATCGAAAGCGGGACGTGAACGGCCATCTGGTCGCCGTCGAAGTCGGCGTTGAACGGCGTACACACCATCGGGTGCAGGCGAATTGCCTTGCCTTCAACGAGAACCGGCTCAAACGCCTGAATGGACAGACGGTGCAGCGTCGGGGCGCGGTTCAGGAAGACGGTCTTATCCTTCGTCACCTCTTCAAGAATATCCCAGACCTGTTCATCGTGGCGCTCGATCATCTTGCGCGCCGTGCGAACCGTATGGCAAATGCCAAGTTCCTTCAAGCGGCGAATGATGAACGGCTCAAACAGACGCAGGGCCATTTCCTTCGGAATACCGCACTGCGGGAACTTCAGTTCCGGTCCGACGACGATCACCGAACGGCCCGAGTAGTCAACGCGCTTGCCGAGCAGGTTCTGACGGAAGCGGCCCGTCTTGCCCTTCAGAATCTCGGAAAGGGACTTGAGCGGACGGTTGCCCGGACCGGTCACGGCACGACCGTGGCGGCCATTGTCGAACACCGCATCCACGGCCTCCTGCAGCATGCGCTTCTCGTTGCGGATGATGACATCCGGCGTCTTGAGCGCGAGCAGGTTGCGCAGACGGTTGTTGCGGTTGATGACGCGACGGTAGAGGTCGTTCAAGTCGCTCGTCGCGAACTTGCCACCCTCCAACGGGACGAGCGGACGCAGTTCCGGCGGAATAACCGGCAGAACGTCGAGGATCATCCACTCAGGCTTCGACTGCGAGGCACGGAAGCCCTCAACAACCTTCATGCGCTTGGCGATTTTCTTGCGGTTCTGCTTGGAGCGGGTGTTCTCCATCTGCTCCTCAAGGTCAACCATCAGTGCATCAAGATCGAGCTTGCGGAGAAGCTTGCGGACGGCCTCCGCACCCATCTCGGCCTTGAAGCCATCATCGTACTTCTCCTGCGCATCGGCATATTCCTGATCAGTGAGGATCTGGCCTTCGCGCAACGGCGTATCGCCCGGCTCAATGACCATCCAGTCCTGATAGTAGAGAACGCGCTCAAGTTCGTTCGTCGTCTTGTCGAGGAGCAGACCCATGCGGGACGGCGAACACTTGAAGAACCAGATGTGGCTCACGGGGACCGCCAGCTCAATGTGACCCATGCGCTGACGGCGAACCGATGCGAGCGTCACCTCGACACCGCAACGGTCGCAGACGATGCCCTTGTTCTTGATGCGCTTGTACTTGCCGCAGGCGCACTCCCAGTCCTTCGTCGGCCCGAAGATCTTCTCGCAGAAAAGACCGTCCTTCTCGGGGCGATAGGTGCGGTAGTTGATGGTTTCCGGATTCTTCACCTCGCCATGGGACCAGCTACGAATCGTCTCCGGGGAGGCGAGCTGAACCTTGACGGCGTCGTAATGGGCGGACGCGTTGAACGAGCCGCCGAAGATGTCGGAAGTGTTGTAAGGATTCATTGATTAAGTCTCCTGAAAATTTCCCGATTAGAGGTTGAGCGCACCCGAAAGGAGGTCGTCCGCCGCAGCGGCCGCCGGAGGAGGCGTCGTCGTCGCCGCCTGGTTCTCGGCCCTCCTGCGCGACTCGATGTCACCACCGAGAAGCTGGGTGTCAAGGCACAGACCGCGGAGTTCGTGAATGAGAACAGAGAAGGATTCCGGCATTCCCGAATCAAGAATGTTCGTACCCTTGACGATCGACTCATAAATCCGCGTACGGCCCTGAACGTCATCGGACTTGACTGTCAGCAATTCCTGAAGCGCGTAAGCCACGCCATACGCCTCAAGTGCCCAGACCTCCATTTCGCCCATACGCTGACCGCCGAGCTGAGCCTTGCCGCCCAGAGGCTGTTGCGTGACGAGCGAGTAGGGACCGACCGCACGGGCGTGGATCTTATCGGTCACAAGGTGGTGGAGCTTCAGCATGTAAATCACACCGACCACCACACGCTGCTCGAACGGATCACCCGTAAGACCATCGTAAAGGACCGTCTTGCCCTCGGGGCAAATCCAAGCCTGCGAGCCTTCCTCCTTCTCCTGAATGGCGCGGGCCTGCTTGAGGAGGTCGTCAATCTCGCTTTCCTGCACACCGTCGAACACGGGTGTCGCCGCGTGGAAGTTGAGCAGGCGGCACGCCAGCCCGAGATAGGTCTCGAACAGCTGTCCGAGGTTCATGCGCGAAGGCACGCCCAACGGGTTCAGCACGATGTCCACCGGCCGGCCATCCGGGAGGAACGGCATATCGCAGCTCGGCAGAATGCGCGAGACAACACCCTTGTTACCATGACGACCGGCCATCTTGTCACCGACCGAGAGGTTCTTCTTGTCCACGAGGAACACGCGAACCTGCTTGACAACCTCACCGTCACCGGCGAAATCACCGAAGAGACCGCCATCGCCATTTTCCGCCGCGTCCTCAATCGCCGCGAACTCGGCCTCAAACGGCTCCATGATGCCGCTGACGCGATCCTTCGCAGGGCCCTCGTCCATCTGCCAGTGGGCATGCGCCTTGGCCAGCAGAGCGAGCTGGGACTTCTTGATCTTCTTGTTCGCCGGCACGATGACGTCGCCCGTTTCGGTATCCGTGATATCGACGGGCAGCTTCTCGTTCATGATTTCCGACGCAAGACGCGCAACGAGTTCCTTTTCAAGCTTCGCAATCTGGTTCTTGCGCTTCTTCTCCGCGTCCTTCTGGGCGCGCTTCGTGCGCTTCTCGTCCGGGGCTTCGGTGCTCTGGGCGGTCGAGACCTGAACGCCCATGACCACACCTGTCGTGCCCGGCGGAACCGTCAGCGAAGTGTCGCGCACATCGGCGGCCTTCTCGCCGAAAATCGCACGGAGCAGGCGCTCCTCAGGCGAGAGTTCCGTCTCGCCCTTCGGCGTGACCTTGCCGACGAGGATGTCGCCCGGCTTGACTTCGGCACCGACGCGAACGATGCCGTCCGGTCCGAGGTTCTTGAGCGCGTCCTCACCGACATTCGGAATGTCGCGGGTGATTTCCTCCGGGCCGAGCTTCGTGTCACGAGCCCCGCACTCGAAGGTGATAATGTGGAGCGAGGTCAACGCGTCTTCGCGCACAAGGCGCTCGTTCACGAGAATCGCGTCCTCGAAGTTGTAGCCGCGCCAGCTCATGAACGCCACGAGCAGGTTCTTGCCGAGGGCGAGCTCGCCCTGATCCGTCGCGGGACCATCCGCCAGGCAATCGCCCGCCTTGATGGCCTGACCGCGCTTGACGATCGGCTTCTGGTTGAAGCAGGTTCCGGCATTGCAACGACGGAACTTCTGGAGGCGATAGCGAACAACGCCCTTCGAGGCCTCCTTCGCGAAATCGTACTCTTCCGGGTTCGCCGGGTTCGGCTCGACACCCGCCGGCAACTTGCCATCCTTTGTCGTCAGAATCAGGTCCGCCGAGACATAGGCGACGACACCATCCTCAGTCGCCGTCACGATGACACGCGAATCCTTCGCGCTCACGCCCTCAAGTCCCGTCCCAACATACGGACGCTCCGTCGTCATCAGCGGCACGCCCTGACGCATCATGTTCGCGCCCATAAGCGCACGGTTCGCGTCGTCGTGCTCAAGGAACGGAATCAATCCCGCAGCAATCGAGATCACCTGCATCGGGGCGACGTCCATGTACTGAACCTCACGCGCCGGCTTCTCGCAGAACTCGGTGCGATAACGGCAGGTGACGCGGTCTTCCGCAAACGTGCGGTCGGCCTTCAGCGGCGCATTGGCCTGCGCAATGACGAACTGCTCCTCGTTATCAGCCGGCAGGTACTCAATCTCGTCCGTCACCTTGCCGCCGATGACCTTGCGGTACGGCGTTTCGATGAAGCCGAAGCGGTTCACCTGGGCGTAGATGCCGAGGGAGGAAATCAAGCCGATGTTCGGACCTTCAGGCGTCTCAATCGGGCAGATACGGCCGTAGTGGGACGGATGAACGTCGCGCACCTCGAAACCAGCGCGCTCGCGGCTGAGACCGCCCGGACCGAGAGCCGAGAGACGACGCTTGTGGGCGAGAGCCGACAGCGGGTTCGTCTGGTCCATGAACTGGGAGAGCTGCGACCGCGCAAAGAAGTCGCTGACGACCGCGCTGAACGTCTTCGAATTCACGAGACGCTGCGGGGTCAAGGGACCCTGGTCGGGATTGTGAGCCGTCATGCGCTCGCGAATCAGGCGTTCCGTACGCGCAAGGCCCACACGGCACTGGTTTTCAAGCAATTCACCCGTCGTACGGATGCGGCGGTTGCCGAGGTGGTCAATGTCGTCCACCTGCGCCTGGCCAACATAAATCTTGAGGAGAAGACGAATCGCCTCAATCACGTCGATGCCAGACTCGTGAAGCGTCCTGAGGTTCTCGTCGACCTTGCCCGTCAGGTTCAGCTTCTTGTTGATCTTGTGACGACCGACATAGCCGAGATCGTAGTGGGAAAGCTCGAAGAACATACGGTGAATCATCTGCTTCGAGTTCGAGGCCGTCGGCGGATCGCCCGGACGCATGCGGCGGTAAATCTCCTTCAGCGCGTCCTCTTCGTTGTGAATGCCAGCCTTCGCATCCTCGCGGAGGGTCTTGATGAGCGTACCGTTGTCAACCGCCACATCAACGACCTCGACTTCGGCAATGCCAGCAGCGGCAACCTGTTCCATCATCGCCGGCGTCACGGGGTCGTAGCGGCGGGCAATCACGGCCTGGGAATCGGCATCGACGAGGTCGTCCTTCATGACGAGCATACGCAAGTCGCGATCGGAGTACTTCGTGCCGGTCGGGAGCTTCTTGAAATCGTAGAAGAGCTGCATCAGATCTTCGTCAAGGCCATAGCCAAACGCACGAAGGAGCGTCGTCGCATAGAATTTCCGGCGACGGCGACGCTGGTCCATAAAGCACCACATCACATCGTTCGTGTCGAACATCACCTCAATCCAGTTGCCGCGATCGGGGATGATGCGGACCGACAGGAGCGGCTGACCGTTCGCATGGACCTGACGCTCTGTCGAGATACCCGGGCTGCGGTGCAACTGCGAGACAATGACGCGCTCGGCCCCGTTGATGACGAACGCGCCATCGGGGGTCATGACGGGCATATCGCCGAGAAACACCTGCTCCTCGCGCACGTCCTCACCCTCGGACAGACGGAAGGTCGCACGGAGCGGACGCGAATAGGTCTCGCCATCCATGAGAGCCTGCAGGTAGGACTTCTTCGGCGCGTCCAGCTGGTAGCTAACAAAGTCGATCTTGTAGCGGCCGTCATAGCTCGACACCGGGAAAATCTCCTTGAAAATCGCCTGAAGCCCGACGTTCGCGCGCGTCTGAGGGGCCACATCGGCCTGCAGGAATTCCCGATACGACTTGGTCTGGATTTCAATCAGATCCGGAGGAGTCTCGGCCATACCCTGGAGTTTGCCGAATACCTTGCGTTCTGCGCTCATTCTTAGCTTACCTTCCTTAGTTGTCTTGAAACTACAAAATCACCTGGACTGCAACCCCGAATGCGCCTGAAGTGTGGTAAGCGACCACTTTGTTAACTGTCCGCCTTCTGGGTAGATTCACTATATTTTACCAAATTTTGCCGCGAGAATGCAAGTCTGCCGCATCAAATGCGTCCGCATTCACAAAAATCGCACAAAACCAGTCGAAAACCGACAAATTGCCGCGCTCTCGCGGCGTTCACCGCTTGCGGGCAATGCGTGCAATAATCCGCGAAGCCCCCAGGTTCTTGAATCCAAGGGCCAGCAGAATCTTCCCAATCAAGTGCCGCGACTCCGCCCGGACCTCGCGAATCTCAATCCCTTCGGCCTCGCACAGCGCACGGAAGTCCTTCAGCGTAATGCAGTGAATGTTCGGCGTGTCGTACCACTGGAAAGGCAACTGCTTCGAGACCGGCAACCGCCCCGTCAGCCCCAACGTCAGGCGGATTCGGTAGGCCGCAAAGTTAGGGAATGTCACAATCGCCTCATCCGCAATCCGAAGGGCCTCGTGAAGAAGTCCACGCGGATTCTTCACCTCCTGAAGCGTGTCGGAGATAATGGCAATGTCGTAATGCCCGTCGGGGACGACCGAAAGACCCTCGTCCGCATCCTCCCAATAGAGATTATTGCCGTCCGCAAGGGCCTCCTCAAAGCGTTCCACATCAATCTCGACACCGTCGCCCTTAGCATTCTTGCGCTTGCGCAGGACATTGAGAAGCGTTCCGTCACCACATCCAACATCAATGACGCGGGCACCCGGGCGGACCATGCGCTCCACACTCGCATACAGCCGCTCCTGCCACTTCATTACCTTCGGTTCGCGCTTGCCGAGAAAGCCGCCCACGAGCTTTGAAAGATCGTCAATGTCCGTCAAAAAGGAGTCGTGCCCCGTCCCGCTCTCCAAGTGACAGTAGGAAACGTCCTTTCCGTTCCGAAGCAGGGCCGCCGTGATTTCGCGGCTTTGCCACTCTGTGAAGAGGATGTCCCCCTGATAGGAGACGACCAGACATTTCGCCTTGACCCGCGCACACGCGGCATCCAGCGAACCCCACCGATCGCAGGGATCGAAGAGGTCCATCGAACGCGTGATATGAAGGTAGCTGTTCGCGTCGAATCGGCGGATGAACTTCATCGACTGGTAGTCGAGATAGCTCTCAATCTGGAAATAGGTCTTGAACAGGCGGTCGCGTTCGCGGCGCTCCGCCTCCGGTGCATTGACGAAATTCTCCTGCAGGCGACGCGCAAACTTCTTCTGAAGGAGTTCGCGTGAGAGATAGGTGATGTGCGCCAACTGCCGCGCTGCGGCAAGCCCAGCCTTGGGGCCTTTCCCGTCACCCTCAAGATAGTAGTCCCCACCCTTCCATTTCGGGTCGTCGGTAATCGAATTCCGACTCATGACGCTGAAGGCAATTGCCTGCGTATTCAGCGAGGCCGAGGTGGCGATGAGGCAGGCCTTCTCCATCTCATCCGGACAACGCGTTATCCAGTCCATCACCATCATTCCACCGTAACTGCCGCCAATCAGCGCGGCAAGTTTCTTGATGCCGAGCTGACGCAGAAGCATCCGATAGACGTCAACCGCATCCGCAAATGCATATTGGGGAAACGACGAGCCGTAGGGCTTGCCCGTCTCGGGGTTGATGGACATCGGTCCCGTCGTACCACTGCACCCGCCCAGCACATTCGCACAGATGACATGAAAACGGTTCGTGTCGATGGCCCGCCCCGGGCCAACCATACCCTCCCACCAGCCGCTGGGCTTCGTCTCGCCCGGACGGATGCCGGCAACGTGCGAATCACCCGTCAGGGCATGGCAAATGAAGATGGCATTGTCGTCGCGCAGCGGTGCCCCGCACTCCTCATAGGCAACCTCAATCTCCTTGAGTACGCCACCGTACGCGAGCCGCAGCCCCCCTTCCGGGAGGTTGAGCTTCAACTTTTTCACTTCGACTATGCCAACGCCTTCTTGCATGGCCGCATATTATACCACGAATCCCCCCTTGTCGGAAATGCCGCCACTTTTGGAATACGGACGCTATCCGAAAATCGCCCGCATCGTCCGCCAAGGACACGCGATTGCCGCGCACCGCCCTTCGGGAACGCGGCGGTTCTGTCCGCCCACCGCACGGCGGGTGTCCGCCGATGTCCGCGGCATCCCCTCCGCACCCGCCCGGACGCGGCAGCCGACCGCCGCGCCGGGAGATGCGCACCCCGAAAGATTCCCGTGCCCATCAGACGCAGACTTACTCCTGAGTAAATCAAAACTTACTGCCGAGTAAGTCTAAAGTTACTGGGCAGTAAGTTTCCTTCCGATGGGCATCCCAGCGCGGCGGCCTGCCGACGAAACGCCGCGCCGCAGGCGACTCCACCTCGCCGCGATGCCCTAACCGAACATTTCACCTCCCTTTTCGGACAAAACGCGGCGGTTAGGAGATGCCGCGCCGATGGGCAAGAGCCGAATCTGACGACACGGACGGCAAGCCCCCCAAAGCCTACCGATTGTACTTCTTCGACTTAAACTCCGTACATTTGGAAATCAACTTCAAATCCGCCGCCGTCAGTTCAATCTGCTTGAACTTGGGCTTGTCGTAGAAAATCGTCACCGCCGGGAACTTCCCGCCAAAGTCGGCGTTGGCGCATTTCATGACTCCATTCGTGTCGAACGAGAACATCTGGTACACCCAGTGATTGTGCTTACTCTTCTCAAATTCATATTCCGGACCCCAGTTGCTTGGGTTAAAGCAATCGGAAAACCGAAAATAGACCTTCCCGTTTATCTGCACCAAATCGTCAAGTCCCGCGCCATAGCCATCAATCATGGTTTCCATCCGACCGCCGGTCCCGTCGGAGACGACGAAATGCGCCGTATTGAGCGATGCATTCAGTCCGTTGCCCATACACGGGATGATGAACACGAAGTCCTTGATGCCATCGCCGTTCAAGTCCAGCATGCCCCCCTCCGCATAGCCAATCTGAATGTCCGCGTATTCAGAATCTGATGCGGAAAAGAATGCTTTCACGCTTTTCTCGGAGAGTTTCTGAAACTTTGCCGGGGTCGACTTGAGCGTCGGCGCCCAAGCGTCCATCCACGCATTCGCCGTCAGCGCAAAAAGGACAAAACAAACAAATAGCATTCTCATGCGATGATTCCTAACAAATAAGATTTACTTCTGAAGATGCTCATACCGTCCCAGCACGTCCTTCAGCGGACGTAGGGCCTTGCGCTTGCCATACTTGAACGCCTCGGCGATTCTGCCGCGCACGGTCTCAAGGTCAGCCTCTGAAGCCGTGCCGCCAACACACGCCTCCGCCGTCTCAAGCGAAATGTCCAGCATGAGACTCAAAACCCACGCATCCTGCGCCGCATCGGACAAGTCCGCGAAAGCCGTTTCGGACACCTTTTCGGCAAGGGCCGCCGCCCGCGTCCAAATCGACTTGCGAATCATATTTTCTTCCTGTTCCGTCATTTTGCCATCTCCTGCCGCCTTATCAGCCCATATTCCTCTGTCCATTAAAACCGCCGCGCCCATCTCTTCTTACAGCGGCTATCATCGTCGCCAACGGCAGAAATGATAGCACATCTCACCCGATAGGGTCAACACGCGGCAGTCAAAGTTTCATCCCCACCGCACGACGAATCGGATAGACAAGGTCGGGGATGCCATACGACACCCCCGACCTCAAGATGGTACAGACCCAAAAAAGCCGAAAATACCGGCGACCAGAACGGCTCAGGGTCGTCCAACGTCCTTCTCCCGTCAAGAACCCCAGTCCGCAAAATCCGTACAATCTGAGATCATGCAGTCATCAGCGTAAATCTTGCCGTCATCCGACGCCTCCATCTCAACCCCAACAAAGAGGATTCCCACTTTGCCGAACACGAGGCAGACATCCGCCGAGTAGACTCCAGTCTTCGGCTCATAACCCCAGACGATGAGGTCGCCCTTGGCCACGGCCTTCTCGCGGAAGGCCTTGCCTTTCTCCGTGCCCTCAGCAACAAGCGTGGCGTTGACCGTCCCGTTCGCGGCAATTTCAAGCGTCAAGGTCGAAGTCCCGGAAACCTCCGGATCGCCGTGGATAGTGCGCGTCTCCGAGGTGACAGTCTTCTGCGCCGCGAACTGCGGCAGATTCTTGAAGCCCTTCACCTTCCAGACATTTTGATAGGCATAGTTTCTAAATTCTTCACCTATCGCGAAGAACAACTGGGCATATCCTATCTTCTGCGGCTCGGACGCCTCGCCGCCAGCCCCATACGGTTCATCATCAGAATCGTAGTCCACATATTTCAACGCACTGATGGTCAGCATGCGCGTCTCTTCGTGGACGACCTTGAGACTTTGCCTGAAAGACCGCAAGACTTGAACCCAAAACGCAGGACTTTCGGGAAGAGACCACGGGACTCAACTTTTAAAACCACGGGAAACGACTTCTCGACTCTCGCGGTTTTGCCGCGAAAAACCGCCCGACTCGTTCAGGCGATTGCACGAAAATCCTTCCTAAATCCCTTCTCTCGGAATTCACAAATCTCGCGGCACGTGCACGCACACGCGGCAAAAATGACCGACTCCCCCGTTCGGAAACGACCCCCTCAGAGGCCGTTTGTTGCCGTCGGCTTCATGGCCGTCACTAACCAATGGGGCATGGGTGGCGGCACTCTGCGCGTCACGCCCGGCACGAACCCGGCCCGCGACAACCAGTCCTTCAGTTCCGCATCCGAAAACACCCAGCCGTTCGTCGTCGTCAGGGCCATATTGACGGCAAAGAGCGCGGAAAACTTCGGCGCGGTGCGCGTCTCATCCGTCATCATGTCCAGCACGTAAATGCATCCGCCGGGCTTCAGTGCGCGATTGGCCCGCGACAGAATGTCGACAATCTGCTCCGGCGACTCCTGGTGAAGGGCCCCGAAAATCGTGACGGCTTCGTAGGCACCCGCCTCATACTCATCCGCATGATAGTCCCCGGCTCGGCATTCGATGCGCTCGGCAAGCCCCGCCTGCGCGACATAGTTGCGCGCCTCTGCGGAAATTGCCGGCAAGTCGACCGTGACGCATGAGACATTCGGATTCGCCCGACACATCAGGATGGCGTAGGCCCCCGGGCCGCCCGCCAAGTCGAGGACACGCCCCGAGAGGCCCGTCAGCATGGGGACGACGCCCCGACCGATGCCCATGGCCCGCCCGAACATCGCCGCCGCGAACGCCTTCGTCCGCGACGCATCCTCACCAAGGTGCAGCTCGGGACGTTCCACCGGCCGCCCGCTTCGTGCGAATTCCGCCAGCCGTCCCCACGCCGGGTAAACGTCGCGATTGTAGCGGATGGCCCGCGTCAAATCAGCCGCGCCACCCGGGACCAGCACCGCCCGCCCGGCAGGCGTATTGCAGTAGACCCCGTCTTTCTTCTCCAGCAGTCCCTCGGCGACACAGGCATCCGCCAGAAGGCGCATGCCGCGTCCATCCGCCGCGAACTCGCCCCGCTCAACGGCACCGAACACATCACAATCAATCGCGGCAAAAAGCACGGCACTGCCGTAATAGGCACTCGCCAAATCCACAATCTCCTGAACTGACTTGCTCATTCGTAGACCTCCTTCATGAGTTTGGTGCATGTGCCGCAATGTCGGCAGTTGTTCGCATTCGGACACTCCCGGACGGCCTCCCACAAATCCGAAACCGCGTCAAATCGTTCGTTCTCAAAACGCTTTGGGAATGCGTGCGCCGGGTCCATCAAGTCCGCCAGATTCCCCGAGTAGCGGCATGTCGCATAGGCCTCCAGAACCTTCACCGGATGAGGATGCCGCCGCGTGGCCAGCTTCACAATCTCGACGAACGGCTCGTAATTCGGCATATCCTCCGGACGCAGCCAGGTCGCCCGAAGGAAGTCCTCGTAATTTCCCCTCTCGTAGTGCGTCTTGCACCGGAAGAAGGAAAAGCCGTAGTCCTTCGCGGTTGCGACGTCCTCGGGGCGGCGGCCGTCGCCGTGCCCATGGAGGTTGTCATGGAACGTCTGGAACGGACACTGCCGTATGCACCCGCTGTTCGCCTGAAGGCCCATCACCTTCCCGTGCTGCTTCGCCCAGTCCGCCAACTCGGCGAGGTAGCGACGGTCGCGCTGATGTTCGCGAGAGACATAGAAGGAATCAAACAGTTCCTCGACGGACTCAAACCCAATCGTGCCATGGACCCTCAGGTTGACGCTCCAGCGAATCTTGACGGACGGAAAATGCGTACGCAGAACCGTCGCGATAAACGGGGAGGTCGTCGTCACCGTTTCGGGGAAAAGTCCCTCGGCATCCATCTCACGCAGCACACGGTCGACGAAGGCGGCGAGTTCGGGCGATATCGCCTGGTCGCCGTAGCAGTTGCAGTTGAACAGCGTGTCAAGCTCAATGCCATTGTTCCGCGCCCAATGCAGGTCGTCCAGCAAACGCGCACGAACCTCCGGCTTGAACTCGGGGGCCGGGCGGCAACTGAGGACGCCAGGCCAGGCAAAGAACACCTCCCGAATCCGAGACACGTGCGCGGCGCAGGCCCCCTGAAACGGCGCGTTGAAGAAATGTCCGACTGCCAACTTTCTTTCCATACGCATATTGTATCATTTCTACCGGATGGACGCGGCGGAAAAGGCCTCCCTTACTTGAGCTCCATCTCGTGCTCAAAGCCCGGCGGAACGTGGTCCGCCCGATGGGCAATGCAAATGGCCGTCGTCTGCGGGTGGGCATCCAACCACGTGGAGATGCGCCTCAGCAGGCGTTTCGCCTCGGGTGCGTTCAGGTTCATGCAAGGCTCGTCCAGCAGGAGAAGATCCGGCTTGGAGGCGAGCGCCTCCTCAACAAGGTCGACGGGGCTCTTGCCAAGGTAGGTCTGCATTTCAGGACTCACCATGCCGATTCGGCGGCGAATCTTGCGAAGTTCCTGCCCCGGCTTGCGCTTCTGCCCAAGGACCGTCACGTCATTGGCGTACCCGATCGGACTATCACCCGTAATCAAGGCGAACAGCGTCGTCTTTCCGCTGCCGTTGTGCCCCTTGAGGACCCAATGCTCGCCCCGGCACACCGTCCAGTTGAAGTCCCTGAAGAGCCACCGCTTGCCGAAACGGATGCGAATGTTCTTCAGTTCAATGACGGGGGGCGCTTCTTCCGCCGTCTGCCGCGCCACGCGGCGGCGCGAGGCGGTCGCCCGCGCCCCCGTATCCACATTCTTTCCCTTGCCGCCGAACGAGACGGGCAGTTCGTCGCGGTTGCGGACGCGCAAGACGACGTCGATTCCGTCCCGCGACAAAAGGCTCACAATCTTCTTGAAGCGTTCCCGCCGCTCGGGATCGAGTCCCGCCATCGGGTCGTCCAGAATCAACTTCTTCGGACCCTTCAGGAGTGCGCGCGCAAAGAGGACGCGGCGCATTTCGCCGTTGGAGAGCGTCACGAATGGACGCGGCAAAAGGTCCTGCAACTCCAACAGCCGCACGACTTTCGCGAACCGCGCCCTGAAGGCCTTGCGATCGGACACCCGATTGACGCCCACCTCAAAAGGACAAATGCCGAAGACCTCCTCAAAGGCGAGGTGCTCGCGGACGCTCGTTCCTCCGTCCGAATAATAACGGCCCTGCAACCAGCCCT
Source organism: uncultured Kiritimatiellota bacterium (assembly GCA_934621385.1). Taxonomy (GTDB): domain Bacteria; phylum Verrucomicrobiota; class Kiritimatiellia; order RFP12; family UBA1067; genus UBA1067. The sequence goes on from CAKTUI010000024.1 coordinate 26,361, forward strand.
CGCCATCCGACGCGGCCTCCTGCTGCTGGGAGAACGAAAGGTAGGCGACGTCCGTCGAGTCCTTCGCCTCCTGCTCGGGCGACATTTCCCTCTTCTTCTTCATTGTCCAACCCTTTCCTGATTCACGGCTTCCTCCTGTCGGCGAAGGTCCGCACACCGGCTCATGACACGGAATCCGCGTGTGTCTGGCCAACTCGTCACATTGCGCAAGATGATGACAATCGTCCGATCCACGGGATCGAACCCGACAAATGATGCGCCACCATAAATCATTCCCGCCCGATACAGAACCCGGCGGCCGGACGACAGGATCTTCACGCGCAAGGCCCCATACAACTCGCCATCCGAACACGCCGACAGCGGCTGACGCTTCATGTGTTCGTCGATGAACCGCCAGCAGTCGCCAAACGCCCGCGCACAATCATAAGTCGAGGAGAACAGTCCGCCCGTCGCACGAAGGGCATCCCCCAATCGATGATCCGGCACGCTTTGCCGCCGACGCGTCAGCCAGGGGAGATGCCCGGCACAGGCACGCGTCAGCCGATTGGACCACGCCCCCGACTCCGGCTCATAGGTTGTGTCCTGCAGGCCAAGGGGCTTGACCGCCGCCTGCTGAAGGATGGATTCCAGGGGCTGGTCAAGCGCATCTTCCAGCACGATGCCAAACAGTCCGAACCCCATGTTCGAATAGGTTGGCTTCCCGCGTCGGACGGCTTCGCGCCACTGCGGCCGCCAGCATTCGCGCACAAAATCCTGCCGCGTGTCAAAGTCCGCATAGAGATGCGACCCCGTGAAACCGCACCAAAAGGTCGCCGCCATATCCATCGGGTTGGAAGGCCGCAGGAACTCTCGCGGCAATCCGGACTTATTCTGCAGCAGGTCAAAGCCCGTCACGTGCGTAAACTCCGGCGGCAGTTTGGCATGGGTGTAATCCGTCACGGGGCGATTGAGGTCGACGCGCCCCTGCTCGTGCAGGCGCATGGCCGCTGGGAAAAGGAAGAGCTTCGAAAGCGAGGCAATCCGAAAGAGAGAATGTTCCGTCGCCATCCCGGCATTGCCGTAGAATGTGCCCGTAGGCACAACAAGGGCCACGCTGCAACTCTCGTCTTCCCCATCCTCAACGTAATAGTCGGCCGTCGCCTGTGCCAGTTCGGCATACGAACAAGTCGCGTCAATTCGCTCGTCAATGGTGCGGCAACCAAAGAGGAGAATGCCAAGAACGAACACGACCAGTGCCCGCACCCAGAGCCAATCCTTCACAAAATCGCCCACGCTTCGCATCCGCCGCAATCCGCCATTCCCTACGGCAACAGCCAGTAGCCAACGCCCCGCTCGTTCTGAATCAAGTTGCCGAGACGTCCCAACTTGCGTTTCAGCCGCGACATGTGCACATACAGCGTCCCCTCGCTGCCAAGGTATCCACGCCCCTTCAGAATCTCCAGGATCTCGTCATAACCGAACACCTTGCCGCGCTCCGTCTGCAGAATCCAGAGGAAATCGGCCTCCGTCTTGGTCAGGCGGGTCTTCACGCCGCCGCCCGTCACAGTCAATCCGTCGAAATCAACCAATGCCTCGCCAATCGCGACCACCCGCGAAAGCGTGGCCGCCTGCCACCGATCGACCGTCCGTCCGAGCGCCCGCCGAATGCGGGCAAGGAGAACGGCCGGCGCAACGGTCTTGAAGACGTAGTCGTCCGCACCGACCCCAAAGCCCCGCAGCTGGTCGACATCCGTCTGAAGGCTCGACAGGAAAAGGATGGGCAACGTCTTGTCCTTCTGGCGAATCTCCCGACAGACGGCATAGCCGTTCCGTTTCGGCATCATGACATCCAGCAGGACCAAGTCTGGGCGCGATGCGGCAAGAAATTCCATGGCTTCATCGCCATTCCGCGCCAGGGCAACCGCATAGCCCTCTTCCTCCAAAAGCATTTTCAATCCACGGCGAACGGACAGTTCATCATCGACAATGAGAATCGTCTCCATCAGCACCCACGCCTCCCACGCGTCCGCCCCGTCTCAACGATTGCCGAGATGGCAATGAAAAGAACGCCGACCCACTGCAGAAGCGTCGCGGACTCGCCCAAGAAAAGCGCGGCAAACCACACGGCGAAAACGGGCGTGAAATACGCGCTGATGCCCAGGACCGACATCGGCAGGTAGCGCTGCGCGGCATTCCACATCAGGAAGGGAAGAAGCGTGCCGCAGAAGCCAAGCCCCAGCACCAAGCCCCAACCCTTGACCGTCGTCGGCCAGTCAAAGTCGCCGAAGGGAAGGAATGCAGCCGCCACGGCCGCTCCAATGAGCATCGACCAGGCGGAAAACGCCCAAGACCCCATGCGCGCAACCATTCCCCGCCCAAACACCGTATAGACACCCCATGTCGCCGCCGCCAGAAGAACATAGCAGTCACCGACCGAGTAGGCCGACAGGTGGAACCCGCTTCCCGTCAGAATCTGAATGACCAGCAACGCCCCGACAAAACCAAACGCCAAGCCAATCAGTTCCTTCAACTCAATATGCCGGACATGGAAAGCGGAGACGACGAAAATCATCAGGGGCGTCAGGGCATCCGCCATGGACGCATTTGCCGCACTGACGCGGGCGCATCCCATGAAGACGCTCCAGGCCATCAGGAACGTGCCGATGGGGGCAACCCACACCATCTTCAGCCAGTCCTTTCGCGAAAGCGAGAAGAAGCGCGTCCGTTCGGCCGGACGACAGCAACCGGCCACGAACAGAATCAGGCCCGCAATCAGAAAGCGCAGAAACGTCAAAACCAGCGGCGAGACCCCCTGCAACTTCGTCAACGCCGCGCCAAAAACGAATGTGGAGGCGAACCCTGCGACTGACAGAATCGCCAAGAACAGGCCGAAAGCCAACCGTCCAACCCTGTTCATCCGAAGGTGAACCTCACGAAAGTTCGGACGGACCGAGGTTCTGAAGTGCCGCGATGCGGTCCGAAAGCGACGGATGCGTCGCCCAGATGGAGGTCTTGCGGTCGCCCTCGGCAATTCCCATCGCCTTCAGCGAATCGGGCAGAACCCCCGGGCGGAGGTTCCCAAGACGCCGCAGCGCGGCAATCATCGGACTCGGCGTTCCCAGCAACCGCGCCGAACCCACGTCGGCCGCATACTCGCGGTGACGCGAAAAGGCAAAGACGACAAGAGAGGCCAGAATGCCCAAGACGAGATCAAGCACCATCACCGTCAGGAAGTAGACACCACTGTTCGACGAACGGCGGCGCTCACCATCCCCATTACCGGCATTCGCCAAGATTGTGGCAATTGCCCGTGAGAAGAAAATGACGAAGGCGTTCAGCACGCCCTGAACAAGCGTCAGGGTCACCATATCGCCATTGGCGACATGGCTCATCTCGTGTCCAAGGACAGCCCGAAGTTCCTCACGCGTCATCTGTCCCATGATTTCAGTCGAGACGGCGACAAGGGCGTGGTTGCGGAAGGCTCCCGTTGCGAACGCATTGGCCGAACCCGGGTAAATCGCGACCTCCGGCATCTTCACATTCGCCCGCCGCGCAAGGTCGGCAACCGTTTCGACCAACCACCGCTCGGCCTCGCCCTCGCTTCCGTCAATCGTCCTGGCGCGGCAGGCAAACTTCGCCATGGGCTTTGAAAGCAACAGGGAGACGATGGCCCCGATGAAGCCATACACGAAGGCGAAGATGACAAGGTTGGCCCATTCGGGTCCGACAAGCTCGGCAACGCTCGTCCCCAACAGGGCGCAGAGAACATTGGCCACGATGCCCAATGCGAGCATCACGGCAAGGTTCGTGACAATAAAGAGAAGTACGCGCTTCATATCGCCTTGACCTTCATTGTGATATTCGACTGACCGACGACCTTGACGGGAACATCCACGTCAATCGGCTCGTCGGCAACCGCCGACCACTCCGCGTCGCCAATCAGGACGCGTCCGGCGAGAGGCGGGCGAATGGCCTGCGTCACCTTGCCGGCCCGACCGACCGACTCCATGTTGAAGTTTTCCCGCGAAGTCCCAGTCTCGCCGCAGAAGATCCGCTTCATCCAACGGCGCAGGAAGAACAGGTAAAGGATGGCGAAGATTGAAAACGCGGCAAGTTGTCCCGTCAGCGTAAAGGCCTCCCCGAAAGCAAACCGGCACACGCCCACCGTCATCGCCGACAGGCCAAAGAAGAAGATGACGAACCCCGGCGAGAGGAGTTCCATCAACATCAGAAAGGCCCCCAGATACACCCAAAGCCAAGCACAAGACAACATTACTTTACCTCCTTTACGTCAACGACTTCCGCACCCGGGAAAACCTCCAGGACACTGTTGAGCCGCGCATCCTCCAATATCTCCTTCCGCGGCATTGGACGCGGCGGCGGTGGAGGCGCAACGGGCGGCGGCGGTGGCGAAACGCGGGACGAGCCAGCGGACGCAGGTGCCGACGCGGGCTCGGGCGGAAGCGAGGGAAGTTCACGAACGGCGCGGCGGGCGGGCACAGGTTCCGCCTTGGGGACGCTCCCCGCACCCTGCTCACCCTTCAGCGCACGCACGGCGCGCATCAGTTCCTCAATCGTTGCCGTCGTCGCGATTCGGCTCGCCCGAATGAGCGACATCTCAATCAGCGTCCGGACGCTCAGCGCATAACGGAGCTTGTCTTCCATCTCCGCAATCTGGTCGCACACGCGAAAGACGCGCCCGGCATCCAAGCCCTTGACCTGCTCGGTCAGCACCTTAATCTGCTCGGGCGTCGCCTCAAGCGACTTCGAATTCGGGCCAAGCGCCTGCAGGACGACAAGATTCCGAAAGTGCTGCAGGAGTTCACCCGACAGGCGGCGCATGTTCTTGCCGGCGGAGTCAAAGGTCTCAATCGAGGAGAGAATTGTCGGAATATCCCCTGAGAGGATGGCTCCCGCCAATTTCTCAAGGGCCGAACGACTCACCAAGCCGAAAACGCCCAGTGCATCCTCTTCCGTCACCTTGTCACCGCAGAAGGAAATCAGCTGATCGAGCGAGGAAAGCGCATCGCGCATACCACCCTCGGCACCACGCGCAATCGCGAGCAGCGCATCATCCTCCGCCGCAATCCCCTCCTGTGCGCAGACGTGCTTCAGCCGCGACACGATGTCCGTCGTCTGAATCCGGCGCAGGTCGAACCGCTGGCAACGGGAAATGATGGTCGGCAGGACCTTGTCGCCTTCCGTCGTGGCGAAGATGAAGCGGACGAATTCCGGCGGCTCCTCCAGCGTCTTCAGCAGCGCGTTCCAGGCCGAGTTGGAGAGCATGTGACATTCGTCGATGATGAATATCTTGAAGCGCGATGTCGCGGGCTTGAACTGGACGGACTCGATGATCGGCTTGACGTCATCGACCTTGTTGTGGCTCGCCGCATCAAGTTCAATGACATCAAGCGATCGCCCGGCGGCGATTTCGCGGCAGTTCGTGCAGGTTCCGCAGGGTTCCGTCCCATTCGGCGACTGACAATTCAACGCCTTGGCGAAGATTCGCGAAAGCGTCGTCTTGCCAATGCCGCGTGGACCGATGAACAGGTAGGCATTCGCGATGCGTTTCGCCTCAATTGCATGGCGAAGCGTCGTCACGACATGCTCCTGCCCGACGACGTCGTCAAACGTCATCGGGCGATACTTCAACGGCAATGCTATGTGCTGCTTCTCGGCCATGCCACGAATTATACCACAAAACGGGTCGCCGCGTCTGCGTCAGATCCGCTGCTCACCATTCACGAAGACGGCGGACGGATTCCACTTCTTCGGATTGATGACGACCAAGTCGGCCGTAAAGCCCTTCTCGACCTTTCCAAGCTCAGCGCCCCAGCCCTGTTCAATCGCCTGGTTCCACGAGGTCGTCCGCACGAGATCCTTCAAAGGAATGCCCGTCACCTCATGAACGTTCTTGAGCCCCATGCCCATCCAAAGGGTCGAGCCGGCGAGATTGCCACCCTCGACAAGGCGCGCCTCGCCATTCTTGAGCAGAACCTTCAGTCCACCCATTTCGAAGGCATAACCGTCCTTGCAGTGGGAGCAGCGGAGGGAGTCGGTAATCATCTGAACGTGGGCGAGATTCCGCCGCGTGAAAATCAGTTTCAGCATATCAGGGCACAGGTGAATCTTGTCGCAGATGACTTCCGTATTGAGATCCTCGATAAGGAAGCCCGCTCCAACCATGCCAATTTCACGATGATGCAGGGGCGTCATCTGGTTGCAGAAGTGCGTCATGTGCCGAAGCCCGTTCTTATAGGCCGCCATCAAATCCTTGAGTTTCGCCGCCGTATGCCCGCAGCTCGGCAGAACGCCCATCTTGAGACAGTCCTTCGCAAACTTTGCGCCACCCTCCGTCTCGACCGCGTACGAAACCTGCCGAACGGGATAGACTTTGGCGATTTCCTTGACTTCCTTGATGGACGGCTTGCGGACGAACTTCGGATTCTGTGCGCCGCAGCACTTGACGTTGATGAACGGACCTTCAAGATGGATGCCGGGCACTTTCGCGTAGGGCTGACCAGCCTCATCGTATTTCTTGGCATTTCCCGCCGCCACCAGCAGTTCCTCGTGCGAAACCGTCAGCGTCGTCGGCAGGAACGTCGTCACGCCCTCGGCGAGCTTCGCCTCGGCCAACTTGAAAATCGCCTGCGGATCGGCATCGCAGAAATCATAGGTCAGTGCACCGTGCGTATGCACATCAATGAAGCCCGGCATCACATATTGCCCGCCGACGTCGACGATGGTCGTCATGCCCTTCTCGGATACCTTGCGCGTCGTCACGGCGACAATCTTGCTCCCCTCGATGACAATGGTCGCATTCTCCATGTCAACGTCCGGTGAAATGACGTGCGCGTTCTTGATGAGAGTCTTCTGCATGGTGAACCCTTCTTTCTGTTGTTTTATGTTTTCGCCCTCATTGTTCATAATGACGGCGGTAGTACTGGTTAAAGGCATAGAACATCACATTGACGCCCAACTTGTAGGCCTGGTCGGCAACCTCGGCAGACGCGCCGGAATGATCGTCGCGCCAGGCATCGTTGATGTCGCCGGGATGATAGTAGACGAGCCAGCGGCCATCCTCGCGAATGCCCATCGCCCGATAACCGGCGTGATGCCAGAACGGTGGTGCCCCGTCCGGAAAGACATAGGGTCGCTGGTAGATCGGATCGTCGTTCGGCACGTCGACAAGGGGCTTTCCGGGGAAGACCTTGCGGAGCAGATTCTTGACGGACCCGTCAAAATGGCCGCCCCCATTATCGATGAAGAGCATCCCCCCCTCGCGCTCACAGTATTCGCGCAAAACCTTCGCCTCGCCTGCCGAAATGGAAATGTTCCCCTTGCCCGTCAGAAGGACGGCGGCAACCGGGCCTTCCTCAGTCTCGCAAGCGGAAACAGCCGCCGCGACATCACCGTCCGCAACCGATTCGCGCACAACCTTACGCAACTTTGCCGCGTCACTCTTCGAAGCCGCACGAAAGGCTCGTGCACGATCGATGATGACCGCCACAAGAACGACTGAGCAGACCAGCAGCGGGAGCATCATCCATCCGCCGTCCATCAAATATCCCATCATGATTGAGGTGTCTCCTTGTCTTTCCAATTAGATCGGCAAGATTATACCATCCTCCTATCCCGAAGGTCAAGTGACCAAAACCGCTTGTCGTGTGCGGAAAAGTTGTAAAATCTAATGGAGCAGCGGAAAGAAAGGGCTGGCGGAAGGTGCAGAACAAGCCCAGACTGCCAGGTTGCGCAAGTCGACACCCTTAGGTTGCGCAACCTGGCACCCTCGACTTGCGCAACCTAACACCCCTGGGATGCGCAACCCCCTCCTCGCCCGCACAAGTCGATAAGCCATCCCCCCATGCGGAAAATCCAAACCGCCGCGCCGCAACTGAAACTTTCATAAGTCCTAACTTCAACTCAAACGCGTTCCACCTGCGACGCGCACGAGTTCCTGCGAGTGGACTTCGGCACATACGGGACGGCGCGGCGGTTTTGTTTCGCGGCAATCGTCCCGCCCGACAGGTCAAGGCAGGCCGGGAGCATTCCCATCACCGCATCGCGGCACTTGTCATCGGAATGCGCAGAAACGAGTTCATCGGACGGCTATTTGTCGACATGGGTATGGGCTAAACGCAAAATGTCTCAACTTTTGATATACTATGAGTCGTCCATTAGACAATTCAAATAAAGGAGGTCTACGATGAACAAGACTCGGAAGGTGACAATCGTCGGAGCGGGGAATGTCGGTGCAAGTTTCGCCTATGCGCTGATGCAGGCGGGCGATGCCGAGGAAATCGCCCTCATGGATGCCTCGGAGAAGTTTGCGCACGGACAGGTTCTCGATCTGGCCCAGGGCAAGGCCTTTGTCCCCGAAGTGGACATTCATGTCGGAACTGACGCGGACTTCACCGACTCAGACCTCATCGTCATCACGGCCGGTGCCAAGCAGGCTCCTGGCGAAACACGCATCGACCTCCTGCGAAGAAACGCCGGCATCATTGCCGACCTGGCCCGAAAAATTGCCGCGTCCGGCTCCAACGGTGTCATGATGCTCGTCTCCAATCCCGTTGACATCCTCACGAAGATTGCCGCCGATGTCTCCGGTTGGCCCCGCGAGCGCGTCATCGGTTCGGGAACCGTGCTGGACACGGCCCGATTCCGCCACGCCCTCGCCGCGTGCGCGGGGATCGATGCGCGGAACGTTCATGGCTACATTCTTGGGGAGCACGGCGACAGCGAGTTCGCCGCCTGGTCGCTGACGACGATTGCCGGACAGTCCCCGCTCGCCTTCTGCTCATCCTGCCCCAATTGTGAAAAACTCACCTCTCACGCCGACATTCAGAACTCCATCCTGCAACGCGTGCGCGACTCGGCCTATGAAATCATCACGGACAAGGGCTCGACCTACTACGCCATCGGCCTTGCCATGTGCCGCATCGCCAAGGCCATTCTGCGCGACGAACACGCCGTCCTCCCCGTATCCGTCACCCTCAACGGCGAATACGGACTCTCGGGGGTCGCCCTTTCCGTCCCCTGCGTCGTCGGACGCTCAGGCATCCAGCGCATTCTCAGCGCCAAACTCTCCGAAGATGAACAAAAGGCGCTCACCGTCTCCGGGGAGCGCCTCCGTTCGGCCCTTGACGAAATCAAGGGCTCGCCTTCCAACCATTAGGCCTTGTAAGTGACAACGCCCTTGCCCTTGCGAATCACGCCAATCACATTGTAGGGCTGGTGCATGGCCTTGAGAATCCGCGTCGCCTTGTCGAGCTGGTTCTTCGGGAGGATGACGACGAAACCGATGCCCATGTTGAACACGCGGTACATTTCGTCGTGATCCACCTTGCCCTGACGCTCGATGAACTTGAAGATGGTCGGGACTTCCCAAGACTCACGGTCAATCTCGGCGTTCACGGACTTCGGCAGCACACGCGGAATGTTATCCGGGAAGCCACCACCCGTGATGTGCGCCATACCCGTAATCTTGATCTTGCGCTCCATCAGCTTGGCGACGGGCTTGAGGAAGCTCCTGTGGACGGCGAGCAACGCATCGCCGAACGTCTGGTTAGTCCCCGGCAACTTGTCCTGGGGCGAATACTGGCAAAGGTCGAAAATGACGCGCCGCGCCAGCGAAAAACCGTTCGTCTGAAGCCCGCCCGAGGGGAAACCAATAATCACATCCCCTGCACGGATGGACTTGCCCGTAATCAAATCCTTCTTCGCCACGTGGCCGACAATCGTGCCGACGAGGTCGTACTCACCAACCGGGTAGAGACCCGGCATCTCGGCCGTCTCACCGCCGAGAAGCGTCATCTTGTTCTCCTTGCAGGCCTTGCACAGTCCGCTCACGACGGACTTGAACTGCGCGGCGTCAAACTTCGCCGTACCGACATAGTCCATGAAAAAGAGCGGCTTCGCGCCCTGGACGAGAATGTCGTTCACGCAGTGGTTGACGATGTCCTGCCCGACGGTGTCGTGCCGGTTCATCATTGCCGCGACCTTCAGCTTCGTACCCACGCCATCCGTCGAGGCAACGAGAATCTCATCACGCCCGGACGGGACCTTGTGAAGGCCGCCAAAGGAACCAATGCCCCCCAGCGTCAGGGGCGTCTTCGTATCTGCAACCATCGCCTTAATCGAATTGAGCGCGGTCATCTTGTTGTCGATGTTCACGCCGGCCTTGGCGTAGGCTGAAACTTTCTTGTCGGACATTTTCTGAAAACCTTTCTTGCTCACACGAACGCCCCACACCTGCGGGGACGCCTGTTCATAGACACGAAGGGCGCGTGACTTCATTCACGCGCCCCCCGGTCTGATCGACTTAGAGCTTGTCGTTCGAACCAAGAACGTTGACGATCTTGTGGATGTAGAGCTTCTTCATCTCCTCACGCGCCGGCGTGAGATACTGACGCGGATCGAAGTGATCGGGATGCTCCGCGAAGTGCTGGCGAATCGCCGCCGTCATCGCGAGGCGCGAGTCGCTGTCGATGTTGATCTTGCACACCGCGCTCTTCGCCGCCTGACGGAGCTGCTCCTCAGGAATGCCGACCGCATCCGGAAGCTTGCCGCCGAACTTGTTGATGATGTCGACGTATTCCTGCGGGACGCTGGACGACCCGTGGAGAACGATCGGGAAGCCCGGGAGTTTCTCCTCAACAGCCTTGAGCACGTCGAACGCGAGCGGCGGCGGGATCAGCTTGCCCGTCTTGGGGTCACGCGTGCACTGCTCGGGTTTGAACTTGTAGGCACCGTGGCTCGTGCCAATCGAAATCGCGAGCGAATCGCAACCCGTGCGCTTCGCGAACTCAATCACCTCTTCAGGCTTCGTGTAGTGCGACTCTTCCGCCGCGACCTCGTCCTCAACGCCCGCGAGAACGCCGAGCTCGGCCTCAACCGTGACATCGAACTGGTGAGCATACTCAACGACCTTCTTCGTGAGGGCGATGTTCTCCTCGAACGGAAGCGACGAACCGTCAATCATGACGGACGAGAAGCCGCTGTCAATGCAGCTCTTGCACGTCTCAAAGCTGTCACCATGGTCGAGGTGAAGAACAATCTGCGGATGCTCGCAGCCGAGCTCCTTCGCGTATTCAACGGCACCCTGCGCCATGTAGCGGAGAATCGTCGGGTTCGCATACTTGCGGGCACCCTTCGAGACCTGCATAATCACCGGTGACTTGGTCTCGACGGCGGCCTGAACAATGGCCTGCATCTGCTCCATCGTGTTGAAGTTGAACGCCGGAATCGCGTATCCGCCCTTAACAGCCTTGGCAAACATCTCCTTGGTGTTAACGAGCCCGAGATCCTTATAACTGGTCTGCTTCATTACTGCTTACTCCATGTTTTGCAACTGATGGACATCCGTCCCCACGACCCCCGCACGCCTCGCGCAGGAAGATGAGTGGGCATTTCAATCCGAAAAGTGGCACTATTGTACCACATTCACGCGCCAAGGGTCAAGTGCCACACACCTATTTTCCCCCGCTTTTTCACAAGAACGCGTCAAAATATCCGCTTTCGCCGAGATTTCAGACGCTTTCGATTCTCATTTCGTCCGAGAAGCATCCGCTTCGACCTGAAAGGCATAGGTCATGTTCGCCCCAAGAAGCACAATCTCCCAACTCATATACATCCAGGCGAGGACGATTGGGAGGAAGGCGAACGACCCGTAAAGCGCCGAGGACTTCGCAATGCCGACCTGTGCAACCGCACAGAGTTTCATCCAGCCGCCAAAGAGAACGGCCGTGACAAATCCGCCGCAGAGCGCCGGACGAATCCTCACGCGGCAGTTCGGCATCATCTGGAAAAAGAACCCAAAGGCCACCGAGGCAAAGGTCAGCGTAAACGCCGTGCGGAAAAACCATGAGTCCAAGAACCAAATCAGCCCATCCGAGACCCACTTCGTCAGCCAAAGTGTCCCCATGGTCGCCACGATGATGTTCTTGGCAACCCGCAGGGCAGGCAAAGACGCGGCAATTGCAATCAAAACGGGCAAAATGATTGAAAGAAAGAGATAAAGGTAGGCCCGCTTCCAAATCGGCCTCGGCTTCGTCACGCCCCAAATCTGGTTAAAGCTCACCTCCACCATGCCAAGGGACGAGATGACCGTCCACAGCAGAAAACCGAAGCCAATCCATCCGAGCGTTCCGATGTCGAACTTCTCCACACGATCGAAGAGTCCGTTTGAAATCTGCCGCGCCTGCCGTCCAAATTCCAGCGCGGCGATTCGCTTGCGTTCCCGCTCCTCCTCATTCGGAGCGGTCAGGAGCGCAACTTCGTCGTCCTGTCCATGCTCAATGACGGTAATCATCGCGTCAATCCGCGCATTGATTTCCTGCCGCGCATAATGGTCAACATTGCACGTTTTCGCGACAAAAAGCAGCAGACAGAGGATCGGCATCAGTGCCAGCATGGCGAAATAGGTCAATCCCGCCGCATGCATCGAGCAGTTGTTGCGCAGAAAACCGCCGACGACGGTCTTCCCCCACGATAGGACGCGACGCATCATAGCAGGTGCCCCGTCAGCCATCCAAGCACGACCCCCAGAACGTAGACCGACAGGAGGATGGCCAGGTTCTCCTTCAGATTCCGATTCGTGCGAAAGAGAACGAGAAGCCCCAACCCGGACCCGGTGAAAGAACTCGCCATCAGTGCCCCGGGACTCATCGCGCCCGCAAGGTAGAGTTTCGCCCCGGCGACCGAGACGGCGCAGTTCGGAATCAGGCCCAGGGCCCCGGCCGCCAGCTCACCGACAAACGGTGCGTTAAGTCGCAACTTATCAAGGCAATCCTCACCAAAATAGTGCATACAGAGTTCAACCGCGCCAGAAACAAGGACGATGAAAAAGAAAATCTCAGCCGTGTGAATCAGGGCAGGGACAAGAATTCCATGATGCTCATGGCAACCGCAATGACTGTGCTCGCACAGTTCCCCCACCGAAACCTTGCGCCGCAGGTGATGCACGGCGCGCAGGATGCCGTTCGCCGCAAAGCCGACGGCAATTGCAAAAACAACCTTCAACCCGACGATTTTCGCCAACATTCCGAATGGCACACGCGCCGAAATGAGGACAGGGACCAGTTCGTCCGATGTGGAGAGAAAAACGGCAATCAGCGTCCCGACCGTAATCACACCACCGGCATAAAACGAGGAGGCTGCCGCCGAGACCCCGCACTGCGGAATCGCCCCGGCCAAGGCCCCAGCCAATGGGCCAACAGAGCGAGTGCGCTCAAGAGACCTCTCAAGCGCACCGCCCGCCTTCGCCTCTATCGCCTCCAGGACGAGATACGTCACAAAGAGGAACGGCAGAAGCAGTAGCGTTTCCTGGATGAACTCAATCACGCGGCAGAAATCGCCTCATTCGGGCACTGCGCCGCGCACGCACCGCAATCAACGCACATGTCGGGATTGATCGTGTAGGGCTGTCCCTCCGTGATCGCATCCGCCGGGCACGCATCCTTGCAGCAACCGCAACCAACGCACTTGTCAGCTTCAATCTTGTGAGCCATGTCTGTTTCTCCTTCTTCTTGTTGTTTGAAAGATGTCCGTATTATAGCATAACTGCCCTCGAACCTCAAACGCGGTCCTTCGTCGCATCACCCGTGGTGTCCGCGGCGCCACTCGTCCGGCGTCTGCCCCGTCTCGCGCTTGAAGTACCTGACGAGGGACGATGCGCCGAGGAAGCCACAGGTCCGCGCCACGGTGGCGATTGTCTCATGGGATGACATCAGCCGCCGCTTGACGGCCCCAATGCGGACACCCGCAATCGTCTCGCCAATCGTCCGCCCCGACAACTCACGGAAACGCAAGTCGGCAAGCGAGCGTGAGATGCCCAAGTGGGCGGCTACGTCGGACGGCGTGAGACGGCGCATGTCATTCTCGGCGATGAAGCGCCGCGCCTGGCGAATCAGGTGTTCGGCGGGCTGGGGCGTACGCGTGGAATCGCGTGTCAGGACTTCACGGACGGCCGACTTCACGACAATCAGGCGCGGTCGCCCGCCATTCATCCGCCGCTCCAATTCCTGCGCCGCACAGAACCCAAGGCCGTCGTGATTGGGGAGAATGCTTGAAAGCGACGGTGTCACGCCTCGTCATTGTCCACGCCGAGAATAGACACACGGGAGGGAACGCCGATGCCCGACTCGACGCAGATTTCGAGTGTGCGGAAGGACGCATCGTCCCAATCGGCAAAAACGGCAACTGGCCCCGGAAGCCTCTGCAGTTTCTTCGCAAGGGCCTCATTCTCCCGCGCATTGACATCCGGCGGTAGCTCAATCGTATGGCAGGCGATTCGCCGCGCCCCGAGCGCAGTTCGAAAGCCCCGTTCGCGGCGGATGGACCATTCCTCACGGCCAGGCGCACCCGCCACAAAGACAAACGATCCGAACTTGCCCAACTTCAGAAAGTAGTCCGCCGCCGCCCGTCCAACGTTTTCATCGTCCAAGCGAACAAACGAGGCCGAGGGGACGACATCGCGACTTGTGCTCTCGAAGTGCGTGAAGACGACGGGTATCCCGCTTTCCGACAGCTGCCGAACAGCCGTAGGGTCGGACGGATAGTCCATGAGGATTCCGTCATAGCCCGCAAACGATTCCCTGAGAAGAACCTCGCGGAGACGGGCCGTGCTGTCCAGAAGACGCAACCGCCAATGCTTCCCCGTGTTGACGAACCGCAAGAACCCGGCCAGCGCATCCCGTCCGGACGCACCGCCGCGCACTGTACGACGACTGGCGAACCGCTGGACTGGCACTCAACGCCGCGTCCACGGCATTGGCTTTTTGGCGAAAACTGCCGCGCCACCTACGATTGGGACAGTCCAAACGACTGAGGTTGAGAATCGGGCGCGGCAAAACCGCCTGCTTGTGGGCTTGTGCGGCGGCTCGCCCGACCCGGATGCGGCGACGATCTCGCAACGCCTCTCTCGCTTAGACAACAAAGTCTTCTTAGCCTGCCGTTGCCCGTCGGTCGCGGTGCCCGCGGGTCTTGCCGGCCTGCCGTCCGGCAGGCCATTCAGTCCCCTTCCTACCACCCTCACCTTCAGCCCCTCCCCCGCTCTGCGACCTCTGCGCTCTCTGCGGCTAAAAACCACCCTCCCCTTTCCCGCATGTTCCGCCCCGTCCCCAAAACTCGGCGGAAAAACTTTCAATCTCGCTCGCCGGAAAAACTTATCAACATCTCCCACAAGTTCCATTCTGTGGAAAACCACTGCGAATATGGCATCCGGGCACCACCAAGTCCCCGTCCTTTCGCAATCCCATTAGGCAACGAATCGCGTTCGCCTCTGTAGCGTCTGGTCGTTCTTCCCTGGCAACTCAACGGATTGTGAACGCGGTTTTCTCTTCCTTGCCCGCAACGCCGATTCAAGTGCCATGGACAAATTGACCCCCATCCGTCGCGCAAGTTCAACTGGAACCGCATTCCCAATCTGCCGAAGCGCCTCCCCCCACTTTCCGCAAATACGGTAGTCGCTGGGAAAGGTCTGAAGCAACTTAGCCTCATGAACCGTCATATAACGAAGCGTTCCATCTGGAAACCGGATCATGTTCTCGCCGCCAGGAACACCGTGAGCCCCCGCCTTAATCGTCTTGCTTGGGGAATAATAGTCGCTTCCCGTGTGCCCAGGATACTCGCGTGCCCCCGGAATAAAAGCATGATCCCATGCAGCCAACGGAGAACTTGGCGCGGGCAAATCAGCCACCGTTTGGGCAATCGTCCTGACCTCGCCATCACCAACAGGCCACTCCCATCGAGCGTTCAGATCCGCTCTAAAGCCAACGATAAATACACGCTCTCGCTTCTGCGGCACACCATAGTCGACCGCATTGACAAGCTTGTAGTCAACCACATACTTTAAGCCCTGATACGAACTGAAATCAATTGCCTTCAGCCGAATGAGGTGTTCTTGCCACGACTCACCTTCCTGTGAACAGTAATTCGGAAATGTCAGGCGAAGAATGATATACCTGAAATAATCCGAAAAACTCTTTCTCAGCAGACCCTTCACATTCTCAAAGACAAACCCCTTCGGAACCAGTTCGTGAATGGCGCGAATCGCCTGAGGAAACATATCCCGCGAATCGTTATAGGCGCGAGACAACCCTCCCAACGAAAAGGGCTGACACGGTGGCCCGCCCGCAATTAGGTCAACAGGCCCAACCGAGCGAAAATCAAATGCTCGAACATCCGTCTCATGCACAATCGAAGGATTAAAATTCGCCCGCAGACTCAAACACGCCCACTTGTTGCACTCAACGAACGCACAGTGATGAAACCCTGCCAACTCAAGTCCCTTGGCAAGCCCTCCGCATCCGCTAAAGAGTTCAAGACTTCTCATCTCAGTCCCGCCAGATAGTCCTTGACGCGTTCGGTCAGTCGGCTGACATTCGGCCTTTCCCCGACCATACCTTCAGCCCATTCGCGCCCAGGATGAAGCGCATCCCACTGCGACAACATCCCCGTTATGCGCTTCTTCCCTGGATTATGATTCCCAAACCCATCAATTACGCTGTTCCACAAAGGACGATGCCTGGCGATCAGGGCCGCCTCAACAGAGGCTATCATCGCATCCGCCGCACCCTCAAAAATCATAAAACGGCAAACAAAGTCCGATAGTTTCAAATTCTTCGCACTCGCAATGCTCTTCGCATGTTGAAGCAATCTCCCGGACAACTTCCCCTGAACGGTGTCTGGACTCCCGGATATTCGGCTCTGCCTCCAACCAGAGGGGACAGCCTTGCCAACATAGATTGGCAAGGCATATTGCTCACGGTTTATTTCGCGTCCAAAGCATCCATACAATCCGCTCTTTCCGATGTAATAAAGGGCATAGACACCCGCACCCTGAAACTTCTCACGAGGAGGAAACGCACAGACAGGTGTGCCATGGAAAAAACGGACGGCATCCTTCAGCAATTCGCTAAAGGTGTCACACCGGTAAATATGCTTGTCTCGATCAAAGGGTTGCGGCTCAAACATGAGAACCTCCGTCCCTGTATTGTATCACAAATATCGACGCTGCGGCAAGAGGACCGGCAGGTTGGGAGGAACCACCGCAGTTTGTCATAATAACGTGTACCCGTATTCAACTGATCAGGATTTTTCAGACACCCCGTTTGTCAAATGCTGT
>CAKTUI010000025.1 GCA_934621385.1 uncultured Kiritimatiellota bacterium
GATCAATACCAGGGAGAATCTTCCTTTTGCAAGAGTAACCGCTTCAGGGACTTGCGTTTACTCCTGCAATCGGCACAATTTTCCGTCTATTTCGCGCAAACTTGACCGTTTAGAAGAATTTTTGGTAAAATGCCAACTAAAGCGAATAGGAGGTTGGCATGGCTCATGGGCCTACTTGTATCGCGGGGATCGTTTCCCTTGCTGGAATCGCCGTTCTTGCACAACCACTGAAAGCGGATGTCGTCCGCTTTCCAATGGCGCTGTGCGAGACGGCGGACGGTACGGTGTGGGCCGGGACGGACGGTGACGGCCTCTGGTATAGCAATGTCGTGACAAAGGCATGGGTGCGGGATGCGCGCTATGGAGGTGTTGGTGGAGATTGCTCGTTTTGTCTGTACGAGGATTCGAATGGGTGCCTCTGGTCAGGATCTCTGTCGGAAGGGCCATGTGTCTACAACGGACAAGAGTGGCGGTCCTATCCGCTTGAGTCTGGTTTTTTAGGGAGTCGGGTCTTTTCAATCGCTGGGTCGTCGGATGGTTCAGTCTGGGTTGCATCTGATGGTGGACTCGCTCGCTATTCGAGTGCGACCGATTCGTGGCGATTCTGGACACGGGACGACGGCTTGCCCGAAAACGAGATTATGGCGGTTGCCTGTGACAATAAGGGTCGCGTCTATTTGGGGCATGCGACGGCAGGCGTGTCGATTGGTGATTCCGCCGATGACTATTCACAGTGGCGGACTGTCTCTGCACCGTGGAAGTTCAAGGGTGGTAAGTATGAGGTGCCTCCAGCTGAGAAGGGTGTCGGCCTGCCATCCAATCTTCTGAATTGCCTCATGGTTCATGCGGATGGCACGGTGTTCGCGGGGACGCTTTCGGGCTTGGCAATCAGTACGGATCGGGGGGACAACTGGTCTTTCATTCGGGCAAAGGACTATTACAAGTATCTTGGACAGAACGAAACGCCCGCCCTTGAGCGAAAGGGTAGGCGACTGTTGCTGGATGACTACGTGTCCAGTCTCACGCCGCTTGGAGAGACGACCGTCCTGATTTGTGGACGAGAAGGCGGCACGAGTGTCTATGATATTCGCCGCCGAACGGTTCTTCAGGACGAGAAACGGGAGGGGGAAGAGTGGATCACTTCTTCAATTCGTTTGCGGGATGGACGGGTCTTGCTGGGGACGTATGGCGGAGGGATCGTTCAGTCCACTTGGAAGGGAACACCGATTGCGGTCGCTGCAAGTCGCCTGGCGCAGGGGCAACGGATATTTCCGCGAACGCCTATTGAGGCGACGGATGGAAGAAGGAAGGGGTCTCTTAATGTCCAATCTTCAGGTCATCCCCCTGCATTTTATTTGCGGGATGACTGGGAGACGAAGGGCGATTGGTGGGGTCGCTATGGTCTGCGCGATGCAATCCTCTGTGCTATGTATGCGCAATGGGGCGATTTCGAGTGCGTGAATGCGGAAGAAGCTGACTATCTCGTGAAGGGATGGATTGGACCCAATGCGCGAAAGTTTGAGTGTAGACGAAACTGGTTGCACTGGATTGTGACGGACAATCCGAATTCTCTCTGGTTGCCAGTGCAAGGCATCCGTCGTCAGGCGGAATGGGATGACTATGGCGAGACATACGGGCGCTACTTCAATGGACCAGACTTGACGGTTCAGATTCAGATGCCCAAAGGCGTTCACGATATTGCCCTTTATTTCTTCAATAAGGATGGCCATGACGGCCAGAATCGGCGGAGGGACTATCTCATTGAGATGAGTCGCATTGCGCCCGATAAAACGCCCGTCTTGGCTCGTGCGCGTGTGAAGGACTTCTGGAATGGAGTCTACAAGGTCTTTCGCGTCAACGAAGAGGGCACCTATTTCTTTCGAATTCGACGGCAGGGGAGTTTCGCGACAATTCTTTCGGGCGTTTTCATTCAGGGGGCACATGAAGTCTGGGAGTCCGTTGAGGAACCGTTTATGAATACGGCCTCGTACATGGGAGGTGTGGTTTACCAGGAGCCGCTTCCAACGTTCAATGGTAATCCCGCGTCGAAATTGGCCATTGCCTGTACGAATGCCGTTCGCCATCACGAGAAGGCCGTTACAGGTAAGACATTTGACTGGGCGCGCTTTGGACTCGCACGTATTTATGCCGCGAGTGTGAAGCGGATGGATTCCGATACGAACGAGCATTTGCGCTGGCGGATGAGGAGATGGAGTAAGGCAGACAAGGAGAAGTTTAACTATTACACAAAGTTGATCTGGGCGGGTGTTCAAATCAAGTGCTGGTGGTATATACTTCGGAAAAATGCGAAGTACAGCAAGAATACGGTCGATTCACTTGAGGATTTGAATGCGGCTGTGAAAGGAAAGCATTTGCTTCGTTCCCTTGACGATTGGATTGAAGCCGTGCCGCCTGAACGGCGCGAATATGTTGTTCCCCCATCGTCAAATTTCTGGGAACGGGCGGCATTGACGCGCTACCACTTTCGTCCACCCGTTTCAGAGTGTGAAAAGGAAGACGAAGGAAAGGAAATAAAAGAATGGATACCATAGGAATTGTCATCATCGGCGCACTGCCGCTACTCGGGCTTTCCGCATTGGCGGGTGAGCCGGAGGCCGAGGAGGAAATCGTGCTCAAGGAGGGTCTCATCGAACTGTCGACATCTTTTAAGACGCCTACCGGGACGAAAGACTACGCCCGGACCTGCGAGCACCTTCCGGACGGGACCTTTTCCGCCCATGTCGTCTCCGATCCCGTGCTCGCGGAGGAGTGGCGCATCGACGAGAACCAGCCGACGTATGAGTGGAGCGGGATTGACGGAACGCCCAAGGGAAAGGACCGTTCGCAGTACATCGTCCGCGTTGGGGCATTCGGGACGCACTATACCGTGACGGCCACGGCGACGTGGAAGCTCGTGTTCAAAGACGGGAGAAAGTCCGAGACGAGCGCGTCGGCCTCGATGACACTCGACGCCATCCGCTATGTGTTCGGGACGGAGGCACCGGGTGTCGACGGGCGCGGCGGGAACGAGCTCGTCGACAGCAGCCCCGGATGGCTGGATGTGGAGGCGACCGGGTGCACGCGCCCGAAGCTGCTCACGCTCCTCCCAGTTTCGAGTCCGCTGCCGCCCGAGGGCGTGTCGCCGCAGAACGAGGTCAACAACACCTGGATGACCCTCGTCAGCTTCGGCGATCCGCTGAGGTGGAGGATCCCCTGCCCCTACTGGTACGGCGGGTCGCCCACCAACGATCCTCCCGCGTGCTGCTACACGAATGTTGCGAAGTACTCGATTTCGCTGAATCCGGATGGATGCGGGCTGCACACGAATGTCGTCAGCATCTACCTGCCGAACACGGATCTCGACTCGCGCATGGACGCGTTGCCGAGGCTTGTCCGCACTGCGACATTTACCGTCCTTCGTCAAGAGAATTTGACGACGAACGAAGTGTCGTTCATTCGGACGTGGTTCAAGGTGACGGACTACGGGATGCCGGCCGTTGGAGCCGTGGTGAATGCAACCTCCCAGTATGCGGAGAAGATCAAGAAGGAGGAGCAGGTGCACATGAGGCAGTTCATGCGGGAGAAGGGGTATGGGTTTGAGGATATGTATTCGGTGGAGGATGCTCTCTTCAATGTGGAACTGATTCCAGGGGCTGAATACTTTGATGCTAAAAATGAAAAGGAGGCCAATCAAAAAGTCAGGTCAATTAGGGAAAGTATTAGAAGAGAAAAGGAAATAGGTGATGCATATTGGGATAAGAATCGGGCCTACAGTGAATGGACTGCAAAACGGATTGCTGGCTATCGAGAGGCATATCTATACCACTGCACCTATGAAAAGACATTTGAAAAGAATACTAAGGTTAGCAAGGATGAGATAACCAATTCAATTAACGAATAAGGACTGGAGCATCATATTATGAAAATGTTTATTTCGTTGATTTGTGTCATTTGCATATTGGAGACAACTGGTCGCAATGTTGAGGGGCTTAAGCCACCTCGTGAATTTTCGCTACTGCCAGGGGATGTCAAGACGAATGTCTGCCAGAAAGTTTTGGCTGGACTTGCTCGAAAGGATGTGTTTCTTGGATTAGTGCAGATGTTCCCAGAGGATTATGTGTCAGAATTTTGGAAAGATCTTCCTTATGCGGTTGAAGACTTTCTTTATATGGAGGATCTTGGTTTTCGTCCCTCGCATGTCATTCGGACATTTGGAATGAGTATGTCGCAGATCCCACATTTCTCAACAAACCGCCCCGCCTACTTTCAATTGCGCAATCCAAGCAATCGGGAATGCCTTGAACGTATTAAACGAATCGGTGGATGTCGCCTCTATGCTCCAACGGTAGTTGTAATGAGCACGCACTGTCTTTTCACCTTTTTTGAAAGACTGAAGGTTCATGAGTGGGACCCCGAGGATTCATTTGCCGAGCCGATGGTGTGCGAGCGATCCGTCAAGGACTGGCCAACTTCGGTTCGCTTACTGTGGAAAGCAGACGCATATGGGATTGTCTCAAACTGTGCATTTTCGGTCAATCGTCGTCATGGATTGACACCTCCCAATCCACCGGCAGAGAATCATAGGAAGACAGGGAAAGGGGGACGGGAATTTTTTAGTAGGCAGGAGTTTATTGCGGGGATATATCAGAGTGCACGATTGTACGGAAATTTATATCCCCTCATCGAGTTGAGCGAGCGCGAGGCGACGGAGATCGTCTACCTGACGGCACTCTGCCGCGGCCGGGTGCGGACGATGGACGAGTTCAACGCGGCGTTCGTCCCGAAGGGCGAGATGTTCCTCGTCCGCCTGACCGTGCCGGAATGCGAGACGGAAATAGGGCGGATGCTCTACGATCTCGCCCGAAAACGGGGTCTCCTCGGGCAGAAGGGAAAGGGAGCATGGAAATGAAAGTCATAGGGATTGTCATCATCGGCGCACTGCCGCTACTCGGGCTTTCCGCGTTGGCGGGCGAGCTGGAGGCCGAGGAGGAAATCGTGCTCCAGGAGGGGCGCATCGAACTGTCGACATCTTTCACGGCACCGACCGGGACGAAAGGCTACGCCCGAACCTGCGAGCACCTTCCGGACGGGACCTTTTCCGCCGATGTCGTCTCCGATCCCGTGCTCGCGGAGGAGTGGCGCATCGACGAGAACCAGCCGACGTATGAGTGGAGCGGGATTGACGGAACGCCCAAGGGAAAGGACCGTTCGCAGTACATCGTCCGCGTTGGGGCATTCGGGACGCACTATACCGTGACGGCCACGGCGACGTGGAAGCTCGTGTTCAAAGACGGGAGAAAGTCCGAGACGAGCGCGTCGGCCTCGATGACACTCGACGCCATCCGCTATGTGTTCGGGACGGAGGCACCGGGTGTCGACGGGCGCGGCGGGAACGAGCTCGTCGACAGCAGCCCCGGATGGCTGGATGTGGAGGCGACCGGGTGCACGCGCCCGAAGCTGCTCACGCTCCTCCCAGTTTCGAGTCCGCTGCCGCCCGAGGGCGTGTCGCCGCAGAACGAGGTCAACAACACCTGGATGACCCTCGTCAGCTTCGGCGATCCGCTGAGGTGGAGGATCCCCTGCCCCTACTGGTACGGCGGGTCGCCCACCAACGATCCTCCCGCGTGCTGCTACACGAATGTTGCGAAGTACTCGATTTCGCTGAATCCGGATGGATGCGGGCTGCACACGAATGTCGTCAGCATCTACCTGCCGAACACGGATCTCGACTCGCGCATGGACGCGTTGCCGAGGCTTGTCCGCACTGCGACATTTACCGTCCTTCGTCAGGAAAATGTGACGGTGGATGGAGAGGATCTGATTCGGACATGGTTCAAGGTCACGGACTATGGGATGCCAGCCGTTGGTGCCGTGGTGAATGCGACCTCCCAGTATGCGGAGAAGATCAAGAAGGAGGAGCAGGTGCACATGAGGCAGTTCATGCGGGAGAAGGAGTATGGGTTTGAGGATATGTATTCAATAGCCGATGCGCTCGGATATGCGAAGGTGGATAGTGGAAGTCAATACTTTGACGCAGCAGATTTGCAATCAGTTGATAGTAAAGTTGAAACAATAAAGAATTCCATTAAGAAAGAAAAAAGTATAAGTGAGTCGTATTGGTCTAATAATCGGGGCTACAGTGAGCGGGAGGCAAAAAGAATCGCAGGTTATCGGGAGGCCTATCTTTATCACTGTACCTATGAAACATCTTTCGGTGCGGGAGAGAAAATTATGAAGTCCAACATAAAGGTGTCAACTTATGGAAAAGAATAATCATAGGATAAAGTGCATTGTCAAAATCTTAACTTTCTTTGCTTGTATAGGAGCAATGGGGGTTGAAGGACGAAGTGTCGAGGATGCTAAACCGCCTCGGGAATTTCATTTTCTTCCGGCGGATGTCAAGACAAACATCTGCCAAAGTGTGCTGAAGGGAGTGTCCCGAGAGGATGTTTTCCTCGGATTGGTGCAGATGTTCCCAGAAGACCGCATTTATGAAACATGGAGGGGCCTCTCATATGTGAAAGAAGATTTCCTTTTTATGAGGAAGTTGGGATTCCGGCATACGCGTGTCATACGCACATTCGAAATGAGTGCACATAAAAATTTACAGTTCTCGACAAACCAACCCTCCTATTTCCAACTTCGCAACCCAAGTGATTGGGAACGCCTCGGACGCACAAAATGGGTAGGAGGCCGTTGCCTCTATGCGCCATCAATTATAGACTTTGGCAGATCCTGCTTGTTCGTCTACTTCGAAAGGCTGAAAAAGCACGAGTGGGATGCAGAAGATGCCTTTACCGACCAAGCCGTGTGTGAAAGACCAGTAAAGGACTGGTCAAAATCGGTTCGCGAACTGTGGAGAACATCCGCATACGGGATTCTCTCAAACTGTGCATTCTCGGTCGATCGCCGCCATGGGCTATCAGTTCCTGCTCTCCCTGAAGAAGTAGCGAGGGATAGATCCAAGAGGAAAAGGGTGCTTTTTAGTAATCGGGAATTTGTTGACTCAATCTATCGGGCTGCACGGGTGTCTGAGAACTGGAATCCCCTCATCGAGCTGAGCGAGCGCGAGGCAACTGAGATCGTCTACCTGACGGCACTCTGCCGCAGCTGGGTGCGGACGATGGACGAGTTCAACGCGGCGTTCGTCCCGAAGGGCGAGACCTTCCTCGTCCGCCTGACCGTGCCGGAATGCGAGACGGAAATCGGGCGGCTGCTCTACGATCTTGCCCGAAAGCGTGGACTGTTCGGACGGAAGGGAGGCTAAAATGCGTCATGTCATAAAGGTATTTCTTGCTTTGATTTGTGCTGAAGGGTGTAGTTCTGCGTGTAGTAGGTCTCCGGAAGGTCCTGTCTGGGCGTCGCGAGCCGTGGAACGCGCGCAAATCGCCAGCCTCGACGTGGGCATAGAAGGCCCTCAGGCGCGGCGTTCCTGAAGGGAACGGGTTGACAGGAGCAAGAGAAGGGTGCTGGGATGCGCAACCCAGGGGGTCTGACTTGCGCAAGCGAAGGGGCCTGGGATGCGCATCCCAACGGGTCGAGGATGCGCAAGTCGACGGGAAAGCACTAAGGTGGTTTGATCAAAGGACTAAGGTGGTTTACCCAAAGCACCTTAGTGGTTTGTGCAAAGGACTAAGGTGCTTTCCCGTTCTCCTGCTTGTCTCCACCCGTGGAGACAAGCCTCTCCACCTTCTATAATCGGCAAAATCCCCGTTTGTGACGGGCATTTCCGCGCCGATTCAGGCCAACGCAAAGGGTGCGCAGCCGCTTTCGCTTTTGCTGACCCATTAGATCTTACAATTTTCCACTTGGGCGCGGGCAAGATACGGCCTACACAGGGTGCAACTTTTTGGTATAATATCGCCCCAGCGCGGTAGAAGTTGCCGGTGCGGAAAGTGTGAGGTTTTTGACTATGAAGCGTACAGATGTGAACAAGGTCCTAATCATCGGTTCGGGTCCGATTGTCATTGGTCAGGCGTGTGAGTTTGACTATTCGGGAACCCAAGCCTGCAAGGCGCTTCGTGCGTGTGGCTATAAGGTCGTGCTTGTCAACTCCAATCCGGCGACGATTATGACGGATCCTGTGATGGCCGACGCGACCTACATTGAACCGCTGAATGAGGCTCGGCTTGAGCAAATTATCGAAAAAGAGCGTCCCGATGCCATTTTGCCGAACCTTGGTGGTCAGACGGGGTTGAACCTGTCGATGGAACTGGCGAAGAAGGGGATTCTTGACAAGTACGGCGTGAAGGTCATCGGCGTGAATCTCGATGCCATTGAGCGCGGCGAAGACCGTGAGGTTTTCAAGGAGACGATGCGCCAGCTCGGGATTGAAACGCCGCGTTCGGGAATCGTCCATACGGTTGACGCGGCGGTCGAACTCGTTGAGAAGGAGATTGGCTTCCCGGTCGTGGTGCGCCCCGCCTACACAATGGGTGGTGCCGGTGGTGGCTTCTGCTACAATGTGGAAGAGCTACGGACGATTTGTGCACGTGGTCTTGATGCGTCCCTGACGCACCAGTGCCTGATTGAGGAATCCATTCTCAATTGGGAGGAGCTTGAGGTTGAGGTCGTCCGCGATGCGAAGAATCAGATGATTGCCGTCTGCTTCATCGAGAATATCGATGCGGTGGGCGTTCACACGGGCGACAGCTTCTGTGCTGCGCCGTTCTTGACAATTTCAAAGGATCTTGAGAAGAAATTGCAGGATATGGCCTTTCGGATTGTAGAGGCCATCGGGGTCATCGGCGGCACAAATGTTCAGTTTGCGCACGATCCAAAGACCGGACGCGTCGTCATCATTGAGATCAATCCGCGCACGAGCCGCTCATCGGCACTCGCCTCGAAGGCAACCGGCTTCCCGATTGCCCTCGTCTCGGCGAAACTCGCCGCCGGACTGACGCTGGACGAAATTCCCTACTGGCGCGATGGGACGCTTGAGAAGTACACGCCGTCGGGGGACTACATCGTCCTCAAGTTTGCGCGTTGGGCGTTCGAGAAGTTCCGCGGCGTTGAGGATCGCCTTGGCACACAGATGAAGGCGGTCGGCGAGGTAATGTCCATTGGCAAGACCTACAAGGAGACGTTCCAGAAGGCCATTCGTGCCCTTGAACGCGGTCGTGCCGGACTTGGCTTTGTTAAGGACTACCACGAGAAGTCGCTTGACGAACTGCTCAAGTTGCTCTCGGTTCCCAATTCGGAGCGGCATTTCCAGATGTACGAGGCGCTCCGTAAGGGGGCGACGGACGAGCAGATCTTTGCGCGGACGGGGGTCAAGGGGTATTTCGTGGCCCAGATGCGCGAACTCGTCCAGGAAGAAGAGCAGATTCTCCTGCACAAGGGCGGCTTTCTGCCGGATGAGCAGCTTATCCAGGCGAAGAAGGATGGATTCTCGGACAAGTATCTTTCGCAACTCCTTGGCGTGTCCGAAAAGGACATCCGCGCCCAACGCATGGGCCTCGGGTGCGTTGAGACCTGGCACAAGGTCCCCGTTTCGGGCGTTGAGAACCAGGCGTATTACTATTCGTCCTACAACGGCAAGCAGAACGAGGTTCCCGTTTCAACGAATCGGCGCAAGGTCATGATTCTTGGTGGCGGACCGAACCGTATCGGACAGGGCATTGAGTTCGACTACTGCTGCTGCCACGCGGCCATGGCCATGCGCGAGATGGGCTATGAGACGATTATCGTCAACTGCAATCCAGAGACCGTCTCGACGGACTACGACACATCGGATAAGCTCTACTTTGAGCCAGTGACGGTGGAGGATGTCCTCCAGATTTATGAGAACGAAAAGCCCGAGGGCATTATCGTTCAGTTTGGTGGTCAGACTCCTCTCAACATTGCTCGTGGCCTTCAGGAGGCTGGGTGCCGCATTCTCGGTACGTCGGTCGATTCGATTGACGATGCCGAGGATCGCGACCTCTTCCACTCCATCATGAATCGTCTGGGCATTCCGATGCCGGAGTCGATGATGGCCAGTGACCTTGAAGGTGCGCTCGGATGCGCGGCGAAACTTGGCTATCCTCTCATCATCCGCCCGAGTTTCGTGCTGGGCGGGCGCGGCATGGAGGTCATCTACGATGAGGTGATGCTTCGGGAATACGTGGCTAAGGCCGTTGGCGTGACCCCCGACCGTCCGCTTTATCTCGACCGGTTCCTCTGCCATGCGCTGGAGTGCGAGGCGGATGCGCTATCGGACGGCTCGGATGTCTTCATCCCGGCCATCATGCAGCACATTGAACTTGCGGGTATCCATTCGGGTGACTCGGCCTGCGTATTGCCGCCGGCGGGCATTCCGGAGGAGAACCGCCAGACGATTCTCGACTACACGCGCAAAATTGCCCAGGAGCTGAAGGTCGTTGGACTCATGAATATGCAGTTCGCGATTGAGGACGGCAAGGTCTATGTGATCGAGGCGAATCCGCGTGCCTCTCGCACGGTACCGCTCGTCTCCAAGGTTGCCGGCATCCAGATGGCGCGGATTGCCACGCGTCTGATGCTGGGCGAGACGGTGAAGTCGCTTGGCCTTGACCGTCGGCATGTCATCCCCTATTTTGGTGTCAAGGAGGCGGTGCTTCCGTTTGAGAAGTTCCCTGAGGTTGACCCTGTCCTCGGGCCTGAAATGCGCTCGACGGGTGAGGTTCTTGGCCTTGCCGAGACATTCGGTCTCGCTTACTACAAGTCGCAGGAGGCGGCCGGTTCGCCGCTTCCGACGGAGAAGGGCGAGGTGCTCGTTTCGCTGAGTGACAAGGTTTCGGATGCCATTGCGGCGGTGAAGAACTTCACGAAACTCGGCTTTGAGATTGTTGGCACCGAGGGGACGATTGCATTCCTGAAGGAAAATGGCGTGGACGGCCGTGTCATTGCGAAGATTGGCGAGGGGCGTCCCGATGTGCTTGATGCCATCAAGAACCGTGAGGTGAAGCTGATCATCAATACTCCTTCGGGTCGCCGTGATGCCCGTGCGGACGACTGCCGCATTCGGCAGGCCGCCATCAAGTACAAGGTACCGTACCTGACGACAATTGCCGCCGCGCAGGCCGCATCCGAGGGCATTTCCGCCGCGATGAGCGGAAAGGGCGAAGTGCGCTCTCTGCAGAGCTATCATGCGTCCATCGTCGCCTAACGACAATCATGCTTGACTTTCGCGGCATTTCGGTCCATTACGGACACCAGGATGTCCTGACCAATGTCACCTTTCGCGTCAACAAGGGTGATCGGGTCGGGGTTGTCGGACCGAACGGTAGCGGAAAGTCGACGCTTTTCAAGATTGTCTTGGGCGAGATGTCGACCGATACGGGAGAACTCATCATCGAGAACAATCCCCGAATCGGTTGGACGCGGCAGAATCCTGAGCCGGACAGTCCCAACGAGACCCTGCTTGAGTACGCGATTCGCGGCATTCCTGGGCTTTCGGAGATGGAGGCCGAGATGCAGTCCCTTGAGTCGGATCTTGGCGATCCCGTCAAGATGAGGCGTTATGGCGAGTTGCAGTCGACGTTCGAGCATCTGGGCGGATACGACATTGAGACTCGGGTCAAGGTCGCCCTTGGCGGTCTAGGGTTTTCGGTCGAGGAGTTCGCGAAACCGTTCAGGTCCTTTTCGGGCGGCTGGCGGATGCGTGCGGAGCTTTCACGCGTACTGGCCTCAAAGCCAGACCTGCTCCTGCTCGACGAGCCGTCGAACTATCTCGATCTTCCAGCGGTTGACTGGTTGCAGAAGTTCCTGAAGGCCTACGAGGGGACGCTGATGTTGATTTCGCACGACCGCTACCTTCTGCGGACGCTCACCAGCATCATCGTTGAAGTTGACGCGGGGACGGCCACGCGCTACGAGGGTAATCTTGACTATTACCTGCGTGAGCGCGAGGTTCGGTATGAGCATCTGAAGGCGGCCAAGGAGAACCAGGATCATCACCGCGAACAGTTGCAGCGCTTCGTGGATCGCTTCCGTGCGCAGGCCACGAAGGCGGCGCAGGCCCAGTCGCGGCAGAAGCTCATTGACAAGATTGACGAGGCGCGCATCGTCCTGCCGAAGCGGTACACGCAGTCCGGTCGGCTTCGTCTAGCCGAACCGCCGCCGAGCGGTATTGAAATGTTCCGTTGCGAAGACCTCGGTTTCTCATACGCGACGAATCCGCCGAAGTTCATCTTTCGTGGGATTAGTTTCAACATCGCACGCGGCGACAAGGTCGCGCTCATTGGCTACAACGGACTGGGTAAGACGACGCTGATGCGCATTATCGCCGGGACGCGGCAGCCGACAGAAGGGAAGGCTGTGCTCGGTCACAATGTCGTGCCTGGCTACCTATCGCAGGAATTCGCCGAGACGATTCCGCCGGATGTCAGCGTCTACCGCAATGCGAAGAATGCTTGGGATGCCCATGGGGGCGGGCCGGAAAAGGTATTTCGCAATCAGCTGGGAGCGTTTGGGTTCGATGAGAATGATGTTGAGAAGCCGGCGGGTGTCTTGTCTGGCGGAGAAAAGATTCGTCTTTCCTTCTTGCGCCTCTTCCTGACCGCGCCGAACTTCCTGCTCCTTGACGAGCCGACGACACACTTGGACTTGGATGGACGGCGGCTCCTTCAGGAGGCACTTCAGAAGTATAAGGGCACGATTCTTCTGGTTTCGCACGACATTGACTTCGTCCGTGCCGTTGCGACAAGCGTTCTTGAGATTACTCACGAGGGCATCCGGCAGTTTCCGGGTGGGTACGACTACTATTGTGAGAAGAAGGCGGAACTCTCGGAAGGTAAAGTGCATTCCGCAGAGTCACCAAAGTCTTCCGCCGCGGCAGGGGTGGAAGAGCAGAAACTCTCGTCCAAGGAGTTGCGCAAGAAACGCGCCGAGGAGCGTGCCAAGGTTGCACCGCGGGTGAGGGAACTGAAACGCCGCGTCGAAACGGCCGAAAAGAAAATAGACGAACTGCAGAAATCCCTGGATGCGGCTTCTGCCGAACTCTTCAATCCGACACCGTCAACGAACTTTGCCGAAGTCAATCGGCAGGTTCGTACGCTCCAGTTCGAGATTGACCGTTATACGGCGGACTGGGAGTCGGCGGCAACGGAACTGGAATCGCTGACGGGCGGAGAGTCGTAGACTCATTCGCTGGTCGCCGTGTTACACGCTGTGCACAGGCGTATGAGGAAATGGTATAATAGCACGGTATGCAAGGAATTGAACTTCTTTCTCCCGCCGGGGACTTCAAGACGGCACTGACGGCCTTCTGGGCTGGTGCGGATGCCGTCTACTGTGGGCTTGTTGACTTCTCGGCCCGTGCCTTTGCCACCAATTTTACACTTGACGACCTCAGGCATCTTGTTGCTTATGCGCGTGCACACGGCAAGAAGGTCTATGTCACGTTCAATACGGTTGTTGAAGAGTCCGAGATTGATGACGCGATTCGTGCACTTTCCGCATTGGAGGAGATTGGGCCAGATGCGCTCATCGTGCAGGATCTTGGTGTCGCCCAGCTTTGTCGGACGCATTTTCCGCGTCTGACCTTGCACGCCTCGACCCAGCTTGTTGCGCATAACCTGGAGGGTGTCCTTGCCCTGAAGGAGATTGGCTTTACGCGTGTCGTGCTGGCGCGAGAGCTCAGTCTGGAGGAGGTCGCCTCCATCTCCAAGCGATGCGGCGGTCTTGAACTAGAGGCGTTCATCCATGGTGCGCTTTGCTATTCGATTTCGGGCCTTTGCCTTGCTTCGGCAATGGAGAAGAACCGCAGTGGCAATCGGGGAAAGTGTGCCTATTGTTGCCGTATGGCTTATCCCGCGCCGGATGGGCGGATGATTTATCCGTTCTCGATGAAAGACCTGCGGCTTGGTGAGGACGTACGGAAACTGGTGGATGCAGGAATCGTCTCCCTCAAGATTGAGGGGCGTATGAAGAGCGAACTCTATGTGGCGAGCGTGACGAAATACTATCGTCAGATTCTTGATCGTGCCCATGCTTCTGTCGGCAAGTACATTACGAAGGCTGACCTTGAGACGGTCTTTTCGCGGCGGACGACGAAACTCTACCTCAATGGTCGTCCGGGGTCGGGTGCAGAGGTTGAGTCCCCCATTGATTCGGAGTCGCTTGGACATTTGGGAACGCCCATCGGGACGGTCAAACGCATCACGAAAGACCGGGAGGGGCGCGACTGGCTTCGCTTCCACACGGCCCGTGTGCTTGAGAAGCATGACGGGTTGCAGTTTGCCGCGCCCAATGGCGGCAAGCCGATCGGATTCGGCATTTCGGAGATGTGCCTGGCTATTTCTCGTTCGCCCGTCTTTGAGGTTGCGGCCGGGTCGGATGTTGAGATCCTGTTGCCGGAAGGGGATGATGCGGATGGTGAGATTGGGATTGCACGGCAGATCAAGAGTGGCGATACAGTCTACTGTTCGATGTCCAATGCCGTCAAGCGGATGTTCCCCGTGCCATCGTTCCGTCCAAGTGAGTATCCGGGGGGTGAGGTCGTAGAGGTCGAGGTCAGGCTTGAGCCAACCCGAATGACGGCCAGCGCGAAGACAGTCTGTTGTTCAATCGAAGGAACTTTTGGTCCTGCCAAGAATCCCGAGCGGACCTATGAGGCTGTCACGAAGGCGTTTTCGAAGTTGGGCGAAACGAATTATCGGTTGGGCAAGTTGACGCTCGTCGATGCAGATCGCCTTTTCGCCCCCATGAGCCTTCTCAACGATCTGCGCCGCGACTTGGTCGAAAAACTGGACGCCTTGCGTGCCGATGCGCGGCGAGAGCAAATAGAGAAGGCCGAAGTTGATAGTCCTGTGCATCCGGCGAAAGATGGGAAAGTGCTGCGCACAATCAAGATTCGCGCCAACCAACACTTGCCAAAGGGTGCATGGGATGAGATTGTTGTCGCCATCACTCCCGAAGATGTCGAGCGACTAACGGAAGATGAGCACCCGGACAATGTGCGTCTCGCGCTGCCTGTCTATACGCCCGAACCGACATTCAATCAGTTGCGCATTGCTGTCAAGAAGCTTGTACGCGCTGGATTTGCCAAGTGGGAAGCGAGCGATCTGGCGACCCTTCGCTTGCTGAAGTCAGTTGGCGTGACGGATATCACGGCGGACTGGACGCTTTACGCGTTTAATTCTCGAGCGTTGGCACTTCTTTCCGATTTGGGCATTCGTCGTTTCGTGGCGAGTCCTGAGAATGATCGAGAGAACCTTCAGTACTTGGCCGAGAGCGGGTATGCGGTTGAATTCCTCTCCCAACAGTCGACACCACTCTTCATATCGCTGACGGAACCGGTGAAGCAGACGGAGCTGATAGTATTCCGTCGCGATAACCTGTGGGTGACGACGCGCCCTGTTCCTCGGACATTCGATGTGCCGGACGGATGTTCACAGCGGATTGACCTGAGTTGGGAGGCGGAATGATTCGTCCAATTCTGATGCGGCTTCTGAAGGTTTTCTGGCTTTTGCCGGGATTCCTCCTGTGGGCGGCATTCCCGCCGATGGGCGAACGCTCGGATGTCCTTTTCGCGCTTGCGCCACTCTTGTGGTTGACACGGCGGGCGGATGTGAGGACGAATCTTCGTCGGTGGTTTGCGAACGGATTTCTCTTTTGGTTTTTGACGCTTGCTTGGATGCCGGCGATAGTCAAGAATGGCGGGCCT
The DNA here is from genome assembly GCA_934621385.1 of uncultured Kiritimatiellota bacterium. Lineage (GTDB taxonomy): Bacteria > Verrucomicrobiota > Kiritimatiellia > RFP12 > UBA1067 > UBA1067. The sequence continues at coordinate 15,629 of CAKTUI010000025.1, forward strand.
TGGCCGTTGGTCGTTCTTGGGTGGGTGGGGCTGTCGGCCTACTGTGCGCTCTATTTTGTCGCGTATGGTTATCTCGCGACAAAGGCGTGGGAATTAGTTCGTGTGCACGGTTACGTCTTTCGTCTTCTTGCGCTTCTCATCGTCGAACCGGTTCTTTGGGCGGGGCTTGAACTCGTTCGTTCTCGGTTGCTGGGCGGATTCGCTTGGAATCAGTTGGGGGTTGTTGCCGTCAATACTGGTTTTGGCGCACCGGCGGCATTGGGTGGTGTCTATCTCCTCTCCATGGTCGTCATCCTCATCAATGGGACGTTTGCGTCCATTGCGGAGCGCATCCTTCCGCGCTTCGGAATGATGAGTGAAGCCTCGACACCACGATGGACACGAAGCGTTGAGACGCTTTTGCCTTTTCTCCTTGTGTTCGCCATCTTCAGGACCGCTGAGCGTTTTTGCGTGGAAGGTGGTGAGGTGACGCGGGGTGGACGGAAGCTTTCCGTTGCATTGGTGCAGCGTAATTTTCCCTGTGTTTTCAAGGACCAGGAAGAACGCCCGATTTTGGTCTACTCCAATTTGCTGGCGAATGTTTCGTCCCTTCGCCCCGATCTCATTGTGCTTCCCGAAAGTGCCATGTGTGAATTTGGTCGACTGGAACGGGCGAATGCGCGGCACTTTGCTGACTTTGTCTTGCGGCAGACAGGAGCGCGGGCACTCCTTGCCGGAGGGACGCGTGTGGCATCTGCCGCAAATGGTGTTGATGCCGAGTTGCCGGGGGGACGTTTGGGCTTTCCGTCGCTGACCTACAATTCTGCCGCGCTCTATTCTTCGGACTTCGTTTCTTTCTATGACAAGGTTCACCTTGTGCCCTTTGGAGAGTACATTCCTGGCGACAAGATTTTCCCACGCCTTCAGAAACTGGCTCCCGTTGGCAGTTGCACGCCGGGCGAACTGAAACTCCTGACACTGGGCGATGTGCGTCTTGGGGTGGCAATCTGCTATGAGGACACCGATTCGGCGCAAATTCGACGACTCGCACAATTGGGTGCTGATGTCCTCGTGTTCATCACGAATGACAGTTGGTTCTCGTTTTCTGACGAAACCGTGCAGCACGCTTGGCAGTCCGTGGCTAGGGCCATCGAGACGGGGCTTCCCGTCGTAAGGGTTGGCAATTCTGGCGTGACGGGTGCGATTCAGCCCAACGGGAAGGCTTCCTGGCTGGTTGATGGTGACGGCTCCATTCTTGTGGATGCCCAGGGGACGATGCTTGATCGAATCTCAATTCCCGAAACAGTTGGCGGGACTCCTTACACAAAGTTTGGCGACATCCCGCTTTTTGTGCTCTTCCTACTTCTCACTGGAGGCATTTTTTTGGTAAAATACAAGGACTACTATGAAAAACGAAGATACTTGTCCATGTAAGTCGGGTCGGCTCTTTGGTGAATGCTGCGGACCCATCATTGCCGGAACGGCGAAGGCCGAGACGGCAGAGGCGCTTATGCGTGCCCGCTACTCGTCTTATGTGACGGGTGATGTTGATTTTCTGCGTACGAGCGCAACGGAAGCCGTGCAGGCGGAATTCGACCCTGAGGCCTCGAAGAACTGGAGCAAGATGGCCACGTGGCATGGGCTTGAGATTCTGAAGACCGAGAAAGGTGGGAAGGACGATTCAGAAGGAACCGTTGAGTTTCGTGCGCTCTACTCGGCCAACGGTGAATTCTGCAATCACCATGAGGTCGCGCAGTTCGTCAAGGTTGGTGGCGACTGGAAGTTCGCCGAAGGTGAACTTGTCGGCGAGAAACCCATTGTGCGCGAGGAGCCTAAAATTGGTCGAAACGACCCTTGCCCGTGCGGCAGTGGCAAGAAATACAAGAAGTGTTGCGGAAAGAACAAGGCTTGAGTGCGATACCACAGTTTGACCGCTGGTATGCGGCGAAGCAGACGCGTATCGTTCTCCTGCCGAGTCATCAGCTTGAGACATTTGGCAATACGCTCGTCAATTACCATTTGATTTCGGAACTGGACGATTATCCCGGAAAGGTTCGGATTCGTGAGGGTCGCCTTGAGGCGCATCAGCCTCGTGTCATCACACCGAACTTCTCTGAGATAGAGGTTCATGGTCTTGGCCCGGAGGCAAAGGCCTACTTAGAGTGGTTGCGGGAGAATGAGGACAATCTTCGAATTCTCCAGTACGGCTATCAGCTCAAGAGCGATAATTTTTCCGAGCAGATTGTTACGGATTGCTTGGAGACGGTCGTCGAGCGGGTAAAAGCTGAGGTGGTTGCATCAAACGATAAGTTCTCCGCTGTTGTTCAGGGTGTTGACAATCCGTGGGATGTTGCCCTTGTTGAACTGTGGCGGCAAGAAGTCTGTCGCAGTGCCCAAAAGAACATTCGCGAGCTTGGCGAAAGTGGAAAACTCTTTAAATAAGGACGGATAGGACAGATGGAGCGCAGGACAAAAATCATTGCAATCGCAAATCAGAAGGGTGGTGTTGGAAAGACGACGACCGTTGTCAACCTTGCTGCGGCACTTTCTGCGCGGCATCGTACGGTGCTTGTGGTCGATCTTGATCCACAAGCTCATGCGACGCTTGGCCTCGGGCTTGAGAAGCAGGCGGGTGTTTCGCTGTATCCCGTTCTTCTGGGCGAGAAGCTTATTGAAGATGTCATTCAGCCGACCAAGTGGTCGAATCTGAATGTCATTCCGTCGGAAGTTGACCTTGCCGGTGCCGAGCTTGAGTTTGGTGCACGAGAAGATCGCCTTGAGATGGTTCGCAAGGCTCTTCAGCCCGTGAAAGATTCGGGGGCATTTGACTATGTCATATTGGATTGCCCACCTTCGCTCGGAGTCGTGATGACGAGTTCTCTGGTGGCGAGTGATTCCGTGTTGATTCCAATTCAAGCGGAGTTTCTCGCGATGGACGGACTTGCATTGATTACGGGTTCTATCGATCGTATTCGTACCTCGGCAAATCCGAATCTTGACCTCAACGGCGTACTCTTCACGATGGTCAATACACAGGCGAAACTGACACATGATGTTATCAACGAGGTCCGAAACCATTTCGGAGAGAAGGTCTATGAGACGCTCATTCCTCGGAATGTCCGCGTCTCGGAGGCCCCGTCAATGGGGACACCCGTTGTTTTTCTTGACCCGCGCTCAAAGGGTGCTGAGAGTTACAAGGCTTTCGCCTGGGAGTTTATGGCGAAGAATCCGACGCGCTATGATTTGCCGAAGCCCAGCCCAGCCCCAACTGTAGAACCCGCAACACCGTCCGTCACTCCTGTTGCCGCCAATGAAAATCAGTGTCATCATACCGAATCATCGGATGCAGGAGACGCTGCCCCGAACGCTCCGCTCGCTTGAGGTCGCGGCGCAAGGGCTTGACGTCGAAACAATTGTTATAGATGATGAGGCTGGCAACGGTCTCCCGTGGGCGCGAAATCGTGGTCTGGAACGGGCGACGGGTGATTGCGTCTTTTTTGTCGATGCGGATGACACGGTTGAGCCTGGATTCTTTCGCCTTCCGATAACGGCACTATCGAATGCGAACGCCGACTTTTGCATCTTTCAGTACCGAGGTGCACCTCTAAAGAGAAATTATACGCTTTCAGGAAGGAATGTCATACGCAGGGCATTTCTTCCCGCCTTCATTGGCTATTCAATGGAGGATGTTCGCCGCTGGAATCGTGGCGGGAGTCTTTTCCATTACAGAGAACCGGGTAGTGTTTGCCGCGCTTGCTTTCGTCGTGAGTTCTTGGAGAGAAATCATTTGCGGTTTGATGAGGACTTGAGGATCTATGAAGATGCCGCATTTATGTCCGAATGTGCACTTTGTGCAGAACGGACGGTTTCCATTGCCAAAGATCTCTACAATTATGTGCCGAATCCGAGCGGAATTATCGCAACGGTAACGGGTTCGCGCAAGCATTGGGATTACAAGTTCGCCATTCTTCGGTATCGCGAACGCCTTGAGACAATGTATGGAGATGTATGGCCTTTTTGCGAGGCGAGTTGTGTCTTCTCGGCCTTGGAGATGATGCGGATGTGGCGAAAGGCCGGGCTTTCTTTTTCTGAGTTTAGGAAGGACCTTTCAATTTATTTGGCGGATGAACGCGTCAAGGAGGCCGTGAGGGCCTTTCCTATTTCCGTTCGCCATCCGTTGGTTGCGTTAGGAGTTCTTTTTTTGAGGGTATTGACATGATACGAGAGGAATTGATTGTCAATCTTCGCCATCGGGCACATATTTTGCGGATAATCCGCTCGTTTTTTGATTCCAGGGATTTCATTGAGGTGTCAACGCCCGTTCGAATTGCCGCGCCCGCACCGGAGGCGCACATTGATTGCCCCGTCGTTCCGTCGGCGGATGGTGCGGGGCGTACGACTTATTTGCGGGCTTCCCCCGAGTTGCAGATGAAGAAACTTCTGGCGGATGGTTTGCGGCAGATTTACCAAATTGGACCGTGTTTTCGAGAGGGGGAGAAGGGACGTCGGCATAATCCCGAGTTTACCATGATTGAATGGTATCGGAGAGATGCTGATTATCTTGATATTGCGAGGGATGCCGAGGAACTGCTGACGGTGCTTTTCCCTGTTCGCCCGACATTTTCGCGTCTTACCGTGCGGGAGGCCTATCGTCGCTATGCAGGATGGGATCCTTGGCTTGACTGGAATCAGGATCGATTTGATTTTGACATGGCGACGAAAATTGAACCGAATCTGCCGAAGACCCCCGTCTTTCTCATGGACTACCCAAAGCAGGCGGCGTCACTTGCAAAAGTGAGGGGGGATGTCGCCGAACGCTGGGAACTGTATGTCAACGGGATTGAACTTGCCAATTGCTTTACGGAGCTCTCGGATTCATCTGAACAACGCGAGCGATTTTTGACCGCCAAGGTTGAGCGGCGGTCGCTGGGCGAATCGGATTACCCAATAGATGAGGAGTTTCTTGCGAAGTTGCCGCAGATGGGGGCTGCATCCGGAGTGGCATTGGGCATCGATAGACTTGTGATGGTTCTTTGTGGTAAAAGCGAAATTTCAGCCGTAATGGCTTCTGAATGACAGGTACAAACGAATGGAAGAGACAGTGAACATTGAATTTCCCAATTGGGCAGATACGACTCCAGAGTCTGTAGAGAGAGACTTGACCCGTCTTCTAAATGAGTCCGAGAAGGCTGTTGCCGCCATTGAGAGTGCTCAGCCAAGGATATATGAGGACTTGGTTTGGAAACTTGACGATGCGACGCGGGAGCTTTGGCATTGTTGGGGCATTGTTGGGCATATGCTTGGTGTCATGAACTCAGACGCTTGGCGAAAGTTGGAGGAATCATTTCAGCCTCGGATTGTCTCTTTTGCGTTACGCGTGAGCCAGTCGAAGCGGATTTACGACCTTGCGAAAGAGGTTCTTGCGAAATTGCCCGAGGAGAGCGGTGTATGCGTTCGTCGGCGCATTCTTTCTCACATGATCCTGTCGGCTGAACTTGCGGGTGTTGGACTTAGTGGGAAGGCGCGTGAGCGTTTCAATGAAATTCAGGCGAAGCTCGCTCGCCTCTCGGCCGATTTTGCGAATGCCGTGATAGATGCAACAACGCCAGAGATTGCAGATGCCGCGTACGTTGAGTCCATGAAGCATGATCCAAGCGCGGAGAAGCGTGAGGCTCTGTATCGAAAGCGTGCGACTCGCGCACCAGAGAATGCTGTTCGCATTAAGGAAATCCTTGCCCTGCGAAAGGAGTGTGCGCGTCTATTGGGATTTCCAAATTATGCGGAATTCTCGTTGGCGACGAAGTGCGCACCTTCACCGGCCGCCATCCTAAAGATGATTGACGAACTTGATGCTGCGACGGCAACAGCGGCGAAGTCGGAGGATGAGGAATTGGGTGTTGGACTGAAACCATGGGATTATGCCTATGTGGCCGAACGCCTAAGAGAGTCCAAGTACGCCTATTCGGAGGAAGAACTGAAGCGGCATTTCGAATTTGAGGATGTCCTGAAGGGCCTGTTTAGGATCGCTGGTTTTCTTTTTGGTGTGGAATTCCGAGAATTGACGGGTGTGGAGAAACCGTCCGTCTGGGAAAAATCGGTTCGCTTTTTTTCGGTCATTGAGGAAGGAAAGACCATCGCACATTTCTATCTTGATGCCTACGCGAGACCCGGACAGAAGCAAGGGGGCGCATGGATGAATGAATTCCGGAATCGTTCCGTTCGCCCGGGGCGGACGGCGAGACGGCCGCTTGCGTTGATTGTCCTAAATTTGAAAGAACCTGACGAGCAAGGACGGAGTTATCTTCCGATGAGAGATGTCGAGACGCTCTTTCATGAATTCGGACATGCCCTCCAGTGTATGCTGACGCGTATTGATGAGGAGGATGCGGCCGGCATTAATCTTGTTGAATGGGATGCAGTTGAGGTAGCAAGCCAATTTATGGAGAATTGGTGCCTTGATGATCGGACAGGAATCAGTTTGCCCGACGATCTGAAAGCAAAGGTTCGTGCGGCGAAAAATTTCCGTGCGGCCTCGGCGTGTCGGCGTCAGTTGGCATTTGCAAAAACGGATTTGTTGCTTCATCTTTCTGACTTGCCTGTGGATGCAAATGCTGTGAAGATGCAGGAGTTTGCACACTTCGGCCTTCCGTCAATTGAAGATGACCGCTTCCTCTGCTCATTTACGCATATTTTTGCAGGTGGCTATGCTGCGGGTTATTATGGATACAAGTGGGCGGAGGTTATGAGTGCCGACATTTACGGGGCTTTTGAGGAAGCAGGCCTGGCCGACGATGCAGCCATGATTCGCCTTGGGCGAACCTATCGGGAGACTTTACTCGCTCTTGGCGGCAGTCTTAATGCCCTTGAGGTCTTCCGGCGGTTCCGTGGACGTGACCCAGAGATTGATGCGCTCATTCGGCAAAATGGGCTTTCACCGATGTGACAGATGCAATAGTTTGCTATAATACGAAGCATGCGAATTCTTATTACAGGTACGACGGGTGGAATCGGCGGTGCGGTCGTCAGCGTGGCTGCAGGCGGCGGGCATGATGTCGTTGCGCTTAATCGTCCTGAATGGGGAACCCTCGGCACATTTTTGGAAAGACAGCAACCGTTTGATGGGGTTGTTTTTGCTACGGGGTTTTGTTGCGTCAAGCCGCTTTCAAGAATTGAGGATGCAGACTTCACCGATATGCTGTCCGTCAATTGTGGACTTTTCTTGCGGCTGATGCGAGAATTGCTTCGCCGGCGACTGTTCTCGAAGACAGGGGCGCGAGTTGTGGCAATCTCAAGCATTTCGGCCGAAGAAGGGTGGCCGGGGGGGGCGCTTTACTGTGCGTCAAAAGGGGCGCTTTCCTCACTTTGTCGCGCCATGGATGCCGAACTTGTATCCCGTGGTGTTCGTGTCCATGCGTTGGAGCCGCGTTATGTCAGAACAAAGATGTTCGATATGTTTGCTGGGCGTATGGGGGTTCCACCATTGAACGCGGAGGAACCGATTCGCTTTGCCGAAAGGATTTTAAAAGAACTGAAGATAGAAGGAGACTAAGACTATGAACGAGAAAGAGCCGAAGGTTGGTATTGTGATGGGAAGCGATTCGGATTGGCCGCTTGTCAAGAAGGCATGCGAGACGCTTGAAAAGTTTGGAGTCGCATACGAGACCAGGGTCATCTCGGCGCATCGTACACCTGATGTCGCATTGGACTATTCCAGAACGGCCGAAGCACGGGGACTAAAGGTCATTATTGCGGCCGCAGGTGGCGCGGCGCATCTGGGTGGTGTTCTTGCCGCAGGAACGGTCCTTCCTGTGATTGGAATTCCCGTGGCAGGTGGGGCACTTAATGGACTTGACGCGCTTTACGCAACTGTCCAGATGCCGAGTGGCGTTCCTGTCGCTTGCGTTGCCTGTGGTAGTGCAGGTCCGACAAATGCCGCGCTTTTGGCCATCCAAATATTGGGGACGGCAGATGCGGGATTGCGGGACAAATTTCATGCCCACAAGGAAGAACTGCGGAAGAAAGTCGCGGCTGCGAATGAACGGATTCATGAAGTTTGATGGGTTAATTCGTGTTTACGATAGTTATGTTGATGGCTATCGTGATCCAAACGGTGCTCTCCCTGAGATGATGCAGCTGAAGCGCATTCATACCGATTATGTCGTTAAGAATGCGCTATCCATCGCCGAAGGGGAGGCGTTTGATGAATGTGCAAAGGAGGCGGCACTTTTCGCTGCACTTTTGCACGACACTGGACGCTATGAGCAATTAAAGCGATACAATACCTTCCGCGATTCTGACTCCGTGGATCATGCCGTCTTCTCGCATGATATTGTTGAAGAGAACGGGTGGCTGGATTCGTGTCCGTCGAAATTTCGGGATGCCGTTCTGAAGGCCGTCCTTTATCACAATCGTCGCGATTTGCCGCAGGGACTGGATGGACTGACGCTTCAGACCTCCCATGTCGTTCGTGATGCAGACAAGCTGGACATTTTCCGCGTCTTGGAAGATTTGATTGACCATACAGACTGGCGGAAAGATTCGCGGGCATTCTGGAACCTTTCTATTTCCGATCCTCCAAGTCCTAATGTGATCAAGGCAATTGAAAATCGGCATCCTGTTGATTACCAGGCTATTCGATCGCTTTCTGATTTTGTCCTTATTCAAGTCGGATGGATGGTGTCCGATTTGCATTTCCCAACGGCACGTAAACTCTGTGCGGCGCGTGGACACCTTTCGTATCGACGCGAGTTGCTCCACAAGTTGACGAACTCAACTGAGACTGACCGCGTTTGTTCGCTGGCGGAAGCATCACTCGCTTCTGCATTATGAATGCGAGAAGAGGAATGTCATGATGAAATTGAAGCGGATTACGGATTGGCTTGACCGAGTGCTTGATACTGCCGCGTTTGCATCCGACGTGTCAAACAACGGAATTCAGATTGCACGGACTGGGGATGACATATCAAAGGTTGCCTTTGCCGTCGATGGCAGCCTGGCGAGCATACAATCTGCCGTGCGCGAGAATGCCGAGTTGCTTGTTGTTCATCATGGTGTTTCGTGGGGCGGCGGAATCCGTCGAATAGATGGGGGTGTTTATTGTGTCGTAAAAGCGGCAATGGATGCTAATCTTGCACTTTATGCGGCGCATCTTCCTTTGGATGCCAACCAGAAGTATGGAAATAACTGGGAGTTGGCGCGGCATCTTGGACTGAAGAAGATTCGACCGGCTTTTTCTTATCATGGCTATACAATTGGTGTCACGGGTGTTGATGAGAAGGGGCAGATGGTGGGAATCTGTTCGGGCGGTGCAGGTGAGTTTGCCGAAGAGGCCAAAAAACTTGGTTGTGATGTCTACATTACGGGTGAAGCCAGTTGGGGTGAACAGGTAGCCGCCGAGAATATTGGGCAGCGGATGATCTGTGCGGGGCATTATGAGACTGAGATATTTGGCGTAACGGCACTTTCCATTGCGATGAAAAAACTTCTGAAGATTCCAACAGTCTTTGTCTCAATCCTATTGCTTTTCTGTCTGTCACTTCTCCCCCAGCGGGGCTTTTCAGCAACAAGTCAGGATGATACCGTGGAAGTGTCGATGGATGAGGCTTCTTATGATTATGATCGTTTTTCTATCGGGCTGTCGGCTACTGCGATTTTCCCCCAAGGTGGTGAAAAGATGCGGCATCGATCGGGTGCCGCTGTTCGGTTGGGATACTATGTGACAGAAATGCTTGCGATTGAGTGTGAAGGGAATTGGTTGGAAGAGCGTACGGGACTCGCTCTTCAAGGACTTTGGCATTGGTGGGGATACGAACGTCTTGATCCCTTTTTCACTTTCGGAATACGGGGGTGGTTGCCCGACGGTCAGGTGGGACCCACTGGCGGATTGGGTGCATTTTACCATATTGATGACCATTGGTCGCTTCGGTTTGATGCCCATGCGACTCTTGGTGTTGAGTCTACCGTTGGAATGATTTATTCAATTGAATTTGGAGTTCAGCGGACTTTTTGATTGTGATAGGAGAGGATGTTCGGATATGAAGGACCAACGGGAGATTTGGTACAGCGAGGCGGAACGTGTTTCCGTGACGATTGTTGATGTGACCTCTGCGGCTCAGGAACTTGTGAAAGGGCATTTGTGCGGGCCGACGAGTGCCTACTTTCTGGCGCGAGGTTTGGCAGCGGCTGCGCTTCTCGGAAGTGAAATGGAAGAAAAGGATGAGGTTCTTTCAATTCAGATGAAATGTACGGGGCCTTTGGGTGGCTTGAATGTTGAGTGCACATCGAGAGGAACTTTGCGGGGTTACACGGTCAAGAAGATTCTGGATGATTTTGATGGGATGGGAATGCCGCCAGATGAGAAAGGCGTTGTTGGCTCCAGGCAAGTTCAAGTCACACGGTCCGTACCAGGACATATTCTCTCGCAGGGATTGGCACGTTCGCTTGACGACTACCTGAGGAATTCGCTTCAGCGCAAGGCTCGAATTTATCTTGAGGCATCTGTTTCTGATGATGTTGAGGTTCTTGTTGCACGAGGCGTCTTGGTTGAGATCTTGCCTGATTCGTCGTTGGGTACGGAACTTCTTGATCGGCTTGGGTTGCGGAGTCTTTCGGTTGCATCCCGTACGATTCTCACGTCATTTGGCATCGGTCATGCCGAACTGAAGCGGACAGACCTACTTTCCTTTGCTTGTACCTGTTCACGCGGCAGAGCGGAAGCCATGCTCAGAGCATTGGGTGACGAGGATCGGAAGTCGTTGCCTGCCGTCATTGATGTCACATGTCATATGTGTGGGCGGACTTTTTCACTTCCAACCGCGAGCTTCGCCGGAAATGATAATATTTGATATAATACGCTCATGACTTTCCTTTCAATAGGGTTAGCACTGGTATGGGCGATTGCTGCTGCGTGCCTCATGTGGTATGTGGCATCGGTTGCCTCTGAGGTGACCTATGTGACTTTGGCGGATGGTCGTCGACAGGCACGTGCCATCCCCCTTGTCTTCAAGATGCTTTTGCCTTTTGTCGGCAACTTTGATCGTCTTCTTTCAAGGCCGATCTTTGCTTCTCGAATTGGAAAAGCGAATTCATCACTGATCTCAGCCGGTTTTGAAGGGTTGTTGACAGGACGAGAATTTGTTGCCCTGAGTTTGTTGTCACCGTTAGTCCTTGGCTTGTGCTGGTGTATTCTTATCTTTCTCTTGGGGGTAATTGTTCCCGATTCCGTGTTCACTAGTGCCCCCTTGGCACTCTGCCTTATTGGGTTCGCGTTGTTTACTGTTCAGCCTTCGCTTTGGCTTCGATCGGAACTTAAGAAACGTCACTTGGCCATCATGAAGGCATTACCATTTGTCCTAGATATTCTGACATTGAGTGTTGAGGCTGGAATGGATTTCATCAGTGCCTTGCAACGAAATTGTAGAACGCGTCGACTCGATCCTCTGAACGAGGAACTTTTGCGAATGACAAAGGAGATACAGGTTGGTCTTTCTCGCAAAGAGGCATTGAAAAATATGTCCGACCGTGTGCGTCAGCCAGATCTCAAGTCTGTTGCCTACGCCTTGATTCAGGCGGATGAACTTGGCGTTTCCATTGGTTCGATTCTGCGCATTCAGGCGGAACAGTTGCGCAGTCGCCGTTTTGATCGGGCGGAGAAACTGGCCAATGAAGCTCCAACCAAAATGTTGTTGCCTCTTCTGCTCTGCATTTTTCCTGCCGTATTCATTATTTTGCTTGGTCCGGTGTTAATCAATGCCATGAAGGGAATGCTCCAATGAAAAGGCCAGAACTCGTAGTTGAAAATGGCGAACTCGCCGGTCGTCGATTCCCCGTTGTGGAAGGGGGAATCCGTCTCGGTCGCTCTTCCTCCAACAACATTTGTATCCCAGACGAGGAACTTTCGCGTAATCATTGCCTCTTCGAGCCTTTTGGTGAGACGGGCGTAAGAGTTACGGATCTTGCCAGTGCCAATGGAACCTTCGTGAACGGAACGGCTATTGGCAGTGAGTCGGTTGAACTTAAGCCAGGGGATGTCATCGAGGTTGGAACCTCCCGGCTACGAATTTCTGATGATGAATCGACGACAATGTCGGGTGGTGTCGATTTGGGTCTTGGCGCGATACCTTCTGAGGCGGAGTCTGGTTCGAAGACGGGGACGCATCCCCGGAGGAATCCAATTGCAAATCTCCTGTGGATTGTTCTCGTCTTGATTTTGGCTTCTGCCATTTACCTTGTTCTTTTCAGCGATTTGACTCAGAGTTCGAGTCCGATTCCGGAGGCGAGGGAACCTGTTGAAACCGTCTCCGAAATGAGGTACGAGAAAGTCATTGCAGACTCCGCTTCGATTTTCCGCTACTACATGACATTTTCGGCTGGCGTGCTCAAGGTCGTCATAGACGACCTTTCACAGGAGAATCGACATATTGTCAAAAATGCGCGGTTGACTGACGCGGCATCGGCTCGCCTGAATGAGATTCTGACAGACTCTGAATTGGTGACGCTTGACCGCGAATATGCCGGTCCGGAAACTGAGCCGCCGGAATTGAAGAGTTGGAGCCTGCGAATTATTTACACAACGAAAGGGAAGTCCATTCATATCGTTAATACGCAGGAACCCGAGGTGTTTCGTCGCGTACGTGAGAAGTTGGAGGCTTTTGCCAATAATGAGCTTGGTCTTTGGGCCATTCAGTATTCGCGGGAAAAACTCCTTGAAATGGCTTCCGCCGAAGCTGAGAGTGCGCGAATGAAGTGGGAGGACCGTGAGGTGGAGTATGGTAATATTCATGCAGCGATTTGTGCCTACCGAAAGGCTATAGCCTATTTGGATACGGTCAATCCCAAGCCAAAGGAGTTTAGCGATTATCGTTCGGCACTTGAGGAGGCTGAGAAGTTGCTGAGTGAACGGTACGCTGACCAACGCTTTAGGGCCGATCAGGCCATCAAGTTAAGTGATTGGGAGACGGCCAAGCAGGAGTTGCTGGTCTTGTGCGAACTTGTTCCTGACCGTGACGACGATCGCTATCGGGAGGCTTCGGCCAAACTGATGGATGTAGAAAAACGCATTGGGAAGGGGGGTGCGCGATGAGAAAGTACATGCTGCTGATCGGGTTTTGTGTGTTGACAACCTTTTGCTTTGCACAGGTGCAAGGCTCAAGAGTTGATATTACCAGCCAACCGGCTGGGGCAACTGTTATTGTCGATGGTCAAGACCGTGGTGTAACGCCATTGACGCTCTTCGACTTGACACCAGGTCGCCACCAGTTGAAATATCGGATGTTTGGTTATGTTGAACGTGACCGTTTCTTCAAGGTGGAAGAAGGTGTGCCTCTACAGCGGAGCGTCGTCATGGAGCCTGAAAAGGGGTTGCTCCTCTTGAAGAGTACGCCGGAAAACTGCAACATTACGATCGATGGTGTCTCAGTTGGCATGACGCCGCGTCTCATCACGAACCTTGACACGAAAGATGTCCATCAGGTAACGCTCCGTGCGGCGGGCTATCGTCCCTCGACATTTGACATTCGGTTTAATGGGCGTACTCCGTTAGTGCGAGAGGAGACATTGATTCTTGATTCGGGTATTCTTGAAATAATTACTGAGCCGTCTGGGGTTGAGGTAACCGTGAACGGAATTACCCGAGATCGAACGCCGGTGGTTGTCAAGGATATCCCCAAGGGCAGGGCAACCGTTAAACTTCGTCTTGACGGCTTTAGAGATGAAAACCGTGAACTTTCAATCAATGCGGGCGATCGGCAGGTGCTCTCCGTTCTTATGCAGGGCTTGCCGGGTACGCTTTCACTTTCGTCCGTTCCTGAAGGAGCGCGGTTTTATGTCAACGACGAGTTTCGCGGCAAGACGTCTGTTGTGATTCCGGGGTTGACACCGGGTGAGTATGTGGTTCGTGCGGAACTGGAGGGGTATGGGACGGAAGTCCGCCGCGTGACAATTGGGAATGGTTCTACTCCGCGCGAGGAGTTCAAACTCTCGAATCAGATGGGGCGTATCGAGGTCCAGACCTGTCCAGTCGGTGCGCAGGTTCTGCTGGATGGGCGAATCGTGGGTACGACGAAGGCCGAAGATGAGGAATCTGAATTCAGCGATGTCCTTTCCATTGAGAATGTTTTGGAAGGGGAGCATGTGCTGATGATTCGTGCCGATGGGTATGCAGAGACGATCCGTCATCCTCGTGTGCTCAAGACAAAGACGCTGGCGCAGAAGGTTCGCTTGCGGCGGATTTTCAAGCCTGATGTGGAGATTCTGACGGATCAGGGAACATATCGAGGGGTTCTCATCAAGAACAAGAACACGGCGGAACTTGTCACAATTGAGATTAAGCCTGGCATCGAGCAGAGTTTCCCTCGCGCCAGCATCCGTAAGATAGACTTTCTTGAGCAGACGAAGTGAAGAAACGACTTGATGTGTGGATGGTTGAGCGTGGGCTCGCGGAAAGTCGCACAAAGGCTCAGGCTTTGGTTTTGGAAGGAAAGGTGCGTGTCGCTGGGCAGGTAGAGACGAAAGCCTCTTGCGCTCTGTCGGAGGATGTTCCAATCGAAGTGGAAGCCCCGCCGCGTTTTGTTTCTCGGGGTGGTGAGAAGTTGGAGGGGGCATTCCTTCGCTTTGGGGCAGAGGGCCTGACGGACCGGCTTGTTGCTGACGGGCTGATTTGCCTTGATGTCGGCAGTTCAACGGGAGGTTTTACGGACTGCCTTTTGCAGCATGGGGCTCGCTTGGTCATGGCCGTGGATGTTGGAACCAATCAACTCGCCTATCGGCTGCGCACGAATCCGCGTGTTTGGGTGCGAGAAAACTATAATGCGCGCTATATGGAGTCTACCGACTTGCCGCAGAGACCACAACTGGCCGTGACGGACGTCTCTTTTATCTCCCTTAAGTTGATTCTGCCGCCCATTTGTCGCGTTCTTGAGTCTGGAGGAAAAATTGTCGCCCTCATCAAGCCCCAGTTCGAGGTTGGGAAGGGTATGGCACCGGGGGGGCTTGTGCGTGATGAGTCGTTGCGCTGTCAGGCCCGAGATGAGATTGTTCGGTTTGCGCAGTCGGAATTGGGTCTGAGGTTGATAGGGCTGTGCGAATCACCGATTCGTGGCCGCGAGATGGGGAATATTGAATACCTTTCCTATTGGGAGAAGCCTCTTTCCTTATGAATCAGGCTTTACGCAAGGACTACAGGGATATGGGGCGTGTCAATAGACGAGGAAATTCGTATATGGTATAATACGCGCTCACGGAAGGCATCTGGAATAAGTTGTAAAAGTGTGGACATCCTAAATGGATTTTGAATAATAAGTAAACAGAATGGGCGAACGCAGGCGAATTATTATCCTTGGGGCGACGGGTTCAATCGGCATGAATGCAATTGATGTCGTGCGGACGCATCGCGATGCCTTTCAGATTGCCGCGCTTGCCGTTCTCCATTCGCGTGAGAAATGTGAAGCCTTAGCCCGTGAGTTTGGTGCAAAAGCCTATGTCGGTGAAGACGCGGCCATTCGTGCCGTCGAGGAAAATGATGCCGATGTTTGCCTTGTGGCTACCGTTGGCATGAGTGGACTTCGCCCAACCTTGGCCGCGATTGAGAAGGGTATGGACATTGCCTTGGCGACGAAAGAAGTCATGGTGATGGCCGGCGAATTTGTCACGGCGGCGGCGAAGCTTCGGAATGTTCGTTTTCTGCCCGTGGACAGCGAACACTCGGCCATTTTCCAATGCTTGCAGGGTGGAGGGCCGATCGAGCGTCTCATTCTCACGGCTTCTGGTGGTCCATTTCTTGACGAACCGGCCGATCTTTCATCCGTCTCCGTCGCACAGGCCTTGAATCATCCACGGTGGAAGATGGGGCCGAAGGTGACAATTGACTCTTCGACAATGATGAACAAGGGCTTTGAGGTGCTGGAGGCGAGATGGCTCTTTGACATTCCTGTTGAGGATATCGAAGTCGTCGTTCATCCTGAGTCCATTGTCCATTCTCTTGTGACATTTAAGGATGGTGCGACCTTGGCCCAGTTGTCACCACCGGATATGCGTGTGGCGATTCAGTATGCGCTGACATGGCCCTCGCGCTTACCGGCCGATCGGGAACGGCTGAATCTGCCGGCGCTTGGCAAGTTGACCTTTCGCGAGCCAGACCCGCGCCGCTTCCCCTGTCTTCGACTCGTGAGGGAAGCCCTGTCAATGGGTGGATGTGCCACGGCGGTTTTGGCGGCGGCAGATGAATGGGCTGTTTCTGCTTTTATTGAGGGACGGATTGGATACTGTGACATTGCCAACACGGTTGAACGGTCTCTTGAGAAGGCCCCGCACATGGCCTGCGATTCGCTTGATGCCGTTTGGGCGGCGACAAATTGGACGCGCCGCTATCTCGAATCAATTCGGAACTAATACGAAAATAGAACGAAAGAGATTGATCGATGGAGATTCTGATTACAATTCTTTATATTGTTGCCTGTGTCCTTTTGTTTTCGCTGACGATTGCAATTCATGAATTCGGTCATTTTATTGCCGCGTTGAAACTGGGCCTTCGGGTGGAAGTCTTCTCGTTGGGGTTCGGTCCTGCGCTTTGGAAGAAGCGAATCGGCGGAGTTGAATACCGCATCAGTGCCATACCGCTCGGCGGGTACGTTTCGATTCCCGATGTCGATCCTGAAGGAACGAAAAAGTTGCAGGGCGACCGGTCGGCAACCAATCGTCGGCGAATCCCTGCCTGGAAGGAAATCATCGTTTCGGTGGCTGGTCCCTTGATGAATGTTGTCCTCGCGGCGGTTCTTGCCATTGTTCTCTCTCTTGTGCCAGGGGCAAAGTTTGGGGAACTTCCGCCCATTGTTGGGGGCGTGATGAAAGGTGGACCAGCCGAAGTGGCCGGTCTCCAGGCTGGCGATCGCATCGTCTCCGTATCTGGCCGTCCGATTGCAACGTGGACAGAAATGCAGACGGAAGTGCAGATTACGGGCGGAAAGTCGTCCCCGTTTGTCATTAACCGAGACGGTGAGGAACTGACGCTTGCGATTACGCCGGAGCGCGAACCCATGACGGGGGCCTACTTCATTCAAGCGGTGAGTCAGACGAATACGACTGGTGCCGTCGCCTGGATGCCCCATCGCAGTCCCTTGCGTCAGTTGGCCTGGGATGCCGGCGGTATCTTCCGCGTTCTGAAGGGGCTCGTTACGCCGCGCGAGACGAAGGCTGTCGCGGGTGCGTTGGGTGGTCCTGTGATGATTGCCGAGGGGATTTACGGTTCAATGCGGCGTAATGTGTGGGACGGTATTGGGTTTTTGCGCTTTCTGAATATGAACCTTGCGGTCTTGAACCTTTTGCCGATTCCAGTGTTGGATGGCGGTGCCATTCTGTTTGCACTCATTGCCCTCATCTTCCGTCGGAGAGTTCCCGAAAAGTTCGTGGGTGGGCTTTCAATGGTATTCATGTGTCTTCTGATGGCTCTGATGACGATCTTGATTGTCAAGGACGGCTTCAGGAGTTGGCGCATCCATACTTGGAAGCCGAGCATTGAAAAGTCGGCTGCAGTTGAAACGAATGAGATCGAGAATGCAGACACGAGCACTCAAGGTCGGTAATGTACCCATTGGGGGCGGTGTCCCCGTGAGTGTACAGACGATGGCGAACGTCAGTCCGCATGACGCGTCGGCTCTTTGTCGTCAGATTGAGGCCTGCGCGGCACTTGGGTGTGACATCTTTCGGTTGACGGTTCCCGACATTGAGGCGGCGCATGTTCTTGGAGAGGTTCGCAAGGCGAGTCCTATTCCTCTCGTCGCCGACATTCACTTTGATTATCGATGTGCGTTGGCCGCGATTGACGCGGGGACGGATGCTCTTCGGCTGAATCCGGGCAACATCGGCTCTCGTGAGCGCATTCAGTCCGTCGCCCGTGCTGCGAAGGAACGGGGTATTCCCATTCGTGTCGGAGTTAACCTTGGTAGCCTTGAGAAGGATCTCGACGTTCGGGTGCGTGAGGGGGCGATGTCCGTTCCTGAAGCCCTGTGTACCTCGGCCCTGCGGCATGTGAAACTTCTGGAGGATGAGGACTTTCGTGACGTCGTCATTTCGGTCAAGGCATCCAATGTCGGCGACACGCTAACTGCTTATCGGATGCTTTCCGAGAAAACGGATTGCCCCTTGCACTTGGGGGTGACGGAGGCGGGAACCTTTTTGCCGGGGACAGTCCGCAGTTCTGTCGCCCTTGGCATTCTCCTGTCGGAAGGGATTGGCGACACGATTCGTGTTTCCCTGACCGACAAGCCCGAGCGTGAAGTCCGCGTTGGAATGGAAATCTTGCGATCTCTCGGGATGCGTCCGGCGGGTCCGTCCATCACTTCGTGCCCGACGTGTGGGCGTACACAGGCGGATGTCTTTGGTGTCGCGGCGGAAGTTGAGCTTGCGCTTGAGGGACTTTACCGCCAGCGCATGAAGGAAGGTGGTTCACCCCGTCCGTTTCCCCATGTCGCCGTCATGGGCTGTGTTGTCAACGGTCCAGGAGAGGCTAAAGGGGCAGATGTTGCGCTCTGCGGAGGTAAGGGCGCGTTTCTCCTCTTTGTCAGGGGGCAGTTGGTTGGTAAGGTTTCCGAAAAGGATGCCGTGAAGGAGGTCTTGAATCATGTTGTTCGTCTATAAGAATCTGTTGGCAATGATGCTTGCGGCAACTGGCGCAACCTTTGCCTGGCTCTATGGTGGGACGATTGGTGACATCATGTTGCGCGTCACCCCCTGGCTTTGTGTCCTGATAATAGAGGTCATGTTCTTCTTTCCACAACGCCGCGCCGGCGAAACGACGTATGAGGCCCGGGAGCGCGTGTGGGAATCCGTGTGGCGCGATCCACTGACGTTGGTTTCGGTTGGCTTCCTGATTTTGTTGGCTGTTCCGTTTCTGAATGGGGGGCTTTGCCCAACCTGCGATGCGCTTCAGATTGCCGAGGGGGCGAATCCAGAACCTCCCGTTCGTTTCCTGCCGTCTTGCGTGAATCCGTTGCATCACCTCGGTGTCTACCTCTGGTTCCTTCCTGCGCTCATTGCCATGGTGGCGGTGCGCCATTCTTTGACGCGGGAAGGGAAGCGGATGTTTCTTGAGATGATTGTCTGGAATGGTGTCCCCCTGGCGGCGATTGGTGTCGTTCAGCAGGTCTCGGGGGCGGAAGGTCCCTTGTGGTCGGGCCTGCTGGGCGGTCAAGCATCCTACTTCTTCTCTACCTTCGGCTATCCGAATATGGGTGGGGACTACTTCACCACGCTATTCGGTCTTTCGGTGGCCCTTTGGCGTTCGCGGGTGGATGAGGTGCATCAGGATGAGCTTACGCTCCACAAGGAAGGCCAGACGATGGGGCGGCGACTCTTTTGGCGCAAGCACTATTTGCTGATTCCTGCCAGCATCAATTTCATCGCGGCGATGAGTACGCTTTCGCGTGCGGCGATTATCCTCTCTTCGACACTTGCCGTCATTTTCTTCTTCCATACGGCAATTTCGTTCCTTTCCAAGATGCGCAAGGCCGCCCGGGTGAAGGCGGGTGCCTACAGTTGCCTTGTCTTGATACTCATTGCCGTGCTCGTCTCAATTTTCATGCCGGACGACATTCAGCGCGAAGTCTCGACAATCAATACCGATGCCGTTCTCAAGCGAGTGACGGGTAAGAACGATGCCTTGGCTCGGCAGGGGATTGAACTGTGGAAGGACTATCCAGTCTTTGGTTGCGGAGGCTGGGGCTTTTTGCATCTTCAGCGGACGACGGCCAATGAGGATGAGCTCAAGATGGGTTACGTTGGCGCACGGGGTGCCATCAATGTGCATAACGACTACATTCAGTTCTTGGCTGAGCACGGAATCGTTGGCTTCGTTTTCCTGTTGGCGATTGTCACGCTTTTGGTTGCGCCCACGGCTCACGTGTGGCGCGTCTTGGCAAAGGCCGCCCGGTTCGTGCAAAAGAGCCTTGCGCCGCCTTCGCCGCGCGCACTCTTCGCGCTCCCCGCCAGCGCGTTCTGCGTCCTTGCGACGGCTGTCGCGACGCTGATTCATGCCTTTGGCGACTGTCCGTTGCGGTCCCCGGCCGTCCTGTTCCTCTTCTTTACCGAACTTGCCGCAATTGACGGGTTTCTCCCGCGAGGCATCATCCAGAAGGAAGACAAAGAGAAAGAAGACCATCATCATGCTTAAGGTTAATCCGAATTACGCGAAAATCAAGCCGACCTACCTTTTTGCCGAGATTGCACATCGCGTGGCGGCGCATCAGGCGAAGAATCCGGACGCGCAGATTATCCGTCTTGGTATTGGGGATGTCACGGAACCCCTGGCCCCCGCCGTCATCGAGGCCATGCACAAGGCCGTCGACGACGAGGCGACGCGGGCGAACTTCCACGGGTATGGGCCTGAGCAGGGCTATGCGTTCCTGCGTGAGAAGATTGCCGAGTTTGACTTCCGCCAGCGGGGCATGGACATCGCGGCAGATGAGATTCTCGTCTCGGACGGTGCCAAGTGCGACTGCGGCAACATTCAGGAACTCTTCGCGGCGGATGCGAAGATTGCCGTTGGCGATCCCGTTTACCCGGTGTATGTCGATACGAATGTCATGGCCGGCAGATCCCAGATTACGCTTCTTCCGTGCACGGCGGCGAATGGGTTCGTCCCGACGCCCGACGGCCTTGATGCGGATGTCGTCTATCTCTGCTATCCGAACAATCCGACGGGTGCTGTTGCCACAAAGGCCCAGCTTCAGCAGTGGGTCGACTGGGCAAACGCACGCGGCAGTCTGATTCTCTTCGACGCGGCGTATGAGGCGTTTATCCGTACGCCGGGCATTCCCCATTCCATCTACGAGTGCGAGGGTGCGCGGACATGTGCGATTGAGTTCCGCAGCTACTCGAAGACGGCAGGCTTTACGGGCATCCGTTGTGGCTATACGGTTGTGCCGCGAGACCTCGTTGTCCGCGACGAGTCGGGCAAGTCCGTCGAACTCCGCCCGATGTGGACGCGTCGTCAGACGACGAAGTTCAATGGAGCGAGCTACATTACCCAGCGTGGCGCGGAGGCCATCTACACGCCCGAAGGTCGCGCACAGGCGAAGGCAACGATCGACTTCTACCTTGAGAATGCGAAACTGATCCGCGAGGCTCTTGCGGCCAAGGGCTATACGGTGACGGGCGGGGTCGATTCTCCGTATGTCTGGGTGGATGTCAAGGGCGACAGCTGGTCGTTCTTTGATCGCCTTCTGGCCCATGCGAATATTGTCACGACACCGGGCGCCGGTTTCGGCAAGGCCGGCGAGGGCTACATTCGCATCTCCGCATTCAATTCACGTGCGAATGTGCTGGAAGCTATTGAGCGATTCAAGAACGTGCTGTGAAACGGTTGATTGGCGTCTTTCTGCTTTCCCTGTGCGTCGCCTGCGTGGGCGTTCGCACGGGGGTGTTTGAAGGCGCAGATCTTGCCCCGGGTAATCCTCGTTCACCCGATCTGACGGAACTGGCGACGCTTTCCTATCTCGATGAGTTGCCGGTTCTCGTCGTCTCGACGAATGGCGTTTGCCTGCCGATTGTCGTTGCCGATGACGATCGGTTCGTTTCCGCGGCGTTTCATCTGGCCGCGACCATTGAGCGGATGACGGGTTTTCGCCCGTCCGTTCTGCGTGAACTCCAGGGGCAGTGTGCAACGAATGCCCCGGCCATTTACATTGGTTCCCGCGCTTCGCAGGGCGCGGGCTTCTCGGTTCTTTCGCCGCATCCCGAGGCGTTTCGCGTCGTCTGTTCGGGCGGTTCCCTCCATTTCCTCGGGCGTTCGGACTTCGCCGTTTATGACTTCTGCGAGCGGATTCTGGATGAACGGATTTATTCGGACGATCCCGAGGCGGACGCCGACCTGACGATGCAGACGCGAGGATTGGCCGTTCCCGGCCTGGACTATTCGGATGAGCCGGTCTTTGAGCACCGCATCGTCGGGTTTTACGGAAGGCGCACATGGGGTCGCATGGGAAAGGTGGGGAGTTCCCATCGCGGCAAAGTCGTGGCGCACGCTCCTGCGCACTGGTTTGCGGATACGAACCTCGTGGAGCAACTCCCAGAGATTTTCGCCCTGACGGCGGATGACGTTCGCGCCGCCTCACCCCAACTTTGCTACGGAAACCCTCGGACGCTCGCTTACTACAAGCGGCGGATTGAGGAGCAAATTGCCGGACTTCGTGATGCGGATGGAATCGTTGACACCGAGCGACGGACGATTTCAATCTCCCCATGGGACGCGGCCGTCGACTGCCGTTGTGCCGATTGCCAGCGTCTGCGCGATTCGACGGCCGATGTGTCGGGGACGGCATCGGCCTTGCTTTGGGCCGACTTTGCGCGAAAGGTTGCGGAGTGGACACGCGTGGCGCATCCAGACTACCTCGTCTGCATCCTTCCCTACTTGGATACTTGTTGCGTTCCGAAGGGGCTTGACTTCACGGATGTGGGGAATGTCGAGGCGATGGTCTGCACGATGTCGGGGCTGGCGCTCTTCAAGAATGGGTCGTGCCGCGAGCGGGAGGAGACGCTGATTCGCGACTGGGCCGACGTCACGGGACGAAAGGTTCTCAATTGGCATTATGTCTGTTGGCCGGCCGAGTTCACCGATGCACCCTATGTCTTCGGCAACCTTATCCGTGAGCATTATCAGCGGATGCGCGATGTGTCCGCCGGGTCTTTCGTCAACACGAGCGGCGACCGCGTCCGTTTTTCACTTTCCGTGTATGTTTGGATGCGATGCCTGTGGAATCCCTCTGTTGATGTGGAAGCCATCTACGATGAGTTTGCGCGGCGGATGTTTGGTCCGGCGGCGCACCCCATGCGGCGGCTCATCGCCCTTCAGGAGAAGGGGTGGAGCCGCGCCTGGCCGAATGAAAACTGCCTCGACTCGAATGTCTTCGGCATCTCCTATCCGCCCGATGTCACGCGTGAAATGCGAACGCTCCTTGAGTCGGCCTGGCAAATGGCGGAAGGGGACGCGCCGTCTCGTCGGCGCATCGCCTGGTATGCTTCTGGCTTTGCCCGCTTCTTCCGACAGGCGGAGGCCTTGGAGCGCGGCATTCGCCCGACCCCGCTCGTCTTTGTGCGCTCAGATTGTCCGATCCTCGTGGACGGTGAACGGAATGAACCTGCGTGGTCCAATGCCCCGTCGCGAGACTTCGTTTCCTGGGACGACGAGGAGACTTCTTCTCCCAAACAGCCGACAACCGTTCGCACGCTGTGGACGCAGGACGGAATGTTCTTCGCCTTTGACTGCCAGGAGTCGTCCGTCCCCGCGCTCGATGTGAATGCCGCGATGGTCGACGATCACAACCGCGAGACACTGAAGCTGCTGCTTGCGCCACCTGGCGAGGACGGCGCTACCTGCCTCCAGTTCCTCATAGACCTCAAGGGTCGCGTCGTTGCATCCCGTGATGGACGCGAAATTCCCACGGAGGGCGTCCGAGCCGCCGTGCGTCTCAAGGAGAAATCGTGGACTGCCGAAGTCTTCGTTCCGTTTGCCGCGCTGGGACTTTCGTCGCCCCCATTGGGCTGGAAGGGCAACCTCATCCGTTGGCGCATTGGGGATGGCGAGACGGAATGGACGCGCCTGTCGACGCGTGGAATCTGCCGCGACCTTGACCGAAACGCCTTTACCACTTTTGAGTTCGTGCCATGAAACATTCTCTCTTCTCTTTTCTGATGGGTCTCTTTTCGGCGGTGCCACTGCTTGCCGCCGAAACGGACATTGCGCTGAGAACGGATCCAATCGCGACACCTTTCGCCCGGAAGGGCGGGACAATCCGACTCAACAGCACGCCGCCGCGAAGCCAGAATGGCTATGTGGATAGCAACACCCACACGCGCATGATGTTTGACCTGATGTACGAGTCTTTGATTGGACTCGATTCGCAGACGCTGGATGCCGTTCCTGGGCTGGCTCGCTCGTGGACGATTTCGCCCGATGGAAGGGAACTGTCGTTCGAGATGGATTCGCGTGCCCATTGGTCGGACGGCAAGCCCATCACGGCCGAGGACGTGAAGTGGACGTTCGACACGGTGATGGATCCAAAGCATGACACAGGGGTCTGGAAGGTCGTTCTCGGTGGATTCGACAGTCCGACCGTGCGCGGCAATACGGTGGTCTTCAGCCGGCGCGGCGATTCCGAGCGCGACTGGCGCGACCTCATCCTGCTGGGGACGTTTCCCATCCTTCCATCCCACGCACTGGCCGGCCGTGATTTCAACCGGTTGGACTTCATCAATGAACCGGTCTCGGGTGCGTATAGTCTTGTGCGCATAGAGGAGCAGGTCGAGGCTGAATATCGCCGTCATGGCCGCTGGTGGCGGCAGGACTATCCGGCCTATCGCAATGTCTGCAACTTCGATCGCATCATCCTCAAGTATTATGTGGATAACGAGAATGCCTTTGAGGCGTTGAAAAAGCGCGCCATTGACATTTATCCCGTTTACACGGCGCGCATCATGGCACAGGAGACGCATGGTGAGAAGTTCGATCGCAACTGGCTGCTCAAGCGCCGCGTCCGCAACCATGCGCCAATCGGCTTCCAGGGCTTCGCCATGAATCAGCGTCGCTTTCCATTCGACGATGTGCGAACGCGGCGGGCCATGGCAATGCTGATTGACCGTGAGACAATGAATCGCACGATGATGTCGAACGCCTATTTCCTTCTGCGTTCGTTCTATACCGACCTTTATGACGACAAGCACCCTTGCCTCAACACCTTTTACACGTATGACCTCGAAGGGGCACAGAAACTGCTCGCCGAGGCCGGATGGAAGCGCAATGAGACGACGGGACAACTGGAGAAGGATGGAATTCCCTTCGTCTTTACCTTCCTCTCACGCGGCAGTTCGGAGGATAAGTTCCTCGCCCCGTTCGACCACGCCTTGCGCATGTGCGGCATTTCCATGACCATCGCCCGGAAGGACTTCGCCGGGTGGATGCGTGACATGGACGACTTTAACTTCGACATGACCTGGGCCTCGTGGGGCGCGGCACTGATTCGTTCGCCAGAACAGATGTGGCTCTCGTCCGAGGCCGACCGCAAGGGGTCGAACAACATTACGGGTTTCAAGTCCGATCGCGTGGACGAACTCATCCACCGTGAAAAGCGTCTCGCCGACATGGCCGAGCGGTGCAAGGTTTACCGCGAGATTGATGCACTTGTGTCGGAACAGGTTCCGTATGCGTTTCTTTGGCATGTCGACGAGACGCGGCTTCTGTACTGGAACAAGTTCGGAATGCCGCGCACGGTGCTCGACCGCTACATGAACGAGGAGGCGGTCTTGACCTACTGGTGGTACGATGAGGATCGTGCTCGTGAACTGGAGGATGCCATGGCGCACCACCGCTGCCTGCCTTCCGTTCCTGAGCGCGTGGACTACGATGAGGAGATGAGCAAATGAGCGAGGATTATCAACTTCTTGATTCTGGTGATGGGCGCAAGTACGAGCGATTTGGGGCGTATACGCTGGTTCGACCCTGTTCGCAGGCCCTGTGGCGTCCGACGCTTTTGTCCGCCGAATGGGGATGTGCGGACGCCTCGTTCGACCGGGAGGATGGCAACCGCTGGCACGGGCGCGGCAATTTGCCGAAGGAATGGATGATTGAGACGGCGGGCATCCGCTTCCGTCTTGGTGGCACGGACTTTGGCCATTTGGGAATCTTCCCCGAACAGCGGGCGCAGTGGCAGTGGATTCGCGAGACGGTTCGTGCCGCCTGCGCCAATGGGCGCACGGTTCAGGCCCTGAATCTCTTCGCCTATTCGGGCGGTTCGACATTGGCGGCCGCCCTCGGTGGCGCCGAGGTCTGCCACCTCGACGCATCGAGGGGAATGGTCGAATGGGCGCGTGAGAATGCCGCGCAGAACGGACTGAAGGATTGTCCCATCCGCTGGATCGTTGACGATGCCCACAAGTTCATGAAGCGGGAAATTCGTCGCGGACACAAGTACGATGCCATCATCCTCGATCCGCCAACTTTCGGGCGGGGCGCGGGCGGCGAAATGTACAAGATTGAACGCGACCTGAAGGAGACGCTGGGGCTTGTGGCGGATTTGCTTTCGCCGCGCCCGCTCTTCGTCCTCTTTTCGTCGCACACGCCGGGACTCTCCCCGATTGTCGCTGAAAATATTTTGGGACAGCTCTGGCCGAAGGCACACCTTGAGTCGGGGGAAATGTTGCTGGAAGGGCGTGGACTTCCCTGTCCGAGTGGCATCTTCTGCCGCGCCATCTTTTAGTTGGACGCGGCACCGTCGCAGCTCGTTCATCGCGGAGCGCGGCAAACGCCAACCGCGCCCATTCCGTGATTTTCGTGTGGTCCGTGGCTGGTTTTTCGTGTAATCGTCTGGACAAAAACGGTGGTTTTCGCGGCAAAACCGCGAGGGTCGAAGCCCCTCTCTCGTTGTTTCGGAGTTCAAGTCCAGCGGTTTTAAAGTTCGACTCCCGCAGTGACTCAGTCAGTCACCCGCAGTGACTCAGTCGGTTTCTCGCGGAGATTCCGCCGTGATCTGGGCAAAAGAAGGCGGGCGGGGAACAGTTCCCCCGCCCGTTCTGCGGTGACGGCGGTGCGCGTCCGCCGCGCTGCGGATGCGCAAGTGCCCTCAGGCGGCCCGCCGTGGGGCGGATTTATTTGCCGCGCACGGTCCGTTCCGCGCAATCGCGGCGCATGCAAGGGGGCTTGCGGGCAAGGCTGGGGGCGAAGGGACGGGGACTGAGCCCCCGAACCTCCGCTTGAGAACGGCGGAGCGAAGCCTCACCGCGTAGGCGTTTTGAAGGCGCAAGCGCGGCGCTTTTGTGCGTGCGTCTCTCCCCGCGTCCCCTCGCGGCGGAACGCATGCGCCCCAGCTGGGGATCCGGAGTCCCCCCGAACGTCCGCCCGTGCAAAACAACTTTCCTTCAAATGACTTTCCTTCGTCGACATGGTCAATCCTTCCTGCCGGCCCTGCCGGCGCTTCGCGTGATGTCATCCCGTCCGACCGTCTAATCGTCCCGCCTGCAGCGCGCCCATCCACTTCCGCCGGTGCCGCATAATTATCCATTGCGCCGGCCTTTCTCTTGTTGCGCTGGGCGGGGTCCTCCGTTCGTTGAAGAGGGAGTCCTCCGTCGGACAAGATGGCGTGACTATACCATTTCGCCGCGCCGTTTGCAAGGGGGCGGGTTGGCCACCCTTATCCCGGAAAATCCGGGATAAATTATCCCAGATATTCACCGGGGCCGATAAAACCAAGGGAAAATAAATT
>CAKTUI010000026.1 GCA_934621385.1 uncultured Kiritimatiellota bacterium
CTTGAGTGTCGCGTATTTGGCAAATCAGAAACCGCCTGCTTATCTATCGGGTGTCGTTTCTATTTGACAAACTGGGGAACACGCGGAGGTCACGGAAATGGGAGCGGTGATTTTTAGCCGCAAAGGACGCAAAAGTCGCAGAGGAGTTGGGGGATAGTGATGAGTGGAGAGTGGCGAGTGATGAGTAGCATCGCGTCCACTAATCACCGACCACTCACCACTCTCCAGCATCTCTGAGTCCTCTGTGCTCTTTGCGGCAGAAAACAAACCGCACCCCCGCCGCGCTGTCTTCCGTCGTCCGAACGATATGGTATACTATCCCCCAACATGGTAAGAAGCGGCATAACAAAAGACGAACTCGTCCAGTGGGGCGGGGTGGACGTGTTCAATCAGGCCCTGGCGCTCGTCAATTCCGGCGACGTGACAAAGGCCGAATATGACGACGACAAGCTGGAGATCCGTGGAAAGATTGAGCAGCGGGACGGCTGGGAAATGCCCGTCTCCTTCCACCTGGAGCCGGGCGGCCGCATCAAGTCCGCCTGCCCCTGCGCGGCAAATCAGCGCTATGGGCAAATCTGCCCCCATGTCGTCGCCCTTGGCATCGCCGTCATGGTGCAGGAAATGGACGATGCCGAAGACGAGCCCGCCGACACCCCGTCCGTCGCCGACGACGCGGTGCCCGCCCAGCCGGACGACGACTTCATCCCCGTCCCCATGGCCCCGCGCTTCTTCGCATTCGTCTCCGGCTCCCGCGCCAGCCTCTCCATCGAAATTGACGCGCACTACGGGGCCATCGAATTCCCCGCCTGCTCCCTGCAGGGCGAGCGCACCGTCTGGCTGCCCGACCCGGATGATCCTCTTGTGCGCCGCACGCGCTCCCTGCCCGACGAGAAGGCCGCGACCAAGCTCGTGGAGAAATACGGCTTCACGCCCGGCTATCGCGAGGGCGACTGCCGATTCTATCTCACCGACCCTCAGAAGGTGCTGAACTTCCTTGGTGCGGGACTGCCCTTTCTCCGGCGGAAGGGTTGGCGCGTCGACCTCTCCGACCGGCTGATGTCCCTGACGGACACCATGCCCTCCGTCGTGCCCGTCGTCAAGATCCGGGACGCGCCGAATGGTGCCTTTGACGTCACCTACGAGTTCGATGCGATGGGCACGGATGTCTCGCCCGTCGAAATCCAGGCGGCGCTCAATCGCGGCGACGGCTACATTCTCAAGGACGGGCACGTGACGCTGCTCGACAATTCGTCCATTGAGGAGATGCACGGCATCTTCCGCGACTGCGCCACACGGGGGAGCGGCGCGGCGGACGGATGGTTCCGCGTCAGCGGCGTTCACGCCCCCTACGTCAAGGCCTCGCTCGACCTCCTCGACGGAATCGACCTCGACGATTCCGCCGCACGGAACTGGCGCACGGTCGCCGCCGAACGCAACCGGGAAGGCTCGGCCAAGTTCGAACCCGTCGCCCTCGGCGAACTTGACCACATCCTGCGCCCCTACCAGAAGCAGGGTGTCTACTGGATGCGCTTTCTCGAAAACGCCGGGCTTTGCGGACTGCTGGCGGACGAGATGGGCCTCGGCAAGACCCTGCAGACCCTTTCGTGGCTCTCGTTGCCGCGTGTGCGGCGGACGCTCCACAAGCCGTCCCTCATCGTCTGCCCGACGTCGCTTGTGCGGAACTGGGAGGCCGAGGCGGCGAAATTCACGCCCGGCCTCAAGACGCTCGTCATCTCGGGACCCGACCGCGCCCAGAACTTCCGCCGCATGAACGCGGCCGACCTCGTCATCACCTCCTACACCCTCCTCCAGCGCGACTTCGAAGATGCCTACATAGAGCAGGATTTCGCCGCCGTCGTCCTTGACGAGGCCCAGCACATCAAGAACCGGCAGACGCGCAATGCGCGGGCGGCCAAGAACCTCCACGCCGACCAGCGGCTCGTCCTCACGGGCACGCCCATCGAGAACTCCGTCACCGATGTCTGGTCCATCTTCGACTTCCTCATGCCGAACTACCTCGGGGACTACGAGACGTTCAAGCTTGGATACGAAGACCCCATTGGCGAGGGGGGCGAGGCTGGTGCCGAGGCGCAGGCCCGACTCAAGCGAAAGCTGCATCCGTTCATCTTGCGCCGCCTCAAGAAGACGGTGGCGAAGGACCTGCCCGACAAGCTTGTGAAGATTTCCTACTGCCCCATGCCGGAAGAAACTCAGCGCGAATACACGGCCGTCCTCCAGCGGGAACGCCGCGAAGCCAAGACGAAGTTCGAGATGCTCGCCCTGCTGATGAAACTCCGCCGAATCGCCTCTCGCGGCAAAGTCGAGGCCTTCCTGGACCAGTTGGACGAGGCCATTGGCGGCGGACACCGCGTCCTCGTCTTCTCCCAGTTCGTCTCTCAGCTTGACATTCTCCGAAAGGAACTGGAGAAACTGGGCATCC
The DNA here is from genome assembly GCA_934621385.1 of uncultured Kiritimatiellota bacterium. GTDB lineage: Bacteria > Verrucomicrobiota > Kiritimatiellia > RFP12 > UBA1067 > UBA1067. The sequence continues at coordinate 2,441 of CAKTUI010000026.1, forward strand.
CCTACTGCTATCTCGACGGCTCGACGAAGGACCGCCTCGGCGAGTGCAACCGCTTCAACCGTACGCCCACAATCCCCGTCTTCCTGATTTCCCTCATGGCGGGCGGCACGGGACTGAACCTGACCGGAGCCGACATGGTCATGCACTACGACCCCTGGTGGAATCCCGCCGTCGAGGACCAGGCCACCGACCGCGCCCACCGCATCGGACAGAAGAAGAAAGTCTACGTGGTCAAGCTCATCGCATCTGGTTCCATTGAGGAGAAGGTCCTATCCCTGCAACGGCGCAAGCAGGCCCTCATCGCCGCGACCGTCTCGACGACGGACGCGGCCATTGTCGAGAAACTGACGACGGAGGACCTTGCCGAACTGCTCAAGTAGCGCGGCGGATTACTTCGCCGCCGCCGACTTGCCGCAAAAACGCTCAAAGTAGGGCCGAACCGCTTTGACCCAAATGTCGTAGCCTTGCGCGTTCGGGTGCAGGCGATCGGGCATCACCCACTGCGTGTCGCCCTTCTCGTCCACAAGCTTGCTGTTGAAGTCCACCCACACGACCCGTTCGCCATCTGCGAAGTCCTTGATGATGGCGTTCACCTTCTCGTTCTTGACGCGCTTGCGGTCGGTCGCGTCCGCCCCACGCGGGAAAATCGGCAGGAGCAGGGCCTTTGCCTTCGGCTGTTTCGCGGCAATGATGCCGAGCACCTTGCGGATGCCTTCCGCAATCTCCTCGGGCGTGTCGCGGTCGCTCCCGTTGTTCGTGCCAATCATCAGCATGACGCACTTCGCCTCATACCCGTCCAACTCGCCATTTTCGCCGCGCCAGACGAGGTGCTGGGTGCGGTCGCCCGAATACCCGATGTTGAGCACCGAGTAGGTCTTGCGCAACTCCTCAAACTGAGCCTTGCCGGCATTATCCCAGTTGTGCGTAATCGAGTCGCCGAAGAAGACGAGGTCGATGGACTTGTTCGAGTCGGCAATCTGGTTGCGGTTGCGGAGCAGGCGGTCGAGCCACCAGTCGTCCTTGGCAAAGCCCTCCGACTGGATGCGCGTCACGGGATAGGTCGTGTTCGACTCATCCATTCGCATGTCCGCCTGCGTGACATGCGCCGCATAGCGGTTGGCCGGGCACGGCAAGGTGCCGTCCGAAAGCGCGTAGTCGATGTAGGGCTTGACGGCCGAATACCAAATCTCGTACCCAATGGACGCCGGATGCAGGCGGTCGGGGAAGTATTCACGCGGCAGAAGTCCATCCGGGGTCAGGAACTGGTCGTTGAAGTCGCACCAGAAGACCTGCCGCCCATCGCAGAACTTCTGAATCTCCTTGTTGACGATGGCGTTGCGGACGCGGCAAGGATCGGACACGCTGCGCCCACGCGGGAAGATGGCCGTCAGGACGACGACCGCCTTCGGCTGCTTCTCGCGAATCTTCCGGAGGACGGCCCGAACGCCGAGAATCGTATCGGACGGCGGTTCATCCTCGCGGCTGAAATGCCCCGTGTTGTTCGTGCCGATCATCAGGAGGATGCACTTCGCCTCGTAGCCATCAAGCTCACCATGATCGAGCCGCCAGAGGACATTCTCCGTCCGATCGCCACTCGTGCCGAGATTGAGAACCTTGCACCCATTGTCCGTGAAATGGTTCTGAACCTGAAAACGCCCGGCCGTCTCCCAGTAATGCGTAATCGAGTCGCCAATAAAGACGACCTTCGCCGCGCCATTCGAAACGTCGGCAAGTTTCGCGTAATGACGCTGCATCTTCTGCGGACTGTTGGCCCACGCAGTCGGCGTAACCGAACGAATCGCCCCGAAAGCGGGCGACAAAAGTGCCGCGCACACAAGCGTGGCGGCAAACGAACGACTCTGAATTTTATTCACGACACAAACTCCTTGCCTAACCTTGGCGGGTATTATATCAAAACCCCTTGCCCGTGGGCTTGCGCGGCGGATTGGCACACGCCACGCGACAGCAAAAAATGGTATACTCTCCGCCGTGCAAAGTCCATTCAAACTCGTGTCAAAGTTCAAGCCGACCGGCGACCAGCCGGAGGCCATCGCCGCGCTTTACGAAGGCCTGAAGCGTGGCGATGACCGGCTCATCCTCCAGGGCGTGACAGGCTCCGGTAAGACGTTCACCATGGCCAACCTCATCGCCAAGTGGGGGAGACCGACCCTGATTCTCTCCCACAACAAGACACTGGCCGCCCAGCTCTTCTCCGAACTCAAGGAATTCTTCCCCGAGAATGCCGTCGAGTACTTCATCTCCTACTACGACTACTACCAACCCGAGGCCTACATCCCCCAGACGGACACCTACATTGAGAAGGATGCCTCAATCAACGAGGAAATCGAACGCTATCGTCTTGCCGCCACGAATGCCCTGATTGCCCGAAAGGATGTCATCGTCGTCTCCTCCGTCAGCTGCATCTACGGCCTCGGTGAGTCGGACGAGTACCGCGATCTTGCCGTCGGCTTCAAGCGCGGCGAATCCATCTCCCGAACCGCACTGATTGCGCGGCTCGTCGAGGCCCAGTACGTGCGCAACGACTTCAATTTTGCCCCCGGCGCGTTCCGTGTGCGCGGCGACATCCTCGACATCTTCCCCGCCTATGAGACGCAGGCAATCCGCGTCGAGTTCTTCGGGGACGAAATCGACTCGATTCGCACGCTCGACCCTGTCAGCGGAAAGTGCGGGGCCGCCATGCCCGCCGCCGTCGTGACTCCGGCCAAGCAGTTCGTCATGGGCAAGGACAAGTTCGAGGCGGCCTTCGCCCGCATTGAGGCGGAACTCAAGGATCGGCTCGCCTACTTCGAGTCCAAGGGCAAACTACTTGAGGCGCAACGGCTACGCGAACGGACGGAATACGACATCGAGATGATGCGCGAACTCGGCTACTGCAACGGCATCGAGAACTATTCCCGTCCGCTCACGGGCCGCGCTCCCGGCTCCGCTCCCGAATGTCTCATCGACTACTTCCCGGATGACTTCCTGACGATTATCGACGAGTCGCACGTCTCCGTTCCCCAGATTCGGGCCATGTACAACGGCGACCAGGCCCGCAAGCAGAAGCTCGTGGACTACGGCTTTCGTCTTCCGAGTGCCAAGGACAACCGCCCGCTCACATTTGACGAGTTCAACGGAAAGGTTCGCCAGGTCGTCTACTGCTCGGCCACACCGGGCGACTATGAGTACGACCAGTCACAGACCGTCGCCGAACAGGTCATCCGCCCGACCGGTCTTCTCGACCCCGAGATTGAGATTCGCCCGCTCGCCAACCAGATTGACGATCTCATCGAGGAAATCAACCGCGTCGCTCGCAAGAAGGACAGAATCTTCGTGACAACGCTCACCAAGCGCAGCGCCGAAGACCTGACCCACTACCTGCACGAGACGGGCATTCGCGTCGAATACCTGCATTCGGGCATCGATGCCATCGAGCGCGTCGAAATACTCCAGCGATTGAGAAAAGGCGAGTTCGATGTCCTGGTCGGCATCAACCTGCTTCGCGAGGGACTCGACCTCCCCGAAGTGGCACTCGTCGCCATCCTTGATGCGGACAAGGAGGGCTTTCTGCGATCGACGACCTCCCTTGTCCAGACGGCGGGGCGGACGGCGCGGCACGTCCACGGGCGGGTCATTCTCTATGCGGATCATGAGACGGATGCCATTCGCGACCTCCTGCGCATCACGAAGAACCACCGCGACAGGCAAATCGCCTACAACACGCAACACCACATCACCCCGAAGTCCGTCAAGCGCACCATCAACGAATCCGCCTACGTCTTCAGGAGCAAGACGCGGACGGCACTTGCGCCGACCGATGCCGTTCAGGTGGAAGAAATCGGACCGCTCACACCGAAGGAAGACATTCTTGCGGAGATAACCCGCGAAATGCTTGAGGCGGCCGACAACCTTGAATTCGAACGTGCGGCCTACCTGCGCGACCAAATCAAGAAACTGAAGAAGACGAACTGACGAGTACGCCATTCTCCAGCGTCAGTGTGCGGTCACAAATCGCCGCAGCCGCTGGGGAGTGCGTCACCATCACAAGCGAAACCGAGCCGCCAACGGAAAGGTCGGAGAGAATCCGAAGAATCTCGGCCCCCGTCAGCGCGTCCAAGTTGCCCGTCGGCTCATCCGCCAGGACGAGTTCCGGCCGAGTCACAAGCGCCCGCGCCAAGGCGACGCGTTGCATTTCGCCGCCCGAAAGTTCTGTCGGCAAGTGATTCAACCGTCCGCCAAGCCCCACGCGTTCCAGGAGTTCCGCCGCCCGCATCCGCGACTGGCGGCCACCCCTGTCACCATCCGCATACGAACGCGCCATCGTCGGCAGGACGACATTTTCCAGCACCGTCAGTTCGGGCATCAGGTGATAGCTCTGAAAGACAAAACCGATGTTCTTCGGCCGCGTCACCGTACCCGAGGTCGGACGCTCCAATCCGCCGAGGATATTCAACAGCGTCGACTTACCGGCCCCCGAACGCCCGATAATGGCGACCTTTTCGCCTGGATAGACGGAGAAATTAACCCCCTTCAGAACCTCAATCGGTCGCTGACCCGGAATACGAAAACGCTTCCGCACATCAATCGTTCCAAGAACAATCATTCGTTCAAAGCCCTGACGGGATCCTTCGTTGCCGCGCAAAGCGCCGGAATGAGTGAGGCCAACAGGCCAAAGACAAAGACAAGCGCACACGTCCAGAAGACATCCGAGACAATCAGCCGATGGGGAATCGCGGCAAGGCCATAGACGGACGCGGGGAAGACCTCAAGCCCCATGTGCGCAAGTCCCTCGACAATGCGTTGCAGGTTGGCAAGAACGGCCCAACTCGTAAGCAGGCCCAGAACAACACCCGCCGCGCACTGAATCAGTCCGTGCACCATAAAGACACCCATAATCTGCCGCTTTCCAAAGCCGAGAGCCTTCAGAAGACCAATCTCCGGCGTTTTCTGGACGGTCAGGACAAGCAGGGTGTTCATCACGCAAAAGACCGCAACAAGTGAAATCAGCATCAGCAGGAGAGCCGTCATGTTCTTCTCAACGGCCAGCGCGTTGAAGATTTCACGATCCGCCTCGCGCCAGGTGATCGCACGAAGGTTCGGCGCAATCTCGCTCAGCTGCTCGACGAGTTCGCCAAACCGCGTCGCGTCCGTGGGGCGGTCGGTCTTCACGTGAATCGCGAAGACCCCCTTCTCCATTCCCATCAGGTCGCGGACATTGTTCAGCGAAGCGACGACATAGCCCGAGTCGTACTGGTGCTGGCCACTGGAGAAAATGCCCGTCACCTTCCACTTCACCGGAAGGTAGACCTCGTCCTGCGAGACCATCGTCTTCGGCGAGTAGACCGTCACCTCGTCACCGACCCAGACACCAAGCTGCCGCGCCGCTTGTGCACCGATGACAATCGAATCACCATCCAAATCGTAAACGCCAGCCCGCGGCGAACCGACCCGATAGGCGCGGATGAAATCATCGCCGTCCACGCCAAGAATCACCGGCGCAAGCACACGCCCCCGGTGCTCCAACAGGACTCGTGTATCGATTTCGGGAGTCACGCACGTAACGCCAGGAACCTGACGCATTCGCGCCGCCACCGACTCCTCGTCCGAGACGACATTGCCCGTACGCGGCACAAGTGAGACATGGGGCTTAAAGTCAAGAATCTTCTCCTCCCAAATATCGCCAAAGCCCGTCATGACGCTTCGAACGATGATCACCACCGCAACTCCGAGCATCACGCCGAGAACCGAGACACAGGTAATCACCGAGGCAACGGAACGCTTCGGCTTGAGATACTTCAGGGCAAGGAAAAGCGGAAATGTCACAAACCCGAACCTTAGATGTCCACCTCGACATCAACGTCGTTGGATTTCTTGGTGTCCTTCTTGCCAGCCCCGGCATCGCCAGACCCGGCGACGGCACCCGCCTTCGTCTGGGTCGTCGGCAGGTAGCGGTAGTAGACCATCAGCTGAAGCGCACACAGGGTCGTGCCCATCGTCTTGCCCCCCTGCTGGCACGTCGGATCCTTGTAGTTCCAGTAGCCCATCGCATGCTCCTTGCCGTCCGGACCCTGAATCTTCTGGTCGAGCGTCACAATGGAGGACGGATAGAGCTTCTTCATCGCCAGGTTCCAGTCCTGCCAGGTCTTGACATCCGCTGGGGTTGCCCCCTGCTTCATGCCGGCCTGATACTTGCACTGCGCCGCATAATAGCAGTAGTACTGAGCATTCAGACCAGGACACGGGCCACCCGGCGTAAACTTCTCCTTCGACTCAAAGACGGGCAACCACTTGCGCATGGAGTCAAGCGAGTCCACGACCTCCTTTTGGTCGCCATAGCCCAGCAACTGCATGGCAAGGCATCCCGTCGCCGTCAGGCCCGTCGGATCCTGCCCCGCACAGTAGCCGAAACCACCGTTCTTGAACGCCCGCGTCTTCATGTACTTGATGGCCTTCTTGATGCACTCCTCAAGTCCGTCCGGGTGAAGCCCGGCCATTTTGCCGGCCTTGAGCGCCTGTAGCGCCCACCCGGCGAAAGACATATCGTCTCGCGTCGATGTCTTGACAAGCTTGTAGTCGTAGCCACCCGTCGGACTCTGGTTCTCGACGATGCGGCCAAGCGCCTTCATCGCCACTTCCTTGACATTCGGGTTGTGCGTCATCCCATACGCCTCGCAGAGCGCGTAGGTGACGATTAGGAAAGCGTACTCGTTTCCATCCGTGTTCCTGAACTTGCACACGCCATCCTTCTCATACTGCGCGTCAATCAGGGCGCGCAACGCCCGTTCGACGGTCGACCCAAACTCCTTCGAGGCTGGCGTTTCACCATGGGCGAGGTAGGCCAACACGGCGAGTCCCGTATTGGAAATCGGTCCTTCCCACATACCGTTCGACTTCTGCGTGTGCTTCAGCCAACGCAGGGCCTTCAGAACGGCACCCTCGGTCTTCGCGTCACCATACCCTGCTCCGCCACGCGTCAACTGTCCAATCATGCCCGGCGTACGCGAACCCTGCATGGACTTCATCTTAATGGGGGACTTGATGATGGCGACCGAATCCTGCGGAGCCGGCTTGACCGACACATTCTCCAGCGGAGCCGGAGACGGCGGAGTCGGCACGTCTGTAATCGGGCCGACGACAGGCGTATCAACGACAACATCGACGACCTCGTCCGGCGGATCTTCTGGCGGAGGCTCGGGTTCTGGTTCGGCCTCCTCCTCAAGGGGAGTCTCCTCCTCCTGGACCTTCGCAATCTCAAGCGTAATGACGTCCTTGTTCTGCCCCGAAACGGCCGTGATGACAATCAGCGAAATCACGCCGAGCACGGGGAGAAGGATGGCGAGAAGCGGAGCCATTAGGCGCTGAAGCTCGGTCCTCGCAATCTTGTACTCACGCGAACTGCGAGGCTTGGAGAGACCCGAGAACATATCGCCCATACGCCGAAAGAAGCCGCGCTCCTCGAAAAGCGCGTCAATTTCGGCCTTGCGCTGCTCAAACAACTCCTCGCTGGTGAGTGCCTCGCCGACCTGTTCGTCCATCTCTTCGCTCATCTCAAACCTCCGTCAACCCCTTGAGAATATCCGCGTCACATCGTGAAGATGCTAACGCTAAACAGCCCGTGCCGATAGCAGACATCCAGCACGTCAATCAGTGCCTTGTGCGGCGACATCTCAGCACACCGAATGATAATCGGAGTCTTCTTCGACGTCGCGGCGACCTCGCCGAGGTTGCGGTCCAGTTCTGGCAACTTGATTTCGCGCTGGTTGTAGACGATGACACCGTTCGCGTTCCGGCCCTGCCCAATCGCAATCGTCACCGTCGTGTCGTTGGACGACTCAGCGGACCCGCTTGAAGGTGCCGGACGGTTTGCGTTCAGCTTCGAAAACAGGTCCTCCTGCTTAATCGTCACAACGAAGAAGATAATAAGCTCAAACACGACGTCAATCATCGGCGTCATGTCAAGCGCGGGCGCATCCTGCGGTTTTCTCGCCATGATTACCTCCTTCTCTTCAGGGCGTCCAGCCGCTTGCGCGCCGGATGACCCGGCTTGGACGTCTTGTCCTCGCCGATGGCCACGAAGGAAATCTTCCAGATGCCGTTCTCGGTGCACGCGTTCATCACCTTCGCAACGGCCCAATGTGGCACCGCGTAGTCGGCACGAATCATGACGGGGAATTCGCCAATCTTGCTGAATTTCTTCTTCACGCGGCGGCCGATCTCCTCCGGCGTGATATCGCGGTCACCCATCGAAATACGAGGCTTGCCGTTCTTCAGACCGATGTCGACCATCATGTGCGTCGGGGGCAGTTCCTCCGGTGTCAGGACAATGCCATGCTGCCCGTCCTCAAGCTCAATTGTCTCGTCCTTCTTCTGCGCCTCGGTCAGCGTGACGACGAAGAAGATGATGAGCTCGAACACGACGTCAATCATTGGCGTCATGTCGAGGGCGGGGGCTTCCTGTGATTTTCTCGCCATTGGGTCTCCCGATTAGGCGGGGACTTCCTCGGTGGAGGCGGCTGCATCACCCTCGTCGACCGAGACATTGCGAAGGCTGTTGAGAAGTTCCATCGTCGTCGCCGTCATGCGGAGAATCAGTCGGTTCGCCTTGTTGCGAAGGATGTAGAAGATGGTAATGGCCGGGATGGACGTAATTAGACCGCCAGCCGTCGTCCACAAGGCCTGACCAATCGAGTTCGCGAGCGCGGCCGCGTCACCGGCGCCGCCGGCAGCCAACGCCTGGAAGGTCAAAATCATGCCTTGCACCGTACCGAGAAGGCCCAGAGACGGACCAAGGTTACCGCAGACCGAAATCCAGTTCAACCTCTGCTGAATCTTCTCCTGCTCCAGGTCGGATGCCGCCGTCACGGCCTCCTGAATCGCCTCGAAGCCCTCCTCGATATGCTGGAAGGCCGCCGTCACAATCGCGCTCATCGCGGACGGATTCGACTCGCACGTCTGAATCGCCTTCACTACATCGCCCTCGGCCATCGCCGCCTGCACACCGTTGATCAGGCGATTCGGCATCAGCTTCTCGGGCTTGACGAGAATCGAACAGTCGACCGCAAAGTAAATGAATGCACCGAAGTCCGCGAAGAGTGCGAACCACAGGAGCATACCGACAATACCGGAACCGAAGACAATGTCGTAGAAACCGCCGCCAGCGTTCGCAGTCTTCGCCGCATTCTCCTCAACAGCATTGCCCTCGGCATCCGTAAGGCCCTGGGCATACGAGTTGAACGCCGCGATGGGCGTCACGCAGGTTCCGACGAGGATGGCCGCAGCCATCAGCGATTTTTTCAGCTTGTTCATATTGTTTTTCGTTTCCTATAGGTTCAATTTCGAGTCGAGAAATAGCCCCTCCCGAAATCGTTTGCGTGAATTATACTACATTCCCGCCGGTCTTTGCAAGTGGGGAAATGAGCGGATAACCTTCCATCGGACTAAACTCCCGCCCGTTCACCCAGTTCTGCCCACCGCTCAACTGCCGCGTCCAGTTCGGCTTCCGCCTCGGGAAGGCGCGTCGCCGTCGCCTGTGCACGCACGGGATCGGTCCGGTAGAGGTCGCCACTCGACAGCGTTTCCCGAAGCTCCGCCACCTCCTTCTCAAGCACGTCAATCTTCGACGGCAGTGCGTCAAACTCGCGTTTCTCGCCATACGACAACTTGCGCGGACCGAATGCGGCCTCACGCCGATTCGTCTCGGCGGTCTTCTCGACCTTTGCATTCGCCCGGACGGGCATCGGCCTCTGGCGAAGGTAGTCCTCGTAACCACCCGGATAGCACCGCACCTGCCCGTCCCCTTCGAGGACGAACGTCGATGTCACGACATTGTCGAGGAACTCACGGTCGTGCGACACCAGCAGGAGCGTCCCCGAATAGGCCAGGAGCTGCTCCTCAAGAAGTTCAAGCGTCTCCACGTCAAGGTCGTTCGTCGGTTCGTCCATGACAAGAAGATTGGCCGGACGCATGAAAAGTTTCGCAAGGAGAAGACGGGCGCGTTCACCGCCCGACAGAGCCTTGACGGGCGTTCGACACCGTTCGGGCGTAAAGAGAAAGTCGGCGAGGTAGGAGTAGACGTGCTTCTTGATGCCGCCGACGACAACCTCGTCACGGTCGCTGGCCACATTCTCCTTGACCGAGAGTTCGGGCTTGAGTTCCGTTCGGAGCTGGTCAAAGAACGCCATCTCGACATTTGTCCCAATCGTCACGCGCCCCGCCGTCGGCTGAAGCCGTCCCGTCAGGAGCTTGAGAAGCGTCGTCTTGCCCACACCGTTCCCGCCGAGAATGCCGACGCGTTCGCCGCGAAGGACATCCGCCGTAAAGTCCGAGATGATGGGTCGTGCACCGTCATACGAAAAGGAGAGGTCCTCAATCTTGAGGACGCGAACACCACCCGGCGCGGCGGTATCGAGTTTCATGGTGGCCGAACCGACAGACTTTCGCCGCGCCGCGAATTCCTCGCGCAGTTTCATCAGAGCGGCGACACGCCCCTCGTTCCGGGTCGTCCGAGCCTTCACGCCTCGACGAATCCAGGCCTCCTCCTGCGCCAGTTTCTTCGACTTGCGCTCCCAATAGACGGCCTCGTCCGCCAGAAGTTCCGCCTTCCGCTTGACGAATGTCGCATAGTCGCACTCCCACCCCGACAGTTCGCCGCGATCGAGGTCGAAAATCTGCGTCGCCACCCGCTTTAGGAAGCGACGGTCGTGCGTCACGATAAGCACGGCCATCTCGCGGCTTCGCCGGATGAACCCCTCCAACCAGTCAATCGCCTCAATGTCGAGGTGGTTCGTCGGCTCGTCCAGGAGCAGCAGGTCGGGTTTCGACAGCAGAGCCTCCTCAAGAATCTTGCGTCGGCGACCACCACCTGAAAGCGCATTGAACGCCGCGTCCCCCGGCCGGTCGTGCGGCACTTCCTGCGAGACGTAGACCGTGCGAAGACCCGGTGCTCGGACGATTTCGCCACTGTCCGGCTCAAGCTCCCCGGCAATGACTTTCATCAGCGTGGACTTGCCCTCCCCGTTCCGCCCAGTCAGCGCAGCACGGAGACCCTTCGAAATCGAAATCGAGACTCCGTCCAGAATGGCAGGGCCGCCAAATGCCAGGGATACATCCTTCAGGGACATCAGAAAATCGCTCATCGTCTACCTCTTCCAGGGGGCATGATCCCCCGTTTTTCGATACAGCACCAACACAATCTCTCGCGCCGTTTCATTCGACCAACTGCGCCGACACCTCAGCGCCACTTCCGTGGGACCCGCGAATCCGCGACGAATGTGCATTGTCACGACGGCCTTGCCCGGCACACCGCAATGGCTTTCCGCACTCTCGGGTTCCCGATGGCCCACCGAAAGGTCCACGAGGCTATCCGCACAGGTCGCCGTCCACTCATAGCCCGTCGTCAGGTTCTCATCGAGGACAATCTGCCAGCGATCGTCGGTGGCGACCTCGATGAACTGGCTCTTGATTGGCTCACTCAGTTCATAGCGACCCGACCGACACCCAACCGAAAGAAAAAGAAGGACCGCCGGCAGCAAGACACGCCGAACGGCGGAAAACCGCCGCGCCCGCATCAGTCGCCCGAACCAAACTCTGTCCTTTGTCATCCGTTACATCCTTTTGCGCGTATTATACCAAAATGAGTCTCCTCAGATAAAAACACCCCGGGGCTAAAGTGCCCCGGGGTATGGAGGGAGTGGATAAAAAAGCGTCAGTCCGGCGAAACCGGCGGCTTCCAGAAGACACGCTCGCGCTCGTCTGTCATCACGACATCGTGCGCCACCAGGGCCTTCAGCGTGGCCTCTGCATCCGCCACCTTGAACTGCGTGAAAAGCGTGTTCAGGAGTTTCTTGACCGAACCCGGGGCCATCTTGCGCAACCGCCCGACCTGCTCTTCGGTCAGGTCAAGAATCGGCTTCTTGGCCGCTGTCTTGCGCGTGCGCGTCGTCTTTTTCGCCGTCGAGGCCGTCTTGCGCGTCCGCGGCTTCGTCACCGTCCCCGTCGCGTCCGCATCCGCAGACGGCGCGTCACCGACGAACACAGCAGGCTCGACGGACACCTTCGGCTCAAGGGACTTCTTTTCCGCCTTCGCATCCTTCGCCGCCTGCTCGCGGGCTTCCTGAGCCAACTGTTTGGCATTCGGGAGCAATCCGCCCTCCGGGCGCACATCCACGGGAAGTTTCGAAAGCGAATCGGAAATCGGCACAGGAATCAGTTCCGGGGTCGGGGCATTGCCAAGGCGTTCAAGCACAACCGCCGGCGACTCGCGGACCTCATAATCGAGACCGTCCCCAATCGGGACGACAATCGAGCCGCCCGAGCGACCCGGTTCAATCGTCACGACAAAACTCGCATTCAGCCAAATCGGCGAACCGTCAAACCTCGTCAATCGTATGAACATGAGGATAGTATACCAAAAAACCGCCTGCTCGGGGGCTTGCGCGAAGCTGTCGCTCGGTCTCGGCTTCCACGGTTGCGCTCACCTCTCGCGCTTGGACTACAAAGTCTTCTTAGCCTGCCATGCCTCGGTGGTTATCACTGGTTGCAGACAGAACAACTCTTACGGTGGCGCCCCGTGGAAGACCTCACTCGCGACACTTCGTGCGCGCCCACTCACCCGAGACGAAGGACAAGCTTACCTCATGCGGGGACACGGCAGATGGTTTTGCCGGCCTGAAGGGCACGGAAGCTTTTCGACCTCCTCTCTGCGGTCTTTGCGTCCCCACCATCCCCTTTCCGTGTGTTCCGTGGTTATTCCCCACGCGGCAGAATTCCGATGCCCGTCAGACGAAATTCTAATGCTCGAAGGAAAAATCTCTAATGGGCATTAGAAGGTACTCCAATGCCCGAAGGAAAGTACTCCAATGCCCATTAGACGAACCTGTCGCCCCAAACGCACTGAATCCGACGGCGGTAACGCTTTCGACATCCGCCGCGACTTCAGAAACGGCACTCACATCGGCCGTCCAAACGACACCCAACCCGAAAGGACACAACCATGGAAATAACTCCCCCTTCACCCTCCCCGCTTACTCCTTATATATATGCGGCTACGGCTCTGAATCGCCGCGCCCGATACGAAAAAGGCGTCGAAGACGCAAAACCGTCTTCGACGCCCTTTCTCTTGCCTCCTATCGGACTTAGTCCGCGAGCACGACCGCCGGGGCGAGCTTCTCGAAGAGCCCAACCGGAGCCGTATAGCCGCTCATGGCCTTCGCGAGTTCCGCACGAACCGTCGGGAAGCGCGTCGCCATCCAGTAGTCCAGCGCGACTTCCTTCGCGCTTTCCGGAAGCTTCGCCGCGCAACGGATGAATAGCGCCGCCACAATGACGGCAATCGCCGCATCGACGAGCTTGCGGGCGTGGAGGTCGTGATAGGCCTTGCCATCGGAATGTCCGTGGACATACTGAACCGCCGTCTCAAGTTCGCCATTGAGCTGCTCGACTTCCGCGAGCTTGCCCTTGAGCTGCTCGCTGAGATCGACGCCCTCAAGAATGTCGACGACGACATCCTTCACCAGTCCACCCATCACGCCGGCAATCGCCGCGATGACCTGCAACTGCGACGTGCCCTCGTAAATCGTGGTGATGCGTGCATCACGGAGATAACGCTCAACCGGGTAATCCTTCATGTAGCCCGAACCGCCGAGCACGGCGACCGCGCCATTCGAGACGCGCATGGACATCTCGGACGCATAGTACTTCGCCATCGGCGTGAGCATCTTGTTGAAGGCCGAATAGCGTTTCAGGCGCGCACGGACGGCCGGAGCCTCGGGAGTCCCCTTCAGGCCCTCGAACTTGCGCGTCAGACCCGTCTCCATGTCAACGCACTTCGACGAGTAGTAGGCGAGCGTCCGCGCCGCCTGAAGGTCGACGGACATATCGGAAAGCAGTTCGCGAAGCGCCGGGAAGCTGTCAATCGTCTGCCCGAACTGACGGCGGCTCGCCGCGTAGTCACGCGCCGCACGGTAGGCGGCCTCGCCAATGCCCGTGCCCTGGGCGGAGATGCCAACGCGGGCACCGTTCATCAGGGCCATCACGTAGGTAATCAGTCCGCGCTTGCGCTGACCAATCAACTTCGCCGGAGCGTTGTTGAAGACGAGCTCGCATGTCGGGGAACCATTGATGCCGAGCTTGTGCTCAAGGCGACGAACCTTCACCTGCGGGCACTTCTCAACGAGAAGGCAACTCAAGCCACGGCCGTCGGAGAACTCGGGCTCGGTACGCGCCAGCACGAGCAACACGTCACCGCATCCGTTCGTGATGAAGCGCTTCACGCCGTTCACGAACCAGTTGCCGTTCTCGTCCTGATAGGCCATCGTCTTGACGCTCTGGAGGTCAGAACCGGCATCCGGCTCCGTCAAGACCATCGCGCCGGTGTACTCACCCGAAACGAGTTTCGGGATGTACTGCTTCTTGATGTCCTCGGTGGCGAACATGTTGATCGTCTCGGCGATGCCCTGAAGACCAAACATATTCATGAGCGAGGCATCCGCGCGGGAGACGATATCATTCGCCGCCGTCAGGATCGTGCACGGCATATTCAGGCCGCCGAGGTAGTACGGAATCGTCACCCCGAGAATGCCCGTCTTGCCGTAGAGCTTGATGGCAAGGTCAATGCCCGGCGCATACGTCACGGTGCCGTCCTCATTGAGGACATTGCCGACCTTGTCCGTCTCCTCCGCCGTCGCCGCGACGCGATTGCCGGCGACATCGCCGCACACGTCGAGCGCACGCTTGTAGTTGTCGATGGCATCCGCCGCGTTCACCGGGGCGAAGTCATAGTCCTTCGTGAAACGGAAACCCTCTTCGAACAGCTCGGCGACCTCGCTCAGGTCGAGCGCATCAATCGTCGCGGCGATATCCGCATTATCCTTGTAGAAGTTACTCATCTTACTGGGCCTTTCCCTTGATGGCCTTAATCATTTTCGGAACGACGACATTGAGGTCGCCCACGATACCGTAGTGCGCAACCTTGAAAATCGGCGCGTCCTTATCGGTATTGATGGCGATGATCTTCGCCGAATCCTGCATACCCGCGAGATGCTGGACGGCACCCGAAATGCCGCAGCTGATGAAGAGCGCCGGGCGAACCGTCACGCCGGTCTGGCCAATCTGACGCTCGTGCTCGCAGTACCCGAGGTCGACCGCCGCACGGCTGCCGCCAACGGCACCGCCCAGAGCGTCCGCCAGGTCGTGGAGGAGCTTGAAGTTCTCCTTCGAGCCAACACCAGCACCGCCCGCGACAATGATGCGCGAACCCTTGAGATTGACGGACGAATGGCGACGCACGATGTCGAGCACCTCGACCGGAATCTCGACACCCGCGAGGTGGGAGTCATGGCGAACAATCTCGCCCGTTGCACCCGGCTTCGGGTCGAGGGGCTTCATGACGCCCTCGCGCACCGTGGCCATCTGGGGCCAATGGCGGGCGTTGACGATCGTCGCGATGATGTTGCCGCCGAACGCCGGACGAATCTGCTGGAGGACGTTGTGGAACGTCTCCTTCGTCTTCTTGTCCTCGTAGTCACCGATCTGGAGGTCGGTGCAGTCGGCCGTCAGGCCGCAGCGAAGCGCCGAGGCAACGGCCGGGGCGAGATCGCGCCCCATGTGGGTCGCGCCGAAAATGACGATCTGGGGAGCGCACTCCTTAATCAGTTCGACGAACGCATGACGATAGGCCTTACCACGGAAGACGGCCAACTTGGGATCCTCAACGAGGTGCACCTTGTCGGCACCAGCCTCGAAGAGCTGTGCGGCAAGACCTTCCACGCCATTGCCCATCAGGACCGCCGCCAGCTTCACGCCAAGCTTGTCGGCCAGTTCGCGCCCCTTGCCAAGAAGTTCGCGCGGAACGTCGCTCAACTTGCCGTCTTCCTGCTCGGCAAATACCCAGACTTCACCCTTTGCTCTGTCCATAAAACCTCTCCTTATCCAATGGTGTGGTCGGCGATGAGTTCGCCCACCAGCGCGTTGACGCCCGCGTCATCGGCGGAATATTCCTTGTAGTCGCCGCCCGCGAGAACGACCGAGACGATCTTGTTCACGCTCGTCGGGCTGCCGGCGAAGCCGCAGCGGTCAGGCTCGGCACCGATATCGTCGCACGAAAGCTGGCCAATCGCGAGGTCGCCCTCAAGGGCAACGCCGCCATTCTCGACAGGCGCCTTCGCCTTCTTGTACTTCATGACGCGCTTCACGTCGAACGGACGCAGCTCACCGAACTTCTCCGTCACGGTGAAAAGCGCGGGCAGATGGACGCGGTCCTTCTCAATGCCCGTGCCGATGTCACGCGTCGCAATCGCATCATCCCCGTCGAGTTCAAGACCCTCAAGGTAGGTAATCGCGGCGAAGTCGAGCTTCTCGGCAATCTGGGGGCCGACCTGCGCGGTATCGCCGTCAATCGCCTGGCGACCGCAGAAGACGAGGTCGGGATTGAACTTCTTCACCGCCTGGGAAAGAATGTAGCTCGTCGCAAGCGTATCGGACCCGGCCGCCTTGCGGTCAGTCACGAGGTACGCCTTATCGGCGCCACACATCAGGGCCTCGCGGAGAATCGTGCACGCGGCGGGAAGCCCCATCGCAATTGCAGTCACTGTTCCGCCATAGGTCTCCTTGACGCGAAGCGCCGCCTCAAGGGCGTTGCGGTCTTCCGGATTGAAGATCGCGGGCAACGCCGCACGGTTGATGGTGCCGTCGGCCTTCATAGCCTCGCCCGTCACCTTTTTCGTATCGGGTACCTGCTTGATGCAGACCACGCAGTTATAGCCGCCTTTACGGCCTGAATTGCTCACTTTCATGGCGCATATTATACCATATTCGTCCCTTCAAAGGGAACAGGGCAAAAGTTAGGGAATAATTAGGAAATTCTCGAAACACGATAAACGAGAAATGACAGTCTAAAAGCACGTCCGTCACGCGGAAAAAGCCCCCACCCCCCACTAAACGAAACGCGGGCCGTCCACTCCCGTGGAAGACCCGCGTCACCTGCCGTCCCCGGCAATCAGTCGTCGAAGACGAAGTCCTTCTCAATCTTGACCGTCGCCTTGCCGCGAATGTCCGCGCTGGACGAACCGACGAGGAACTCGTACTCGCCCGCGTCGACGCGGAAGCGATGGATGAACTCGTCCCAGTAGGCGAGGTCGCGAACCCGCACCGTGACCGAGACCTTCTTCGTCTCACCCGGTGCAAGCGTCACCTTCTGGAAGCCCTTCAGTTCCTTGACGCAACGCTCGACCTTCGCGTTCGGATAGGACGCGTAGACCTGAACGACCTCTGCGCCCTCGCGCTTCCCCGTGTTGGTGACGTTCACCGAGACGGAGACCGTCCGGGCGTGGTTCGTCGCCGCCACATCCCCGTAGCCGAAGGTCGTGTAGCTCAAGCCGTAGCCGAACGGGAAGAGCGGCTCAATCTTCTTGTGGTCGTACCAGCGGTAGCCGACGTAGAAGCGCTCGTTGTAGACGACTTCCTTCGCATTGTAGGTCCCGGCCTGGGCAACCGCCGTGTCGGCGTAGGACTTCGGCCAGGTCTGCACGAGCTTGCCGCTCGGGTTTACGTCGCCGAAGACGACATCAAGGATGGAATTGCCCTCCTCCATGCCGAGGTAGGATGTCTGAATCAGCGTGTCCGCCTTGTCCGTCCAGGTATAGCCAACGGGCGTACCCGAACGGGAGACGACCACAAGGTTCTTGAGATTCCACCCGAGAATGGTGTGCATGGCCTCCTGAAGTTCCTTCGGCAGGTCCATGTTCACGCGATCGCGGCTCTCGGACTCCATGTTCTCCTGGTAGCCGAGTTCCGTTCCCGTGAAGACGATGACCGCGTCGGCCGCCTCGGCCGCCGCCTTCAGTTCCGCCGCGTCGCTCCAGTCGACGGAGGTCTTCTGCTCGACGTGTCCGCCCGTGATGACCGCATTCGAGGTGTCGGTCTTCGCAATCTCCATCTTGGCGCAGAACGGCATCAGCTTCACGTCCTTGCCGACCAGACGCGCCTTGAGCGCACCGAAAAGCGTCATCTCATAGGGGACGTTGCCTTCGCCCGAGCAGCCCTTGCCGCACTGCTTCTCGTCCGCGCCCTTGCCAATCACGAGAATCTTCTCGATCTTCTTCTCGTCGAGCGGGAGAACGCCCTTCGTGTTCTTGAGGAGGACGATGGAATTCGCACCCTCGTCACGGGCAATGCGCTGGTGATGCTTCGTGTTGCGCGCACCGGCCTTACGCGGCGCATTCGTCAGGAAGCCCGTCTTGGCCATCACCCACAGCGTCCGAAGCGCCATTTCGTCGACCGTCGCCGCAGGAACCTTGCCATTCAGCACGGCTTCGGCCAGCGGGAAGCGGTTCGACATCGCGTAGTAGTTGTGGACGATGCCCTTGCCCCAGTGCATTTCGACGCCGCCGCCGTTGTTCGCGGCAAAGGCACCCGAGTGCTGCCCGCCCCAGTCCGTCTCAATCATGCCCTTGAAGCCCCAGCGGTCGCGGAGAATGCCCTTCTGGAGGTACTTGTTCTCGCTGGCCCAAAGACCGTCAATCTTGTTGTAGCTCGTCATCACGCAGAGAACCCCCGCCTCCTTGACCGCCGCACGGAAGGCCGGCAGGTAGATTTCGTTGAAGGTCCGGTCGTCCACGTGCGTGTCAACCGCATTGCGGTTCAGCTCCTGGTTGTTCAGGCAGAAGTGCTTCACCGTCGCGGCGACGTCGTAGCTCTGCACGCCCCGAATCATCGGCACGCACATCCGCGCCGCGAGAATCGGGTCCTCGCCCATGTACTCCCAGTTGCGCCCGTTGAGCGGCGTACGCATGATGTTCACGCCAGGCCCGAGCAGCTCGTCAACGCCGCGATCGCGCATTTCGGCGCCCAGCACTTCGCCGTGCTTCCGCGCCCAGGCGGGATCCCACGTCTGGGCAAGGGCCGACAGGGACGGCAACTTCGTGTTGACGCTCCGCGGATTCGTGTAGCCCCAGTCCCAGCGGTTCATGGACGGACGCACCGTCGAGCTGTTGTCGCTCATCGTCCACTCGTTCGAGATGCCGACGCGGGGAATCGCCGAAAGGGTCATCGTCCCCGAACCGCCCAGCATCTTGACCTTTTCCTCAAGCGTCATCTTCGCAAGCGTCTCACGGGCCGCCTTCAGGGCCTCGTCGTCCGTCAGCATGGCGAAACTCGCGCCAGCACACGCGGTTGCCACAACCGCCAACAGTAGTTTCTTCATG
This sequence comes from uncultured Kiritimatiellota bacterium, assembly GCA_934621385.1. Lineage (GTDB taxonomy): Bacteria > Verrucomicrobiota > Kiritimatiellia > RFP12 > UBA1067 > UBA1067. The sequence continues at coordinate 21,640 of CAKTUI010000026.1, forward strand.
TTTTCTCCTTAGAAATCAAAATTGAGGGTGATTATACTGAATTCCGCATTCCCCTGTCAAGGGCGGAGGCAGGAATTTGCGCGGCAGTTGAACTCACCGTTTCAGCCAGATGGACATCCCGCGCTCGATGCGGGCCGGATCAATGGCCGTACCGGGGATTACCTTGTTGCGGATCGTATAATAGGTATCTGCCGCGTTCCACCGTCCGCCGGCAATCTTGAGCGCCGTCTGGTCGCGACTCACCATCCCCGCGAGCCGATAGCCACGGGCCTTCAGTTCGGCAATCGACTTCGGCGGCGCAGACGCGGCGGACTTGCCCCCCGACGGCGAGGCGGTCGCACGGGGAGTCGCAGGCTTCGGCTTCGACGAGACCGCCGTCGTCCTCGTCGGCGGCGACTTCGGCGAAGTTGCCGCGACGGACGCGTCCTTTCGCGTAAACCAGCTGAAGATTCCGCCGGACTCCACCGGCGGCGGCTTGACGTTCGCATACGTGGACTTCATCGTGTCCACGCGTCCGTAGAGGACACGCTGCAAGTAGTCGTCGCCCACCACGAGACGCTTGGCCCGGACGTCCGGATCGCGTGCCGGGCGCGTGCGGAGGGCGAGCTGGGCACGGACGGACGGCATGGCGAAAAGCATGCCGCACCGCTTCCGTCCGCGATGCTTCGCCCGATGCCACTTGTTCGGCGCACCGTAGGCGACGTGGCTGTGGCAAACGACGCGATCGTCGGAAAGTTTATACATCGACTTCAGTTCCTTGACGAGTTCCCGAATTGCCGCGAGCTGGACGGTGGACATCGGCTTGTCGTGGTAGCCAACGCACTCAATGCCAATTGAGAACTTGTCGACATCCTCCTTGCCATTCCACATGGAGCGCCCCGCATGGAACGCCTCACGGTCGCGGTCGACAATGCGGTAGACGCGCCCGGCTTCCGTCACGCAAAAATGCGCCTCGCCCTGCGCACTGAGCTTGTTGAGCGAGCTGCGCTCGGGTGCCTCGGTCGTGTGCAGCACAATCAGTTCCGTCGTCTTGCGGATGGCGCGTTCGGGATTGCGCGGGCTCCGATAGCGGTCGGAAGCATCGATCGCTGAGACGGACAAAGGGACAAGAAGCAACGCGAGGATTGTCAGAATCCTCGTCATCGCCACGTGCATCCTTCGACCCAGCATGAGGGATATTATATCAAATTAGCCCCAATCCAACCGAAATGCCCGACGATAATTTCGTGTCGTCCGTGGTCCAATCTGTCTCCCAGGCGCGGCGGTTCCGCGACGAAAAGTCCGCACGACTCAAAAGTCGAGACAGGCGGAGACGAAAACCGAGACAGGCTGACTTCGGCTCTCCCCTTGCCGAAAAAATGTCGCCGCGAGAAACGAAAATCGCGAAACGGGCGGGATTTCAGCCCGAAAACGCGGCAGTTGGACGCCCTTCCCCGAGCGAAAGACGAAAGGTCCTCACGACTTTGAGGCAAAGTCAGGCTGTCTCAAAAGTCGAGACAGCCTGACTCGAAGTCGGAGTCAGCCTGTCTCGGAGTCAGAGTCAGCCTGACTCGAAGTCGGAGACAGCCTGTCTCAACTTTTGAGTCAGGCTGTCTCTTCCCCCATCCCCACGGCAAAAAAAAGACGGACGGAGGCCGCTCGACCTCCGTCCGAATCCCTGATTTCGGGCCTTTCGCCCGCGTCGCACCCCAGCTTTCGCGCCGGAAGCACCGCCCGCCGCGGCACAAGCCACGGCCCGCGCATCCGCACACGGCGGATCGCCAGCAGTCCGTCCGGCGAAACCCGTTCCGTCGGCCTTTCATCCATCGCGACCCTGCCCACTCGGCAGCCGTCGCGGCCAACTTCACCGTTTCCTCTTCGCACCGGACGCGAGTCCTCCACATGAAGACCTCGCTCCAATCCAAACAACGGCGGATATTATACCATAAATTTCGCCGCGTGTGGGCTTGCCCTTTTCCCCCATTTATGGCATAATTCTCCGCAATGACATTGGTGAATGAGCTTGTCGCCCTCGTGGCCGCGTCCCTCACGCCGGCCGCCGCCGACATTCCCCTCGTTCCCATCGGCAACATTCAGACGTTCAGGCGGGCCGATGCCACCGTCCCGATGCCCACGAACTTCGTCATCGAGGGGCAGATCGTCGCCTCAGCCGGACGACGCGCCGTCCTGTCGGATGGCACCGCTTCCATCCGCATCTTCCCCCTGCCCGCCCCCGACGACGAGACCTCCGAGGACTGGCGCGTCGGCGAGGCGAAAGACGGCAATGAGGCGGTCACCCGTGCACGCGAGTTGCGCCCCGACATCATCGTCATGGATGGACATCATGATGCCCGGCAAGGACGGCATCGTCGCCGCCGAGGAGATCCTGCGCGAGCGGCCCGAGACCCGCATCATCTTCCTGACGACCAGCAACACGCCCGACGACCTCAACCGCGCCGTCCAACTGGGCGCGAGGGGCGTGCTGGTCAAATGCGTCGCGAACGCCGAACTCCTGAAAGCCGTCCAGGCCGTCAGCCATGGCGACACGTTCATTTCGCCCGAAGCCCAGCAGATTATGAAGGAGGAACCGGCCCTACCCAAGCTCACGACCCGACAGGCTGAGATTCTCCACTCCCTCACCCGTAGCCTATCCAACAAGGACATCGCCGAACAGTTCGGCATCAGCGCGAACTGCGTCAAGCTGCACATCACCGTCATCCTCTCCAAACTCGGCGCGGCAAATCGCGCCGAAGCCGTTGCCATCGCCCTTCAGAACCACATTCTCCGCACTTAGGCAAACAGCACCCAGAGTGCACAACCGGCGAGCAGAATCGCCAGAATGCAATCGGTCACGGAGCGATAGCGCAGAAAACACCGACGAAGGAACGAACCCGCCAGTAGCCAGGCCAGGTTCGCCCCCGGCCCCGCCAGCGACAGAAGCGCGGCAACGACGAGCAAATCCAGAATCCGCGTCGAATGCGGTAACACGAACGTCGCATAGACGGTCAACTCGTAGAGGATAATCTTTGCGTTCGTGAACTGGACGATGAACCCGTTTGCGAACGTGCACCCACGACGCTCTTCTTCGGACGCTCCCCGCGTCCGATAGACGCGGACGGCGAGCCACAGCAGGTAGACCGCCCCGATGTACTTGAGGATGCCAATCCACTCGCCGAAGGCCACGCCGAGAAAATGAACCAGCAGGACGCAAACAAGTGCCGCGCTCGCATACCCGGCGAATAACCCCAGCCACATTCGAAGTGCCGCACGGCGACCGTACCGCACAACCATCGCCAGCGCAAAGACATTCGCCGGACCGGGCGAATAGCCGACCAGGAAGATGGAAAGCAGCAACGCCGGTAGCGAACTCAGCGGCATGACGGTCGCGGCAACCTTAGCGGAACGGAATCCACCGATTGCCGCGCTCGTTCGACTTCAGCACGGCCTCGACGAACTTCATCGTCCGAACGCCCTCGCGCACACTCGGGTAGTCCCGCCCTTCCCGCGTCCGAACGGCCTTGCAGAACTCGTCGTAGATGTTCGCAAAGGCCTCGATGAAGCCCTCGTGATGACCGGCCGGGATGCGCGACGACCGAACGCTTGCGGCTGACATTTCGCCCATATAGGGCGCGTTCCGCTTGTAGATGCGCTCCGGCCCAAACGGATACTTGACGCTCAGGTAGTTCGGCGCCTCCTGGTTCCAGTAAAGTCCCGCCTTGTCGCCATAGACCCGCAGGCGGACGCCGTTCTCCTCGCCCGTGGCAATCTTCGAGATGACGACCGAGGCCTTGGCCCCGCCCTTGAAGTGCATCAGGACGGACGCGTCGTCATCGAGCGTATTCCCCGGGGCGAAGTTCGAAAGATCCGCCAGCACGGACGATGTCTCAAGCCCCGTCACGTACTCAATCAGGCTGAACGCATGAACGCCGATATCCGCGACGACACAGCTCTTGCCCGCAATCTTCGGGTCCATCTTCCAGATGTTCCGACCCGTCAGCGGCTTGGTGAAGTCGATTTTCCTGAAACTCCCCTGACTGTACTCAAGGACAATCTTGCACACCGTCCCGAGTGCGCCCTTCCGAATCAGGTCGCGTGCGGCCTTGACCATCGGATAGCCCGTGTAGGTAAAGGGAATGCCGAGGATGCGGCCCTTGCGCTGGGCGAGACGGCCGAGTTCCGTCGCCTCCCGCAGCGTCAGGGAGAGCGGCTTCTCGCACATGACGTCGATTCCAGCCGAAAGCGCGGCCTTCGCGATGGCGTAGTGCGAATCGTTCGGCGTGCAAATGGCGATGAAGTCAATTTTGCCGCGCTCGGACGCAATCAGGCTCGCCCAGTCCGAATAGGTCCGCGACGGCGCAAGACCCAGTGCCTCGGCCATCTTCGCATTCGCCTCGGCACGCCGCGAGAAGCATCCCGCGACGAGGTCGGCCAGATTGTCCATCCGCAGGGCCATTCGGTGAATCGGCCCGATGAAGGAGCCACGCGCTCCGCCAATCATCGCATACGTCAGTCGCTTGGGCATGGCAAACCTTTCACATCCGTCCGCTGAGCGCGTCAATCAGGTCGCAGAGACGCTTGTAGCAATGCGACAGATCGTCGTTCGTGACCTGGAACATGTACTCACCCGCCCGGGCAATCTCGCCCTCGGCATTGTGCAGACGCTTCTCAATCACCTCCTGCGAGTCCGTCCCGCGTCCCTCCAGTCGCTCGCGCAGGGCCTCCATGGACGGCGGCGAAATGAAAATGTCAACATAGCCAATCTTCAGCGGATCGGTGTTCGACAGGTTGCGCACGTAGTCGCGCACTTTCGCCGCGCCCTGGACGTCAATGTCGAGAATCATTGAGTTGCCCTCGTTGAGCACCTCAATGATGGGTGCCTTCAGCGTCCCGTAGTAGTTGTCGTGGACCTTCGCGGACTCAAGGAAGGCATTCTGCTTCAGAAGTTCCTCGAATCGCTCACGCGTCAGAAAGTGGTAGTCAAGCCCGTCCTCCTCTCCTTCGCGGGGCTTGCGGGTCGTGCAACTGATGGAATAGACGATGTCGCTGTACTCCTGGAGAAGCATATCAATCAGCGTCGTCTTACCGCACCCGCTCGGTGCGGACATCACAATGAACAGAGGTTTCGTTTTCATTAGGTGCGCATTATACCATATTGGCGCACGGAACGCGGCGGTTTTCCCCCTCTCTCGGCAGACAAAGAGGGCGGCCTGATGGACCTCCCTCTCCGTTAAGCCGCTGCAAAATCAGCTTACTTGCCGAAATAGCGCTTCAGAAGGCCCTCGAAGCCCGCACCGTGACGCGCCTCGTCCTTGGCCATTTCGTGAACCGTGTCATGAATGGCATCGTAGCCAAGCTCCTTCGCACGCTTCGCAATCGCGAGCTTTGCCGCGCAGGCGCCCTGCTCGGCATCGGCGCGCATGGCCACATTCTTCTCGGTCGAATCGGTCAGCACCTCGCCAAGAAGCTCGGCGAACTTCGCCGCGTGCTCAGCCTCCTCGAAAGCATAACGCTTGAACGCCTCCGCGATCTCGGGGTAGCCCTCGCGCTCCGCCTGACGCGACATCGCGAGATACATGCCCACCTCGGAGCATTCGCCGTTGAAGTGGTCCTTCAAGCCCTGCGTCACTTCGGCATCCGCGACCTTGCCGGCACCGACGGAGTGCTCGCACGCCCACACCTTCTTGCCGACCGACGCGGCCTCCTCACGGAACTTCGACCCGGGAACACCGCACTGAGGGCACTTCTCCGGAGCCGTCTCACCTTCATACACATACCCACACACGGGGCAAACCCATCTCTTCATTTCTCGTTTCTCCTTGTCGCGGCTGATGCCGTTTTCTGTTCGTTTGTTTGATTTTGTGCGTCTTTCGCACCCTTACGGGCGCACTTTGGGCACAATCCAAAGTAAAGCAACTGCTCGTCATCCACCTCAAAGCCCGCCGGAATCGCGGCGTAGGGGTGCGGATGCCGCTTGGGCGGCTCGAAGTCAATCAGTTCCCCGCACGCCCGGCACTTGAAGTGCGCATGGAAGACGGGAGTTCCGTCGTAGCGAACCTCACCATCCTCAATGCACACGCGCCCAATGAGATGGACCTCCGCCAGACGCTGCATCGTCGCATAAACCGTCGTCTTCGACAGGGTCGGCATCTGCTCGCGCAGGGCAACAAACACCGTATCAACGGACGGATGGTCCGTCCGTCCGTAAACGGCTCTGAAGATGGCGAGCCGCTGCGGCGTCGGAATGATGCCGTGCGAAGAGAGTAAGCCTGGTGCGTCTGTAATCATTACAGTTCTAATTATATTATAATTCGCGACTGAATGCAAGGGGGTGGACTGTAAAATCTGATGGCCTGCAAAAGCGGAAGGGATATGGCACAAAAGGAAGGACACAGGCCGACCGACCAGGCAATCTGATTCCTGGCGGCGGCGTGGAACGGATATGTCCGGCGAGGCCTCTGCGCATCTCCCTGCGCCCGTTTGCGCGGATGCACGCTCCCGCATCGGCATGAATCGGTGCAAAAATGCCCAACACAAAGGGAAGTTTTGACGATTATAGAGAGTGGAGAGGCCCGTCGTCACGGGCGGAGACAGGCGTGACGACGGGAAAGCACCTTAGTCCTTTGCACAAACCACTAAGGTGCTTTGGGTAAACCACCTTAGTCCTTTGATCAAACCACCTTAGTCCTTTCCCGACAGGATGCGCAACCTCGACCCTTCGGGTTGCGCATCCCAGACCCGTTAGGTTGCGCAAGTCAGACCCCTTGGATTGCGCATCCCTGCACCATTCCCTGCTCATGTCAACCCGGTCCCTTCAGGAACGCCGCGCTGGGGCTCCTGCATTCCCCATCGACGCGTGGATGATGAACCGCCCTTGTGGTATAATACGCGTCCTCTGTGAATCGAATCGTGAAAACCGTTCGGGCAGCCTTTCCGCCGACCCTTCCCATCCTGGCCGCCTACTGGCTCATCGGTCTCGGCTACGGCCTTTATGCCACACGCCTTGGGCTCGCCTGGTGGTTCCCCCTCGTGACGGCCGCCATTGTCTTTTCGGGTTCCGTCGAATTCATTCTTGCAACAATGTTCCTCGGCGCGTTCCATCCAATCGCCACGTTCACAATGGCCTTTCTCGTCGGTTCGCGGCACATCCTCTACGGTCTCTCCATGCTGGATCGCTTCAAGGGGGCCGGGTGGCGAAAGTTCTTCATGATCTTTCTCCTCTCCGATGAGACATTCGCCCTTACCTTTCGGTGCCAGCCCCCTCGCGGCATCAATGGGCACGACTTCCAACTGGCCGTCAGCATCTTGGACTGGCTCTACTGGCTTTTCGGTGTCGCAGTCGGCGTTTTTGCCGCGAATCTTCTTGAAGGTGTGGACTTCCGTGGAATTGAATTCATCATGACCGCCATGTTTGCGGCCATCTTTGCCGAGAACTGGCGGACGAAAGAACGCCACGCCGGCTCGCTCATCGGGCTTGTTGTGCCGACACTCGCCGTCTTCCTGTTCGGCCCGGACGACTTCATTGTCCCGGCCATGTTCGGCATTCTCGCCGTTCTTCTGGCTTTCAGGAGGAAACTCCAATGACAGGATTCGAAAAGGCCATCGTCATCTCGCTCGCCGTCCTCGGAGTCATGTCGACGCGGTTTCTCCCGTTTCTCATCTTCCGTCCAAACCGTCCAACGCCGCCCCTCGTGCGCTACCTCGGCAAATGGCTGGGTCCGGCTGTCTTCGGCCTCCTCGTCGTCTACTGCTTCCGGCAGACGATTGCCACCGGCGACCGTCTCATCCCCATGCTCGCCGCGACACTTGCGACGGTCGTCTGTCAACTTCGTTGGCACAGTATGATCCTGTCGATGTCCATCGGAACTGCTCTTTATATGATTCTCATCCGCCTCACCTGAACACAATGATGACTGAACGCGAGAAGATGCAAAATGGCGACTGGTATGACGCCAACGCCGACAAGGAACTCTGCGCCCTTCGCGAGCGCGCCAAGGGACTTTGCCACACACTCAACCAGACTCATCCGAGCGACCACGCCGTCCTTATGGAGACCCAGCGGAAACTCTTCCCGAATTTGGGTAAGGACATGACAATCCTTCCGCCCTGCCAGACGGACTATGGGAGCAACTGCTTCATCGGCGACGCGACATTCATCAACCACGGTGCCTACCTGATGGACGGCGCACGGATCACCATCGGGTCGCACTGCTTCATCGGGCCAAACCTCGGGTGCTATACGGCCTTGCACCCAATGGATATTGAAAGTCGCAACAAGGGACTTGAGAAAGCCCTCCCGATTACCATCGGCAACAACTGCTGGCTTGGCGGCGATGTCAAGATTCTGCCCGGGGTCACCATTGGCGAGGGCACCGTGATTGGTGCTGGGAGCATCGTCACGCACGACATCCCCGACCATGTTGTCGCTGTCGGCAACCCCTGCCGCGTCCTTCGTTCCATCCAAGACCATCGAGCTTGCGCATCCAATCCGCTTTTATGGTAAAATGTCCAGCCTATGGCAGTGATACTCGAAAGTGAACGCAAGACGACCAAGGCGCGGATTTTCCTCGCCCTCGTCTATTCGTTTCTCACGCTCGGTGCACTCACCATGGTCTACCCCTTCGCCGTGATGCTGACGGCGAGCTTCGCCTCATCGTATGACTATTCGCGGCACGAACCCGTTCTTCGGGCGACCTTCGATCGGAACGACCGCTTCATGCGTTCCATCGCCATGCGCTTCGCTCGGTTTCCCCGCGACATCTACCCCGAGGCTCCTTCGGCGTGGACAAGTTGGGAGGCCGTCGCTCGCGACAAGGCGGGCATCAGGGACTTTGCCCAACGGGAACTCGCCACCGTGGAGTCCCCACACAACCGAGACGCGGCAAAAATCCGCGCCGCACGCTTCGCCCGTGCACTCGCCGAGACAGATGCACGGCATCTCGTCTGCGACTACGATGCCCGCGATGTCGCCCGATTCGTTCAGAATCGCTACGGTACGATTGACGCGCTGAACGCCGCCTGGCCCGTCCGCTACCGCTCATTTTTCGACGTCTCCTTCTCCGCCGAGTCGAAGATGCCGCCCGAACGAGTCCTGCCAGGAAACGCGAAGTTTGCAACCTGGGATGCCTTCAAAATCTGGTATACCCATGAAGCGATTCGGCGCGGCGATTATGTCTCACGCTCGATGCCCTACCCCCTCGCCGACCATGCGGCGGAAATCCGCAACGCCCTGGCCGTACAATTCGTCGAGCACGGCTGGAGGGATTTTTGGGAGGGTGCACTCGCCAACTACCGACTCGTCGGGGACTATCTCTTTCTGCGCGGACGCGCCTTCGCCAATACGATCATCCTCGTCATTCTCTCCGTCCTCGCCTCGCTGACGGTCAACCCCCTCGCCGCATACGCGCTCTCGCGCTTCCACCTGCCATCCACCGAACGAATCATCCTATTCCTCCTGGCGACTATGGCCTTTCCAGCGGCCGTGACGGCAATTCCAGGCTTTCTGCTCATCCGCGACCTCGGGTTGCTTAACACTTTTGCCGCGCTCATCCTGCCGACCGTGGCCAGTGGAATGTCCATCTTCATTCTCAAGGGATTCTTTGACGCGCTTCCCCGCGAACTCTACGAAGCGGCGGCTATTGACGGTGCCGGCGAATGGACGGTCTTCCGCCGGATTACCCTGCCGATGACAACACCCATTCTCGCGGTAAATGCGCTCAACTCGTTCATCCACGCCTACTCGTCTTGGGAATGGGCCTTCCTCGTCTGCCAAAAGGAGTCCCACTGGACGCTCGCCGTCTGGATGTACCAAATGTCACAGACATTCGCCCATCAACCTTGGTGCGTCATGGCCGGATTCGTCCTCGTCTCCCTGCCAACGGCGATTGTCTTTCTCGTCTGCCAGCGCGTCATCCTGCGCGGCATCGTACTCCCCTCCATGAAGTAAGTGCGTGGATACAATTCAGGCGGGTTCTTTTGCAAAAGAACCCGCCTGATTGCGCCTAAATGTCGCGCTTAGGCGAGTTTCGCCAATTTCGCGGCAAGCCCAACATAAGTCGCCGGGGTCATTTTCAAGAGTCGCTTCTTGTCCGCCTCAGGCAACGGAAGCGCCGCGACAAAATCGCGCATAATCTCCGCCGTCACCCGACGACCACGCGTCAGTTCCTTGAGCCGCTCGTACGGATGATCCATCCCGACCTTTCGCATCACGGTCTGAATCGGCTCGGCGAGCACTTCCCAGTTATGGTCGAGGTCGTCGGCCAGCCGCTCCTCGTTCAGTTCAAGCTTGCCAAGGCCCTTCACGGTCGAGCGGATGGCGATGAGCGTATAGCCAAAGCCAACGCCCATATTGCGGAGCGTCGTCGAGTCGGTCAGGTCGCGCTGCATTCGTGAAATCGGAAGCTTACGGGCCATGAAGCCCATCACCGCATTCGCCAGACCCAGATTGCCCTCGGAGTTCTCAAAGTCAATCGGATTCACCTTGTGGGGCATCGTCGAAGAGCCAATCTCGCCCTTCACCGTCCGCTGCTTGAAGTAGCCCATCGAGACATACATCCAAACATCGCGGTCAAAGTCCAGAAGAACCGAGTTCCAGCGCTGAATGGCATCGAAGAGTTCCGCAATGCCATCGTGGGACTCAATCTGAGTTGTCAGGCGATTCTGCCGAAGTCCGAGCGACTCAATGACACCCCGCGCGAGTTTCTCCCAGTTCACATCCGGATAAGCGGAGAGATGCGCATTGAAGTTGCCGACTGCGCCATTCATCTTCGCCGGCATCACGAGACGATCGATTTCGCCCGCCTGACGGCGGAGACGCGCCGAGACGACGGCCAGTTCCTTACCGACCGTCGTCGGACTCGCCGGCTGTCCATGCGTGTGCGCCAGCATGGGGACCTTCGCAGTGGCCTTCGCGAGCGCGGCAATCTTTTCCGTCACCTCGTCCATTGCCGCACGAAGCACGGCCTTGCCATCGCGCAACATGAGCGCATGGCTCATGTTGTTGATATCCTCGCTCGTGCAGGCGAAGTGGATGAACTCACTGCGGGACTCAAGCGTCGTCCCCTTCACCTTCTCCTTCAGAAAGTACTCAATCGCCTTGACGTCGTGGTTCGTCGTCTTCTCGATGTCCTTCACGCGCTGGGCATCCGACAGCGACACATCCGCCGCGATGGCCCGCAATTGCTTGCGCTCGGCGGCCGTCAGAGCCTTGCACTCACGAATTTCCTTCGCGTCACACAACGCCTCAAGCCACGTGCACTCAACGAGAATGCGCCGCTTGATAAGACCATACTCGGAAAAGACCTCGGTCAGTTCGGAACACTTGCTGGCATAACGTCCGTCAATGGGCGAAATCGCCGTCAGGCTATCTGTCTGCATTGAGAATATCCTTTTGAGGAGAACTTAGGCAATCGTCTTTGCAACCTCGTAGACGTGCTCGGGCGTAAACCCGAACTCCTCGGCAAGAACCTTGTAAGGGGCCGAGGCACCGTAATGGTCGATGGTCACGAACTTCGTCGTCTTGTAATCGAGGCGGAAGCGATCCCAGCCAAAGCGGACACCCGCCTCAACAATCACGCGCTTCTTCATCACCTCAGGGATGACCTGCTCGCGATAGTCGCACTTCTGGGCGAAGAAGCGATCCCACGAGGGCATCGAGACGACACGCGCCGACTTGCCTTCTGCAACAAGGCGTTTCGCCGCCTCGATGCAGAGCGAAACCTCGCTACCGGACGAGAGGAAGAGAACGGTTGACGAATCCTGAGCACCGCCTTCCCAAATGACATAGGCTCCACGCGCCACACCCTCGTGCCGAACGCCGTCCAGCACAGGAATGTTCTGCCGCGTCGTCATCAGGCAGCTCGGACCGCTCGTCTGAAGAATCATCTCGACAAACGCATACTTCGTCTCATTGGCATCCGCCGGACGGAAGGTCGTCACACCCGGCATTGTGCGGAGCGCGGCCATCTGCTCAATCGGCTCGTGCGTCGGGCCATCCTCGCCCACATAGAAACTGTCATGCGAGAAAATGAAGAGCGACGGCGTCTTCATCAGTGCCGCGAGGCGAATCGCCGGACGACAGTAGTCGCTGAACACGAAGAACGTTGCCCCGTAGCCACGGAATCCACCAAAGGCCGTGATGCCATTCGCCATCGCCGTCATCGCCAGTTCGCGAATGCCGTAGTGGATGTTACGTCCCTCAAAGGAACCCGGGGCAATGTCGCCCAATCCCTTCAGAACGGTCTTATTGCTCGAACCAAGGTCCGCGCTGCCACCGATGAGTTCGGGCACGACCTTTGCAAGCGCATTCATCACGTCACCACAGGCCGAACGCGTGGCAACCGCCTTGCCCGACTCAAACTGGGGCAAGGCACCAATCAGCTTCATGTAGTCCGGCTCCGCCCGCGAGGGGACGAGCGCCGCGTTCGCCTTCGTCCAACGACGAGCTAGACGATGCTGGAAAGCCGTGCGGTCCGCAAAGACATCGTAGACTTCCTGCGGCACGACAAAGCTCTTCTCGGGGTCGAACCCAAAGGCGCGCTTGAGACCGGCAACCTCCTCCGCACCCAACGGTGCCCCGTGTGAATCAGCCGAATCGTGTTTCGTCGGCGCACCAAAACCAATGTGCGTCGTCGCAATAATCAGCACAGGCTGTCCCGTCACCTTTTCGGCGCGGCGATATGTGCGTTCGATTTCATCGTAGTTGTGACCATCGCATGTGAACACCTTCCAACCATAACTCTCAAAGCGCTTTTTCGCGTCGTCGTTCATCGCGAGCGCGGTATCGCCCTCAATTGTGATGTTGTTCGAATCGTAGATGAGAATCAAGTCATCGAGCTTCATCGCCCCAGCCCAACTGCAGGCCTCGTGTGAAATGCCCTCCTCCATGTCACCATCACCGCAGAACACCCACGTACGATTGCCCGTCTTGGCCTTCTTGGCGGCAACAGCCAACCCGATGCCCATGGCAATGCCCTGTCCGAGAGGGCCAGTCGTCACCTCAATTCCCGGCATGACACCACGCTCAGGATGCCCCGCGCAACGCGACCCAAACTGGCGGAAACTCTTCAGTTCGTCCATCGTCACGCCACCCATGCCCGCGAGGTGGAACAGCGCATAAATCAGCGAACTCGCATGCCCGCCAGAGAAAACGAGACGATCACGGCCATACCACTTCGGGTCCTTCGGGTCGACATTCAAGTGACGCAGCCACAGGGTGCTGGCAAGATCGGCCATACCCATGGCCACACCAGGATGCCCCGACTTGGCCTTTTCAATCATATCCGCGCACAGGCAGCGGACAGTATCCGATACGAGTTTTAACTGTTCGTTGGAAATCTTCATGCGCATATTATAGCATATTACGCCAACGAAGGCCTAAACAGCCGCCCAACGGACGGAAAGGACGGCCTTTTCTGCCATTTTGGGAATGTCAGACGCGATTGTTAGCGCACAATGGCCCGGCGGGCCTCCGCCAAATCAGCGAATTCACCCGCCGCGACCATCTGGACAATGAGATTACCGATAGCCGTACCCTCGGTCGGACCAGCCACGACCTCCAGCCCCGTCTCTTCGGCCGTCAACTGGTTCAGGTAGGTGTCACGACTACCGCCCCCCACGACATTGATCGTCGTATAGGACTTGCCAGTAAGGGCCGAAAGTGCCTTCGCCTCACGGGCATAGCACCTTGCCAAGGAACGGTAGACGCACTGCACGAGTTCGCCGACCGTCGCCGGCGCGGCAAAACCGCCGACCTTGCAGGCCTCGCAAACGGTCGCAATCATCGATTCTGGCGCGAAAAAGCGCTTGTCAGCCGCATCCACAACCCCGGGATAGCCAGCGGATGCACGCGCCGCCCGCTCAAGGTCGGCGAATGAATAGTCCCGCCCTTTCTCCCAGTCCCGAAGGCTCTGGAGTGCCGCGTCCGTCATCGGGGACGACTTGCCCTCCACATACTGAACACCATTCAGCTCGCGGCGAATGGACTGAATCATCCAAAGCCCCATGATGTTCTTCAGGAAACGGAAGCGCCGCCAAGCCCCACCTTCGTTTGAGAAATTCGCCGCGCAGGCCCCGTCCGTGACGATGGCTGTCGGATTCTCCACGCCAATCAGCGACCATGTGCCGCTGGAGAGGTAAATCGCCCGGTCGTCCCGCGCCGGCACCGCAAGATAAGCACTCCCCGTGTCGTGACAGGCCGGGAGCACGACCTGCGCATCAAATCCGACGAGACTGCGAACCGCCGAGGTAAAGCCGCCGAGCACCGTCCCCGGCATCGTCAGCGGATGAAAGAGCTGACTGGGCAACCCAAGCCGTGCAATCACCTCGCGGTCCCAGTCGCATGTCGTCGCACTGACGAGCGATGTCGTGGAGGCATCCGTGTACTCGTTCGCCATCCGTCCCGTCAGCACGAAGTTCAGATAGTCCGGAATCATCAGCAGACGGCTCGCCTTCGTGAACTGCTCGGGATGCTCCCGCATAAGTGCCATCAGCTGATAGACGGTATTGAATTCCACGCGCTGAATTCCACAATGCGCATAAAGCTCGCGAAAGGGAATGACCGCATCCACCACCTCCATCATTCCCTGCGTTCGGGCATCACGATAGGCAACCGCATCACCAACCAGAAGCCCAAGTTCATTCACAAGAACGAAGTCGACACCCCAAGTGTCAATGCCGACATAATCGGGCGCCTTCCCCGCATCCGCCGCCGCCTTGAGTCCCCTGAGGACATTCCGCGCCAGGGCCTGGAGATCCCAGCAGACATGACCGTTCTTGACAATCTGCGAATTGTCGAAGCGGAAAACCTCCTCCAGCTTAATCTTCCCATCCTCAACCGTGCCGAGAATGTGACGACCTGAACTCGCCCCAATGTCAATTGCCAAATAACGCTTCATTCGAATGCCCCCTTTCCTCAAAAACCCGGCAGGTTCAACTGCCCCGAGACGCACACCTTGCGTCCCTTTGACAAAGTCCGATCGGATGTGTCGTAGACCACGAACTTGATGCCGTCAAATCGCCGCGATAGTTCAGCCTGAATATAGTCCGAGACACTCTTCACATTGCCACGATCGTCATCCGAAAAGCCAATGGAGACGAAACGATTGAGTTTGCCGCGTCGCCGGAGCATGTGGAAAATGTGCTCGACAAAATCGCGAATGGCGAACTCCTTGGCCAGTTCTGGCTTGGCGGCCGTCGTCGCCGTCGCAAGCTTTTCATGGTAGATGGGATCGGCCTGCATCTTCTCCTCGAAACCCGAATAGGTGACGGCCGCATACCGGCAGGAGTTGAGGTAGTTGTCCAACTCCTCAACATCCGTCCCGAATGTCTCCACCTTGTCGAAGAACCGCCGGTAGCCGCGAAGGTTCGCCAGCATCTCCTCGCGCTCAGCCTCCGAAAGGGCATAGCGGATAAAAACGCGTACGGCCTTCTGAATGGTCGCCGGCGAATGCCCACGCGCCGTCACAATGGCGAAAAGCCGCCCTTCGCGAAGGGTCTTCTTCAGTGCATTGTAGCTCGGCCCCGGACGCTCCCCATGCTCAATTTTCTCAAGAGCCGTGACCGTATCCTCGATGAAGTGCGTCGTTCCCGGCTCATCGGCGAAATTCCGAAAAGCCGCCTTCCACCCGCCATCCACCGGCGGGCGATAGTGCTCGACATCCGTCCGCACGACGGCGAACGCGGCAGTCGAGAGCTCAACAGGTTCCCATGAGCCGTCTTCCCGACGATGCTCCATGCGAATCTTCGTGGGCATGTGGAGAATGTTGTCGTCCCAGTCGAAGATGTAGTACTTGAGGTCGCGCTTGGCGACCTCCTCATTCACACGGGGAATCGCCCGCGTCGTCACGCAACGACTCCCTTGAAGTCAAACCCGCGAACGCCCGTCAGCCGCACATCCACAAATTCGCCGACCGCGTCACTTTCAACATGGACAACGCCATCGACATCCGGAGCCTGACTTTCCATCCGCGCCACGCCAGGCGCAATGACAAGTGCCCGGAACGTCTTGCCGACGAGCCGTTTGGAGCGCACTTTCCAAATCGCCTTCGCCTGCTCCATCACCTGCTTCTCTCGCGCCTCGGCCACCGCTCGGGAGGGCCGCCCGGCCATCGTCGCCGCCTTCGTCCCCTTCTCCGGCGAAAAGGCAAACGCACCAAGGTGATCGAACTGCATCCGCTTCAAGTCGGCCAAAAGGCACTGGAACCGCGCCTCCGTCTCACCGGGAAAGCCGGTCATGATGGTCGTGCGAAGCGTCACGCCCGGAATCATCAGACGCAAAGCCTCCGCCGCGACACGGCTCGCCTCAATCGCCGCCTTGCGATTCATCTTCGCAAGAACCTCCGGCACCGTGTGCTGCAGGGGAATGTCGACGTACTTGACCGAATGCTTCGCCTGATTCATCCAGTCTATGTAGGCATCCGTAATCTCATTCGGATAGGTATAGAGGACGCGAATCCAGAAATCGCCCTTAATCTTGTCCAGTTCCCAAAGGAGCTTCGGCAAATCCCAGTCCTTCAGTCCTATGCCATAGAGCATCGGATCCTGCGCAACGATATTCAATTCACGGCATCCACTCTTAATCAGGGCTTTCGCCTCTTCCAGGATGCTCTCTGGCGGACGCGAACGATATTTGCCGCGAATGCCCGGAATCGCACAGTAGGAACAGCGGTGTGCACAGCCTTCGGCAATCTTCAGATAGGCAAAGGCCTTCCCAGTAAAACGGAGTCCAGGTGTCCCAGACTCGACCCAGTCCTTCGGTACGCCCTGCCAAACATCCACGCCCGGGAACTTCGCCTTGGCCGATGGATAGCGCTGCGGATAGCATCCAGTAACCACGACGCGCCCGTAATTGCCGCGAGCCTTCAGTTCGAGCGCACGGGTAATTTCCGCCTCGGCCTCTTCGCGGGCCGATTCGATGAAGGCACAGGTATTGACGATGACGACATCGGCACGGTCCGGATCGGGCGAGAGCGTGCAACCATCCTTGAGTAGGTTGCCGGCCATCACCTGAAGGTCAACCGCATTCTTGGCGCATCCGAGCGAGACGAGGGCTATTGTTTCTTTGCTCACGGTCAGCTGAAATTTCAATCTGAACAATTGGAGGGAATGAAGCCGTCACGAAATGACGGCATTATCAATAAGACGCGTCTTACCCGCAAAGGCCGCGATAAGAACGCACGTACCCTTCTCCACCCGCTTCACGGGCTGCAGGGTCTCAGCATCCACAAACTCAACATAGTCGACGCGCAACCCGGCCTTCTCAAGAGCCTTACCAATCCGCTTCTGCTCGGACTTGACAGGCGCGCCCGTGGGCTTCACGCTCCTGACGGCGCGCGAAATCGCCAGTGCGGACTCGCGTTCCGCCGCGCTCAAGTAGGTGTTTCGGCTCGACTTCGCAAGCCCCGAAGCCTCACGCACAATCGGCGCAACGACAATGTCGAGGTCAAAATTCAGGTCGCGGACCATCCGTTTGATGACCTGCGCCTGCTGGTAGTCCTTCTGACCAAAGACAGCGAAGTCCGGGTGCACCAAGTTGAAGAGCTTCGCAACGACCGTACACACGCCGCGGAAGTGTCCCGGGCGACGCGCACCGCAAAGCCCCTTCGACAAATCGTCCTCCGTCACATAGACGGAATGGCGGTCGAGATACATATTCGCCGGCGTGGGGAAGAAAATGGCCGTCGCCCCCGCCGCTCGGCACTTTGCCAAGTCCGCCTTCTCATCCCTTGGATACTTCTCATAGTCCTCATTCGGCCCGAACTGAACCGGGTTCACAAAGACGCTCACCACAATTTCATCCGCTTTCCGCTTCTTGGCGGCGGCGATGAGACTCATGTGCCCCTCGTGCAGATACCCCATCGTGGGGACGAGGGCAATCTTCTTGCCGGCCAACTTGCGGGCGCGGCACCACTTCTGCAACTTCTTCGGATCCCGAAAGATTCTCATTTCTGCAACTCCTTCATCAGTGCAATTTCCTCCTTGTAGCCCTGAAGGTCACAGGGGGTTTCCAAATAAAATGGCAAGTCTCGCAGTTTCGGATGATTCACAATGTGACGGAACGCCTCAAGCCCGATGCGTCCCTTGCCAATGCGTTCGTGACGGTCCTTGTGCGCACCACGCATGTTCATGGAGTCGTTCGTATGGACGGCCTTCAGCCGCCCAAGGCCGATTACTCGATCGAACTCTGCGAGAACGCCGTCCAGATCATCCACAATGTCATAGCCACCGTCCCAGACATGGCAGGTGTCAAGGCAAACGCCCAGCGGCATGTCCACGCGATCGATGATGGCGCGAATCTCCTCGAACGTCCGACCAATCTCACTGCCCTTGCCAGCCATCGTCTCAAGGAGAACCGTTGTTTGGTAAGGTTGTTTCGCCGCCCCGAAGATGCGGTTCAGCATGGCCGAAACGAGTTCAATACCCGCCTCGGCTCCTTGCCCAACATGACTGCCCGGATGGAAATTGTACATCGCCCCGGGCGTCATCTCCAGCCGCTGAAGATCGTCCGCCATCACCCATTCGGCAAAGTCCCGTGTCTTCTGGTCAGCGCTCGCCGCGTTCAGCGTATAGGGAGCATGGGCCAGAATCGGGCCAATGCCATTCGCCTGGGCGTAGTCGCGGAATGCCGCGACATCAGTCTTGTCAATCGGCTTCGCCGCGCCGCCGCGTGGGTTGCGCGTAAAGAACTGGAAGACATTCGCACCAATCGAGACGGCGGTCTGCGCCATTGCAAGATATCCGCCGCTCGACGAAAGATGACAGCCAATCTTCATCATGGACGACTACTTCGTGAAGTGCACGGTGAAGCCACCGCCGGGAGCCATGTGGACGGGAATCTTGTCCCCGGCCTTGACTACCTTCGTCTCGTGCACATAGTGCGTCGGATTCTTGTCCGCATCCGCCGCGTCGCGGAAGAACTCCGCCTTCCACTCGCCGGAACCGAGGAACGCCGTGTCCAGCGTGAAATCCTGGGCCGTCGCCGCCGCGATGCCGCTCGCATACCACGAGCCGTCCTTCGCCTGGCGCGCACAGGCCGCCACCGTGTCGGGCGTACCATCCAGCGCAACCGTATCCTTCCAGACGACCGGCGTCGCCGCCATAAACGTGAAGCACTCCATGTTCTTCTCGTAGTTCGTCGGGCTGTCGCAGAGCATCTGGAGCGGAGCCTCGTAGAGAGACATCATCGCCATCTGACGGCACCGCGTACCAACCGCGCCCGGATGGACGCCAGCCTCGGCCCCACGGTAAGAACCGCCCACCGGATAGTTCAGCATCGCTCCCGGCGTGTAGTCCATCGGACCCGCCGTCATCCGCAGGTAGAAGGCACGAACATCGCTCGCCATCATGTCATACTGCCCGCCGTACCACTTCATCTGCTCAAGGCCGTGGATGCCCTCGTAGTTGACGATGTTCGGGTACATCCGCTGCAGGCCCGTCGGACGATAGGCACCATGGTAGTCGATGAGCATCTTCTCCTTGGCACACGCCGCCGCGAACTTCTCAAGGAAGTTGGCGCACTCCGCGTCGCCGCGATCCATGAAGTCGACCTTGAAGCCCTTGGCACCCAGCTTCGCAAAATGGCTCGCAACCTTCGCTTCGTCGCCGTAGACCTGCGCCCATGCCATCCAGAGGATGATGCCAACACCCTTCTTATTGGCGTAGTCAATCAAATGCGGAACGTCCACATCCGGGTGGAACTTCCAAATGTTGAGAGCCTCGCTCCATCCCTCATCGAAGATGACGTACTCAACGCCCGTCTTCGCGGCAAAGTCGATGAAACGCTCGTAGGTCTTCGTATTGCACCCGCTATTGCCCTGATTGTCAAAGCAGTTCCACCAGTCCCACGCAACCTTGCCAGGCTTGACCCACGAGAAATCAGCCTTCGCATCGGCCGGTGTCGCCAGAGCGCGGACGATATCAGCCTCGCACAGCTTCGCCGGCGCATCGGCGAGAATGAACGTGCGCCAAGGGAACGTGCGCGTACCGGCGGTCTTGACGAGGTAGTCCTCAGTCTCGTCCACCTTCACCCAACGGCCACCTTTCTCAAGGTTCGTGTTTCCCCAGCCGCCGACATGGTGCACCTTCTTTGGCCAACGGGCGAAGAAGGACTCAAGTTCGACCTTCTCCTCCTTCTCGTCACGCGTCAGGTTCCAAATCGGATAACTCCGCACATCCGACTCCGTCACGGCGACCGTCTTACCCTGCACCGAATAGACGAACGGCAGGTAAATCATCTTGGAACTGCCGAACATCGTCGACTTGCCGTCCTTCGCCGTCTGGAGATCCTTCGCAACAACCTTGCGCGGCACCGTCTCCTCACAACCAACCGCACCGGTGAAGTTCGCCCAGCAGTCCGCTTCGGCGGACGGAATCGTCACCTCGGCCTTTTCGCAGTCAATGCGCACCGTACCGGGCTTCTTGAGTTCGAAGCGATAGGCAACGCCATCGTTACGGGCAATCAACGCAACGCCCCAGTCACCAAAGTCGACAAAGGCCGTCTTTGCCGCGAGGCAAATGGAATCCTTCTTGTAGACGGGAGTCTTCTCGCACCCGGTCACCTTGCCATACGAGATGTGTGGGGCGGACTTTGCGGCCTCTTCCGAATAGAGGCTCTCGCCATCCACCTTCATTCCAATCTCGGTCTTCGCGACGAGGACGACCCCATCACGCAGAACCTCGTAGACGAGGGAATCCTCATCTGCCATCAGGCGAATTTCATTGCGCCCGTCAGGTGAGACAACCTTCGCCTGCCGTCCCCCAAAACGGCAGCAACCACCGGTGACCGCAGCCACCGCCAACAATACAAACATGAGTCTTTTCATAGGTTGTTATTATACCATAAATTCGCCTGCTCGGGTGTTTTCGCAATGGCTCGCCCGAGAGCCCGCAGTTTGTCATAATAACGTGTACCCGTATTCAACTGATCAGGATTTTTCAGACACCCCGTTTGTCAAATGCTGT
>CAKTUI010000027.1 GCA_934621385.1 uncultured Kiritimatiellota bacterium
TTTCTTCCTTTTTGCCTCTGCTCTCCACCTCGAAACCTTTCCTTTCCGATTTGGCTCACTTAATTGTACAACTTCCCGTGGTCGCGGGCTGTGGTTGAGGAGTGGAGATGAGTGTGGTATAATGTCCGCAGTCTTGATGGATATGAGGAGTCCGATGCCTGGCATAGGGCTGTAGGATTATTGTTCAGGAATCAAAGGTAATGAAGAAAGCGGACAGTTCAACTAATCAGCGGCGCATTGTTCTCGTCGGAACATATAGGGGTGACCAATTGAAGGAGTGGCGCGGTTGGTATAACTATCCAATTTCGGCGAAAGATAAGATTTCCGAGGATGAGGTGCGAAAAGTTTCCGAACTTTGGCTTTTCCGTGGCATGAAAAGCCAAAGAATCTACAAGGCTGAATTCGTTGGACTGAAAACTCGTGAGGAGTTGGTCAAAGACTACGGATATCCTGCGGTGGGAAAAGGGCACTCCACCCGATATATCCTCTTCAAGACAGAAGTTAAGTATTGCCACAAACTGATGCCGCCTGCGGATGCCGATCGGGTTATTGTTCGGGTTGCTGATTTTGCGACATCACCAAAGATTCGCAAGCAGCTGAAGGCGTATTTGGAGTCTTCCGAGCGAAACGATCCAGATTTGGCGCGTCGTCTTCCTGAAATCGTCACCAAGTTGCGCCCCGAACAGATGCGAGTTTGTGAAATGTCATCCGACTGGGGGCTCTTTTCATGGGATGACCTATCGCCCGTGAAGAAGCCAAAGCCTGGCGAATTGACAGCAATTGAATTGTTTGCAGGGGCGGGTGGACTGAGCATCGGCCTTGAGCGGGCAGGTATTCATGTCGTCTTGGCGAATGAGATCATGCCCGATTTTGCCGCGACGTTGGCTGCTAATCATCCGCAGACGAATGTAATCAACGACGATATTCATAAGATAAATTTCAGGCACGAATTGGAGAAACTCGGCTTGAAGTCCGTTGATGTCTTGTCGGGTGGGCCTCCATGCCAGGGCTTTTCAACGATTGGCTCGAAGAATCGGCAGGATCCGAGGAACTCCCTGTTTTATGAATATCTTCGTGCCGTGGCTGAGACTCATCCCAAATATACGATTTTTGAAAATGTTTCGGGCTTCAAGCGGATGTATGATGGGTTTGCCTACGAGACGCTGGTTCGGGAATTGAAAGACCTTGGCTATGATACGAACTGCCAAATCTTGAACGCGGCAGATTATGGCGCACCGCAGATCCGTTATCGGACAATTGTGCTTGGCTGGCAAAGGGGGTTGCCCCCATTGAAGTTCCCTGCCCCGACTTACGGTACGCGCAAGGGGTTACATCCGTATGTTACGCTGATGGAGGCGATTGGGGATTTGCCTCCTTTGAGCGCGGGGCAAAGTGTCGCTAAGTATGACAAGCCTCCGATGACGGACTATCAGGTGCGCATGAGAGGAACGCAAACGGAGCTTTTAGAGCACAATGCATCTAATTATGGCGAGAAAATGCAGGAGATTCTCAGAATCATTCCCGAGGGTGGTTCCGTTAAAGACCTCCCTGCGAGATTGCGCCCAAAATCCGCTTATTGCAATACCTACGCAAGGCTCTTGCCCAATGAGCCAAGCCCGACCATTACACGAAATTTCGGGACGCCGTCATCCAGTCGGTGTGTTCACCCTTTCCAGCCTCGTGCGTTGTCAACGCGTGAAGGGGCGCGTCTGCAGGGATTCCCCGATGACTATCGGTTTGTCGGCGGCAAACAGTCGAAGAACCTTCAGATAGGCAATGCCGTGCCACCGATTCTTGGTGAGGCTCTTGCTCGGACGATCAAAGAGGCATTGATTGAAGGAAGGTAGCCTTTCATGCCGACGAAATTCAATGGGTTGACGACAAATCCAAACAGGGCGAGAGCCGGTTCAGAAAAAGGAATTTTTGGACGCAAGCAACCGATAGAACTAGCTCAGCGGCTGAATGAGCGCACGAGTCTCCTGAAAGAAGTATGCAATTTGCTGCGGCGAAAAGAGGAAGATTTTGTCAGGGCCGTGGCAGGTGCGGAGATTGCCCAATCAGTTGAAAGCGTCATAGAAGGTGGAGCTCGTGTCAAGTCCAAGACGAATTTGCGGATTTTCTGGAAAGATGGGGCGTTTACCAATTTTCGCGTGAAAGGTTCGGGATCGGCCCAAATTCATCTTGAGCTTACAGAGAACTTCATAAAAGGGTTTCAGGCTCAGTTTAAGAGAGAAATACCTCAGAGGGTACAGGATGCATTGCTCTTGTTTACTGGGCGGCATCCCCTTCAGCGGCAAATATTTGAATCTGTTCCGGTGGCTTATGTCGGGAATAAAATTCGGGCACTGGAGCAGAAGTACCACAATCGTCTGACGCTTGCGTCTTTGTATGGCTATGACGATTGTTTGGTTCCTGAGTTGTTCTTATGGTTTTGCAAGAATATGGCCGAGTTGTTCCTTTTTTGCTTTTCCCTTGGTGAGGTTAAGCACAGGGAGGATGCACCACACTATCTTTGGTATCACAGGGAGAGCAAATCGGGAGGTGATGAGGAAATTTATTCTATAAGTGACTTGTACGCGAAGTTGCGGAAGATGTCGGAATTGGCGGCTTTTGGCGGAATGGTGTCCCCTGGCGATGCGGAGCAAATAGGTTCGACCATCCGACTGCCGTTCGGAAATCTGCAGTATCATCTCCATGCGCTTCAATTTCGTCACCAGAGTGAGAAAATCAAGTTGCTATCAAGTATTGCCCTTCCTTCGGGCGGACGGAAGAAGTTCGGATCGCGGCAAAAGAGAAGTGGTCATGAAAATGAGGTGATGATTGCAGCGGCCTTGAACAAGAACAAGCGGTTTAGGGAGCACTTTTGTGAACGCGTTGGATTTGCAGTATCGGATTTTGTTGTTGCCGAAGCGGGTGGAATGCATGCGAAGATGGAGGAAAGCGTCATTTGTGGGAAGAAGACCGCCGGGAAGACAGATGTTGTTGTCATGTGGAAAGGGGGCTACATTACAAACATTTCAATTAAGAAGAATGCCTGTGGTCAGGTTTACTTGGTGACGGCAAGGAATTTCGTGGCGACATACGAGGCGCAGTATAATGTCAGAGTACCAGACGAGGTGAAGCGGGCGTTGGAATTGTTTGTCGGGGAGGCTTTGGACGCCAAGACAATCCTTGATGGGACAGATCTTTCCGTTGATGGCTTTGAGGCTCGGCAGTTGTCCGTCCATCAGAATTGCCGCTTGATGTTTGATGTCATTAAGAACTATGATGCGCGTATGGCGACCAATTTGCTCGCTTGGCTGAAGGACCGAATCGTCACAGTCTTCGAGTTGTGTTTTTCAGCAGGAGCGGTCAAGGATCGTAGTTCGTGGGCGACGCTGCTTTGGTACAAGAATCTTGTGGATGCCGATGGGCAGGGACTTGATTATATGATTCCCATCAAACATGTGATGAATGCCTTGGAAAGGAATCGGGCGAAAAATCTTGTCTGCCGTGGTCCTCACAATGCTGGGTCGACCATTCAGCTCCCATTTGGGCATCTACAGTATCATCAAAGGCAACTTGAGTTTTACCAGAAGTTGTCGAAAATTCGGGAAATCGTGGAGATGCAATGACGATGAAAGTTGGGGACATAATAGAAAGTGCATCGCAAGCGGCATCCCTCATTCTTGCGGAATTGCCGCGAGATGAGACGGAAGAGCGCCTTTATGTGATACCTTTGTCAGGTAGCGGCGGTATTCTTTCGCGGCCGATACTCGTTTCCGTTGGCGTTCGGGATGGTGAGACGACGGTTGATGCCGGTGCTATTTTCCGTGAGGCTTTAAAGGAGGGAGCTGAAGAAATCATCGTTGGACACAACCATCCGTCTGGAAGACTGAATCCGAGCAGGGAAGATATTGAGGCGACGCGAGAATTGTCAGATCTTGCCGAACGACTGAATGTCAAATTTCTTGATCATTTGATTGTGGCGAGATTGAAGGATGGATCGGCTAATTTTGTTTCCCTAATGGAATTGCTTGATTGAGCAGGGCGTTAGGATGGCAACCGTAGATGGAAGGAGTTGCGATGTTCAGGCAGATGAGAAGGATTAAGCAGCAACTGGATGAGTCGGAGGTATGGGAGGTTCTCCGTGCGGCCAAGCGCGGCGTCTTGTCGGTTATTGGCGATGATGGGTGGCCGTATGGCATTTACCTGAATCCCTATTTTGAAGGTGGGCGAATTTACTTTCATGGAGCAAAGACCGGACACAAGATTGACGCGCTCCGTAAGGATGAGCGTGCGTCGTTTACGGTCATTGACGAGGGCGTAAAGGACAAGGATGGCTGGGCGTATACGTTCAGGAGCGTCGTCGTGTTCGGACGAATCCAGTTTGTCGACGATCCGAATCGTGCCATCGAAGTCTGTCGCAACTTGGCGCGGCGGTTCAATCCGAATGCGGCGGATATTGAGGACGAGATTCGCCGCGCCGGAGCCTATGTCCAGGTGCTTGAACTGGTGCCTGAGCACATAACCGGTAAGCGCGTCCACGAGGCGTAAGACTTGTGAATGCGTGGTCGCGGCGAAACGATCTGCCGCGTCCCGGCCTGTAGCCCCCCGATCCGCCTCTCGGACGAGAGCCGCGCAAGTCCCCGAAGGAGCGGGTTTTTGATACAATATGCGCAGAAAGGGCGGTTGGACAGGTCGTTGGGCGGCTGAATCTGGGATTGGTCGCGAGTGGATGCAATCGCCACAAGGAATGAGTTGCATATGATGGAATCGCCAATGGAGACCCTGATCCGGGGGGCGGCTGTGGTCAGTGTTGCCTGTCTCGGCATCCTGATTGCGGTGACGCTGGCGGCATTGCTTCGCATGGGGGCCGTCCGTCCGCATGCCCGTCTGTCGGAATCGATTCGGCGGTCCTGGCTTGGGTTCCCCCTGCTTCTCCTCTTCGTCTGCGGACTCGTCCAGTACGGATCGACGAAGGGGACGGGTGGGGCCGCCGCCGAACGATCCGCCGCCGGCGGCCTGCGGATTCCCGCCCCGACTGTTGCGCCGAGTGCCTCCGACCTGACGGATTCTTCGCTCCCGGCGGATATTCCGCCGGTGACCAATCTCTGCCTTTGGGGAATTGAGCGGGGGAATGAGTCCGTCGCCCTCGGCCTTGCGTGGCCTTCGTCCATGTTGTTCGCGAACGGTCGCATTGACGTCTTCGGCAACCACCGGCTGACGGGCGGTGGCTGGTGGCGGCTTGCTCAGCTTGATGTCAGCCGGGCCGTCTCCAACGCCGTTGTGGAGTTTGCGTATGCGGATCTCCCGACGAACGCAATGCGCACGACCGCGTTCTACCGCCTGGCCTCCCAGGACGATGCGGACGGTGATGGCCTGTCGGACGGAGTCGAGGAGTGGGTGCTGGGCACGGACTCGCGCCAGGCGGACACGGATGGCGACGGTATTCCGGATGGCGAGGAAATAGACCTCGGGTCCAGCCCTCTGTCGGCCGATTCGGACGGCGACGGCATCCGCGACGGCGACGAGGTGGGCTACATTCGGGTGGCCGACGGCTTCACCTGGTACGATATGTCCGCGCTGGGACGGACATACAACACCGGGTATTGGTACGAGGAGAAGGGAATGGGCATATCGAGCTGGTGGTGCCAGGCCGTCTCCTGTGCGATTCCGTCCCGCGTTCTCTGTGGACTCTCCCTCACCAGCCTGATGGTCTACGAGACGGGATACATTGCGTTCTCGGCGGTCGGGGACGACAGCGGCTGGATTTTCCCGCCCTCGCCGACGGCGCTCAACCGAAATGTCATGAACAGCGGAAGCATCCTGGTCGCCGCGTACTGGAACGAGTCGTACCTGTGCAAGGGGGGCACGAACTCCTATGTCTGTGCCGGCACTGTCGCCGACGGGAGCTATGTCGTCGAGTTTCACGATGTCAGGGACGCGCCGTACTCCCGGCGCGGCATGACGTACCAGGTCTGCGTCCCCGGAGGTACGGGCAATGTCGTCCGGGTCAGCTACCTTGCAAGCGACTACTGGATGGACGGCGAGGGTGCAGTGGTGGGTGCCCAGAATAGGCGCATCTCCACGACGAACGGATACTACAACATGACATGGGATTTTGCCGAAAGGGGACCGATTCTGCCGCAGACGACGGTTGAGTACCATCTGGGGTACGGGACGAACCCGCTGGTGAGGGACAGCGATGCGGACGGTTTGGACGATGGGCTGGAGCTTTCCATTGGCACATCGCCGTCCCGCCCTGACACGGACGGCGATGGTCTGTCGGATGGCGAGGAGATTGGCCTTTGCACCAGCCCTTTGTCGGCAGACACGGATGGTGATGGACTGAAGGATGGCTGGGAGGTTGGGCACGGACTCAATCCACTCTCTTCGACCGGTGATGATGGTGCGGATGGAGATGTTGACGATGACGGACTGACAAATGGGCAGGAGCAATACTGGGGAACGAATCCAAGGAGTTCTGATACCGATGGGGACGGTCTGACTGATTCGTACGAGGTCTGGCACGGGATAGATCCGAGGAATGTCGACACGGACGGCGATGGCTTGACGGATTCGTATGAAGTTGACCATGGACTGAATCCCTCAAGCGGGGACACGGACGGCGACGGGATGCCCGACGGCTGGGAAGTCGGGAATAATCTCAATCCCCGGAGTGCGGAAGGGCGCGACGGTGCGTCTGGGGATTCCGATCGTGACGGCCTCTGCAACTACGACGAGTGTCAGCTTGGGTGCGATCCGAATGCGGTCGACTCTGACGGGGACGGCGTGTCCGATTTCTTGGAAATCCGTAATGGGTCCAATCCGGCGGATGGTACAGATCGAGGTGTTCCGTCCGCTGACTCCCCCTTTCGGGCACTGTCGTTCAATGTCTATGGGGATTATGCGGCGTGGCGCATGACGATTGCGGGGAGGGGGCCGGACGACCATCGCACGGAAGATGTCTTGATGGCATCTCCCGGTGCCAGTAATGAGAAGCTGAAGATCCTGAGGAAGGGGAATTCATATCGGCTGACCATGGAGTGGCTGAATTCCGACGGGCACACCAACCCCAGTTGGTACTGCTGGCAGGCGAAGGTTGACGGATTGCCGATGTCTGCGTCCTACCAGAGCTACACGACAACGCGTCTCCCGGGGAATGAGATTGTGTACGGGCAGGGGTGGATGGCGGAGAACGAGGACGGGCTTCTGACGGCTCACATCCACGCCCGTGAGGGCGGTGGCGGAAATGTTGCTGAGGGACTGGAGGCCCTGTTACATGTCTACAGGTGTGAGGTTGCTGTCTGCGCACCGGGTGGTGAGGCGTGGGAGGAGATGGAGGAATCGCGGGTTCTGCTGGATGACGAAGACCTGAGAATCAGTATTAGGATCACGCCGGCCATTCCGACGCTGGACCTGTGCCGATCGATCATGGGGAGCAATGTCGTCGCTTCGACATCGGGAACATGCCCGGATGGAGTCGCCATTCCGATTGTGCCCTCTGAGTTCACCAATTGCGGAACCCATTCGGAGATTCGGATGATGAGGACTCGCGCACAGTTGGTTGAACTGGGCTTGCTACCGTCGCAGGACGAGGACGGAGTGGACGAGATGGCATCATACGATGTTGGTACGCTCGCCGGTGTCGACGGGTCTGACCTGTCCGACAGCCTTGCCTTCGAAGGTATGGCCCTGGCCCATCGCGGCAGGGCCTCGAACGAGCGGACGCTGACGCTTGACTCCACGCCCCCGAATTCGGGGCTTTCGGAGTCGTTCTTCAAGGCTGCTGGGGCAGAGGTCCTGAGCGTTTCCTATGGCGGGGTGCAGTCCGCAAGGCGGCAGATCATGAACCAGGCGGACTACTTCTACTATTCGGGGCATGGGCATCACCGGTGGGGCACGGTGGACGACTTTGAGCCAGGCGATGTTGCTGACTACTGGAGAAAGGACTTGGACTGCGTGATCTTTGCGGGCTGCTCGGTCCTTGACATCAACGACTACAACAACAACTTCTTGAACCGGTCGGGCGTGTGGGATCCCGAGGACCACGCGGCCTCGCCAGGCAAGCTATGGGAGACGACGGGGCCGAAGGTCCTTTTGGGATACAATTATTATGCGCCGCGAGATGATGGAGGAGCTCCGCAACGCATTATAAATTCATGGCGTGACAACCGCGCCTCACTGGGAGATGTAAATGCGTGGATGAAAGCAAATGCCGAGAACAGGGCGTGGCACGCCTGTGCAATAGTCAAGGGGCAACAGTATCTTTATATTAAGAAGCGTCGTTGGGGTCGTTGTAGCGTAATATCAGTAAAGAAAGGAGATTGGTGATGAGAAGTGGGATTATTTTGGGGCTGCTGCTGGTGGGAGCATCCGTTTCGTTGGGTGGACAGGACGATTACAATGAATTGATTGCCAAGGTCAGCCGGTCGTGCGAGAATCCCCGGCTTTTGCTGACGGCGGCGTTTACCAATGAGGTGATGGCCTACAGGGCCATATGCACTGATGTGCAGGGTCGGTGCGCGGCGGATTTGGCGTTGGCTGTTTCGCTGATGCAGAGGATGGATTCAGATGAGGCTGCCGTTGCCAGTGATGCCTGCTTCAGTTTGCATCAGTCGCTGGTGTCAAACATTGTCCACAGTTCCGGTCTGGATGCCGGTTCGTGGATTCGGTACGCGGCTGCGGCAGAATATATGACGGGCCTCAATTACGGAAATCGGCAGGATGCCGCGTTCATCCTGTCCACGAACATGGTGTCGGAGATCGCGCAACATCCCCCAAATATGGGGGAAACGAATTACTGGAATGCGATGTCGGCATGGATGAGAAGCCCGAACGAGACGCTGGAGACCGTGTTTCGCCTGAATGCGGCGGTGTGGCTTGCCGAACGCAATCGGATAGATGAAATGGTGCCTCTGACAAATTCGCTTCCAGTTCGTGCCATTCGTCTGCTTCGTGAGGAACTGAACGGCATGGGGGATGGTGTGTTGCTTGTTCGCGAGGCCTGCCGAACCAATTCCCTCAGTACATGGGAAGGGCAGTTCGCAATCTGCGAAGTCGCGCCGCTTATGACAGACGACCTGTATGTGTGCACATTTACTAATGCGAACTTCGAGGGGACGCTTGTTGAAATGTATTCATACCGTTCGGATGAATTGGCGCGGGTGTTCCAATCGGACTGTAACATAAAGGGGGTTACGCCAGTCGTGTTGCAAATTGGAATGCTCGGCAATTCACCCAGTCCCATAATCTGGGGAATGTGGCGACATCCCGGGAATGGCGGGGATCGGCGGTATGAACTCTACGAGTACACCAACTTGATGATGCGGGCGTTGGCTGCCTTTGAACAGGTGGAGATGGATGGTGGTGGGCGTGGCTGGTTTTCCATTGACGAGGATGGTGATCCGGTTGCTCGCACGAATCTTGATTTTTCCGCCAACCGATTGCTTTGGACGAACCAAAGGACAAGGTACAATGGCAATTGATGCGGAGACATTGCTCATGAACGTACGACAAGGGATCTCGACGGTTCATCCTGCCGCGCATTCGCTTGGTTGTCAGTGGGTGTAAAATAGTCTCATACGATGATGATAAGTGGAATGATTGACTGGAAATGGTCGCGCCGCAAGTTTCATTCAACGGATGAAAAGGTTGGATAAGAAAGGAGAATTGGGATGAATAGGACGTTTCTGTTGTTGGCCTGTTTGCTCGTTGGTTCGCATTTGCAAGGGGAGCCCGACGAGAGTGCCTATGCGACGCTCTGTACGAATGTCGTCGCTGCGCTTGGGGACGGGAAGCGTCTGACCTCGCCCGCCTTTACGAACCAGATGCATGTCTACTTGTCCGAACCGAGCGTTGAGATGCGTTCAATGGCGGAATTGGCTCTTTCAATTTCACGATTCTCCATGTTTGAACAATTGCAGCGCAATGCGGATTATGAGGCAAGTTGTCAGTTCTGCAGTAATGTCCTGTCTGCCGCCGATCTGCCCGTGCGCTCCTGGCAGAAATCGCTCGCGAGTGTGCTTTATGCCGGGAATCTTGCCATAGATGGGAAGTACAAGTGTGCCCGCACGGTTTGCGAGGCTGGATTGTCGGTTCACCTGGCATCCCCGACGACGGATGTTGAACATGCGGTATGGGCCGCAATTGCCGCTCACAATCTTGTGCCCGAGATAAGTATTACAAATGCGCTGAACCTTTGCGCCGCGCTTTCGCTGTTGGGCTGTGGGGAGACGTCGGGATTGCCCGCCTACACGAACGGAATTCCACGGGAGATCCTTCGCGAGATCATGGGGGAACGATGAAATGAGGACGCTGTGTTTCTTTCTCGCCATGGCGGTTGGTCGGGCGTTCGCCGTCCAGTGGGCCAATTATGGTGCGTTTGCGACTGATGCTACAAACGCGCTTGCAAATGTCGGCATCCTGATGCCCGACGGCTATACCAACAGGTTGCATCTTTGCAGGCGTGAACGTGGGCCGACGAATGAAATGTCTTCGGCCGCCCTGCTCCTGCTGGCGATGAGCGACGATGCAAGGAGCAATTGCGGCGAGGGGTTCATTGGCAGTACGAATGCACTCGGTCGAGTTGGGTGGTTTCTGTCCTGTCCCGCACAGTCGCGAACCCTGTGGCAGAAGGCTTGTGCGATTACGATGCTGTCGACTGCCAACAGGGAGCCTGCAATCGCGAGGGAGCATTTCGCCGCCGCGACGCAGGCCCTGCAGCAATGGGATGCGCGTGGGGACTGCTTTTCCGGTGGGGCACTCTATGTGTCCATCGCGCGGTATTTCGGCGCGGCGGAATTGACGCCTCGCCAGTGTCTGATCTTTTCTGCGGCGGTTTCAGCGAAAAGGGCGGGAATGAAGCGGGAGTTCGATGACTATTCCAGCCTGCTGCCGATCGAGACGCGTGAGTTTCTCTCAACGGATTGCTGGTGAAGATGGAGGAGACTGGACGATGATCGCAAGGGCTCTATTGGCGGCGGGTGTTCTGTTGGGAGTTTTGCAAGGGAAGGCCGACGAGGGTGCCTATGCGACGCTCTGTACGAATGTTATCGCTGCGCTTGGGGACGGGAAGCGTCTGACATCGTCCGCTTTTACAAACCAGATGCACGCTTATCGGTCTGATGTGGACATCAGGGTGCGGTCTTTGGCGGAATTGGCCCTGTCGGATGCCCTCCTGACGATGTGCGATGAATTACCTGATTTTGAGGCGTATGAGGAGGGTTGTCGGTCGTGTTCGAATGTCCTGTTTTCGGCCGAGTTGCCCGTGCGTTCCTGGCAGAAATCGGTTGCAAGTCTCTTCTATGCCTGGGCCCTTCGCATGGATGGCAAGAGAGACGAGTCACTTGCGGTTTGTCGCACGGCGTTGTCCACCCATCTGGCTTCCCCGACGATGGATGTGGAACGCGCCGTGTGGTCGGCGATGAGTCGTGAAACTGGGTTGCCAGAAATGAGCATCACCAATTCGCTTAAGCTCGCCGCTGCACTTTCGGTGCCAGCCGAAAGGCGTCTGGCGGAGTGGACCACCTACACGAACGGACTGCCGCCTCAGGCCATGCGCCTTCTCCATGAAAGGCCCATGGTCGGCAAGGAAGGAGATTGGTGATGAGAAGTGGGATTATTTTGGGGCTGCTGCTGGTGGGAGCATCCGTTTCGTTGGGTGGACAGGACGATTACAATGAATTGATTGCCAAGGTCAGCCGGTCGTGCGAGAATCCCCGGCTTTTGCTGACGGCGGCGTTTACCAATGAGGTGATGGCCTACAGGGCCATATGCACTGATGTGCAGGGTCGGTGCGCGGCGGATTTGGCGTTGGCTGTTTCGCTGATGCAGAGGATGGATTCAGATGAGGCTGCCGTTGCCAGTGATGCCTGCTTCAGTTTGCATCAGTCGCTGGTGTCAAACATTGTCCACAGTTCCGGTCTGGATGCCGGTTCGTGGATTCGGTACGCGGCTGCGGCAGAATATATGACGGGCCTCAATTACGGAAATCGGCAGGATGCCGCGTTCATCCTGTCCACGAACATGGTGTCGGAGATCGCGCAACATCCCCCAAATATGGGGGAAACGAATTACTGGAATGCGATGTCGGCATGGATGAGAAGCCCGAACGAGACGCTGGAGACCGTGTTTCGCCTGAATGCGGCGGTGTGGCTTGCCGAACGCAATCGGATAGATGAAATGGTGCCTCTGACAAATTCGCTTCCAGTTCGTGCCATTCGTCTGCTTCGTGAGGAACTGGACGGCATGGGGGATGGTGTGTTGCTTGTTCGCGAGGCCTGTCGAACCAATTCCCTCATGCCTACCGGACGGTAGGCGCGGCAAAACGGCGAGGGATGCGGTCTGCGTCCGCGAGTTGCCGCGTAAGCCTCTGAATGGGCTGCTCGTTTGTCGGGCCAGTGGGAGGCCGCCCTTTACCGTATGTTTTTTTTTCTCACGCAGAGACGCGAAGACGCAGATGAAAGAAGGCGTGGAGTGGCCTTGCGGCCGAACACGAAAGCCGTCTTACGACGGACACGAAATTGCCGAACTTGGGAGGTTCGGAACGCAAGAGTGCGGAAGAAAGATCCACCATGTAGGGGGCGAAGGTGCGGCGCACTTCGTCCACGCGTCCTATGTGCAGAAGTGGCTCGATCTCATTCGGGGTGCGCACCTGCCGACTTCCATTGACGACCTGCGGCTCGGGGCGAAGGAGCCTGTTCTGCCCTATGCCGACGCACGGCTCCTTGGGGTGCTGTCGCACACGCTGTGGTTTCTGCCGAATGTGGCGAGCTGCCGCGCCATGGCGAACCTGTTGCGGGCGCGGCAAAATGCCTTCTTTGCCGACTACCGAATTGTCGTCTGCGCTGGTGCGGAGGCCGGTATTGGGCTTGAGGCCCTTGGGCCGGTTCGGGAGGCGATGGACAATCCACTCGTCTCGAAGACGATTACGCTTTCGTGCGGAAAGCTGACGACAGGTGTCACGATCCGGCCTTGGACGGGCATCTTCATGTTGCGCAACCTGTCGAGTCCCGAGACATACTTCCAGGCGGCATTTCGTGTGCAGAGTCCGTGGACGGCGCAGGACGAGAACGGGCGTACGGTCATCCTCAAGCGGGAATGTTATGTCTTCGACTTTGCGCTCGACCGTTCACTGCGGCAGATTGCCGACTATGCGACGCGTCTGAGCGTGGATGAGCCGAATCCGGAGAGGAAGGTCGGGGAGTTCATCCGCTTCTTGCCCGTCCTGGCCTACGAGGGGAGCGTCATGCGGCAGATTGACGCGGCGGAAATCCTCGACATCGCCATGTCGGGCACAGGCGCGACGCTTCTTGCGAAGCGGTGTCAGTCGGCCCTCCTCGTGAATGTCGACAACGAGACGCTTGGCCGCCTGCTTGGCAATGAGGAGGCGATGAAAGCCCTGATGAAGATTGAGGGCTTCCGGACCATCCACGATGACATTGAGACGATTATCAGCACGTCCGAACAGGTCCGGGAGGCGCGGCGCGAGGGACGGGAGCTCTCGGCGAAAGAGAAGCGCGAACTTTCGGCGGCAGATTCAGGAGCAATTGATGCATTTTGCGACGCGTATTCCCATTTTCATGTACCTGACGGACCATCGGGAGGTGTCGCTCGTCGACCTCATCCAGCATGTGGAGTCCGCGCTCTTTACGCGGACGACCGGCCTGTCGATACAGGACTTCAACCTTTTGCTGTCGCTGAATGTCTTCAATGCGTCCGTGATGAACGACGCGATCTATAAGTTCAAGCGATATGAGGACAGTAGCCTGGACTACGCCGGGGTGAACCGCCACGCAGCGGAGACGGGCGTTGGCGTGTTCGATACGGTTCTGCCGCGTGGGTGCTGAGAGGAAGATTCGAAGCCGGGGTTTGCTAACTTGAACTTTGGCGAGTTGCAGTTAGAACTCGTTTGAGTTGCAGGTAGGACTTGTGGAAGTTGCAGGTGGGGCGCGGCAGTTTGGCGGTGGCGGCGGAGCGATGCGCTTCTCCGGGAAAAATGAAGCTGTTCTCTCGAACGGGAGAACAGCTTCTCCTGTGTTGGAGAACAGCTTCTCTTGGTTGAGACAAGCTGTTCTCTTCTTGACCTGTTCTTTTCCCTGCCATCGTTCTTTCCGCTTTTGCAGACCCATTAGACTTACAATTTTCCGCCAATTTTCCGCGAACTGCGGTGGACGGCACCCGCTGGACTTGCCTGCTCATTTTTGATATAATTCAAGGCCAATCTCTCTCAAAGGAGAAAGAAAGAGGATAAAACGATATGTCTAAGGATTCGGTAGGCCGCAATAATATGTGGAAATGGCTCGCTTTGGCGTTCATAGCGGTTATTTCATTCTATATCTGCAATCCCCCGGCGGAGAAGTTCCGCTTCGGTCTCGACTTGAAGGGCGGCACGTCCTTTACGCTCGGTGTCGACATGGAGAAGCTCAGCGAGTCGATTATCGCGGCGAATCCCGGCATCACGAATACGGCCGGTGCCGTTGAGAAGAAGATTCAGGAGACGCTGGCCGGTTGTGACGAGCGGATTATCCAGGTCATTCGTCGCCGCGTGGATGCGATGGGCACGAACGAGCCGGTCATCCAGGGCATGAAGGATCACCGCATCCTCGTCCAGTTGCCTGGCGTTGACGAGGATGTCCGCAAGGCGGCCAAGGCATCGCTCCAGTCCGCCGCGTTCCTTGAGTTCCGTCTGACGCATGCGAAGAACGACCAGCTGGTGGCGAAGTTGCTGTCGAAGGACATCGCCCCCGAGGGATACGTGAAGAGCGGGAACGGGTATGCCCGCGCCGAGAACTGGGCCGAGGTTTCGAAGACCCCTGGCTATGCGGCTCGTTTGGCCGCGTGGGAAACGCCCGATGCGCGCTACCGCTTCATGCTTGAGGACAATGGGGACGGCACGTATCGTCCGAATTTCGTCTCCCGCACGGTCGAGCTGACGGGTGAGTCGCTCGTTTCCGCCGCCGTCCAGCGCGACACGACTTCGGGTGAGCTTTCGATTGGCTTCCGCCTCAATGCGGAAGGTGGCCGCATCTTCTCGACCTTGACGCGTAACTACAAGGCGGGCGGCCCGAAGAACCGTTCGGGTACGGGGCGCCAGCTTGCGATTATCCTTGACGATGTCCTAATTTCCGCGCCGACGATTCAGTCTGAAATTGGCCAGATGGGCCAGATTACGGGGCATTTTGATGCGAAGAGTGCCCAGAAGCTCGCGGCGGAACTCAATGCCGGCGCTCTGCCGGCCCCGATGAAGATTCTGGCTGAGACGAGCGTTTCGCCGACGGTGGGCGTTGACGCGAAGCAGGACGGACTGATTGCCGCGGCCCTCGGGTTTGCGCTCGTCGCCCTCTTCATGTTCTACTACTACTGGTCGACGGGCCTTGTCGCGGATGTCGCGCTCTTCCTCGATGTCGCACTTCTGCCGACGGCACTCGTTTTCGTGGCGAATCTGCTGGGTGTCTTCGCCCACGACCCGTCCATGGGTGGTGGCGGCTCCATGCAGTTGCCCGTGCTGACGATGCCCGGCATCGCCGGTCTCGTCCTCTCGCTGGGTATGGCGGTTGACGCGAATGTGCTGATTTTCGAGCGTATTCGTGAAGAATTTATCGCCGGACGGAATGCAGGTGAGGCCATCAAGAATGGTTATGGTCGTGCGTTTACGGCGATCTTCGACTCGAACCTGACGACGATTATCACGGGTGTCATCCTCTTCATCGTTGGTACGGGTCCTGTGCGCGGCTTCGCCATTACGTTGACGGCTGGTGTCGTGATTTCGATGTTCACGGCTGTGGTCGTGACGCGTGTCATCCTTGACCAGTTCGTGAAGGCCGACCGCACGAAACCGTTCAAGATGCGCCAGTTCTTCAAGAAGCCAAACTTTGACTTCATGAAGGTCTCGAAGTGCACGGTCACTGGGTCGTTCATCATCATTGCGGTGACATTGGCCATTTTCTTCGTGCGTGGCTTTACGAACAAGGCATCCGTGCTGGCGGTAGACCTGACGGGTGGTACGTCGATCGTCTACAACCTGAAGGCGGAAGCCAAGCCGTCCGTTGCTGAAATTCGCGAGGTGCTCAATCCGTTCGACAATGCGACGGTCATCCAGTACCAGGAGGGCGTTGGCTCGACGACCCTGCTCGTGAAGACGGGTGAGACGGCCGAGACGAAGAAGGGCGCGGCACTTGAGAACAAGGATGTCGGTGCGCACGTGACGAAACTGCTCAAGGCGGCGTTCCCGGCGGCGGAGTTCTCGACCGCGTCGGTTGACGAAGTGGGTTCGATGGTCGGTGCTGACTTGAAGAAGTCGGGTACTTATGCGACGATTTTCTCACTTATCGCCATTATGATTTACATCGGCTTCCGCTTCCAGTTCGGCTTCGGACTTGGTGCGCTTGTGGCGTTGGCGCATGATGCGCTGATGGCCCTCGGCATCTATTCGCTGTGCGGTCGCCAGGTTTCGCTGATTGTTGTCACGGCCCTGCTGACAATCATCGGCTATTCGGTGAACGATACGGTGGTTGTCTTCGACCGCATTCGTGAGCGTCTGCGCACTGACAAGCGTACGCCTTTCCGCGATCTTTGCAACGAGGCAATCAACTCGTGCCTTGGGCGTACGGTGATTACGTCTGTGACGACGCTCTTCGCCGTCCTTGCGCTCTTTGCGTTTGGCGACGGGTCGATCTTCGACTTTGCCCTTGTCATGCTGATTGGCATCCTGGCGGGCACCTACTCCTCGATTTTCATCGCGACGCCGATTATGGTCTGGTGGTATCGGGGCAAGCGTCCCGAGTTTGAGACCGACAAGAACTGACGACGCGGGTAAGGCAGGAGGAATCGCCCCGACCGGGACGATTCCTTCTGCTTTTGAGGATGAGTGGTCAAGGGTTGACCTGAAGACGAGATAGGTTGAAAATGGCAGAAGAAGTCAAGGAAAAGTTGCTGGAGACGGAAGAGGTTCGTCAGCGCATTGCGGATTTGCGCAAGCGCGTTGGCGAGATGGCCGACTACATCAAGATTGAGGAACGGCGGACGCGTTTGGCTGGGTTTGAGGAACAGCAGGCGGGGGCCGATTTCTGGAACAATCAGTCAAAGGCGCGGGAGGTCATTGCTGCGACGAATGCGGAGCGCGCCTATGTCGTCCCCTACGATTCGCTGTTGAAGGCCGTTGAGGATGCGTCCGTAATGCTGGAGCTTGCCGAGATGGAGGAAGGTCCCGCCCAGCAGACGGCGCTCAAGGATACGCTTGCCGAATGTGCGAAGGCCGACGAATTCTTCTCGAAACTTCGGATGCAGTCGTTGCTTGGTGGCAAGTTTGATGCCTGCAACGTCTTCGTCAAGCTGCACGCGGGGCAGGGTGGTACGGAGGCGTGCGACTGGGTTCAGATGCTCTACCGTATGTATCAGCGTTATGCCGAATCGCAGGGCTGGAAGGTTGAGGAATACGACTGCCAGCCGGGTGAGGAAGCGGGCCTGAAGGATGTCTATTTCAGGGTGGAGGGGAGCTATGCGTTTGGGCTTCTGAAGGCCGAGCGCGGCATCCACCGCCTGGTGCGCATTTCGCCGTTTGACGCGAACAAGCGTCGCCAGACGAGCTTCGCGTCAATGGAGACGGTTGCGGAAATCAACGACGACATTGACGTTGAAATCAAGGACGAGGACTTGCGCATCGACACCTACCGTTCGGGTGGTGCGGGCGGTCAGCACGTCAACAAGACGGATTCGGCCGTTCGCTTGACCCACCTGCCGACGGGGATTGTTGTGGCCTGCCAGAAGGAGCGTTCGCAGCACATGAACAAGGAAAAGGCCATGAACATGTTGCGTGCCCAGCTCTACGAGTACTACGAGGACCAAAAAAAGGCCGAGATGGACCGCTTCTACGGTGCGAAGTCGGAGAATGGGTGGGGCAGCCAGATTCGAAGCTATGTCTTCTGCCCCTACACGATGGTCAAGGATTTGCGCACGAATTACGAGACAAGTGATGTGAATGGTGTGATGGATGGTCACATCCAGCCATTCATTGAGGCCTGGTTGCAGATGAAGGCCGCCGGAACTGGCAAGAAGTAAGTTTGGGATGCCGTTCGAGAATGGAGTCTACTGGAAGCCCCTTGCGCCGCAGGAACGTGGTCGACATTCCACTTTCGCGGCGGCTGTTTCGGCGGCGTTTTCGGCCCTGTCGGTCGAACGCAACTCCTTTTTTGACGCGGTAGCCAATGACTGGGCGAAACTTTTCCCCTCAATTGCCGCGAGGCCGGGGCGATATGAGGATGGAAAGTTCTTCCTCTATGTCCGCAATGCGCCGGCTCTCTTTTCCGTCCGTTCGCGTCTCCCGAAGATTCGGCAGTCTCTTCTGTCGCTTCCCGGGGCGCCGAAACGGGTTGACCTGCGATTGGAGATACATTCCAGATGATGACATGCGCGGCAATTCTGTTGGCGGCGACCTTTACGCGGCCGCTTGAGCGGGTGACGACGATGGATCCTGCGCTGGCTCAGTCCGTCTACGAGTCCCGTGCCGTTCAGCTCGCCTATGAGACGGTTCTTGCGATTGACTACGTCGCCCGGCCCTATCGGTTGGTTCCGGGTGCGTGTGAACTCCCCGAAGTCTCGGACGATGGCTTGCGGTATGTCTTTAGGGTTTGTTCGACGGAACTGACGGCGGGTGAAATCGTTCGGTCGCTGGAACGCTTGCGCGATCCAGACCTGGTCTCCCCCAACGGCTGGATGCTCAAGAGCGTGGACACGATCAAGGCCCTTGATGACAGGACGGTTGAGATTCGCCTGACGCAGAAGTGTCACTTCTTCCCTTGGCTGATGGCGATGAGCCAGACGGGCATTCGAAAGGCCGATGGCTCGGGGACGGGGATGTACGAACTTTCGTCCTGGTGGAAAAACCACGAGATGGTCTTTACGCGGCGGAAGGCGGATGCGGACGGTGGATTTGACACGATTCGCTACCTCGTTGTGGACGATGCGAGCACGAAATGGCTGATGTTCCTCAAGGGAGAGCTCGATTTTCTCGCCGAGGTCTCACGGGACAATTGGGATGCCATTGTGGATGAGAAGGGGAACTTAGATCCGAAACTGGTCGCGCAGGGCATTCGGATGTATTCCAATTCGACCTTGGAATCCATTTACATTGGCATCAACATGCGCGATCCCATCCTTGGCCCGAACCGCAAGTTGAGGCAGGCCCTCAACGCGGCGTTTGACTATCCGAGATGGGAGAAGTTCTATTCGGGGCGAATTGTCCCTTCGACGGGCCCTGTTCCGCCGGGGGTTGATGGCCGCCTTGAGACACCGTTCGCCTATTCTTTCAACCTTGAGAAAGCGCGGCAACTTATGGTCGAGGCCGGGTATCCGAACGGGATTGACCCGAAGACGGGTCGCCGACTGACCCTGACGCTTGCCATTGGACGAGCCTCGCAGGATACGCGCGAGGCGGGTGAACTTGTTGCGGCCTTCTACGACCGCATCGGCATTCGTCTTGAGCTTTCCTTCCACACATGGAATGCGTTTTTGAAGGCGGTTGACGAGGGGCGTGTGCAGTTGTTCAATATGGGATGGGTCGGCGATTATCCGGATGCCGAGAACTTCCTCCAGCTGTTTCATTCGAAAAATGTCAGTCCAGGGCCGAATCACGCAAATTACGTAAATCCGGCCTATGACCGCGAATATGACCTTGCCATGGGAGCGGCGACGGCTGAGGCTCGGAATCGGCACTGGTGGAAATGCCAGGAGATTCTTCGGGCGGACTGTCCCTGGGTTTTCACACACTTCAACTTGGCGAATTCGCTTGTCCGTCCACGCGTCGGGAACTACATTCCGAGTTGCTTCCCATATGGGCAGGAGTGCCATTTCAAGGTGATTGACAAATGAAAACTCTCTACATTGAGCGTTCGACTGGGAATTGTCGCACGGGTGACTGGGTTCAGGGACTGGATTTGTCCGAGCGGCCAAGCCGCATTGTCGTCGGTACGGGGCCTGGTTCGTTTGCCGGCATTCGTTCGGCTCTTTCGTTTGCGCAGGGCTATGCCATTGGTTCAGGTTGTGAGGTGCTGGGGTTGCCGAGTGCCTGTGCGCTTGCGGAAGCAGGGGCGAATCTTGCTGTCGTGGGGGATGCGCGGCGCGGCAAGTTCTGGGTTGCCCTCTTTGAGGGGTTTAGGTTGGTGCGGGATGTTTTTCAGGTAGATGGGCTTGAGGCGCTTCGGGCATCAATACCCGTTGGTTTCCGCGTTCAGACGACCGATGCCGATCGCATTGGCGCGGAACTTGCGCAGGCGTTTGGTCCCCGCTATGAGGGCGGCCGCCTGCCCACGGCGGAGGGGCTGCGTCGATTTGCCGAGGCCAATCCATCCATTCTCAAGCCCGAGCCGCTGCCAATTTACCTGAACCCGGCCGTCCGGGATTAGGTTTATTCGCTTTTCAGGCCGTTTTCGGCGTGGAGATATGGTATAATACCTTGAAATGTTTGAGGTCAGGAATATTGCATTTACCTATCGCCACAAGTCGGTGCTGAAAGATGTCTCGTTTGTCGTTTCGCCCGGCGAGACGGTGTGCATATTGGGGGCGAATGGGGTTGGCAAGACGACGCTTCTACGGATTTTGGCGACGCTGGCCCTGCCGGAGGCGGGGATGGTTCTGGTGGATGGGAAAAACGCGTTTGCCAACCCGCTGGAATACCGTCGTCGGCTTGGCTATCTTCCGGAATCGGTCGGGCTTTACGACGACATGACCGTTAAGGAGTATCTGACCTATCGGGCGAATCTGAAGGGCGAACCGCCGAAGCGTATTCGCCGCAGGGTCGGGGAAGCCGCGGATGCCTGTCGATTGACGGGGCTGTTGCGGGCGATGATTCGGGATCTTTCGGCGGGTTATCGCAAGCGCGTCGCCTTGGCGGATGCACTCCTGTTGCGTCCACGGGTTCTTTTGCTGGACGATTTCTTGGCAGGGCTGGACTATGGGATGCGCAAGGCGGCGGGCGAGATCCTGTCGGATGTTGCGGCATTTTCGTCCGTTATCGTTACTGGACATGAGCCTGAGGACCTGTCCCCATGGGTGACGCGTTTTCTGGTCCTGCGAGAGGGCGTTATTTCGGCGACAATTGATACGGCGGGGATTGAGTCCTCAACATTGCAGGAGCGGCTCGATGAGTCGCTTGGGGAGGTGGGGCGATGAGTGCCGTGCGCACAACGTGTTGGCGGACGGTTGGGCGGTTGCGGAACCTCTACCTGACGGCATTTGCCGTCGGCGGATTTCTTCTCCTGTCAGCCGCGCTGTTCGTCTACCTGTTGAATCGGGCGGACGGTGGAGCACTTGCCGTCCAGGCTGTTTGGGCGGTCTCCGTTTCGTCGTGCCTGCCGTTTCTGGCCATTCTCCTTGGCATGGATGTGTGGAGTGACGAGCGGCGGTCGGGACGACTTGACTTTCTGCTGACGTCCCCTGTGAGCGAGTGGGAACTCGTGTTGGGGAAGTTTTTCGGCGTGTGCTTTTGGCTTGGCGTTTCCATTCTGACATTCTTTGTGTCTACGGTTGTCTTTCTTGGAATCTTTGCCCCTGGGGTTTTGTCAGGTGTCTCATATGTGAGTTTTGTGCCGGCCGTTCTGATTTTGCTGCTTCAGGGGGGGCTGTGGGTGTCTCTTGTGGTTGCCCTGAGTGCGTTCTTCCGTCATGTGGCGGTCGTCGCGGCAGTTTCGGGGTTTTTGTTGGTTGCATTGCCGCGTGGTCTGTGGGAGGCACTTTTAATTTGGTCGCCGCAGGGGCGGGCGGCGTTCGGTGAAATGCCTCTTGATGCGCAGGCTTTGGATTTCGCCTCCGGTATGATTTCGACGGGGACGGCAGCGTCCTACATTGTGCTTACGCTTGCCTTCCTGCTGATTGCCGCTCATTTGGTAAAGTCCTTTCGATTCATTGGGAAGGGTTCTGCACAACTTCGCCTGTCATCAACTGTTGTTTGCGTGTTCGCCCTGGTTTTGGCGGCTCTCATGTCGGCTCTTGCCATTCGCCTCAACGTGACGGCTGACTTTCCGCTTGCAGGGGAGCGGCGGTTCTCGGCGCGTACGCGGGAGATTCTTTCGGAGGCGCGAGGAAATGTCTCGGTTGTCTGTCTTCTGCCGCGAAACGATGCAAAGTTCCGTTCGGTCGTCCAGTTTCTTCGGGCGCTAAAGCGCGAGGCCGAGCAGCTCGGTGGCGT
Organism: uncultured Kiritimatiellota bacterium; assembly: GCA_934621385.1. GTDB lineage: Bacteria > Verrucomicrobiota > Kiritimatiellia > RFP12 > UBA1067 > UBA1067. The sequence goes on from CAKTUI010000027.1 coordinate 22,166, forward strand.
TCGCCTGACTTTGCGCTTTGTGGATCCACGCTGGGATATTGGTGCGGCGACGCGGTTGATGCGGATGGGGGCCGGGTCGGAAGACCTTGTCTTCGTGCGAGGTCAACATATCGTCAGCTTGCCCATTCGGGATGGCGTTGGCGAGCGGAATTGCGCCTCCGCGATTCTTCGTCTGCTCATTCCGCCACAGCGCCGGGTCATTTACTGGACGCAGGGACATGGGGAGATTGCATTTGACTCCTATGGGGCGGATGGTATGAGCGATATTGCGCGGGAACTTGCGCGTGATGGCTATGATAACCGTCCCATCGATCTGTTGTCGTTGGATCAGATTCCATCCGATTGCGCCTTGGTCGTCGTCGCCGGGGCGAAGAGCGACTTCTCTCGGACGGAACTCGGCTTGCTTGAGTCCTATCTTCGACAGGGTGGGCGTTTGCTGACTCTTCTGGGGTCTGGTGATTCAGGTGGTATTGCGGCCTTTTTGCCTGCTTGGGGAATGCGGGCCGAGCGGTGTCCTCTTGAGAATGTGCGAACTTACTCTGGTCGGGATGTGGTCGTTTCGGACTTAACGGATCATGACATCACGCTTCCGCTGAAGGGCCTTCAGTTGGTACTGGAGTCGCCACTGGTGATCGGTCGAACATCGGCGGTCGGGGGTGTCGATGGCGTTGACCGCATTGAGTTCGCGCCGTTGGCAAAAGTTGGGGAGAATGTTGTCGCGGCAATTGTGGAGAAAGGCGGCGGAACGGGAACGGATCTCGCCATTCGCCCGACGCGCATCGTGGCAATCGGCGATGCGACATTTGCCGTCAATGGACAACTGACCGTGAGGGCAAATGCCAATCGTGATTTTCTGCTGAATTGTGTTTCTTACCTGTCGGGAACGGATGCGATTGTTTCGGGCGGGCCGGATGTTGGTATCTTGTCCGTTGGTCTTGATCGGGCGGAATGGCGACGCTTTGTTCTCACCTTTGCGCTTGCGCCGACGGGCATCGTCTTCTTGTTCCTTGTCGTGTGGGCGCGCATCCGCAGGAGGCATCGGACATGAATAACAGGCGTACAATCGGGTGGATGATTCTCGTGCTTCTTGTCCTGGTGGCTCTTCACCTCTTTCTGAATGCGCGGGGCGGTCGTGCGGATGCACGGCTTGTTAAACGCTCGTTCCTTGCCCGTTCTGCCGATCGAGCGACCGAATTTCGGCTGATTCACAGTGACGCACAGGAGGTGCGGCTTGTTCGGTCGGATGTTGGCTGGCGAATCGTGGAGCCGTTTTCGGGTTCGGCCGATTCGCAAAAGATCATGCAACTGGCGGATGCGCTGGCGTTTTGTCCGGTGGAGGATTCACAGTCCGATTCCGATCTGTTGCGGTTGGGGCGTACGCGGGCGGACTATGGCCTTGAGGCCCCGGCCCTGTCGGTTGCTGTTGTGAATGGAGGGGATGTGCAGGATGTCATCTCCTTTGGAGAGATGACACCATCGAAAGACGGTGTCTATGTCTCCGTCGAGGGAATGGACTTGGTGTCTGTCGTATCGACGAATGTATTAACCCTCGCCGATCTGCCTGCCAGCGGCTTTCGCTTCCGCCGATTGTTCCTGTCGGATGCGGAGGTTGGTACGCTGGATGTGCGGCGTGGGTTCGGGCCGTTTCTTCGATTGTCTCAGACCAACGGGAAATGGCAGATGGAGGAGCCTCATCGTGCAACGGCCTCTACGCGGCGGGTCGAGGCGTTTCTTGCCGAACTCTTTTCCATTGAGGCCCAGGAGTTCATCTGGCCGTTGGGGACAACAAATGAGCCGACGCGTGCAACGGTTGCGCTTCTGGCGGGGTATGGCCTTGACTCGGAAAGTGCCATTACGCTTACCTTACGGGGACTTGATGGTGTGGATCGGTCGATTTCGCTTGGAAAGGATGCCGGCGACAATCGTGTCTATGCACTCGTTCAGAATGGCGAGGCTATTGTGACGGTTGATGCGCATCTCAAGGATCTTGCTCTCGCCGAGTCGCGGACTTTTCTTGATTCGCGGCTTTTCCCCTATGAGGCGAAGGCAATCTCGATGATTTCAATCTCGGAGGGATCCACTGGGTGCTCGCTTGCCCGTGCTCCCAATGGCCTGTGGCGGATGGATTCCCCCATCTCGGCACCCGTCAACCAGGAGATTGCCGACGAGTTGCTGGCGCGGCTACTTGACTTGGATGCGCGGGATGTTGAGACGAATGGTGTCAAGGTCTGTCTGTCGACGAATGCCGAACCAATCTCCGTCGCACGGGAGCGGATATTTGCGAATCATCGGTTGGCAGACCTGAGGTCGCGGGATGTTGTACGCATTGACGGAAGTGAAGTCGTTCGTGTCGTTTCATCCATTCGGGGCATGAAGCCGACATCCGTCGTTTGGGATGCCGACCGTCGTGCATGGAATGTGGAATCATCGGTTCGGCCAGGCGTTGCCGATGAGAAGGCGATTGCCGATCTGCTTGCGCTTCTGAACCCGCTGCGGGCGAGTTCCGTGGTCAAGCTGAAGGTCTTACCATCCGAACTCGCCGCATACGGACTTGAGACGCCCCAGTTTGTGGTGTCTGTTGATTTCCGCCGCAATGACTCGGTTCGCCGCAATGTCCTGATTGGTGACCGTACGGCGAATGGCTATTACGCGATGCCGGGTTCGCTGGATGCTGTTTTTGTGATTCCCTGGGAGACGGTTGAACGTCTAACGGCTCCGCTTGTCACACCACAGGGTATTGAACCTTAGAAAGTCGAAAGAGTAGGAAGGACTGTTGGGTATGTTGTTGGCAAATTCATTGGTTGACGGTTTCTGGGCCTCGAATCTAACGGGCCAGGGCATCGTTCTTGCGCAGTTGTTGGGGTCGGTGATTATGGTCGCCGTGATTATCGGGAAATGGAATGAACTGAATTTCATCAATCTGGCCGTGCGCCGTTTTGTCCGCGACTTCTCGACATCTCGGGATGTCCTGGATTACTACTTGAATCGTCGTCCCAGCAAGGAGTCGGCCGGACTCGTTGGGATCTACGCAAAGTCATGCGAGCGCCTGCTCAAGTTGCTTTCGCCGGACGTTCGGACGCTTCTTGCGGGACGCGGGGCGAGTGATGCGGGCGCGGCGGCCTTGACTGCGCGTGAAGTCGAACTCGTCAAGGGCACATGCGAGCACGCCCTCGACGAGGAGGAGTTGCGCGTCGAGCGCGGCATGGGCGTCGTTGCCACAGTCGTCGCGCTCTCCCCGATGCTGGGTCTGCTTGGCACCGTCTGGGGTGTCTTGGATGCGTTTGCGACAATGGGGACCGAAGGTTCGGCCAATCTTGCCACGATTGCGCCTTCCATTTCCGCCGCGCTTGTGACGACGGTCGTCGGGCTCTTGATTGCCATTCCAGGTGTCGTCTGCTTCAATCTGATGAATGCGAACATTCGCAACATCACCTCCGATATGGAGGGATTCGCCGACGAGTTGATTGGACGAATCGCCTGCGAGTTCCAGGGAAGGATGGATTGAGATGCTGAGACGGCGGCGAATGCGCGGCGAAAAGCCGAAGGCGGCGGTCGACATGACATCGCTCATCGACCTTACCTTCCTCCTGCTTGTCACTTTCATTGTCACACTCCCTGCCCTGGAGCAGGGCGTGTCGATTATGCTTCCGCAGGCGAAGACTGATACGCTCCCCTCCAAGAACAACAAGGCAAACACGATTACGGTGGACTCGATGAATCGGCTTTTCCTGAATGGGAAACCGACGACGCTCGCCGACCTTGAGTCAACCTTGAAGGCGATGGTGGCCGAGGATCCCGAGGTTCCCGTCCTTGTGCGAGGGGACGAGCGCCTTGACTACGGGAGCGTGATGAATGTCGTCAAGGTCGTCTACAAGTGCAAGGTCCACCGAATGGCCCTCGTGACAGTTGACAAGTAAATGGAGGCGGTCGTTGTTTGCGGATGAAGAGCCGAAGAAGCCGGAGGTGCTGGGCGTACGCAATCTTACGATTGCGGTTGCCCTTCATGTCTCGCTTTTCCTCTTGGCCTATCTCTTCGCCAAAGTCACCGTCAAGCCCAAGGAGACGACCATTCCAATCGACCTAACGGTCGTCGTGCACGAGAACCTTGATGGTAACGAAGACGAGCCGCCGCCTCTGAGTCCGCCGGAACCGACTCCTCCTCCGTCCACACAGCCGAAAGCCAAGCCCGTGGACAGGGTGGAGACTCCACCGAAAGTGGATGCGAAGGTCGATGCGGTGGTTAAGACGCATGAAAAGACCAAGCCGAAGTCTCCGCCGAAGGAAGTCAAGCCGAAACCCGAGAAGACGAAAAAGACTGCCGAGCAACTCCGAAAGGAAAAGGAGGAGCGTGCGCGGAAGCGTCTTGAAGAAATTCGGAATCGCGGAAGAATTGTCAAGGCCCCGACACAGAAGCCGCCGAAAGAACGTCAGCCGAATGGGCGGACAGGAAAGGCGTTGACTCCAGCTGAGATTGCGAAAAGGCTCAACGAAGGCTATCGTCCAGGAGCGGTGAACTCAATTGCGGATACTGAACAGCAGAGGTGTATTTCATTGATTCGAAGGGCCTTCTACGACAAGTGGGATCGTCCGCCGACAGATCGAAAACGAGTGTTGCGACTTTCCATTCAGTTAGGTTCCGGAGGACGTGTTTTGGGATGTCGGTTGGCCCAGGGGTCGGGTGATGCGGCGGTTGATACTTCCGCTTTACGGGCGGCATCTCGTATCAAGATCATCAGTGGGCTTTCAAGCGAGTTCATTTCACAGAATAAAGAGCTTACAATACAAGTTGAGTTGACCCCACAGTAAGGAGAATGGCGATGTTGGGACTGCTGATGGCCAAGTTGATGATGGCGGCGATCCCGTTGACGGGTGTCGTCGGGGAGACCCTGCGCACGCGGGCATTCTTTGATGCGAACAATGTCAAGGTGGGTGATCCGCTCGTCCTGACGCTTGATTTCATCGGCGCGGCGGATTTTGCCTCGCTGCATCCTCCGGCACTCTCCAAGTTGGTCAATCGAAAGGACTGGAAACTGGATGATGCGAGCGCCAAGACCGAGACCTATCGTGATGCGCGGCGTTTGACCTATCGGGTGCGCCCCTTGCATCCAGGCGTTCTGTGGTTTCCCGAACTGGAGTTCACCTACACCGATGCGCAGGGCGGCGAACGGCGCATACGGTCGAATGCCATTCCCGTTCATGTTCGGCCCGGGGTTGACGTCGTTGTGGACGACCTGCCTGAGCACGAAGTCAAGATGCCGCAACCGGATGCCCTGATGACGGATTGTGGCGAATCTGCCGCGTTGGATGCGGATGGTGACTTTGCCTGGCGGAAGGCTTGTGCGCATCCGACGGCGGATGCGTTTGCGGCGTTTGACTTTCCTGCGGCGAAATTCAACGAGGCGCGGTGTGCCATTCTTGAGGGCGACTGGAGACGGGCACTTTCGGTTTATGCATGGTTGGAGTGGCGCGTTGGGCAGTCGCCAGCCCTTGAACGCGGACTGGTCGCCGCCATTGCCGTGCGCGATGCAAATCCTCTTGCCGAACTGCCCGTCTGGCGGCAGGTCTGTCGCCCAGTCCTTCAATATGGATGGAAGGGCCGCGTCGCGCTCGTCTTCGGTGGAGGACTCGCTTTCGTCCTGCTGTTTGTCCTGCTTGGGAAGTTTGTGCGAAGGTTGGCCTGTCTTGGACTTGTGGTGTCTCTTGCGGCAACGCCCGCCTCGGCGCAGGATGTCTTCGACGAGATTCGGCAGATGCATCAGGAAATGAGCGAGATGATGTCAACTTTCGGTGGACCGGGCATCTCGGCACAGTCATCCGTTCGTCGTCCGCGTCCGGAAATGCGGGCGACGGTTCAGATGGGACGGAAGGATGTGCAGGTGGGTGACGAGTTCGACTACATTCTTTCTCTTGAAGTGCCGAAGGTTCTGAATCTCGGACAGGTGAGCATTGAGCCAACTGTGAAGAACGGGTACAATTTCATCGGACCAGCCCAGAACCTGACGGATTCGGCGGCGGCGAATCCGTCGAATGTCGTCAAGCGGTTTACCCTGCGCGTTCGGTATGACACGCCCTACAAGGGAAATCTTGGTTTCCGGTTGACCGTTCCCTATCAGTTTGCCAATGAGCGGCGCGGCGGATTTTTTGAGCCATTCATCTTCTCCCTGCGCAGTGAGCGGATCGCGACACCGTTGATTCCAGTGGAGGTGAAGCCCCTGCCGACGGAAGATCGGCCGGCTGATTTCAGTGGGATCGTTGCCTCTATGCTTGTCGTGGATGAAATCCCTGACCTTCGTCAGGTCGGGACAAATGATGTCGTTTGCATCACCTATCGTCTGCGGTTGGATGGCTACCTGCCCGAGGACTGGAATTTGCCGGGCGCGGCATTCGAGTGGAAGCGGGAGAATTCGACGGCTGAGTGGCGGCGTTTCTTTGTCGCGGACGGGACCGCGCAGACGCCCCGGGAATCAATTTCGTGGTACGACACAAAGACGCGGGCCTATCGCCGCCTTTATTTTGGCGGAACGCGCCTTTCGTACATGGGCGAGTAGCGAGGAGGATTTGCCGTGGGCGCGTTAGATTCGCATTGGGTGTGATATAATATTCCCAGTGCGAACACGGATTCGCGAGAAGGTCAGAATTTGGAAGCGAAAAGAAAGGTTTGAGATGAAGGCGATAGTTGTGCTTTCGGGCGGACAGGATTCGGCGACGGCCTTGGCCTTGGCCGTAAGGAAATTTGGTGCGGACGAGGTGGCGGCGATCACCTTTGCCTACGGGCAGCGGCATGCGCTGGAGACGAAGTTCGCCAAGGGGCTTGTGCGGCATTTTGGCATCGCTCGGCACAAACTCATCAGGCTCGACTTTTATCGGCAGTTGACGACGAATGCACTCCTGTCGAAGGATGTGAAGATTGAGCGCAAGCCGGGTGCGAAGTGCCCGTCGACGGTCGTCGAGGGGCGCAACGCCTTCTTCTTGCTGGCCGCCTCGGTCTGGGCGAAGAGCCTGGGAGCGACGGAGGTCTACACGGGGGTTTCGGAGGCGGACTTCTCGGGTTATCCTGACTGCCGCGCCGTCTTCATTCGTGCCCAACAGCGGGCGATTCGCCTTGCGCTCGACTATCCCATTCATATCGTGACACCCTTCATCCACAAGACGAAGGCCCAGGAGTGGGCGATGGCCGACAGGCTCGGTATTCTGGATGTCATCGAGAATCACACGCTGACCTGCTACAACGGCATCCCCGGTCGGGGATGTGGAACATGCCCCGCCTGTCGCCTGCGCAATCGCGGGTATGACGAGTTCATGAAGGCGAAGCGCGGCAAATGAGAATCACGGGCGGAGAATTTGGTGGACGTACTCTGCTCGTCCCCAAGACGGATGCGATTCGGCCAACGCAGGATCGGGTGCGCGAATCGCTTTTCTCAATCCTACAGCCCGAAATCGGCGGGTCGGTCTTCTTGGATCTTTTCGCGGGGTCGGGTTCGGTTGGACTTGAGGCACTGTCGCGTGGGGCTGCGCACACCACATTCGTCGAGGGAAGTCGCCGCCATGCGGATGTCCTCGTTCGGAACCTTCAGGCGCTTCGTGCCGAGAGCCGCGCCGAGGTTGTTGTGGCGAATGCCTATCGGTGGATTTCGTCCTATGTCGGACCCGGATTTACGGTGGCTTTCACCGATCCGCCGTATGCCTTGGGCGAGGAGCGCGGCTATGCGCAGGTGCTGGCGACCCTCGCCGCACGGAATGTGGTGCGTGAGGACGGACTTTTCATTGCCGAGATGACGGCCGTCCAACGGGCGGAGGAGACGCCGGGTTGGGAACTCCTTCGCGACAGAACTTATGGAAAGACGCGAATCTGCATTTGGCGCAGGCTCGCCATCAAAAAGGAATCCTAAAATGAGAGACGACCTTGAAGGACTGAAGACACTGGGAAAGACCGTTCGTGTGCCGATGGAGTACAATCCCGCGATTCTTGACGCATTTGACAACAAGCATGCCGAGAGAGACTACTGGGTGACCTTCACGGCACCCGAATTCACCACGCTCTGCCCCAAGACGGGACAACCCGATTTCGCGACGCTGACGATTCGCTATATCCCCGCAAAGCGGATGGTCGAGTCGAAGTCGCTCAAGCTCTATCTCTTTGGCTTCCGCAATCGCGGCGATTTTCACGAGGATGTCATCAACATCATCTATGACGACCTGAAGAAGCTCCTCCGTCCGAAATACTTAGAGGTTTATGGCAAGTTTGCCGCGCGCGGCGGAATTTCAATTGATCCGTTCGTCAATGGGGGAATGGGTTCGAAGTATTCGGCACTCGCCAAGAAGCGTTTCGAGGAGTGGAAGGGAGTTCGGGACTGATGCGCATCTGGGGTGTGACTGGCACGAACGGCAAGACCACGACGACATGGATTCTCGCCGAGTTCCTGAGGGCGGCGTATGTGACGACCGTCGAGGTCAATACGCTGGCGCGGCGGTTTTACACGGGCTATACCACGCCGCCGCTTGCGCAGCTGAAGCAAATCTTTGCCGAGATGGAGGCGAATGGTGCAAGGGACTGCGTCATGGAGGTTTCATCCCATGCCATCCACCAGCACCGTACGGGCGATACCGTCTTTTCGGGTGGCGCGTTCACCAACCTCTCGGAAGATCACCTCGACTACCATAAGACGATGGCGGCCTATTTTGATGTCAAGCTCGACTTTGCGCGGCGGATGCCAAAGGGTGCGCCATATGTTGTCTGTTTGGATGGTGGCTATGGACAGGAGATGCTCGCGGCGTGCCGTGCGATTGAGGGACTTAATGTCATTCCCGTGACGCTGCGCGAACCATCCTTCGATCTCTCGGGGCTTCAGCTTGTGGGGGACTACAACAAGTCGAATGTGCTGGTTGCGGCGGCCCTTGCGGAGGCGGCGGGTGTTTCGCACGAGGAGATCCAACGGATCATTCCGACTCTGATGCCGCGCTGGGGAAGGCTTGAATATGTCCCATGCGCATCACGGGCGAAGGTCTATGTCGATTTTGCCCACACGCCGGATGGACTTGAAAAGGTACTGGCGGCCGCGCGCGGCTTCACCACGGGGAAACTCTGGGTTGTCTTCGGAGCAGGTGGCGACCGCGACCCCATGAAGCGTCCGCTGATGGGGGCGGCTTGTGCACGGCTGGCCGACCGTCTCGTCGTCACGAGCGACAATCCGCGCAGTGAAGACCCCGAGAAGATTATCGCGGCAATTCTTGATGGAATCCCGGCGGACAGGCGTTCGGTTGTGCGCGTCGAGCCAGACCGTCACAAGGCCATTAACGCGGCACTTGCGTTGGCGGAGGCGGATGATGTTGTCCTCGTGTGCGGAAAGGGTCACGAGACCACGCAGGAAATTGCAGGCGTGAAGTATCCCTTTGACGACCGTGAGGTCGTGCGAGCCTTCCGCTGAGGCCTATCCGCCGACAAGACGCGTGAAGAGCGAATCCCCGATGAGCCTGCGCACATTTGAGGACAGGGTGCGCAGAAGTCGGAAGGCGGCCGTGCGCAGGCGGTAGCCGAACACGGCAAGCGCAGGCGGAAAGGTTCCTGCCGAGACGGCGTACCCCTGGGCGAAGACGACGGCACCGAAGGCGCGTTCCAGCTGATGGGGGAGCCCATCCACATGGGCAGTCACGCTTGTGATAGGGGCGAAGTCTTTCCATCCGTAGCGTTGAGCAAACGGTTTGAGGAGTCCGGCGCGAACCATGAAAATGGAACCCGGCACAAAGACGGCCGCCCTCGGGTGGAGGCCAAGCGTACGGACGAAGTCGCATTCGCGGCGGATGGCCGCAGTGCAGTAATCTGTCCCGCCGTAGCTGATGAGGCTGGAATCGGAGATGAGACCCAGTTTCGGATAGCGCTCGAAGGCGGTCAACGAATGGCGCATTGCCTTTCGGGTCGCGGCGAATGCGAGTAGCCGTTTGCGCCACGCGGCCCCCCGATAGGCGCGAAAATTCAGCCAGGTGTCCACATTCCGCTTGGTGTGCAGCTTGATGATGTAGTCGTAATCGTCAAGGGTGCGGCGGTTGAGAACCTCGATGAGGAAGGGCGCAATGTCATAGCCGCAGTTCGGCACAGGCACGACCTCGCTGTCTTTCAGCGACGGTTTAAGGCGGTTCACCGCTGGAATGAGAATGTCCTGCAGTTCGGGATGTGTCTTTGGATAGGTGAGAACGAGTGAGACGGATCGGGGGGGGGGGGCGGACTCGGCAAGGCAGTTCTCGATGCACGACAGAATCTCCGACCAGATGTCCGGATAGAAGATGTGGGCGTGGATGAGCGTCTTTCGCTTCGTCATGACTGGATGGACCGTCGGGTCGTGAAATGGAGGAGGGCAAGAATGACGAACTGGAGGAGCGTGTAGCCGAAGCCAAGCCAGGTCAGCGTGTCAAGGCGGGCGATGGAAAGCGAGGTCATCCAGTCGACGGCGGTGTCCGATAGGATGCCGCGGAAGAACTCGCATCCCGTGAAGCAGACGAGCAGGACCACCCAGAGGGCGTTCAAACCGATGACAATCCAGATGGGCCGGAAGCGTTTGCACGCCATTTCGTAGGTCACAAAGGCGCCGATGGCGTATGAAAGCCCCATCGTCAGGGTCGTTGGCGGCAGGAGGTGGACATAGGGGAGGTAGAGTTCCCAGGCGGGGATGAACGAGAAGAGGACCCGTCCGAAGAGGGCGAAGCCGATGGCGAGGAGACCGGAGAAGATGAGCGAGCCACAGACGGCATGGACGAGCACCGAACGATTCTCCCGACCCTGCTCGTGGGCTTCGGCCGCGAGGGGGAAGAGGACGACGACAACGGACATTCCAAGGTAGCCGCCGACTTCGGCCAGTTTGGAGAGCATGTAGTAGGCGGCGGATTCCATTTCGGGGAGCCGTTGGCGGAAAAGCGTCGTCAGGATGGTGGAGGTGAAGAATCCGCCAACCGTCCAGACGGCGACAGGCCCGGCATAGCGGAGCATGGCGGGCACATCTCGCCGCCAGGAGGTGTCGGGGCGGACATTCCGAAAGGCCTTGCGAAGGCTGAACAGGGCAACGAGGGAGGCACTCGCCGGGGGCGTTGCCTGCCCCATGATGTAGCCCGAGAGTGCACGAATCGGCATGAAGACGAGTAGCGTTACCAGGCGGATGGGTGCGCCGATGAGGTTGATGAGCGCGAGCGTTCCGAACCGCTTGAGTCCCTGCAGAGCATTCGTGAACAGCAGGGCAATGTTGGCGATGAACCCGGCGACGAGGATGAGAACCGTGAGAAGTCCACTCGCAATGCGCAGGCGTTCGTAGAAAAGCGGCATCAGCAGGTGCGCAAGAAGAATGCAGGCGATGAAGACGACGCACGAGGAGAGGATGACATCGTGGATGAAGGACCTGACCTTGCCGATTTCGCCGCGTGTTGCGTAGGTGTTGACGAACTTGGCAAAGACGGCCGCCAGAATGGCAATCGGCGCGGCAAAAAGTCCCGAGAGATTCTGGAGCGGCATGACTGCCCCGAGTTCTTCCGCGCCGACATACTTCGGCACGAGCCACAGGCCGATGAACGCCTGGATGACATCCCCCGAGCGGCACGCGATGAAAATCATCGCCGAATACCACCAGAGGTCGCCAATCTTTCGGTGTAGCCTGTCAAGCATGGTGCGCGGCCTCTTTCGCTTCTGCCCAGGCGACATCCGGCAGGGTGAGTTCAATGAAACGGGTAAGGTCTCGCTCGTAGTTAGCCCGAATGTCATTCAGCCGTTGCCGCGTCCGCGTCGCGATGTCGGCTTCGGGTGTGTCCGCATCACCGAACCAGCGGATGCCCGCCGCGCCGAATTCCGAGTTTTGGATGTCATTCCGCGACTGCGAACCGTCCGGAATGAGGACGACGCGACAACCACAGAGCAGGGCCTCCTGCACGAGGATGGTCGTGCAGTCGAAGGAGTAGAGCGTGCGTGTCTGGCGGAAAATCTTGCCGAGTTCCTCACGCGTGGGGTAGGTTCGGGTAATCTCAAGCGTTTCGTTTGGATTGATGAAGCCGGGGCGATAGCCCGATTTGCCCGTGTAGTAGCAGGTCAGGGCGCGGCGTTCGGACGGTACGCCATTGTCGAAGAAGAGCGTTTCATCGATTGTCGGCAGGTAGAGTTTGCCGATAACGGGGGACTGAATGGCGGAACGGAAGGTGTCCGCATAGGTGAAGACCTTCTCGGTCGCGGCATAAGTCTTGTCGCCGCCGAGTACGCCCGGCTTGTTGAGACACCAGCGGACGACACGCGGCGCCTTGAGCGGATTGCCGCAGACGATTTCGGGATAGACGGCAACGAATCCGCAGCGAACGAGTCTCTTTGCCTGCCGACGGATGATGACGGGCGCGACGAGTCCCTCTGCCGGCGGATAGGGGTCGCCGGCCATCACGGCACAAATGCCGCGCTGGTTGAGGTCGTGGCAGAGTCGATGAAGACAGTAGATGCCAGCCGAGCGGCGCGAATACGTCTCGCACCAGATGACATAGCCGTTTGTCGGGGCTTTCGGTCCAAAGAGCCGGGCGAGCACATCTGCCGCTTGTTGGGTGAAGTCATCCGTATGGCCGATGCGGTCGTGGAGGTCTCTGATGCCACGGGAGACGGTATCCAGGGCATAGAAGCCGAATCGCCTGAGGAAGAACAGCGTCGTATGGACAAAAGGAAACCGCCACACGCGATGAAGGTCGCGGATGGTCTTGGCAAAGCGGCCAATCCCGTCCGTGCCGACCAGACGGAAAAGCGTCCGGATGCGGGATGAGGGGGCGCGCCTGTTAGAGAGAGAGGAATCCATTGCACGAATTATACCAAAATTTCGGGCGCGGCGGTTTGAATGGCCTGCCGGACGGCAGGCCAGCAAAACCATTTGCCGCGACCAGGCCAGTGGCCGGCCTGTCCCTTCTTTCGGGCGAGTGGGTGAGCGCGAAAGAGCGGCGTTCGCCCTTCCGCCGCGCATTAGAGCGAGTGCGCGGCGGTATGAATCGGCGCGGAAATGCCCAACACAAGCGGGGATTCTGCCGATTACAGAGGGTGGAGAGGCCCATCGCCACGGGCGGAGACGGGCATAACGACGGGAAAGCACCTTAGTCCTTTGCGCAAACCACTAAGGTGCTTTGGGTAAACCACCTTAGTCCTTTGATGAAAGCACCTTAGTGGTTTCCCGAAGAGATGCTCATCTCAGCCCTTTAAGATGCGCATCCCAACCCCTTGGGTTGCGCAAGTCACCCCGTTCCCTTCGGCACGACTCGTGCCCCATGTCGGCATCTCCAGAAGCAACCGTTTGGATTCTCCATCTTTTTGATGCCAGGAAGAGGCGGTGACCTGTAAGGGGGCGTTTGCGTATGCCCTGCGCCTGGCGCCTATGTATTCGCTTGTGGCCATTCGGGACATCGTTTTCATTCCTCCATATTATCGACAGTGTCCTGTATTTGGCAAACTGCACCCGTCAACTCAGGTCTTCTCAAAGTTGGGTGTCATTTATTATGGCAAACTGCGCCCGTTAGATATTACCATTTCCCAACAGAACTGTGATATAATACCTACTGTGAACTTGTAATAGGATTTTTCGGGGTGACGGCGAAGGGTCGTCATTTCAACAATGCCTTCATAAAATAAGGAAAGAAATAAAAATATGCTCAAAAAGAACTCTAAGATTGAACTTGAACAATTTTTGCTTCAGACCGATACCCCCAGGGGGGGGTAAGCCTCGCTAAACGTTTATTGCTTGCTGGGATTTTAATATGTATCTCGGCATCGGCTGTTGCTGAAGAGCCCCATTGGATTGGTCTTGATACAACAATTCGCGACAGTCAGACTTGGAAAGCACCAGTCGAAATTACTTCCTCTTGTTCTTTAGATACAAGGGTGTCAGATTTTTGGGCATCGGTCAGCACTGTAATTCGTGGTATGTTTATTATAATTAGATAAGGAGACAAGACATGAAAGTATTTACATTTCTTTGCTCTGCCGCATTATCTGTTGCAACATTTGCGGAGGCTCCTTTCATAGCTCGTGAATCAGTGACGTTTTCCCAAAAATCCTCGTCACGGGCGACAATTAGTTATCGTCTGACCGGTAGTCCGGCGATTGTTACGGTCGATATTCAAACGAATGTTAATGGAAAAGCAACAAACAATGATTCAGGCTGGATTTCAATTGGTGAAGCGAACTTTCGCAATGTCGTCGGCGATGTCAACAAATTGATATCTCCGTCCGATTCCGAGGATAAAGTCATTACTTGGAATGTGGAAGAGATTATGCCTGAGTTTATGATGCGCAATGGCTCCTGTCGCGCAGTTGTAAAAGCTTGGACAACGGACGCGCCGCCAGACTATATGGTGGTCGACCTTCGGCGGGATCAAAACCGATCGACGGAAGATCCTCGCGTCAGGTACTACGTTTCGACAAATGCTTTCCCCGAGGCGGATAATGTGCAAAATAACATTTATCGCACAGACTTCATGGCCATGCGTCTTATCAAGGCGCGCGGGAAGACGTTTCGCATGGGATCGACGTCGAAACCCTCCAATAGTGAAGCTCCGCATAACGTGACATTCAGTGAGCCAGACTTTTATATGGCGGTTTATCCCTTGACGATTGGACAGACGCTAAATATCGGTTTTTGGTTCGATGGTGATCCCTATGGTATTAGGGATATACGATTGGATAATTGCGGTTGGGACTACACGCTCTATCAAAACCACAACATCGTTGGTGAAGTCAATTCCAATTATGTCGCTGTTATTGTCAACGATTGGGGAAGGATCCGAGGATCGTCGTCTGATTGGCCTAAGGACGGGCATTCAGTCGACGCCTTGTCGGTTTGCGGTCAGCTTCGTAATCGAACGGGGGTAGACTTCGATTTGCCGACCGACGCACAGTGGGAATATTGCTGTCGTGCCGGAACTACTGGTTCCCGTTATGATGCAGATACGGATTCTATTGCTTGGCATGTAAACAATAGTAAATTTGAGGGGGAACAATGGGCGCATGCAAACGAAGTTGGCAAGTTGCGTCCGAATGCATGGGGGTTGTATGATATGCTTGGAAACGTGTGGGAATGCTGTCTAGATTACTACACAGACAATCTTGGCACTGAGCCAGTAATCGACCCGATTGGCCCATCGGAAGGTTCAGTTCGCGTCGTTCGCGGCGGCGCATATACCTATGATCCCGGTTACGCGCGTTGTGCATATCGTGACAAATATAATCAGTATTTTGGACAGCAATTGGGCGTACGGCTGATTGCTCCAGTCGGGCTTGTTTGGCCGGAAACGCAAGATAACAGGATGTTGACGGCAGAATATTCGCTCGAGCGCGACACAATCGTAACGGTTGATGTTCAGACGAATCGCACGGGCAAAGCTACGGCTGATGAATCTGATTGGGTTTCAATTGGCGACAAGTACTTGACGGATGTCTTTGGCGACGTCAACTGCCGCGTGCCAGCTGGTTCCGGAAAAAAGGTGTACTGGCGTGCGGACGATGTGTGGCCTGGGCAGGTTTTTGACGATGGGGCGATTCGCCTTGTGGTGAAAAAGTGGGATGATACAAATCCGCCTGATTACCTCGTAATTGACCTGCGCGATAATAATATTCGCGGCTCTACAGGTTCGCGCGAGCGTTACTATACATCGGCTGCCGCACTGCCGTACGGAGGCATTACCAATCGTATCTATAAGCATGAGCTCATGGCGATGCGGCGGATTCCAGCACAGGGTGTAAAATGGTGCATGGGTTCGCCTGAGACGGAAGATCATCGTTGGGGCAGTGGCCATGAGACGCAGCATTACGTGACGTTCCAAAAGGAAGACTTCTATTGTGCAGTTTATCCGGTTACCTGCGGTCAACTCGCGCTTATGACTGGCAAGGAACTTGCCGATTGGAACTGGTCCTGGTGGAGTCAGTTCTACGATAAAGACGCGATAGCCTACACCCCGGCTCCAATGCAAGGATGGGATGTTATTCGTGGTTCGGAAGGGACGAATTGGCCTACTGACGGACATTTCGTGACGGCTGATAGCTATCTCGGCAAGCTATCCACTTTGGCAGGGCGCGACTTCGATCTGCCGACCGACGCACAGTGGGAGTATCTTTGCCGTGCAGGGACAGGCACAGCGTATTATTGCGGCGATAGTGGAATTGAGGACTATGCTTGGTATCACCAAAATAGCGATAATAAGGCGCATGAAGTGGGTCTTAAAAAAGGAAATGCCTGGGGCATTTACGATTTGATAGGCTGCTTGTGGGAACATGTGCTTGATTGGTATGCCCCATTTTCAGCGGCTGAAGCGACAGATCCTATTGGACCAGTCTCGGGCAGTTCGCGCGTGTGGCGTGGCGGCAATGGTGCATACGGGGCAGAGTATGGCCGCAGTGCTGCGCGATATGATGGCACCCTTGATTATTGCTGTGGTTTATGGGGGCAGTTCCGGCCAATCACGCCGATTTCAGGTAGGTGGCCGGATGGAGGCCGTGTGTTGCCTGAGGAGAGCAATCAAGAGAATTGAAGAATTAGACGATGAATAACAATAAGAATATTTTAATATGGGCGACCGCGCTTAGCGTGGTCGCCATGGTTCTGACATCCGTAGCCGCTGACGTCTCCGGACGTAAAATGGTTTGGGCGCACTACGTTCCTTGGTTGACGCCCGACAATGCGTCGCAGATGGTCGAGCGGTTCTATGATTTTCCGCAATGTGAAGTCGGGAGCGATCCGTTTCGTGCAGAGGTTTTGCGGGCGCTTGATCAGGGTATCGATGGCTTCTTCAATGACATGGTGGCGCACGAGGGTGGCGAAACGTCCTTTTGGGATTTGCGACCGTTTCTCAAAGCTGCCGAAGGGACGCCTTTCCAGTTCGGCATTTGTCTTGATGCGAAGATTCCGGTTGAGCAACAAGTGAGGGAATTGGTCAAAATGCTCTCTACTTATGGTGACCATCCCAACTATCCGAAGTGGAAGGATCGGTATGTCATCAGCACTTATACTTATTTTGCCTGGTCGCCCGAGGAGTGGCGGGAGATTCGTAGGGGTTGCGCCGAAGCAGGCTACCCTATCTGGCTGATCGCAAATGTCGAGCAGGGCTTTACGGCATATTCCGATGAAAAACTGCTACCTTACGCTGGACTCTTTGAAGGCGCTTATTACTTCTCGATCAATGGTGCGGCATGGACGAATCATAAGTCGTTGGAGCAAGAGTTGCAGGAGACCGACGCTTTCTGCAAAAACCATGGCGCGATGTTCATGCCATGTCTGTGGCCAGGATATTATGGAGGTTGGTTGAATGGACGTTGCAGTTATTATCAGCCATTCCGCGGGTTCGATACGCTGTTGCGGCGGTATGATTGTGTGCAGACGCTGAAAGCGCAATGGTTGCACATTACGACTTGGAACGATCACGATGAGACGACATTGCAGACGCGAAGGCTGACAACGGCAAATCCAGCGATGATTCGCGCCATGTCGCGCGAATTCAAGGGAGAGGAGCCAGCCAAGGAGGCAGAGATTCAATTCGCGTATTTGCGCGAGACATTGGTGGGTTCGCTATTGCGTATAGAGGTTGTGCGCCTTCCGGCGGCAGAGAAGGGAGCGGTCAAGGTTTGTGGTCGGCTCTTGGATATAAATGGACATGAGGTGTGTGCGCTCGCTTCGCGGCAGATTGCAACCAACTGGGGAAGGGACGAGTGGCTTGTGCCGACTGCCAACCTTGCGGCAACACCGGCACTTGTGCCCGAGTTTACTGTCTCAAGACGCGGAAAGAAACGGACTTTTCGACTGCCAGCGGCTTTCTTGGTGACGACTTGTTTGAAAAATGGCGAGACGGTCAAAGTTTCCGAGCGTGACCGGCGCGAGATTGACGCGACGCTTCAACTTGGTTGGAAGGATGGAGTTCTTGAAGGCACGTGCGCATTGGCTGGCTCGGCAGACTTGAAGCGAGCGGTGCTCTACTGCAACGAGCTTCCCGTTACCTACTTTGCGCGGAAGAAAGAGACTGTCCTGCCAGTGTTCTTTTCAGGTGAGCATGAGGTCAAGTTGTCGGTGAAGAACGGGCGAATCGCGCAGGCGGTCAAAAGTTTCGATAAAAACGGATCGCTGTTTTTCAATTGGAATGAGCAGTCAATCTTTTCAAGGTGTACGCCTGAATGGATGCGGTTCACGGCGCGAATCGAGACCAGTCCCGAGACGGAACTCGCCTTTTCGACTGCAGGGTCGCAGCTGAGTTTCAAGCCTTTCGAGTTGTTGAAAGGAGGAGAACTTGAGGCTGGGCTTGGGCGAATCCGGCTTGCATCAGATGGCACAATGTATGATATGCCACCACTCGGGACTTGCAATGGGGAACTTCATCTTTCCGTCTGGTCGAAAGAGCCTCGTCCGACGGATGCCTATTGGGTAGAGTTTGAGTTCGCTGACGGCACATTCGGCGAGACGCTGGTTCGTTATCCGTTTTCGAAGACGAGCAAACCTGTAGTCATGGAAGTTATCGAGACGCCGGTCACGCTCGACCACACGAGTAGCGCCTCGGGGATGCCGGATGATTATCCATTCTTGACTTCAGAGGCCAATTTGCCTGTTAGTAAAACGCGCGTTGTGAAAACCAAGGTATCTCCTTATTGCTTTCGAGAGGAACGTTTCGAGTTCGGAAAGACGACGACAAAGCGTCCTGTTTTGCCACAACGGCGCTGGCCCATGGGAACGTTTCGAATGACCCTGACGCTGACGCCGTTGGCAAAGCAAGTTGTCGAGCGCCAGATAATCACAAAGAACGGTTGGAATGAAGGACCCGAATTCTCGCTATTGGCCGATGGAAGAATCAAGGTCACTCTCAATGGAGGCAGTGCGCGTGGAATTACGCCGGAGTTTTCTTATGAAGTCGTTTCGCGACAGCCCTTACCGATAGGACAGAAGTCGGTAATAGGCGTAGAGCGGACGGCTCGACAACTCGCGCTTTATGTAAATGGACAGTTGCAACAACGCGTGGATATTCCGCCGTTGAGGTCGTTTGGCAATCTCTCGCCGACTCTTTGCGATGGTGTCAATGGCGAAGGGGCGACGATTGCGCTGGTGCACGACTTGGAGTTTACCGGCAATCCTGCGACTGTAGCTGTGCAGAAGAGCGTAAATAAAGACAAGAAAGAAAAATAGAAAAGATTATTGGGATTTATTCTACCATACCAGAGTAGACCGCCTGGTCTAGACTTCGAGGGTCAGCTCCCACTCCTTCTCGATCTCGGCCAGGGCCGTCCCGGAGTAAAGCGCGCGGATGCGGGCCAGGAGCTCGTCGTCCGGCAGCTCGCGGGAATCCGGCACGTAGACGAGGATGTGGAAGTGGTTGCATGTGCCGCGCTTTCAGCATCAACCACATGATAGCCCCGACGCCGGAGGCAAAGGGCAAGATCGAGCGGGCGATGCGCACATTCCAGCACAGGATCGTCGTCACGCTCAAGGCGGCGGGCGTGGACAACGAGGCGCGGGCCAACGTCCTCGCGGGCGAGCACATCGCGTTCTGGAACAGGACGCGCACGAACGAGGAGACCGGCGAGATCCCCGACGTGCGGGCGCAGCGTCTTGTCGCGGAGGGACGCAACCGCCTCCGTCCCGTTCCGAACGAGAAAGTCCTTCGCCTGTTCCTGTCAAGGCACGTTCCTCGCAAGGTCAAACTCGGCTGCCGAATCGACTTCATGGGGCGAAAGTGGCGGATCGCAAAACGCTGAAGAAGACCGTGTGGCTCGCGATTCGTCCCGAGAACCGTGGCTTCTACGTCCTTGAGGAACGTCCCGATCCGACAAACCCTGTCGTGCCGCGCATTCTTCTGGCTCATCGGTTCTGAACAGGTGCCCGGCTTCGATGCCGCGAGCTGCTGGGCGCGGCGTCGAAGCATTGACGCATAATCGGAGAGAGAAGATTCGGGAGCACGATTGCCAGGCCAATGGGATATCGCCTGGAAATCAACGGCTCCGCGTCCTTTACGGCTGGAAAGGGTGTCTAACTTTGCTCGCCCGAAGCTGTCTAACTTTCTTCGCTCCAAAAGTCTAACTTTGAACGTCGGCCAACACCTGTTGATTTCCCCCTTGACATGGGGTGTCGTGTAGTTTTCAAAACAGGGCTGTTCCGCCAATTGCGAACCGCTTGATTTTATTGAGTTTTTGTTTCGTAGCAAGCTTGTCGGGAGTCCTGTTTTGCTCGGATTCAGCCGTGTCGTTATCAAAACCGGACTATCGTGGCCTCGTCGGAGTTGTCCTTTGGGCGCTTTCTGTCCGTGAACAGAACG
>CAKTUI010000028.1 GCA_934621385.1 uncultured Kiritimatiellota bacterium
TTGAGTGTCGCGTATTTGGCAAATCAGAAACCGCCTGCTTATCTATCGGGTGTCGTTTCTATTTGACAAACTGGGGCACGCGAATTGACCGCCTCCCGACGGACAGGATGCCGCGCACTTTTCCCCTCTTAATAAGGAGTAGAAGCAGGGGCGTTGCGCATCACGGAGCCGTCTGATGCGCACGACAGCGCGCTCTCGTGCGCATCAGGACACATTCCTTCGGGCATTGGAGTACCTTCTAATGCCCATTAGAAATATTTCCTTCGGGCATTAGAATTTCGTCCGACGGGCATCGGAATTCCGCCGCGCCCGCTCCGCGTCACTCCCCGAGTGCCATCTTGACCCAGATGAAATCCAACTTCTCAACCCCCTCAACCGAGAGACGGCTCCCCTCCAGTGCGCATTTGCCGCGCCCGCCAAGGACCTGCGGATTCGACGGCGTGCGGTTCTTCGGAAGATACGGCGACAAATCCAGCGAAAATTGTGTGCAATCACTCAATTCCCTAAAAAGCAACGCGTAGACGCTTGAACCGTCCGCCCCTTCCGTCACGAAGCCCGTCCACACGACACCGTCCGGCTTTTCGCCGACGGAATGCGTCCAGCCGCCATGCAGATTGGCGCGTTCCCGCTTCCAGACCGAAACCAGCGGCCTCAGCTCGGCACGCCGCGCCTCCGAAAGGGCCGACGACTCAAACCAGCCGAGCGGAGAGGAGAGCATCACGGTCGCAAAGAGCGTGTCGGCCCGCCACTGCGACGGTGCGAGCGGATCGTCCGCGTAAAGGTCGGCTCCCGCGTCCGGGTTCGCAACCTCCATGCGCAAGCGCACGGGGTCGACGACTTGGGCAAGCGACCAGAAATTGCGCAGCGTGTGATGCGGCCAGTAGCGATGCCGCGTTGGATAGCGGTTCTCCACAAAAATCGTCCCCGCATCCATCAGCCCGAAGTACCCGGGGCGAATCTCGGCGGTTACGTCGAGGTCGATGACGATTTCACCATTTGACTCGCGAATCAGACGGTCAAACAAGGCCCGCTGGTTCGCCAGAGCCTTTGCGCTCGTCGACTTCATCGAGTCAATCTTGAAGTAGGTAATGCCGTCCCGATAATAGGCGAGGAGACGATCGGCATCCCGCGACCAATTCGCCGCGTCATTCGAGGAATCAGGACCATACCAAAGGCCCATCTTCAGTCCCCGCGCCCGCAGGGCGGACAGCAGGGGTGCGAACCCATTGGGAAAGCGCACCGAATCGGGGTCCCAGAAATTCGGATCCACCGCCCAGTATCCATTCCAAACCCCCTTGCCGTTCGCCAGCACCGAGTTCATGCTGCGGCCCTTCTGCCACCCGTCGTCAATCTCCACGACATCGACGCCCAGTTCTGCCGCGGCCTCGATCTCCTTCATCAGGAAGGCCTCGTTCACATGGGCGTCGCGGAAACCGCCGCCCCACGTATTGGAAAGGAAGAGTCCGTCGCGTCCTTCCTTATAGGGACGAATCTTCCGTTGCGCGGCATGAAGTGCCCGCGTCAGGCCAATCCGACCGCCCTCATAGGGGATAATGACAGACGGATAACCATTGGAGATGACCTCGAACGTGCGCCGGCGACGAGGTCCACGGACGAGAAGATCCGCGTCTTTCGTCATTCGGGCGTGAGGTAACGGTGCCAAGCGCAAAAGTGCCGCGCCCCTCCCCGTCAGCGTTTCCTCAACGGACACGACATTCGCCGTAATCGCAAAGTCCTTCTCAATGGAAGAGAGCAACCACTCCCGGGTAAAGACGAGTTCGTCATGGTCATCCGTCCGATCCATCAAGTCATAGGCGACAAGGCGGACATGTTCAGACGAAATCGGCAGATTCTCCGCCCGGACGGCGAGAGCACTCAACAAGACGGCCCCAAAAAGGCAACTGGCGCATTTTTTCATGGCGGTATTATAACATATCCTCCCAATCCACTGCGACTTGTGCACCACGACACGCGGCGAAAGTCCGGGCCCCTTGGGTGCCGCCGCCTAACGCGGCGTTCTGAACGCCTTGCCAACTGGAACTTTTGCGCGTTCTACCTGCAACTCGCGAAAGTTCCAGTTAGGACGCGCACGAGTTGCAGGCAGAAGACTGTTGAACGCGGCGAAAATGCGCCCTGCTTGCCATCCCATCAGATTTTACACTTTTCGCTCGCATTGCTTTTGAACTTATCCCCAAGCGCGGGTCAGAATGTGGTATAATCTCGCCTCTCATGGCGTTTATTCGCACCATTCTCGCCTTTCTCCTGTCCGCCGGACTCCTCATTCCCGGCGGACACCTTTTCGCCGCGCATATCTCCGTCACGCTCGACACCGCCCTGACCAATGGGACGGACTGGGCCTATGGTCCCGGCGTTGCCATCAAGAAGGACGGTGGCCACCCCTACATTCGCGCCCAGGACGGCGGATTCATCACCTCCCCGACATTCGACCTTGCCATTACCTCCATTACCGTCGTCGCGTGGAACGCCAGCGAGAAGACAAAGCGAGAAGCCGAAATCGTGCCCGAAACATCCGTTGGGTTCGGCACGACACCGCCACGACCGCATGCACTGACGCTTTCCACCCTTCCCCAGTCCTACACCTTCTTCTGGTCCCGAGAGAGCCTGGTTCAGTCCTTTACCATCCAATCCATCGAGAAAACCGGCAGCAGCGGCTCCATCAACTTCAGCACGATTGAGATTGACGGGCACCCCCTGACTCCGATGCCCACGGCACTCACCACCGCCAGCATCCGCCGCGACTCCTTCGTTGCCAAGTGGGAGAATGGACCAACCGTTCAGTCGAACCTCATCCATCTGCTCAAAAAGGAGGTAAAAACCTTCGATTCCGTTCAGGCGACTTCCTCCACCGCCGGCATTTCACCCGACCTTCTCGGACCAGGCTTCGGCGGCGAGAGCCTCTGCAGCGTTTCCAATGGCAACGGCATCGTCCAAATTGGGACGGGCAAGCGGCAGGGCTTTCTCTCCTATTCGGGAGTCTCATCCTATGCCGGCCGCCATCTCGTCTGCACGGCACAACGACATCCCTATCAGGACGAGGGGAAGGTCATGCAAATTCAGTGGGTGCTGAACGGCTCGACGAATGACATCGCCCGCGTCACCTTGGACGATTCCCCGATGGAATACTGGGTCGACCTCTCGTCCGTGCCCGACAACGCGGCACTTCTCCTGCACTCAACGCGCAAGACGAATGGGCGAATCCTCCTCTCCAGCTTTGGCTTCGCCAACACCATTACCACCCACCTTGTTCGCTCCGAGGGTGGCAAACGCGCCTGCCAGTTCCGTGTCCCTGGACTCTTGCCCCGAACGGACTACCTCTGGATGGTGACGGCCTTTTCGGACGATGCCATGGCCTCGGCTCCCTCAGCCTACCAAGCCGTTCGGACGACTGACCGTCCGCCCCCTGCTCTCGTCATCCGATTCCGTTAGGCACACGACTCCTCGCCGCCTATTCGAAGATGACGAAGGCCGGCAACCCGAGGATGGCATCGAATCCAGGCAATCGCCGCAGTTCAGCCATGTCCTCGGACTGCAGACGCACCACGGTAAAGCGTTTCAGTGCCTGCCGTACGCGAGCATCCGACAGCGTCGTCCGTTCCATCGCGGCGCAATTCTTGCACCAGGTTGCCCAGCAATCCACCAAGATTGGACGCGGCAAATCCTTGAGAAGTGCCGCGAACTCAGTCGGTCGTGCGGCAATCGACCCATCCGCCCGCCGCCCGACAGTGCCCGACTTGTTCGCCGCGAATCCCACCCAGGCCAGATGCGCATACCAGACGGCAAAGCCCAGAACAACCACCGCGAACACCCGATTCACCACCTTCATCCACGCGCCCGGCTTCGGGAGCACACTCAGCCCCGCGCCGACAAACGGCCAGGGGAGGGCCATGCCAAGCCCCATGACGAAGGGCAACGCCAGAGCAAGGCGATTCCCTCCTGCAAAGAGTTCCGCCGTCAGCAGCAGGACGGCAATTAGCACAGGGGCCACGCAGGCTCCTGCCAAAACGGCGCTGAACGCCCCCATCAGGAACGCCCCGCCCCGCATACGCTTGCGAAAGCGCGAGAAATCGATGAAAAACACGTCCACGAGGGAAAGGGAGAGCAGGAGGAAAACTGCCGCGACCCCGACATTAAACCACGGATTCCCCTGGACTTCGCCGAACGCCACACCGCCGACGGCGGCCAAGACACCCAGCATCCCGTAGGCAACGGTTATGCCGAGTCCATACCAGACTCCCCGCATGGCGGACTTGCCAATGACGGCCAGGTTGACTGGTATCATGGGCAAGACGCAGGGCGTCAGATTCATGGCGAACCCACCAAGGAGGATGAGCACCAAAGCCCACAGCCAATTCCCCTTCGCGGCAACGGACGAAATCACCGAAGCACTGGACGAAGGGAGTCCAGCCGATTCCGCCGCGCCCTTCGCCCCATCGAGGAAGGAAAGGAACGTTTCCACATCCATTGTCCCCTGGGCAAGACGAATGGTCTCCGCGCCCATTTCCGCCGCGTCCGCCCACGCGATACCGCAAAGGGCAACCAGGCAGAAAAGGAGCATGAAGCGGCGCAGCATAGCGTTCAACCTTCCTACGAAAAGTCAGACAGAATCTGCCGCGCCTTGGCGAGTGCAACGCCGCGATGCGAAATCTCATTCTTCTCTTCGGCCGAGAGATCGGCAAACGAGCGCGTATGCCCATCCGGAATGAAAAGCGGGTCGTACCCAAATCCCGCCGCACCAGACGGCTTCTCGGAAATGTGCCCGAAGCACCGTCCCTCCGCAATGTGCTCACCGCCCCGTGGGTCAACGAGGGCAATGGCACACGTGAAATTCGCCCGTCGATCCGCCGCGCCCTGAAGATTCTTGAGCAGCAGCGCATTGTTCGCCGGCGTGTCGCTCGGCTCTCCCGCGTAGCGCGCACTGCGAACGCCGGGGGCACCCCCGAGGACGGCAACCTCCAGTCCGGAATCATCCGCCAGGCACCACGCTCCCGGATGCCGCGCCGCAATGGCACGAACCTTGATGAGTGCATTGCCGGCAAAATCGGGTGCCGTTTCCTCCACCCCTTCCGGATTGTCGGGCAGAATGTCGAACTCGGGCAGAATCTGCGCAATCTCCCGCACCTTGTGCGCATTGTGCGTCGCCACATAGAGCTTGCGGCGCGGCGGAGAAATCCGATCCAACAAGACATTGAGTTCGTCGACCGCAAGCGATTCCGCCGCACCCGTATCCATCAGCCGGGCAAAGTCCGGATTCATCGGCAGGCGCACAACCAGGGGGATGGAAAACTTCGCCGCCAGTTCTTCCGCATGCGAATTGCCAAAGACGGAGATTCTCTCGCCACAATGCGGACACGACAGATAACTCATGTTCTCCACGAGACCAAGGATGGGCTTCTTCATCATCTCCGCCAGCCGAACGGACTTCGCCACAATCATCTCCACCAGTTCCTGAGGAGACGAAACGACCACGATGCCCTCCACGGGAAGGGACTGGTAGACGGTGAGCGGCACATCCCCCGTCCCCGGCGGCATATCGACGAACAGAATGTCCAAATCGCCCCAATGCACATCGCTCCAGAACTGCTTGACAACACCGGCAATGACAGGACCGCGCCAGACGACAGGATCCGACGGATCCTTCATTAGCATATTCAGCGACATCACCCGAATGCCTCCCGTCGTCACCGACGGCTCGAAGCCGTCCTCACCCGACTGGACACCACCGACGATGCCAAACGCCTGGGGGATGGACGGCCCCGTAATGTCGGCATCAAGAATTCCGACGCGAAGCCCCCGCCGTGCGGCACCAACGGCCAGGGCCGCCGTGACGAGGCTCTTGCCCACGCCCCCCTTGCCGCTGGCCACGGCAATGACCTTGCCGATTCGCGAGGCCGCATTGGGTTTCGCGGCAAAAGCGCACGCCTCCTTGCGCTCATCACAGGACTTGCCGCACGCGGAACAATCATGGGAACAACTCTCAGACATCGACCAAACTCCTTTCCTTCCTTATGGCGCGAGGAAATGCCCCGTAATTGAGGCCTTGCAATCACGAATCGCCGCAATCGGGCCCTCACAAACGAGATTGCCCCCGCGGTCACCCCCGTCCGGCCCGAGGTCAATAATCCAATCCGCGCACTTCATCACATCCGTATTGTGCTCAATCACGACGATGGTATTGCCCTGATCGCGCAACTTCAGCAACAGACGCATCAATTTGGCGACATCGTCAAAGTGAAGTCCCGTCGTCGGCTCATCCAAAAGGTAAAGCGTCCGACCAGTCGCCCGCCGCGACAGTTCCGTCGCAAGCTTGATGCGCTGCGCCTCTCCGCCCGAAAGCGTTGTCGCCGACTGACCCAGTGCAATATAGCCAAGCCCGACATCCACCAGCGTCTTCAGCTTTCGCGCAAGGGACGGCACCTTCGCAAAGAACTCGAAGGCTTCGGCGACCGTCATCGCCAGCACATCGGCAATGGACTTTCCTCCGTAGGTCACTTCGAGCGTTTCGGCGTTGAACCGCTTGCCATTGCACTGCTCGCACTCAACATAGACATCCGGCAAGAAACTCATCTCAAGTTTGCGTACGCCATCGCCACCGCAAACCTCACAGCGACCGCCCTTGACATTGAACGAGAAGCGTCCCGCCGTGTACCCACGCGCCTTCGCCGCCTCCGTCTGCGCGAACAGCTCGCGAATGTCGGAGAAGAAGCCGACGTATGTCGCCGGATTCGAGCGCGGCGTACGGCCAATCGGCGACTGGTCGATTTCAATCACCTTGTCAAAGTTCTCCATGCCCGTAATCTTACGGTACTTGCCGGGTGTCGTGCGGGCCTTGTAGAAATGCTTCATCAGGGCACTTTTCAGAGTCTCGTCAATGAGCGTCGACTTGCCGCTCCCGCTGACCCCCGTCACGACCGTAAAGGAACCAACAGGGATCCTGACCGTAATGTTCTTCAGGTTGTGCTCCTTCGCTCCAGAAAGCGTCAGGTATTTTGTCGCAGAGGAGATGGGAATGTGCCGAAGATCATCTGGTATGACTTTCTTGCGCCCCGTGAGATAGTCCGCCGTCAGGGACTTCGCCTTCAACAAGCCCTTGAAGTCGCCCTGGTACATGACGCGCCCACCCTCACGACCTGCACCAGGTCCCAAATCGACGATATAATCCGCCGCACGCATCATTTCCTCGTCGTGTTCGACGATAACAACCGTATTGCCGCGATCGCGCAGCCCCTTGAGCGTCGCAATCAGCCGGTCGTTGTCACGCGGATGCAGGCCAATCGTCGGCTCATCAAGGACATACAAAACACCCGTCAGACCCGAACCGATTTGCGTGGCTAGGCGAATGCGTTGCATTTCCCCGCCCGAAAGCGTCGCGCTCGGGCGATCCAGCGTCAAGTAGTCAAGCCCGACATCCATCAGGAACTGGAGTCGGCGAATAATCTCGTGCAGGATGTCGCGCACGGGGCCGAATGTCCGGCTTGCCGAATCGGCATCAAGCGAGCGGAAGAACGCCAGCGACTGAGATACGGGCATCGCCATCACCTCGACAATCGTCCGTCCGCCAACAGTCGCGGAACGGGATTTTGGACGAAGGCGCGACCCATGGCAGTCGGGACACGTCCGATAATTCTGGTAGGCCTCGTACTTCTTGCGCGTCTCGTCATCCTCCGCCTCGTCCAGTCGCTTCTGCAAGGTCGCCAGCACACCCTCAAACGGGCGGTCAACACTCCTCCACGGCAGTACGAGGTCGTCGCTGAATCCGTGCATCAGGCGATGGCGAAACGATTCCGGCAATCTCTCGTAGGGCGTGTTCAGGTCGACCTTGTACTGCTTGGCAATGTGCTCAAGAAGCGCATTGTAGTACATGATGGCATTATGCCCCGCCCGTCGCCAGGCATGGATGCACTCCCGAAGCGGCAATGTCTTGTCGGGAACCACAAGATCCTCGTCAAAATAGTAAAGATTGCCAAGTCCCGCGCACGTCGGACAGGCCCCGAAAGGCGAATTAAAGGAAAACGAGCGCGGCTTCAACTCGTCAAACGAGATGCCGCAATGCGTACAGGCATTCAACTCGGAATATGTCTCCTCCACCGGCGGGTCGGATTCAAGCCGCTCAACGGACAGGACACCCTTCCCCTCGCGAAGAGCCAGCTCAACCGAATCTGTCAGCCGCGTCCGATCGCACGGAAGGACAAGTCGATCCACAACGATGTCAATCGTATGGCTGCACTTCTTGTCGAGTTCCGGCAACTCGTCGATTGGATAGGTCTCACCGTCGATGCGAACGCGAGCAAAGCCATTGCGGCGAATCGCGGCAAGCGTATTCTCGTGCCGCCCCTTCTTGCCCTTCACAACGGGCGCGTAGATAATCGCCTTGCCCTTCCCGGACGCAAGAATCGTATCCACAATCTGCTCGGCGGACTGGCGGTGAACCTCCCGTCCGCACTTGGGACAGTGCGGAATCGCGACGGAACCATAAAGGATTCGCAAGTAGTCGTGTATCTCGGTAACCGTCGCAACGATGGAACGCGGGTTCCCACCCGTCGTGTGCTGCTCAATTGAAATGGCCGGCGAAAGTCCCTCGATTTTCTCCACGTCCGGCTTCTGCAACCGATCGAGAAACTGCCGCGCATAAGCCGAAAGCGACTCAACGTACCGCCTCTGTCCCTCGGCATAAAGCGTATCAAAGGCCAGGGAGGACTTGCCGCTCCCCGAAAGTCCCGTGACCACCGTCAAGGAATTCCGCGGAATCGTTACATCGATTCCGCGGAGATTGTGGACACGTGCGTTCCGAATGGTGATGTCCATACCGACCGATCAGATGGGTTTCGGTGTCATCGCCAGCAGGAACTCGGGATTGGACTTCGTCTTGCTGAGGGACTTGAGCACCGACTTCATCGCCGACTCGGGACCCGCCATCGACAGAAGGCGGCGAATGCCCCAGGTCTTCTCAAGTTCCATCGGGTCAAGCAGCAAATCCTCCTTGCGCGTACCCGACTTGTCAATGTCAATCGCCGGAAAGATACGCTTGTCGGCAAGCCCACGGTCAAGCACAAGTTCCATGTTGCCCGTACCCTTGAACTCCTCGAAAATAACCTCGTCCATGCGGCTACCCGTATCGACGAGACCCGTCGCAATAATCGTCAGCGAACCACCGCCCTCAATATTGCGAGCCGCGCCGAAGAAACGCTTCGGACGATGCAGGGCGAGCGCATCAACACCACCCGTCAAAATCTTTCCGGAATGCGGCTGAACCGTATTGTAGGCACGGGCCAGTCGTGTAATCGAGTCGAGCAGGATGATGACGTCGCGCCCATTCTCAACCTGCCGCTTCGACATCTCAATCGCCATTTCCGCTACATTGACGTGGTGCTGGGGCTCCTCGTCAAAGGTAGAGGCCAAGACCATGGCCTTCGTGTTGCGCTGCATATCCGTCACTTCCTCAGGACGCTCGTCCACAAGAAGGATAATCAGCATCGCATCAGGATAATTGGCGGTAATCGCATTCGCCATCTTCTGGAGAAGCACCGTCTTACCGACACGCGGAGGCGCCACAATCAGACCGCGCTGACCGAACCCAATCGGCGTGAACAGGTCGACGACACGTGTCGAATACTCCGTCGGCTTCGTCTCAAGGATAATTCGCCGCGTGGGGAAAGTCGGTGTCAGGCTCTCGAAATGAATGACGCGGGCCGCGACGGAAGGCTCCTTGCCATTCACCGTATTCACATTGCCAAGGCAGAAGAAGCGGTCGCGGTCACGCGGGTCACGAATCGGACCCTCAATCACGTCGCCCGTGCGGAGCGCATGGCGGCGAATCTGCTGCTGCGTAACGAACACGTCTTCCGGGCAGGCGATGAAGTTGTTCTTCGCGGAACGAAGGAAGCCATGCCCCTCGCGAACGATTTCAAGACAGCCGCTCGCCAACACGGCACCTCCATGTTGGAGATAGGCGCGAATTGCCGCGAAAATCAACTCGTGCTTGCGATAGGTTCCGAGTTCCTCCGGATCGGCCCCCGGCATCATACGGTCAACGATCTGCTGCGCCGGCCACGTCTGAATATCCGCCAACCGGTAT
This sequence comes from uncultured Kiritimatiellota bacterium, assembly GCA_934621385.1. Lineage (GTDB taxonomy): Bacteria > Verrucomicrobiota > Kiritimatiellia > RFP12 > UBA1067 > UBA1067. Next base: position 10,094 of record CAKTUI010000028.1, read on the forward strand.
TCGGGCAGGTCAAAATTGCGCCGCGGATTGACAGCGGCCTCCGGCTCCGCATCCTGCGGTTCCGTCGGCAGGGGCGGATTCAGCAGCGGGTTCACGCTCTCCTCACCATTCGCACCACGAATCGGCGAATTGTTCGCCTTCGCCGTCCGCGAAAAGCCCTTGCGCCCGCGAAATCCTGATTTCTTTGAACCACCCGAACGCCCAGCCGATGCGGAATTACCACCCGCACCCGAACCGCCACCCTGCGCGGCCTTGCCGACATTCGCAAATACATCGAATTCTTCTGCCATTTCTGTTTCTCCAGTTGCGGATAGCCCGAATCCTCTCGGCCTTCCTGCATCAGTGGGATTGACGATGCTCTCGACTCGGCACGCTCACCGAATCTCAACCGCTCTTCCGCGCATCTCGTGCGCGTCTCCATTCAGAACGGAAACCGACCCCTTCCAAACGGAACGCACATATTATAGCATATTTTCGCTCGCTTTTGGCGTAGGTACGAAGAAATGGAAAATTGTAAGATCTAATGGGTCAGCAAAAGCGGAAAGGACCATGTCCGAGAGGAGGGTCAGGAAGAGGAGGCCGCCCCCTCCCTACAAGTCACCGCAGGGAATTGTCCGGCGTTCTGCATTCTCTCATCGACAATCGGGTGCATGAGATTTCCTACATGAATCCCCACGCAGGGAGATGCGAGATTCGAGAAATTAAAGACGAAGCGGACTTGAAGTTGTGGAACTGCTGCCGTCAATAAGGACGGATACTCATAAACCGGCCCTTCAGAACGATAGCCGACGTGCGCAAGGTCATCGCGGAGACAATCTGGGGCCGCCACAACGAGAGCCTTGGCTACAAGACACCCGCCGTAATTCGCGCAGAGCGGAAAGAGGTGGCGTGATGCCAGGCGAAAAAGATTGCGCACTGTACCGCACGAGTCGCAGCACAGCGCAGCAAGGGCGGAACCCCGCCCTGCCGTCAAACAACGCAACCTAATCGTGCGACATATTTAAAGCATGACCCACTTTATCCTTCATCCGCGGTTTTGATATTGATATTTGCAACTCATTCAGAAATACATCTATGTCTTTACCGTAATCATTCCATCCCCGATACGATTTTAGCCTGACGCCAAACTTCTCAATGCAGCCTCGTACATGCAACCGAAATTCACAATTCTCGCGTTTCGACAACTCATCTTTTACCTCCTGGCTTCATTCAAATACGGGATTTCCTGTCGTACCCATCTCATCAATAAAAATACCTTCTCATAATTCAATATCATCAATGCGCCTTTACTCGGGGACTTCTATCTTGCCGAACAATGCACCCTCGCTCCAACTTGCACGCGCAGGGAGATGTTGCATCGTACAACGTGCCGGTCTCGTACAGGCGTCTGCGCTTTGCACTATACTCGGACGACAGCCACAGGCAGGACGACTGCGGCCAGAAGCGGACCCCCGGGGCATCCATCACTGGCACATACTCATTAAACTTGCATTTGTTCTTTCCGCCACGAGCACCCGGGGAGAACAGCTGCCATATTCCGTCCCTTACTTCATATTCGATTTTAGAACCGCCAATTCCGCCTAACCATTTGCCGTCTATGCCCAACTCTTTCAGCCCTCCGGGATATGATCCATGCTTCCGTTTCCATTCGCCAAGTGCACAGGCAATCCCAATCATATTCCTAAACGCCCTGTGCGCGGCGATTCTGGCGGAGATGCCGCTTCGCGGACTTGTCTCCAAGAACATGGAGTCTGGGAGAATTCTGTCGATATCCTGGAGCCCCAAAGTCCCAACGCCCGAATTAACCACCCGAAGCAACGAATACTCCACGCTGCTCACATACTGCAACCATTCGATGTCGCCCACCTCCGCCCTTGACGACAGAAACTGGCGAATCTCCTCACTACGGTCCTCCGCCGGTCTTTGCACATAGGCCAACATCTCAAATCGACCCAACGCCCGGTAGAATGAAATGTCGCGCTGGACAACATCGGGGCGCACATACGCATCAAAGACCACCCGACCTTCCTTTAGAATACCACGCGCCGGACGAACGATGCCATTCGTTCCGCAGTAGTCGAACCGAAGGCATTCCGCATAGAAGTTACGCACCCTCTCAACATCTATCGCACGATCTGCGGACACTGCACTTGCCGCAAGCAGAACACCCAGAGCTGCCATTTTGATTTGTCTGTTCAGAACCGACATCTTTTCACTCCTTTTATCTTCACCTTAATTCAGCCTTTTATGCATATGGCGACATAGCGGACGGCTATCGGAAAAAATAAGAGGTGGCAATTCTCAGTCGGAAGAAGGGAATCGATCGGAAATCTCATCCATTTCAACAAGTTTATCCCACCACTTGACAATAATTCCATTGTCCATATCCTTGCCAGACTTAGAATGATAATACGCGGCAAATCCTTTCCTGATTTCTGGGAGATACATTTTCAGAAGCGCATCATCCTTATACTTATGTTCCAGTTGCTCGCAGATGTGGAAAATTGTCGCCATCTCTTCATTGGCGGTTGAGATTGGAGACAGCGAAAAGAGCCAAGCAAACAGGATTCCAAACACAATGCCCACAACAAAGGGAGCAAGCGAATTACCATTGCCCATATTTAATCCTTTCAGCATCTTGCACCAACGCCTCGTTGTTTTCAATGAGACCTATCGCTTTCAACTGGTCACCGAGAACTTCCCTGACAACCAGCACACGCGACCTTCGATTCTCGATGAACCGCACAAAGAATAGCGCGGACACCAGCATTCCCACAATCCATCCGTAAAGTATAAAGCGCAATACCTTAGCCATAAGTAAGTTGTCCTTATTCCGGTATGAACAGAGTCCATCCTATATGTGTTTTAAATTCTTGGGCATATCCAGCCGTCGCCAATTGCTTCATCCATTTATCATAGATTGTATTACCTCCGCCCCAATCGCAGGAAAAATAGTCAAGAAACGGAAAATCCACCGTGGCCTGATCATGAAAATCATACAAATCATCAATTGTAGCCCTAACATAAACGCCCTCTGCCGACCGGCTGGTAACCTTATAGTTAATTCCTACCGCACCAAGCGATGTCTCAAAATCAATATCTGCCCATCCGCCCTTCAAGACCCGATCGAAATGGGTATCGGACCCTGCCTTAATCTTTTCTATTGCCCTACCATTCGCAGAATTAATTGCGGTCTCTCCCGCAATTACATCGTATGCAAGTGTTTGATCTCCCAACGACCCCATATATCTACTTAGGAAGGACAATGTATAAGGACGTCCTGCAACCCACCCTGCCAATCCATACAATGAGTTATTGGCGGCTTCCAACCAGGTGTCAATAGCACTCGCCAATTGCATCAATTCATATTCGTTTAGTCCATGTGGGTCGTAGGCCATTGCACCCCACAGATCCACTGCGTCCGTCACCCTATTCCCGCAGTACGCGAACGGGTTCCAGCCGTCGGGGTAGCCGAGCGGGTCGGCTGTCTGCCACTTGGCGAGGTCGGCGCGGTAGTTGCGCATCAGGAACGCGCGGCCGAGCCCCTCGACCAGCGGCTTGCCCGTGAAGAACGCGTGACGGCCCCCGCCCTCGCCGAAGGCCGTCAGCGCGGCGGCGGAGTACCTCGCGCCCCGTCTCGCGCCGACCGTGGTCCCGAGCGCGTCGTTGAGGTAGGCGACGCCCTTCGAGGAGACGACCGGATTGCCGCGCGGCCCCTTGCGGGCCCTGCGGGCGCTTCGCTTCGCTCGCGGCTTCCCTCCGGAGCGAAGCTTCTTCGGCGCATCTCCGGCGTGCGGCTCGTTCACGAAGCGCTCGTCGCCGCGCCGGACGAGCGCGAGCCCGTCCCACTCGAACTCCTCCGCCCTCCCCCCGCCGTAGTCCGCGCGCGCGAGCTGCCCGTCCGGGTGGTACGCGTAGGCGAGGGTCCGCCCGCCCTCCGTCACCGCGAGCACCTTGTCGAGGTAGCCGTAGCGGTAGGCCCTGCCGCCCTCCCTCACGAGCCGCCCCGCCGCATCATAGGCGTAGATCGTCGTCTCGCCGCCGGCCGTCGACGAGACGAGCCGCCCGAGCCGGTCGTAGGAGCGCGCCTCCCTCGGCAGCACCTTTCCCTTCTCCTGTGGACGATTGACACTCATCTCACAACGCCAAGAACATGCTTTATCTCATTCAACTTCTGAATATACTCATTTTGCCCAGAACACACCAAGCCAGCATAGGCTGCCGAAAAGACATACGCCAACTCGCGAACCTTCAACGCAATAGATTCGACATCTGTATGATCCTGACTTCTGGCCTCATATATCCATTCTGTCAACCTTCCCTCACGGGGCTTATTGACATACAATTCATCGAGCAGCGACGCGCATCTCCCCGCTTTTTCATCTGCCATCTTCCCATACATGAACAAAGATAACATTCCCAAGGCAAACCCTGTCAACATCCAAATGATATTTCTTATCATTATTCCAACCTCCTCAACGAGATACCCCGCATCATTTGGGGTCGTGAAAACAGAAAGCATAACAATCCATCATTTTAAACCGTCAATATCGTCCAGTTAATGAGAGACATGATTATCTTTTTGCCTACAGGACTTAATCCGCTTGTCTTGAAGCTGCATTATGTTTGGATAAATATATCTACGAAAAATAGCTGAATAACTCTGATAAGCCTTTGCGGTGCAAGGGTCTACCCCTATCAGCATTCCTTTCGGAATGTCGCTACGACAAGATGAAATCCACCACGGGAAGTCAAACTTGTACCATTGCATTGGCGTGTTTAAATTTGACACATAGACATATCTTGGGCCACTGGTAACGGACAACGGCTCGTATTTGTACGACAGTAACTCCCTCTGAAAAGATTCAATCAACTCAATGTCAACTCCATGGGCCACAATTTCTTGTTTGTCCCCATGGCCTATCGTATGCAAAGCAAGGGAAACCGCATTGGAAGTAATCGAAACATGATAGAGGCGCCTTCCGTATGGAATCTCAAATTCAAAGACGATGATGCCGGATTCATTGGTCGTACAGTGCAACTGCGAGACATTATGATTGACATTGTACTTGCCGTGAAGATAATCAATATCTTTCTGGGTGTCTGAAATTATTGAACATTCAGCCAACATGACCCAAGTAAAAGCAACGCAAGACAAGCTTAGTATCTTCAAGTTCATTCCTTAATCCAACTTTTAATTCTACCATCGTCTAAACTTTCAAGGAGCCGCCATCTACGCTGATTCGCATACCATTCTTCGGTTGCCTTATTGGCACTATCATTTGACCGTTCCGAATAATAGTCGCCCGCCATAGCTATGGCATTCCTGACAATCGTGACAATTTGATTCCGCGTGCGAGAGCCATCGTCAATATTGGATGAGCTTAGAATAGTTAGAATTAGAGCAATCTCGGACGAGAAAAAGACATCGGCATGCCCTTTTTCGTGAGCATAAACAGATTCCCATGTCATATTGTCTCCATACGAATCGTTTTGCGAGCCTGTGTGTTCTCCATATTCCGATATTTCACCGCTTTGAAACTCTGAATCATACCTAATGTCAGAGCCTATTGAGAGATTCAATCTCAAGTCAAAGTAAACAGCTCCTGACGAAGTGATTTGGACATCTTCTAAATATACGGCAAACACTCCACCTGAAGCATCAACACCAACATGTCCAACAGATAACTCACTTGCCGAGTGCACAGCAAAACCGACCAGATTGTAATCATGACAAACCAACAAAAACGCACCACCATAATCAACGGCACAATATGGCAAACAACGGCAGTACGCGAACGGATTCCAGCCGTCTGGGTAGCCGAGCGGGTCGGCGGTCTGCCACTTGGCGAGGTCGGCGCGGTAGTTGCGCATCAGGAACGCGCGGCCGAGCCCCTCGACCAGCGGCTTGCCCGTGAAGAACGCGTGACGGCCCCCGCCCTCGCCGAAGGCCGTCAGCGCGGCTGCGGAGTACCTCGCGCCCCGCCACGCGCCGACCGTGGTCCCGAGCGCGTCGTTGAGGTAGGCGACGCCCCTGAACGACATAACCACCACATGACTGGGACTACAAGAACCAGACACAGGCCATGGGAAATCCGCAGATATTGACGGCGACTGTTCCACTATTTCAAGTCAAGACATTCAATTATCAGAAGGATGATTTAACGCAAAGATACGCCCGAAAGAACCGGCATAGCCTTGTTCCTTTCCGGATGTCACCGCAACCTTTCATTTAGATTGCTACTCGCCTGTTCAAAAGAACGAGTCCCAAAACTGTCATAGATGCCCATTGCCGTTGGCGCATCAATCGAAAACACCACGCCAACCACGCCCCACAAATTGGTCCCGGCCTCGCTCAACTTCACAACCCGTCCTCGAATCAAGTCAAGGTACTGCGAATCGTTCCTGCCTGGTCGGGACACGCACAAGCCATAATCACAGAATATGAGGTCGAAGCGTCCTTCCGCTATCACGCCAAATTCATCCCAAATCAAACGGGAATATTGATCTGAATAATATTCCCATCTCAAACCAGGCATCACTTCAACCTCCTTCTTACAACACCCGAGAACAATTCCAAGTAAAAAGATAGCAGTCATGAGAATCTTGCCGGAGACAGACAAGCGAACATATTGTTTCACATTCATAGACATAAACTTCATGGATTGCGATTACATTTTAATGCTCTTCTCATGTTTTCCAGATCTGCCACTTTCCTTTCACTTATAGCATTGTCTTGAAGTGTCATCAAATGGTAATCGAGCGCCCGTATCAACTTATGTTTTTTCGCCATTTCATAAATAGCGCTCATCACCGATGAAGAATCCTTATATCTTAACCCTGTCCAAACCAGAACCTTAACCTTCTCGGATGTTGACAAAGAATCAAATGCTTCTTCGGCTTCCATTCGAAATACAAAATCAGGAGGAAAAGTCCCTTCAAAATCCTGATAAGCCATTTTGCCTATTACAGTGAAGAACTTCCTATCCTCAGCATCTACCAGTCGATACGATAGCAAGCACAGCCCTATCGCCTCCATTAAGGATATCATCCCCAACAAGGGCAACAACTTACATGAGATCCGATGCATACAATTTATTTTCATCTTATTCCGTGACTGTTAAAGTTCCAAAACATCTATACAACTTATTATCAGCACCATTTCGCTTCATAACATAATTGGTGTTCTTGATGTACTGAATTATATCAAACGACTTTGCATCGTTATCATCCAGACATACGCATCCGTGAGAAACACTATTTACCGTTAAGCGAATATTCTGTCTGCTCTTTTGACCTTTGCACGCCACATCATCAAAACAAGTATCACCATCGTACCACAATTGAAAATAAAACTCTTTAGGATCATTCATTATGCTCCAACTTCCAATTGGTGCCGGCCCCAACATATCCCATTGATGCGCTATGACGTTATCGCCCGAAATTGCATATACCTCATAATGTAGACTGCCATCATCCATAGTAAATTTCCTCGAAGAAATACTATATACGCATGTCACCCGCCCTCCCGCATAGTCCACATATACAGTTGGAGACAACTTGCAGTACGCGAGCGCATTCCAGCCGTCTGGGTAGCCGAGCGGGTCGGCGGTCTGCCACTTGGCGAGGTCGGCGCGGTAGTTGCGCATCAGGAACGCGCGGCCGAGCCCCTCGACCAGCGGCTTGCCCGTGAAGAACGCGTGACGGCCCCCGCCCTCGCCGAAGGCCGTCAGCGCGGCGGCGGAGTACCTCGCGCCCCGTCTCGCGCCGACCGTGGTCCCGAGCGCGTCGTTGAGGTAGGCGACGCCCTTCGAGGAGACGACCGGATTGCCGCGCGGCCCCTTGCGGGCCCTGCGGGCGCTTCGCTTCGCTCGCGGCTTCCCTCCGGAGCGAAGCTTCTTCGGCGCATCTCCGGCGTGCGGCTCGTTCACGAACGACTCGTCGCCGCGCCGCACGAGCGCGAGGCCATCCCAGTGGAAGGCCTCCGACCCGGCGGGCAGGGGGCTGCCCGCCCTACCGCCGTCGCCGTAGTCCGCGCGGGCGAGCTGTCCGTCGACGTGGTAGGCGTAGGTGTACTTCCGCTCGCCCTCGGTGACGCCTAGCACCTTGTCGAGGTAGCCGTAGCGGTAGGTACGGTTTCCTTCCCGCACGAGCCGCCCCTGCTGCTCCAACTCTCTGTATGTGAACTCCATCAGTCTGCAGACTCCTCCTTGTTGCGTCTCTCACATTCGGACAGCGGAACGATTCGTGTGCATCCGGAGGAGGGATGGGTGAATTTGATGATATGCACACCCGACCACGGTACATCGTGATCCACCCACCCCGTCAGTCTGATGTCCTTCGTATTCATACCCTTGCCGTCGTACAGCATCCGTCGCTTCCTATTATAGGAGGGGCTAAAGCAAAGATCCAGCCTCTTTCGCTGCCCATAAATCATCGGAAGGTACTCGTCGAACGCCAAACCACCGTCAAAACTCTCGCACCGACTCCTCAGCACCCAAGTGAGGCCGTGATATTCGTACTCGATGTCCCTCCCGCACGCGCACTTCCGAACCCGTTCCGGCAATTCCAGCAGGTTTAGGTTCAGCGGAGGACATCTCTCCCTGTCGTGGTAGTCCCCGACCGCACACGCAATGGACAGCATATTCTTGAACGTGCGGATGCTGTGCCAGGACTGCAGAGAACGTCCCACGTCAATCATAGAATCCGGCAGAATCGAATCAAGGAATTCCTTCGCGGTGTCACGACTCTTTCCCAACACCAACCGGGCCATGCTGTACTCAATCTTCTCCAGCATCAGCATTCTCAATGTTTGCGGGAATGTCCGTGTCTCACCTAAAACACCGTCACGGAAAAACGCCGCGTAATCCGTCATCAAGCTCACCACAGCCGAAACGGCGTTGGTACACCCCGGAAGGTCGCCGTCGGAAACAGCCCGTTCAAACTGGGTAAGATGCCAGTCTAACTCCCTGAAGGGTCGGCATTCATTCCCAAAGTAGCGTTCATATGTGCCGCTTACAGCCGAAGCCGCAAGGAAGTCCGCCTCGGTGGACTCCACCACCGCGTCGTGTCCGAGATACTCGAACCGACAGTGGACATTTTCACAGTCCGCAAGCAAAATCCAACAGAAGCGAAGTCCAACACCCAAAACTGCATGTTTTTTCATTCTGTCGCTTTCTAGTAATTGATGTCACCTATTCACCTGAAAGACAATCTCTCTCATGTGCTTTTCAAGATCGTCAAGATAGGCATCCATTTCGGAGGAGCACCTATCCTCCAAGTCTCGCAATTCTTGAGGAATTTTTTTTGCGCAAAAGAATATGGACTTGTTCCGTTCATCTCGTTCCCAGCTGTGCAGAAGCATAGAAGTTCCAAAACCAGCACAGAAAATCAACAAAAGTACAATAGCCACAAAACATCTTCTTGTCATAACGCCTCCTTTTCCCACAACCATTTTTGCCATTGAAGACCAAACTTGTCACTCAAATGCCGATTGCTGGGGTTGGGAACAAGAATTCCAATCAAGTCAACTTCTAAACCATCCAAATAACTCGACACTTCTTCTCCCGTTCCATACTTCTTAACCTGAGGAAAAACTGCTTTCACTTCACAGGCGGCAATTCTTATTGAATTGTTAATCCTCGATATATCTAATTGCTCCAATTTGCACTCAAGCCACACACCAGCAGTAAATATCAAAGCAAGTGCTACCACATAAGACAATATGTAACGCATGTTCATTTTTCCTCTCCTATCATTCAGATAAAGACCATCTGATGGTTGTATAATATTCCTTTGCGTATCCACCTATATGCAACTGATGCATCCATAAGTCTGGTATCGTATCAGATTCATAATACCACCCGACTGCACCACCAATAAGCTTTGAACTTATCTGCCCGAAGGTTGCCGTCATATTATAATCGTGAAACCAATACCTATCTTGTATTAAACAATCTATCCGCCAAGCACTCGCGCCTAAATCAACAATATCATACTGTATCAGCACTTTTCCAAGCGAATGACTTAAGTCGCTTGAGTGCCACCCCCTCCATTGTGTTATGGGATATGCCCCACTACCTCGCACTCCTCTGTTTGCCCTCTCTCGCACAAAATCATTAAACGCTTGAATAGTATCACTCTCCGATATTTCCGAATAAGGCAGAAACATATCACCACCCCTATTCTTGTAATTGTTTAGCATTCTCAGTGTAAGTGTCAAATCTTGATACCATACAATAGGATAAGCCGTATTATTTGCGTAGTCCAACCATCGATTTAACGCCAAACTAAAATGTTTCAATTCATCATCTGTCAAACCATTAACCGTGTCATAGACGAGTCCCAATGCATCCATACAACCCGTCACTTCATTTCCGCAGTACGCAAGTTGGTTCCAGCCGTCGGGGTAGCCGAGCGGATCGGCGGTCTGCCACTTGGCGAGGTCGGCGCGGTAGTTGCGCATCAGGAACGCGCGGCCGAGCCCCTCGACCAGCGGCTTGCCCGTGAAGAACGCGTGACGGCCCCCGCCCTCGCCGAAGGCCGTCAGCGCGGCGGCGGAGTACCTCGCGCCCCGTCTCGCGCCGACCGTGGTCCCGAGCGCGTCGTTGAGGTAGGCGACGCCCTTCGAGGAGACGACCGGATTGCCGCGCGGCCCCTTGCGGGCCCTGCGGGCGCTTCGCTTCGCTCGCGGCTTCCCTCCGGAGCGAAGCTTCTTCGGCGCATCTCCGGCGTGCGGCTCGTTCACGAACCGCTCGTCGCCGCGACGGACGAGCGCGAGCCCGTCCCACTCGAAGTCCTCCGTCCTCCCCCCGCCGTAGTCCGCGCGGGCGAGCTGACCGTCCGGGTGGTACGCGTAGGCGAGGGTCCGCCCGCCCCCCGTCACCGCGAGCACCTTGTCGAGGTAGCCGTAGCGGTAGGCCCTGTCCCCCTCCCTCACGAGCCGGCCCGCCGCGTCGTAGGCGTAGCGCGTCGTCACGCCGCCGCAGGTCGACGAGACGAGCTGGTTCGCCGCGTCGAACGCGAAGGTGGTCGTCCTGCCGCGCACGGTCCTGCGCACGACGTTCCCCGCCGCGTCGTAGGCGTAGCGCTCGACATCCTCCCCGCCCTCCCTCACCGCGACCAGCCGCCCCCTGCGGTCGTACCCGTAGTCCTGGCGGACCCCGTTCGCGGTGCGGGCGACGACGCGCCCGGACGGCGAGTACTCGTACTCGACCGCCGCGTCGGGGTCCAGCCTGCCGCCGAGGTACTTCCCCGCGAGCCGCCCGTGCCGCGTGTACGCGTAGTCGATCGGCGTGCCGTCCACGGTCTGGCGCGCGAGCCGGCCCCTCGCGTCGTAGGCGTACGTGACCCGCGAGCCGAAGTCGGCCGCCGTCTCGACGAGCCGCCCGAGCCGGTCGTAGGAGCGCGTCTCCTGCGAGGTCACCGCGCCGTCCCGCCCCCGCGTGACGCGCAGCGTCCGGTTGCCCCAGGCGTCGTAGGCGTAGGACGTGACGAGACCGTCCTCGTCCTTTTCAACGAGGCGGCCGAAGTGGTCGTAGGCGTACGTCTCCACCAGACCGCCCCGCGCATGCCCGGCGAGCCGCCCCCACCTGTCGTAGGAGAAGGTCTCGACCTCGCCGCCGCCGTAGTCGACCCTCGTCACGCGGCCGAGGTCGTCGTACTCGCGGCGGATCGTGCGCTCGGCCCTCCCGCCCTGCGACGAGACTACGTCCGCGACCTGGCCCGCCGCCGTCGTGCGGCGGGAGAGGCCGAAGCGGTCCCAGCAGAACGGGAGGAGCGCGCACAGGAATGCGGCGGCATGGTTCGGGTTGTCGAACCCGAACCCCATGCGCACAAAATCTCCTGCCATGTACTCCATCGTCATGCGGCCATCGCAAGCGGCCAATCCCCGGGGACGACACGTCCCCGATGCCCATGCCCACGATTGTCCCTTACTTCTCTCATTTCTGCGAGATTATACCAAATTATCACACCGTCATCAACTGCACCGAAAGGCGACAATCGCCCGCATCGTCCGCCAAGGACACACTATTGCCGCGCACCGCCTTTCGGGAGCGCGGCGGTCCTGTCCGCCCACCGCACGGCGGGCGTCCGCCGATGTCCGCAGCATCCCCTCCGCACCCGCCCGGACGCGGCAGCCGACCGCCGCGCCGGGAGATGCGCACCCCGAAAGATTCCCGTGCCCATCAGACGCAGACTTACTCCTGAGTAAATCAAAACTTACTGCCGAGTAAGTCTAAAGTTACTGGGCAGTAAGTTTCCTTCCGATGGGCATCCCAGCGCGGCGGCCTGCCGACGAAACGCCGCGCCGCAGGCGACTCCACCTCGCCGCGATGCCCTAACCGAGCATTTTCTCTCCCTTTTCGGACAAAAAGCGGCGGTTAGGAGATGCCGCGCCGTTGGGCAAGAGCCGAACCCGCCAACTCGGTCGCCGCCTGCCGTGTCCATGGACAGTCCGAACTCGGCCCTTGGATAACGCCTCCGGACATGAGAACGATTTTTTCGCAAAATCCCCCCTTGCAGGCCGCGCTGAATTTATGATATACTATGAGACGTTTCCACGAATGGGGAAGTAGCTCAGTTGGTAGAGCATCACGTTCGCAACGTGGGGGTCGAGAGTTCGAATCTCTTCTTCTCCACCATTCGGCAGGAAACGGGGCAAGCGGCTTTCGTCCGACTCTGGACGCGCCGCGATTTTTTTTGCCCGCAAATCCACAGCACGGTCATCCAGCGGCACAAAGTGCCCCTCCTCTTGCCTAAACTTCGTTCCCATAGGCGGACAACAGCCCTCCCGTTTGCCGAAAAAGTGTGATGATTTTGCCCAATATTTGATTCCCAACACGCGGCAAATAGGGTACAATATCCGCCATGAAGAAAGAAATGTTTGCACTTTGCGCGGCTTTGCTCGTCTCTTCGGGCTTCGCCGCGTTCACGATGGACAAGTCCGTCATGTCCGATGCCTACTGGAAGATCTGGAATGAGGACGTCCAAAAGAGGATTGACGCGGACATCGAGAAGTTCCGAAAGGCGGACGCGTCCGTCGAGATTGCCGCGCCGGATGGTACGGAAGTCTCCGTCGAGCAGATTTCTCACGCCTTCTTCTTCGGTGCGCACATCTTCAACTTCAACCAGCTCGGCAAGAAGGAGTGGAACGACCGCTACAAGGAACTGTACGGGACGCTTTTCAACTCCGCAACCGTCGCCTTCTACTGGCGGACGCTTGAACCCTATCCCTACGCGCCGCGTTTCACCGAAAGCTACCAGGATACAGAGGACTACTGGAACACCTGCCCGAATCCGCAGTACCAGCCGCACTGGCGGCGGCCGGCTCCCGACCCCGTCATTGACTTCTGCCGCGCACGCGGCGTTCGCATTCACGGGCACCCCCTCGTCTGGGGAAGCAACGAATGGCACATCCCGACCTGGCTCTGGGACGACTTCTGTCCGGACGAGGAGAAGTTCGCCCTCGAACAGCGCACGGGGGTCAAACTGCCGCGCCGCGACATCACGAAACCGATTGGTGTCAAGGACGTCCCGCGCTGCTTTGACTGGGACAAGGCCTGGAAGAAAATCTACGCCCAACTCAGTGAAGAGGAAATCGCCGAACTCGTCCCGACATTCGTCAAGGCGCAGAAGGATTTCATGGTGCGGCGGATTACGGAAATCGCGGCACGCTACGGCAGTCGCGTCGATTCGTGGGATGTCGTCAACGAGTCCGCGACCGACTGGGCGCGAGGCGCAGAACGGCAGTATCCGGCGGGCGAATCGGCGGCCAAGAACTCGCTTCCAGTGACGAAGAGCTGGTATGGGCTGATGCCGGCGAACTACGCCTACGAAGCCCTGACCCTGGCGCGCAAGCTGATGGGTCCGAAGGCGTGGCTGAACGTCAACGAGTACAACATGACGGCGTTCCCCGGACAGATTGCGGACCTCGCGAAGCATGGTGCGGACTTCGATGTCGTCGGTTCGCAGATGCACCTGTTCAATCCCACGGAATCCGTGCGGATTGCCGCCGGCGACGGCGCACCCCACCTACGGCCCGAGAATGTGGCAAAGACCTTCGCCCGCATCATGCAGGCCGGCGACGGACGGCCCATTCATCTTTCCGAGATTACCATCACGGCCCCCGACAACACGGAAAAGGGACAGATGATCCAAGCCATCATCATGCGCAATCTCTACCGGGCCTGGTTCGCGGTTGAGAAGATGAACGGCATCACGTGGTGGAACGTGGTCGACAACTGCGGCGCACCCGGCGAGCCGTCCATCTCGGGAATCTTCACGCGAGAGATGAAGCCGAAGACGGCGTATTTCGCCATGGACGATCTCGTCAACCGCGAATGGAAAACGAAGACCACCGTATCCGCAAAGGGCGGAAAGGTTGCATTCCGCGGCTTCCGCGGCAAGTACCGTCTCACCTGGAAGGACGCAAGCGGAAAGTCTCAGACAACTCTCATTGAGGTGAAATAACAGCAATGAAACGACTCATCCTTATTCTCGCCACCCTGTCGTCCGTCGTCGCAACTGCCGCGATGCGCCCAACGCCCGACTACCTCAAGCGGGCGACGGTCTACCAAATCGTCCTGCGCAACTTTACGCGTGACGGCAACTTTCGCGCCGCGACGGAAATGCTGGACCATGTCGGCTCGGTGGGCGTGGACATCGTCTACCTCACGCCGTTCGTCGCCATGGACTGCGACATGAATCGCTCCGGGTGGAGTCCGCGTCAGATTCGGAGCGGCTTCGGTAGCCCGAAGAATCCCTACCGAATCTCCGACTACGACAAGATTGACCCCGAATACGGAACGGATGCCGACTTCAAGGCGTTCAACGACAAGGCGCACAGCCTCGGCATGAAGGTCTACATGGATCTCGTCTACCTGCACTGCGGACCGAACAATGTCCTGAAGGACCACTTCCCCGATGCCTTCCAGAAGAATCCCGACGGCTCGGTGAAGACGACCATCTGGAACTTCCCCTATGTCAACTTCGCGTCGAAGGATGTGCGCAAGTACCTTATCGACTCAATGCTGCACTGGATGAGCCTCGGGTGCGATGGCTTCCGTTGCGACGTCGGTGACGAAGTGCCAATCGACTTCTGGGTCGAAGCCGTGACCGCCTGCCAGAAAGTCAACCCCGAACTTGTGATGATCAACGAGGGGACGAAAGCCGAATGGCTTGAGAAAGCATTCGATGCCTGCTACGCCTGGCCGTGGAGCTTCACCGTCCGGGAACGAATCGCCGCAGTTGGGAACCGAAGCCTCCCAGAGCGAATGGCCGAGGTGCGCACCTACGAGGAGAATGTTCCGAAAGGGGCCCTCATGTTCTGCTTCCTCGACAACCACGACACGGCGGCGGACGACTGGGAGAGGCGTTTCGACCGCACACTGTCCGTCGAAGCCGGCAACGCGGCGTTTGTGCTGACGTTCCTTCGCAAGGGACTCCCCCTCATCTTCAATGGCAACGAGATTGCCGACAATTCGCTGAACTCCTTCTTTGGACCCGTTGAGCATCCCGCCCGTGCCGCGAAGACGGTGGACTGGGCGCGGGCACTCCAGCCCGATGGGCAGAAGCGACTCGCACTCATTCGAAAGCTCGCGAAGATGCGTCACGAGGATCCCATCTGGAGCGAGGGCGACATGGCATGGGTGACGGACGGCGAGAAGAACGGCATCGTCGCCTTCACGCGGACGCTCGGCACACGCACCATACTTGTCGCCGCGAACCTGACGAACCAGACGGCAAACGGCGGAGCAACGATTGGGATGCTCAAGCCCTACGAATACATCATTCGTGAAAAGTAAGCGACTCGCGCTCAACCGAAGACAACGCACAAGGGACAAAATCCAACAAATGAACATCAACAAGATAAATCCGTCCACGCTTCGCATTACGGACATGCGCTTCGCCGACATCGACGGTGCACCGAAACGGTGTACCCTTCTCAAGCTTTACACGAACCAGGGACTCATCGGCTATGGCGAAGTGCGTGATGCGAGTTCGCGCACCTATGCCGCGATGCTCAAGAGCCGCATCCTCGGAGAGAATCCGTGCAATGTGGAGAAAGTCTTCCGCCGCATCAAGCAGTTTGGCGGCGATTCACGGCAAGCAGGCGGCGTGTGCGCGATTGAACTCGCGTGCTGGGACATCTGCGGAAAGGCGTGGGGCGTTCCTGTTTGGCAGCTGCTCGGCGGACGCTGGCGCGACCGCATTCGCTGCTACTGCGATACGGACTCCGAGGGCGGCGGACGCGATATGGGCCGCGCCCTGTGCGAACGAATGAAGATGGGCTTCACTTTCCTCAAGATGGACCTCGGCATCGAACTGCTGATGAATGTGGAAGGCGCGCTCATCGCTCCGCTCGGCCATCTCGACTACATGCGCAAGATGAAGCACGTCATCCAAACGCCGCACGGCTCAATTGACCCCCGTTCCATGCGCGGCGAAGCCTACGACCTCTTCAATACGGCGCATCCGTTTACGGGCATCCACATCACCGAGAAGGGTCTTGACTGCCTTGAAAAGTACATGGACGACGTGCGCGAGGCAATTGGCTGGGAAGTCCCGATTGCCATTGACCACCTCGGGCACATCCCCTACGAAGATGCCGTTGCCCTCCTGCGCCGCCTTGAGAAGTATCACCTCTCCTGGGCGGAGGATGTCCTCCCATGGCAAATGACGGACCAATGGAAACTCCTTCACGCGGCAACGACGACGCCGCTTGGAACAGGCGAGGACATCTACCTCAAGGAAAACTTCAAGCCACTCCTTGAATCGGGTGCCCTGGCCGTGATTCATCCCGACCTACTGACGGCTGGTGGCATCCTTGAGACGAAGAAAGTCGGCGACCTGGCCGAGGAATGTGGCGTTCAGATGAACATCCACATGGCCGAATCGCCCATCGCCTGTCTCGCGGCAGTTCATGTCGCGGCGGCCACGCGGAACTTCATGGCCCTTGAGCTTCACTCGGTTGATATGCCCTGGTGGGGCGACCTCGTCAAACCCGCACTTTCCTACGAAGGCGGCTTCATCACCGTTCCCGAAACCCCAGGCCTCGGCATTGGCGAACTCAACGAGCAACTCATCGAGGCGCATGCGTGCCGCGACTTCCCGGCTCCCTGGGCCCCCACAGAACAATGGGATAGCGAATGGGCAAACGACCGCCGCTGGAGCTGAGTCGCCGCGCACAAACCCTTTTTACGAAATCAACCAAGCAAAGGAACCCAAGAATGGCGGAAGAAAACCAATTGCAGAAAGAAGCAAAGATGATGAAGCTTGAGAACCTGATTCGTGAACGCGAGACCGTGTCGACGAAACCGTTCCCAATCCCGGACGACGAACTTCTTGCACGCTACGAGAAACTGTACGCCGGATGCGTCTCGGATGTCCTGCGCGAATTCTGTCGCCTCGACCAGGCACTCCCATGCGAAATCCATCCCCTGCGCGACTCCGACGTGGTCGCCGGCTTCGCCTTCACCGTGAAATCCGCCCCCTGCTGCAAGATTACGGGCGAGATGAGTTTTCGCGGACAGATGCTGGACGAGATGGGCAAGAACCACTTCGTCCTCTGGGATACGTCGGGTGATGTGGATGCGACGCTCTGGGGTGGCGTGATGACGGCGACCGCCCACGGCAAGGGCGTGAAGGCTGCCGCGATTGACGGCAACATCCGTGACACGAAACAGATTCTTGAAAAGCCCTTCCCCGTCTTCTACAAGCACCGTATGCCGAACGGCTCACTCTCGCGTTGTCAGATTACGCACTACCAGATTCCCATCAAGATTGGCAAGTGCCTCATCAAGCCAGGCGACGTCGTCTTCGGCGACATCGACGGCGTAGTGGTCATCCCTCGCGACATCGCCTACGATGTCCTGCTACGGGCGGAGGAGATTGTCGCAAACGAGAAGAAGATTTTCTCATGGGTCGAGAACGGCGAATCGATTGACCAGATTACGAAGAAAGGTGGGTATTTCTAATGCTCCACGAAAAGTTCAGCCTCCGGGGCCGCACGGCATTCGTCACCGGTTCGGCACGCGGCATCGGTCGTGCCATCGCCCTCGGGCTCGCCGAATTCGGTGCCCATGTCGTGGTGCACGGCTCACGCGAGTCCGCACCGCTTGAGGAGGCCCTCGCCCTTGCCCGACAGTACGATCCAAGTGCACAGAAGGCCGTCGCCGACCTGAGCGACCCGGAAGCCGTGGAGCACATCTTCGACGATCTCCCCGCAACGCCCGACATCCTCGTCTGCAATGCGTCCATCCAGTCGAACATGAAGTGGTACGAAGTGCCGCGTGAGACGATGCTGGCGCAGATGCAGGTGAACTTCAACGCCACGTTCCGACTGTTCCAGCTCTGCTATCCGCGTCTCAAGGCGCAGGGATGGGGACGGCTCATCACAGTCGGCAGCGTTCAGGAGCGTCGCCCCCACCCGGAGATGCCGGTCTATTCCGCGTCAAAATCGGCGCAGGAGAACCTGGTTCGCTCAATTGCACGACAGGTCGCGGGCGAGGGAATCACCGTCAACAACCTCTGCCCCGGCGTTTTCGCGACGGACCGCAACCGCGCCGCGCTTTCGAACCCCGTCTACAACGAGAAAGTCCTGCAGGCGATTCCCCTACACCTCGCGGCGGAACCGGCCGATGCCGCCGGCGCGGCACTTCTGCTTGCCTCGGATGCGGGACGCTACATCACCGGCGCAACGCTGATGGTCGACGGCGGACTCAGCCTTCCCGGGTGAGTTCCACGCTTAGCCAATGGCAAGGAAGATGCGCGAGACAGAGTTGAGGGGGCCTTCTTCACGGCCCCCTCAACTTACCAGATTCCGAGGCAAAGATAGGGGAGAATCCTCTTTTCGAGGACGACATCAAGATCAAAGAGTGCAACACCCGCAAGACCATAGCGACGCGAGAGGTTAATCTGCTCAATGACCTGCCGCGCATCGAGGCGCGACTCGTTCGCCGTCACACCGATTCCCGCAATCGTCCGCCGCGCATGCGTCTTCACCGCCCCCTGTTGCGCGACATAGCCCTCAAACCGCGACGCGCTGTCGGTGTAGTCCATCGGCACGACATAGTCCACCAGCCCGGCATTCAGCCACCCGTCCCAGTCCTGCCCGACACTGGCCACACAGGCCGGATACTTGCCCAGCACCGCCGTCGTCAGCCAGCGCGGACGCTTGACGCGTCCCCGCACATCCCCCACAAAGCACGAAATGACACTCGCCGCATTCTTCGGCTTCGGACTGCGTTCATACCACCGAACAAAGTCAAGGTGAATGCCACCGAGTGCCGGATACTTCACCTGGAGTTCGTCAATCGCATTGAGAATGTGGTCGCGGACCTCGGGCTTGGATGGATCCAGGTATTCCGTCAGCGCACCCTCCCTCGTCTTCAGTCGCCATCCTTGCTTGCGGAAGACTTCCAACCGCTCCGGCGTTGAACGCGTTGCCGTAAAGCAGAGAATCCAGGCATGGACGCGAATGCCACTCCCCTTGGCCGCCGCAAGACACGCCGCCAACTGGTCACCTTCCTGCGCATAGATGCGCGAGCGCGGCAAAACTGAAGATGGATAGTGGGCAAAGCCAGCCCCTGCGACATTCACGAAGAGATCCGTCACACGCGACTCCTTCAGAAGGCGAATCGTCTTCGGCCAATTGCCCGGATAAAGCCCACACCCCGAATGATCCCAGACCGCGTGAATCTCGCCCTTGCGCGGAACCTGCTTCAGGGCGAGCGCACGCGTCGCCTCGTGCCGCGCCCGTTCCCGCTCCGCTGCCGTCCGCACATTCCACAACTTCGGGTCGATAAGTCCGCACATCGCGGCAATCAGCTGCGCCTTCAGGTCCTCATCGCCATCCGCCAGCAGGACATGCGACATCCAGTAGCCGGCATCCGTCGCAATCCATGCGGCTTCACCACTCGACTTTCCCGTCCGATCGGCCCATGTGGCCAAGACATATCCGCGCCCCTTGAGGGGTGTCGCCCGCTGAAGGACCGTGGATGTCTGGCGGATGGATTTCGGGCAACCCGGCATCGCCCGAGTGTCAAAATCCATTCGACTCCACGCACCCGGATAGGGAGCCTTTCGATAGCCCAGCGGTTTCACGCCCATCAGGGAAGCCAGCGCAGGCGACGCGGAATGAAAGACGACGAGTTTGCCCCCCTTCGCACGAAATGACTGCAGGGTCTTCAACTCCGCCGCGTTCGGCTCATTAAACCCGAGCAGGAAAGCAATTCGCGCCCCGGCGAGTGCCTGCGCCATCTCCTTGGGTGTCGAAACGGACGCCTCGATGGACTGCCCATTCAGCCACCGTTTCGCATGATTTGCGAGAGACGTGTAGTAGCCCGGGTCATGAGCGATGACGGCAACCGCACCCGATGCCGCCGGTTCTGCCGCCCATGCACCCGAAAGCCCAAGCACAAGACCGAGCAAGATTCCACCCATCCATTTGAGCCGCCGCCCAAGGGCGTTCACCCCCTCAGGCATACAAGTCCACACGCGTCTTAAGATATTCATCCTGTCCTTCAATCCAACCCCTGAAGAGGGCACTCAATTCTCCACTTGCCAATGTGTCGCGAATTTCCGTCGACCCGGCCAACTTGTCCAGCCACTCAGGCCGCGCACCGAACGCCATCTTGTCCGCATGATGCTGCAGGAGTGCCGTAAAGACGAGCATTCCCGCCGTAACCGGATAAAACGCCCCCGGATTCTCGACGGAAAACATAATGCCGTTGAGAACGCACCCCGCATAACTGCCCGAGGACGGGGAATAGCGGTAGGGGCGCATCCCGACACCGCAACTGGAAAGCCCCGGTGCAAGGTCATGCATCAGTCCCTTCTGATCCATCCAGGGCGCACCAATCACGCGAAATGGCATCGTGCCCGAACGGTCGCAGTCCACCGCCGGATAGGCCTCGGTAAAGACGAGCATCGGGTAAAGCGCGGCAGAATCCCAGCTCTTGATGGCAGGGGACGGCGCAACAAAGTTCATCCACGGTTCAAGGTGATGGTGATTCCAGTCGGTGACGCGCACGACATGAAGGTCGAGATGAAGGTTCTCCTCCCGACAAATCCAAGTCGCCGCCTCACCCGGTGTCATGCCATGACAGAGCGGCACATTCAACGGCGCAACGAACGACTCGTACGCTGGCAGGCGCATCGGCCCGTCAAGAATGCCCCCCAGCGGAATCGGCACATCGAGGACTGTCACGGGGATGCCCTTCTCGGCACACGTCTCGACGACATTGCGAAGCGTTGCCAAATAGGTGTAGCACCGAACGCCGATATCGCGAAGGTCAATCACCATCCGTCCAAGGCCGTCCAGCATCTCATCCGTCGGACGTCGCACCTGCCCATAAAGCGAATGGATGGGAATGTTGTAGTAGGGGTGCCACGAACTCGCCGCCCGCTCACCCGCCGCGACAGCCCCAAAGAAACCGTGCTCGGCGGAAAAGAGTGCCTTGAGTCTGGACGGAAACCGCTCGTGCAAAAGCGACGCGGCTGGCGAGGCCTGCATGGTCAGGAGCCCGAACGGCGCACTGTCCGCCGCCAAATGCCGGATGAGTCCCTTGTAGTCAACCATCACACACCTCCATTTCTGTTTTGCCTATCGGTCGAGTTCGGTTCGCAGTGAACCGATTTCCGAAGCCGTATTCACGAGCGAGGGGTCCCGATGCGCCGCGACCACGCAGTCCGATGCCGCCGAATGCATCCAGACACCCGAAGCGGCCGCCGTAAAGGCATCGCCCTTCAGGTAGGCCCACCGCGCACCAATCACACCCGCCAGCAGGTCGCCCATGCCACCAAGAGCCATGAACGGATTCCCGCACGCATTCTCGTAAAGGCTCTTGCCGTCCGCCGCGAGGACGAGCGTATGGGCACCCTTCAGGACGACCGTCGCACCATACCGCTCAACAATTTCATGAATGGCGGCCACACGATCCGCCGCGACCCGCTCACGCGTCCAACCAAGCAACTTTGCGGCCTCGCCCTCGTGCGGTGTCAGGACAAGTTCCTGTCCATTCGCCGGATCGTACCCATCCGTCCGCCCATACCATCCAGCGAGAATGGCGAGAGCGTCCGCATCCAAAACAAAACGCCCGCGTGCGCCCGAGAGAAGTCGCGAAATGAGGACTTCCGAATTGACGGTGCGCCCAAGCCCCATGCCAATCACGGTCACGTCCGCCGGCGGCGGCACACACGTCGGCATAAGCTTCACAAACGTCGCCTCGGGGAGCAGTGCACCCGCACAGATGCGCGAAGCATCCGGCACCACGAGACGAACCAATCCGGCACCGGCACTTCGTGCACCCAGACCTGCGATGACCGGCGCGTGAATGTAGTGCCCCGAGCCGCCGACAATCGTCACCGTCCCGACCGAGTACTTGTTCGCGTCCACGGTTCGCGGCAAAAACGCCGCCCTCAGTTCCTCTGGAGGTGTTACCTTCATACGGCGATTCCATTCTGACGCGCCACGAGTTCCGCCGCGCCGTACATCTGCCGCAGTTTCGGCTTCTCAATCTTTCCCGTCGGATTGCGCGGCACTTCTGCAAAGATAATCTTGCGCGGACGCTTGTAGCGCGGCAAGTCGAGGCAGAAGTCGTTCACCTCACCCTCCGTCAGGATCATCCCGGGCTTGACCGCGATGATGGCGGCGGCAATTTCGCCCAACCGCGCATCGGGAAGCCCAATGACGGCGACATCCTTGATGGCCGGATGCGCCCGAAGGAAGTCCTCAATCTGAACGGGATAGAGATTCTCCCCGCCCGTAATGATGACATCCTTCGCACGATCGACCAGATAGATGAACCCCTCACGTTCCTCGGCCATATCACCCGTCAGCAGCCAACCGTCCGGCTTGAGAATCTCCGCCGTCGCCTTCGGGTTCTTGTAGTATTCCTTCAGGACACCCGGCCCCTTCAAGGCGAGTTCGCCGACTTCCCCCGGTGCGACGGGCGTGACACCGTCCGATTTCACAATCTTCGTCTGCCACCCATAACCGGCAATGCCAATGGCCCCGACATGGTCGATGTTCTCGATGCCGAGATGGACGGCCCCAGGCCCCGTCGATTCCGACAGTCCGTAATTCGTGTCGTAGTCGTGATGTGGAAAGACCTTCTTCCACCGGCGAATCAAGGCCGGGGGAACCGGCTGCGCCCCGATGTGCATCAGCCGCCACTGCCCGAGTTTGTAGTCCGACAAGTCCACTTCGCCGCGCTCAATCGCATCGAGGATATCCTGCGCCCACGGAACCAGCAGCCACACAATCGTGCACCACTCCTCTGAAACAGCCCGGAGAACCCATTCGGGCTTGACGCCCTTAAGGAGAACGGCACGACCGCCGACCAGGAAGCTGCCGAACCAGTGCATTTTTGCCCCCGTGTGGTAGAGCGGCGGAATGCACAGGAAGCAGTCGTCCTTCGTCTGCCCATGATGCGCCTGCTCGACGCGGCAGGAATGGACAAGGCACCGATGCTGCAACACAATCGCCTTTGGAAAGCCCGTCGTGCCCGACGAGAAGTAGATGGCCGCCTCATCGTCGGATGTCAGGGGCACGGTCGGGGCCTTTGCCGAACAATAGGAAACGAGATTGCGATAGCTCTCCGCAAAACTCGGGCAATCGTCCCCGACGTAGAACTTCGCCCGCACACGCGGCATTCGGTCGCTGATCTGCTCGACACGTCCAATGAACTCCGGACCGAAGACAAGGGCTGCCGCATCCGAGAGATCGAGGCAATAGCGAATCTCGTCCGCCGTATAGCGAAAGTTCAGCGGAACCGCCAGGCACCCGGCCTTCAGAATGCCAAAATAGATTGGCAACCACTCCAGGCAGTTCATCAGCAGAATCGCAATCTTGTCGCCACGCTTGAATCCACGCGCCAGCAGGAGGTTCGCAAAGCGGTTCGCCTTCTCATCGAATTCCGCCCACGTTATCTCACTGCGAAACGCCTCAATCGGCGACGACTCAATCAGCGAATACTCGCGCCAGGTCGTGTGCCGCGCCTCAAGTTCCTGTGGATTGATCTCCACAAGCGCCACGTCATTCGGCCACTCACGCGCATTCCGCTCCAGAATCTCAGTAATGCTGTTCACGTCCATCTTCACCCCTCCATTAGAAGGCTCGCTCCGCCCACTGAAGGTCGGCCAGGCTGTTCTTCGCCTCCTGAACGACATTCGGATTGTCATGCTTCTTGAGCGACTCGTAGGCCTTCATCGTCATTTCAATCTTTGCCTTCGTAATCTTGAACTTCTGGCGCTTGGCCTTCGGGTCGTAGTCACGGGCACGCCGCGCAAACTCCACGAGCTTGGACAACTTGTCAATGTCAGGAATGCCCTTCAGCTCCTTGTAGAGCGCGTCATAGGCCGCCCCCTCCTTCGGGAATCGCTTGCGAAACTCCATCAGATGCAAATAGGTGCGCCCCGGCAGGACGTCCTTCTCGCTGTCGACGAGCCGTTGCCAGTAGCTCAGGTTCGGCGGAGCCCCGAGATTGGTGATGGCCCGCACGACCGCCTCCTCGGCCAATCGCTCATCGCGCCCGCGATAGACCACGCTCCCTGTGGCATCGATGACATACAGGTAAGGCAGCCCCTCAAAGGCCGGTTCGCCAGACGAGAGACCCGCCCCGCGATAGACGGGATACGAGACATCCTTCTCCTTCAACAGACTCTTCACCTCCGCATCGTCCGTCCCTTCCTCGCAAAGGCTTCCAAGGAGCACAAACTGCTTCGGCTTGAAACTCGTCCACACCTGCTCAAGGCGCGGCAACTGTTCTCGGCTCGCCGCATTCATCCCAAACTTGTTCACCAGGACAATCTTGCCCTGCAAGTAGCCCGACGAGACCTTGCGCCCGCCAAGATAGTCGTCCTTGTCGACACCCGTCCAGCCGACCACACTTGCCAAGAATAATGAGAAAATCAGATTCATACCTTGTCCGTATCCCCGCTTACTTCCGCCGCGCCATCATCTCGTGGTATTCGGAATAGCCGCCCTCGAACCAGACCGTCTTGCCATCGCCCTCAAAGGCGAGAATATGCGTGGCGATTCGGTCCAGGAACCAGCGGTCGTGCGAAACGACCATCACGCACCCGCCGAAGTCCTGAAGGCCCTCTTCCAGCGACCGAAGCGTCGCCACGTCGAGGTCATTCGTCGGTTCGTCAAGGAGGAGTAGGTTGCCACCGCTCGTGAGGAGCTTCGCCAAATGGACGCGGTTGCGCTCACCACCCGAAAGCACCCCGACCTTCTTCTGCTGCTCCGCACCCCGGAAGTTGAAGCGACTGCAGTAGGCACGACCGTTCATCATCGTCGTTCCAGCGAGGTTCACGAATTCGCCGCCACCCGTAATGGCCTCATAGACGGTCTCCTCGGCCTTCAGTTCGCTCCGCGTCTGGTCAACGTAACTCAGCTTCACCGTTTCGCCAACCGAGAAGGTACCCGACACCGGCTTGAGCTGACCCGTAATCAACTTGAACAGCGTCGTCTTGCCCACGCCGTTCGGACCGATGACACCCACAATGCCACCACGCGGCAGATCGAAGTTCAAGTCATTGTAAAGGACATGGTCGCCAAACGCCATCTTGACATGCTCGGCACGCACGACCAAGTTGCCGAGACGCGGACCTGGCGGAATGCGAATCACAAGATCGTCCTCACGCGTCGAAACTTCCTGCTTCTGCAGTTCCTCATATCGCTTCACACGGGCCTGGCTCTTCGAATGACGGCCGGATGGATTCGTCTGAATCCACTTGAGTTCGTTCTCGATGAGTTTCTGCCGC
Organism: uncultured Kiritimatiellota bacterium; assembly: GCA_934621385.1. GTDB lineage: Bacteria > Verrucomicrobiota > Kiritimatiellia > RFP12 > UBA1067 > UBA1067. Next base: position 35,867 of record CAKTUI010000028.1, read on the forward strand.
GACTTCTCCGCCTTGGCCTCCCGCGCAAGCATGGCCTCCTTCTGCTTCAGCCATTCCTCATAGTTGCCCTTGTAGGGATAGCAGACCCCATGGTCAAGCTCAAGAATCCAGTCCGTCACATCCGACAGGAAGTAGCGGTCGTGCGTCACGACAATCAGCGTCCCCTTGAACGGCTTCAGGTAGTCCTCAAGCCACTGCACGGTTTCCGCGTCAAGGTGGTTCGTCGGCTCGTCGAGCAGAAGCACATCCGGCTCGGTCAGGAGCAGGCGGCAAATGGCCACGCGGCGGCGTTCGCCACCTGACAGCACATTGACCGGACGATCGGCGGGCGGACAGTGCATCGCCGCCATCGACCGCTCCACCAGGGAGTCGACATTCCAGTAGTCGTGCGCGTCAATTTCATCCTGCAACCGCGCCATCTCGGCTTCCGCCTTCGGATCGTCCAGATTGCAGCACAGGTCCTCGTAACGCTCAAGCTTCGCCTTGATTGGGGCAATGGCCTCGGCGACCACCTCGCCAACCGTCTTCGTGTCGTCCAGCACCGGCTCCTGAGGAAGATAGCCAACCTTCGTCCCCTTTGCAACCTGGACCGTTCCCATCAAATCGGTATCAAGACCCGCGAGAATCTTAAGCAGGGACGACTTGCCCGCGCCATTGCCGCCAATCACACCGATATGCGCACCGTAGAAAAAGGAAAGGTTCACATCCTTGAGGATGGTTTTCGTACCAACCTGCTTCGTCACATCCACCAAACTGAACTGGTATTCGCCTGCCATGATTTCGCTCTTTTATCCTTACAAATGGGGTCTAATTTCAAGATAAGGGGATTATACCATAAATTCGGCTTCGGGACACGCCGCACCACCCCACCCTCCGGCTTTCACGGGACGAATTTGATCTCGAATGACACGGACCGTGAGCGTTGACTCCATCTGCATCATGGCACACCTCCTTTTCAGTTTTTCCTGTTCTGTTGTCTATTTCTTGAAAGGGATGCGCAGGGCAAGACCGACCCGTGCGCACTTGGAACGCCTGTCGTGCGCTCCGCAAACTGCCGCGCTACGCAGGCCGCGATGTGACGCGAACCCTCTTGGCAAGGAGTTCCTTGGAACGGGCACACGGGGCAACCCTCGCCAGGCATCCACCTCAGTTATTGCTCCGGCAATGAATTATTGTGAGTCGGCGGCATAGGCAACGTGCTTGTCCTTGAAGTAGGTTTTGACCCTC